>MNTB01000023.1:3544-3949 GCA_001916775.1 Firmicutes bacterium CAG:321_26_22 | reverse complement strand
CTTATTGTAAAAGAAAAAAATGGAATCAAGTATGCACTTTTATCTTATACTTGTTGGACAAATGGTCTTAGTATTCCAGATGGAAAGACTTATTTGTTAAATCGTTATGATAGTGAGGTTGTGAAAAAAGATATTAAAAGTGTTAGAGATAGGGTAGATTTATTAATGGTATCTATGCATTTTGGAGATGAGTATTCTTTTTCTCCAAGTAACGAGCAGAAGGAAATTGCTTCTTACTTAGCTAGTTTAGGTGTTGATATTGTGATTGGACATCACCCTCATGTTGTAGAACCTATTGAATTTATTGATAATACTTTAGTTATTTATTCACTTGGTAATTTTATATCTGGTCAAAGAGGAATTGAAAAACTAACTGGACTTATGGTATCTGTTGATGTTATTAAG
>MNTB01000023.1:0-3501 GCA_001916775.1 Firmicutes bacterium CAG:321_26_22 | reverse complement strand
TATACTTATAGCGATAATCAAAAGGGCTATCGTGGTAATTTTAAAGTTTATCCTTATTCGAAATTAACGGAATCTCTTTTACCAAATTATAAAATGTATTATAATAAGTATATAGATATAGCTATTCACGGAGATAGCAGAATAGGAAAGAGTGATTACAGTGGAAATAGTAAATAGAGTAGCTAGACATGATTATTTTATTGAAGAAGAATATGAATGTGGTATTGTTTTAACGGGTACAGAGATTAAATCTATTCGTGATGGTAAGGCTAATATTAAAGATAGTTATGGTATTGTTAGGAATGGTGAAATATTTCTTCTTAATATGTTTATTAGTCATTATAAAGAAGGAAATATTTTTAACCATGATGAAACTAGGACTAGAAAGTTATTAATGCATAAAGCTGAGATTCGTAAACTTGGTGATAAGATAAAGTTAGAGGGTTATACTTTGGTTCCTTTAAAGATATATTTTGTTAAGAATAGAGCTAAAGTTTTACTTGGTTTATGCAAGGGTAAAAAAGATTATGATAAGCGTGAAAGTATAAAGGAACGAGATATTAAAAGACAACTTAGTAAAGCTAGTAAAAATGTGTATTAGTGGTATTTTCTACCATTGAAATAGATAATTATGTGTGGTATAATTACTACACAACTTGGGGCTGTTATGGTTTCGACAGGATTAATGGTGATAGAATTGCAAGTAGATGGCAATCTTTAAATGCATCAGTTAAATATAACTGGAAACAATTATTCAATGGCTTACGCTGCTTAATTAGCAATATAGCGTTTGCGCTTCTTTAAAAGTTTTACCTATGAACTTTTTTAGAGGCTCGATTTTAATAGGTTATATTACTATGATGTCTATAGTAGTAATGAATTTTATAGACTGGCTATATCAACATTTGTTAACTAATTTTTGATATAGTGAGATTGTTTAGTTAACTAAACTTGTAGAGATTCTATAGGACTTAGTTTTGGACAGGAGTTCGATTCTCCTCAGCTCCACCAGATTGATAGGAAACTCGAACTTTTCGAGTAGTAATAAATATTAACTAGAAGTACCGTCTAGTTTTTTTGTTATTATAAGGAAAGTGAGGAGTTTTATGAAGAAAGTAAAAATATTAGAAGTTGAAAAGGAAGTTTTAAAAAGAATTGATATGATATGTAGATTTGCTTGTTGTAAATACACTATTAAACAAGGAAGTATTATCAATATTAAAGGAAGTAATATTGCTTATGTAAGTCCACATATTATAACAATCAAAGAGAATAATTATTTGATATTTAATGGAAGTGATAAAATTTTTGTAAATGATTATTCTAAATGTATTAAATTAAAAGATATGGAAGTTCATATTAAAAACAATTAAATGTTTTTAAACTAGGCGTACAAAAAGGAAGTGAAATACTTGAGGTTAAAAGTATGGACTTTTTGTGCTTTTAATCTCTTTCAAAAAAATAATAGAAAGAGAGATAAAACTATGAACGATGAAAAGAAAATTGCAGATATTTATATTAGAGTTAGTACACTCGACCAAGCAAGAGAAGGTTTTAGTTTACCTGAGCAAAAAGAAAAACTAATTGAATTTTGTAAATCTAAAGGATATGAAATTCACAAAGTATATGCTGATGAAGGAATAAGTGCTAAAGATGATAAAAGACCAGCATACCAACAAATGATAAGTGATATTAAAACTGGTACAGTTAATGTCATAGTATCTTTAAAATTAGATAGACTAACTAGAAGTGTTTTTGACGTAGAAAAACTAATGAAAATATTAGAAAAATATGGTTGCGATTTAGATTGTAAAGATGATGATTCTAATACATTAACCTCTAATGGAAGAATGTATATAAGACTAACGACTGCGTTTAGTCAAAATGAAATTGAGAGATGTTCAGAAAGAACAAAGTTTGGTATGGTTGGTGCTATCAAAGCAGGACACATTCCAAATAGAACTCCAATAGGATTTAAAAGAATTGATAAAAAATTAGTACCAGATGAATTAACAAAAGATATTGTTATTAGAATGTATGATTTATATTTAGAAGGAAAAAGTTATCAAGGTATTGCTAATATTTATAACAAAGAAGAAGTATTAGGTAGAACTAATTGGCTAGATTCTACTATTCAAAAGATTATGACCAATGAACTTTACAAAGGAGATTTTGCTCATGGAAAAAGAACTAAACATCCCATATATTATGAAGATGTTGTAGAACCAATAGTGTCAAAAGAAAAATGGGATGCTTGTCAGTATCAAACTAAGAGAAATGCTAGGCACTATGAAAGAACTGCAACTTACCTTTTTACTAATAAATTAAAATGTTCTGTATGTGGTAATTTCTTAGGTGGTAAAGCTACAACTAAAAGAAAAAGTGGTAAAAAATATTATTATTATAAATGCGAAAAATGTAGAACTAACTACAAAGAAGATACTATAAGAGATGGATTACTACTTC
The DNA here is from genome assembly GCA_001916775.1 of Firmicutes bacterium CAG:321_26_22. Taxonomy (GTDB): domain Bacteria; phylum Bacillota_I; class Bacilli_A; order RF39; family UBA660; genus CAG-302. The sequence goes on along the minus strand of MNTB01000023.1, from coordinate 1,035 downwards.
AATTATATGACCTAATAAGAAAAGATAATTTAATTAATAAATATTACACACCATTTATAAAACACAAGCAAGAAGATAATACTAAAGATTATAAAAATGAATTAAAAGAATTAGAAAAACAAGAAGAAAGAATTAAATGTGCTTATCTAAATGGTGTTGTTAAAATGAATGAGTTTGATAACGAATTAAAAAGTATTAGATATAAAATTGATAATATTAATAAAAAGATTAAGGAAATAAAACAATGTGAAAACTTTAACTTTACTACTAATGATTTATTAATTTTAGAAGATACAGAAACGATTGATACTTTTGTTAATCCGGATATATTTTTAACTAATATCCTAAATTTAACTAATGCTTCAAGAGAAGAAATGAAAAGAATAATTGGTACTTATATCGATAGTATTGAAGTTAATAAAGTTGGAGATAAAATAGAATTGTTAAATATTGCGTATAGAAAAAGTTTTCTAACTGATTTAGTTAATTACCATAATAATTATGGTGTACCTTATAACTTTAATATATTTAGTGATGAAAAAGATTTTAAAATCCCTATGAATCACGAGGGTAAAACAAGTTTAGAAGCAAAAGAATATTTTAATAAATTACAAGAAGTTGTTTCACAAAATAGTTTAAAACTAAATTACTATGAAACTGAAGCAGATAGTAAATTAGAAGATGTTAGTTTTGAACCTAATGGAGATTATGAACAAATATTAAGATTAATAGTTTTATCAGATACTAAAAACTATAATGATAAAACATTAAGACTAGGAGTTATTACCTTAAATTTAGAAAGTGTATTATATTCTCGTTTAAATAGAGAAGAACAACCAAATGAGCTATGCAATATTTAGATGTCAAAGTATTAATACATTAGAAGATTTATCCCATATTGGTAGTCATAATAAACGAGAAAAAGAATCTTATAAATCTAATCCTGATATAAGAAAAGCAGATAGTATTAACAATATAGAATTAGTTAAATGTAATAGTAAATATAGAGAAAAGTTTTATGAAATTACTAAAGAA
>MNTB01000038.1 GCA_001916775.1 Firmicutes bacterium CAG:321_26_22 | reverse complement strand
TGTTCCTTTTATCATAGAATTAAAGTAATATCCAGCCTCCCCATTAATACCATCATTTTTATATTCAATATTAACATTATTATTAATAGTAATAATAGGATCTTTAATCTTTTTAGTAGTTCTACTCTCAGTATTAGAACATAAATAATTACCTCTACTAGTTTTCATACATACTCTTAAATAATATATAGAGTTTTGTTTTAGTCCCAATAACTTACAATCATTACCTTCTATAGTACCTGTCTCTTTTATATTCGCAGAGCTATCACCATACATGCACACTCTATCAGTAATTTCATCTTCTGAATCAGTTATAGCATCACTAAATGGTGCATCTATTTCATCAGTATAACTATCACCTTTATCTAATTTAGGATAACTAATTATTTTTTCATCACTAATACTACCGCTACATACCTTATAGTCATCACTATTGATATCAGTTAATATTTCACCATTGCTATTAACTGAAGTAACTTTATTTTTCTTTACTAAAACATAACTATGTATATTAAACTTATCACTTTTAATATTGGCTTTTTTATCAAGTAATCCTTTATTCATAAGTTCTTCAATAGTTACACAAAAATATTTTTCTTCCTTATCAATAATATTTTTCCAATAATTTTCATCATTAGTTTTTTCATTAGCATAAGTTTCACCTGCATCTATTATACTACCTTCACTTATATCAGAAGCCTTTCCCTTAGAATTATTATAAGCCTTAATAATTCCAAAAGTAGCAAAACCTAAAATAAGTCCAATTACCACAATAACTACTAATAATTCTATTAGAGTATACCCTTTTTTATTTAACTTCATATCAACCACCTATCTTAAAATAATTATACAATAAATAAAAAGAAGTAGCAATACTTAAACCCTAATTGGATTAAAATCTACTTCTACATCTATCTTATTATTATTTTTATACATATCAATAATAAAATTTAAAGTACTAATTAAATTATCTTCTTTTTGATATTTAATAATAATCTGATAATGATAAATATTATTTATCTTAAATGCACTACTAGTAGTAGGACCAAGTATAATTGAATTACCAAGTTTACTTCTTAAATAATTACCTATCTTATTAGCTTCTTTAAATCCACCTTCATAATCTCTTGAAGATATACTAACTAATGTTAAATAATAATATGGAGGATATTTAAGCATCTTTCTAATACTCATTTCTTCCTTATAAAATTTTAAATAATCATGATTTTTAGCTAACATAATACTATAATGATCAGGATTATAAGTTTGAATAATAACTTCTCCCTTTGAAGTACTTCTGCCCGCTCTTCCTGCCACTTGGGAAAGTAACTGAAAAGTATTTTCACTAGCTCTAAAATCCGGAGCCATAAGTGAAGAATCTACTGATACTACTCCTACTAAAGTAACAAGTGGAAAATCAAGTCCCTTAGCAATCATCTGTGTACCAATTAAAATATCATATTTATGCTTGCCAAAATCATCAATAATCTTCTGGTGTTCTCCTTTTTTACTAGTAGTATCAACATCCATTCTAACTATTCTAGCTTTAAATAATTTATTTAATTCTTCTTCTAATTTCTCAGTACCAAGTCCAAAATCTCTTAACTTACTACCACATTTAGGACATACCTTACTAGGTACTTTAGCAGTACCACAGTAATGACACTTTAAATTATTACTTGTCTTATGATAAGTATAAGTAACATCACACTTAGGACACTTCTCAGTATAACCACATTCCCTGCAGCTAATAATACTAGAATATCCTCTTCTATTAAGTAAAATAATACTTTGTTCCTTTCTATCTAGTTTTTCTTTAATCTTACACTTCAAAGAATCAGATAAAATAAAATTACCTTTCTTGACTTCTTCTTTCATATCAATAATTTCAACATTAGGCATTGTACTACTACTAGGTCTTTTAGATAATACTAATAATTTATATACTTTGTTACCTGCTCTAGCAAAAGATTCCAAACTAGGAGTAGCACTTCCCATAACTACTGGACATTTATGATATTTACTTCTAAGAATAGCAATATCTTTAGCATTATATCTAGGATGATTCTCTTGCTTATAACTACTAGTATGTTCTTCATCTATTATAATAACTCCAATATTATTAAAAGGAACAAAGATAGCACTTCTCGTACCAATAACAATCTTAGCTTCTCCAGTAGTTATCTTTCTATATTCATCATATCTCTCAGTATCAGATAATTTAGAATGTAATACTGCTACTACATCACCAAATCTCGATATAAACTTTCCTACTACTTGAGGAGTTAAACTAATTTCTGGTACCAACATAATTGCCTCTTTACCTAGTTTTAAAGCTTCTTCAATAATACTCATATATACTTCTGTTTTACCAGAACCAGTAACACCATATAATAAATAAGTATTAGCATCCCCAAAAGAATTAACTACTATATCCTTAGCCTTTTCTTGTTCTTCATTTAATACTACCCTCTTATAATTACTTATCCCTGTATAAGAGTATCTTTTATCTTCTTCTAAATATATTTCACCAAGACCATTTTTAATAATAGTATTAATAGTACTAGACATCTTAGTAATAAGAATATCTCCCTCTTTTAACTTACAAAGTAAATTAACTTGTCCTTCATACTTGCAACTACTAATATATTTATCTATCTCTTCAATACTCTTAGTTCTTCTTAAATATTTATTATATTTAATCTTAATATTAGTATTAACTTTAGCTTTTAAAGCTTTAGGAAGCATTACTTGATAAGCACTAACAAGTGAACATAATAAATGTTTACTCATATATTTACCAAGTAGTATCATCTCTTTATTAAGTACTGGCCTATCATCTACTACATCACTAATATCCCTAATCTTACTCTTATCATAATCAGTATCATTAAGAATATTCATAACAAATCCTTCTAATTCCATTTTACCAAAAGGTATTCTAACTCTAATACCAATCTTAATATTATTCCTAAATACTTCTGGTACTTTATATACATAATACTGATCTACTGCTTTAGCACTAATTTGTGTTAATACTTCTACATACATACTAATATCACCTAATAACTATTATACTAAAAACTATCTCTAAAGTACATAATAATATTAAAAAAATAAGACTCTAATCAAATACTTTAGTCTTATTTTTGCTTATTTAATTTAAAATAAATGTTATTAATATTGTTGTTATTGATAATATTAAACTCAATGTAATTAACATTAAATATGTAATATTTCCCCTACTATGCCTTGATGGTGATTCTACAATATAATTCTCAACAGTCTGATTCATAGTTTGATTCATAACTTGAGTAGCGGCCATTTCATACTTCTTTTTAAATTCTAATAATGTCTTTGTCATTTTTAAATATCCTTCTTTACTCATATTACATGATACAAATTCATCATATGGAAAGACTATTCTTTTTAAAGAGCCAATTTCTATTTCTTTTGGTTCATGATTTTTTCCAAAATCCCATATTTGATATTTATCTTTAAATTCTTCATATGGTATTATATTACCATCTTTTACAGCTTGAACTAGAAAACTATTAACAGCATTTATAAAAGAACCACCATTTTGAAGTATCCAGTATTCTACTCCAATTCCTCCTAATCCACCTTCTGCCTCAGAAGATCTTCTTGATTTATAAGCCTTGCCAGCTTTTAAAATCTTTTTAGCATATACTATATTTGCTTTAACAAGTGGAAATTGTTCTGGATATTCTTTTTCTATTGTTCTTAATAAATCAGATAAACAAGTATCTGTTGAATAATCAACTTTATCTCTCTTCTGAGTAAACGAAATATCTATATCAATTGGCTCTTCTATTCCATCTAACTTAATATCTTTTCCTCTAAATCTATTATCATGTGATATATTTGTTTGGGGAGAAAATAAAGAATTAAGATCTCTAATTACAGCAGCAGTATTATTTAAATCATTACGACCAACTCTAGTCATAAAATCATAATCTGCATCCCCAGGAACATTTGTGCCTCTTGATGTTGATCCTGTCTCTAACAAATCAATATTACCTTGTGATAAGTCATTTAATATTGTATCATTTATTTGTGTTGCTCCTAATGAAGACATTAATATTTCTTTTATTTTATCAGTAATAATTTTTCTTTTTTCTTGTTGTTTACTTCTATCTTGCTGCATTTCAGTTACAAGTTCCTCAATACCAGGAAAATATAATAGTGATGTATCCGCTATTGGATATGCTTTTTCTTCTTCAGTAATTGTTTTATAATGATAAATTCCATCTAATTTACTACGAATAGTATCATATTCTTTTTTTGTAAAAACTAATTTACCAGTAAAGTCATATACTGGTTTATATATACCTTTTTTAGCAAGTAACATTTTTAAGCGAATCAAATCATCATAAGCATCTGAAGTCTGATTAACATAATTAACACTTCCATCTTCATTATATGGTTTTAATGAGTTTATTTCAAAATTCTTTTTATATATAATATAATCAACATCTGTTACTAATGAATACCCTGTTCTAGCACCCCAACGTGTGGCACCTACACCGCTTGAAAATTCGGTAGAGAAAACTTCTAACTTCATTGGATCATAAGGTGTATCTATGTTATCATTATTATCTCTTGTAATTCTAATATTAGGATTACTTTTATCAGTTACAAGATAAATATTACCAAAAACAAAACCAGTTGGAGTATTCCTTATGCAATCATATATTGTTTTTTTCATACCATTTTTTGTATCTATTAATGAAAAATCTATATCTAATGGTGTCGCATCAGAAGTACTTGTTCCCTGAAGAGGACCCAAAAATTCTTTACAAACATTTCCAAAATCTAGTGATGCCTCAAGTGTATCAATATTACCTATACATCTTAAAAGGTCACCATCTTCAAATGAAAATATTTGCCTTTTAATTGCATTACTTTCTCCTAATCTTTCGGCTTTTTCATAAGAATTTATAATATAACTATTTAAACTTTCAAAAGAATCAAATCCAGCATAATAAGCAAAACTTCTAATTATTCTATCAGGTAAATTATGCCTATCTGTTGGAGAAAATTCTTTACTTAAAACCTTAATTTTATCCTGTAATGATAAATTATCAAGTATCATATTTTTACTTTTAATCTTATTTTCTTGTAATGTCTCTAAATGTGAAGAAAAAATATCTAATATATTCTTTTCTTCAAAAGTTAATGATTCAAAAGTTCTTTTACCCGATACTATATCTAAATATAAATCGTTTCCTACTTTAATATTATTCATATAATCTATTAGTGATCTATCAGCAGAACAAATTGATATTCTTAATAAATCATTAAATACCATTTGCATTCTAATATCTCTATCAGAACTATTTCTTCTTAAATAGGCCATTCTTTTTTCTAATGGATTTGCATTTAATAAGTCAGGTGAAATTCTACTATTTTTATCAAAATTAAATGTCCATTTATTAAAATTTGGATATAATATCTCAAAACACTTAAATACTTTTGCAAATAATGGAAGATTATTTTTTTCAAAGATTTTTTCTATTTTTGCAAATACTTCTAAAGGATCATCTTGTTCTAATGCACCATCAATAATTTGATCCCTTAGTTTATAAGCTTCTTCAGAATTAGTTAATTCTACTTTTTCATACAAACTGTAAAGTTCATCTATTTTATCTTCAGTCAAGTAAAAAAATTTTTCCTTTATATATTCTATCATTTTAACTGTATTTCGATAAAAATAGCTATGTTTTAATTCAATCGTTTTTCTTAATTTTGCTATTATAATAGAAATATCTTCATTATTTTTATTATTATTTTTCAATTCCCAAAATCCATTATCATAAGCTGCTTTTATAACCTCATCTGTTAATGCTCCTTTTAGAACATAATTTAAATTATTAGGATTTTGTTTCACAGCATATAGCATTACTTTTGGATTTTGTTTTAATTTATAGTTTGCTATTTCACCACGAAAAACATACTTTCTTGTTGATAAGGCTATATCTATCATTTCATCTGTCAGAGCTTCATCTAAAGCATAATTTAAATTATTAGGATCTTGTTTTACAGCTTCCAACATTACTTTTGAACTTTGTTTTAATTTATCGTTTGCTTCTCTAGCATCAAAAACATACCTTCTTGTTGATAAGGCTATATCTATCATTTCATCTGTTAAGGCTTCTTCTTTAACATAATTTAAATTATTAGGATCTTGTTTTACAGCATATAGCATTACTTTCGGATTTTGTTTTAATTCATAACTTGCTTTTCTACTATCAAAAACATACTTTCCAGTTGAAAAAGCAAAATCAATCATTTTATCTGTTAGATGCCAAGAATCAACATAATTTAAATTATCAGGATCTTGTTCTATAACATATTTTATAATTTCATCAGTTAATGCATTCTTTGAAAGGTAATGAATATTGTTTAAATCTTGTTTTACAGCATATAGCATTACTTTTGGGTTTTGTTTTAATTTATAACTTGCTTCTCTACCATCAAAAATATACTTTCCTGTGGATAAAGCTATATCTATCATTTCATCTGTTAATATCAAATCTGAAACATAATTTAAATTATTAGGATCTTGTTTTACAGCATATAGCATTACTTTTGGATTTTGTATTAATTTACGATTTGCTTTTCTACCATCAAAAATATACTTTTCTGTGGATAAAGCTATATCTATCATTTCATCTGTTAGAACTTCATCTTCTACATAATTTAAATTATTAGGGTCTTGTTTTACAGCATATAGCATTACTTTTGGATTTTGTTTTAATTTACGATTTGCTTCTCTACCATCAAAAATATACTTTTCTGTGGATAAAGCTATATCTATCATTTCATCCGTTAGAGCTTCACCTGAAACATAATTTAAATTATTAGGATCTTGTTTTACAGCATACATCATTACTTTAGAATTCTGTCTTAAGTAAAATCTTGCTTCTCTACCATCAAAAACATACTTTTCAGTTGATAAAGCAAGATCAATTATTTCGTCTGTTAGTGCTTTACCTAAAACATAATTTAAATTATTAGGATTTTGTTTTACAGCATATAGCATTACTTTTGGGTTGTGTCTTAACTTATAACTTGCTTCTCTACCATCAAAAACATACTTTTCAGTTGATAAAGCAAAATCAATCATTTCATCTGTTAGGAATTCATTCGGAACATAATTTAAATTATTAGGATCTTGTTCTACATCTTTTGTTATTAATTCTGTTATAGTATCAGTGTCTGCTAATGATTCTAAATTATATTGATTTTTGACTAATATTTCTAAAGCTTCTTTCTCTGGTGCCGTGGATGTAATTATTTTTCTTATTAGTTTGGTTATATTCATATCTATTACCTCTTCTAGTATAATTTTACTATAATTTATGTGATTGTACAATAAATTTTATTAATTTTGTTAAAAATAAAAAGAGAAACTATTTCTCTTTAATATATCTATAACCATCATAAGTAATCATATTCCTACTAAAAATAATCTTATTCTGAATAATATTATTAATATTACTAATATAATCACTATCAATATCCCCACTATATTTACCATTAAGACTATTATATCTACCACTATCAGTAATCCAAGATAAATTATCTAAAATAACCATACCCTCACTATTAGATAAAAGGTCAGAACCTGCAAATAATCTAGAATCATATCTAATATCAAATAAATTATATATCGTAGGTAAAACATCAATAGGCATACCAGTCTTACTAATATTAACATTCTTCATTGCACTATTATATATCACAAGAGAATTATGATTAATCTCAAATAACTCATCTCTCTTATAACTAGATAATTCATTAATCTCATCTAAATCTAACCCATAAGGATAATGATCCGCTAGCATAACAATTACCGTATCCTTAAGAATACCCTTATCATCTAATTTCTTAATTAAACTTTCCATCGCCCTATCAAGTTCAATCTGTGTAGCAAGATAAGCCTTAGCCTTATCACTATAATCTAAGTCTTTAACCATATCCCAATTCTTACTAACAATACTATTACTCTCTTTATCATAATCAAGATGTCCTGATACCGTCATATAATAAGTCATAAAAGGTTTATCACTATCAATATAATCATTAATACTAGTATTAATCATCTCAATATCACTCTCAGGCCATATATCACAGTTAATATCAAGTCCCATATTACATGCCTTAAAATTATCAAACCCTAAAGACTTAAGATATTTATATCTATTCTGAAAATAACCATTATGAGCATGATAAGCATAAGTATTATATCCTTTTTCTTTAAATACAGTAGCTAGTCCATAAGGAAAACTATTCTCCCCATTCTTCCACTTAGTCAAAGTAGCATAATTAGGATATAACCCCGTAAGAGACTGAGCTTCTCCTCCAATTGTCGATAAATAATAAGGTACATAAAAATTATCAAAAGTAAACCCATTATGAATAAGCCTATATAAAGTAGGAGTTCTCTCTTCATCTACTCCAATCTCACTATAAGATTCCGCTACTACAAAAATAAGATTCTTATTTTCAAACATCCCACTATATTTATTCTTACTAGTACCAGGATTATCTTCAATATATTTCTTAATATCCTTATTTAATTTATCACTATCTAAATCCAAATCAAGAATATTCTTATCATAAACAAATAATTCATCATTATCATCATTCTCTTCATAATTAACTTCAATTATCTTATCATCAAACCCAAATATATTCCTATATATATCTAACCCTGTACTAGATAATACTCCCATCTTCTGAATACTAAGAGGAATATTATTTGTATTATAATATAAATCATATAAAGAAATATCACTACTATTCTTAGTACTATTAATATATAGTCTATAAGATAAGAAAGATAAAGGAATAAGAATAATATAACCAAATAAATACTTCTTATTACCTTTTATATCAAAATCTAGTTTTCTTCTAAAAATAATAAGTAAAATAAAAGGTAAAAAGAACAATACCAAATAGTGGATATTACTAACAATAACCTTAATAGTCTCTCCAGCAAACCCCATAGCCTGATCAGATAACTTAAAACAATCTAAAGAAAAGAAAGTCTGTAAGAAAGCTTTAAATATCGTCTCTAAAGCAAACCAAAAACAAAAAATAAAATAAATAATATAACCAAATATTCTATTTACCTTCTCATTCCATATAGTCATTAAAATAGTCATAACAAAAGAAACAAATAAAGAATATATAAGTATACTAAGTACTTCACCCTTAGAATAAATATCAAAAGAGATGAGAGCAAATACCATCTCAAAAAATATTAACACCAAATAATTCATTCCATTAATCTTTAATATTTTCTTCATCTTACCCTTCACCTCTAATAAGTATATTATTTCTTTTTATAATTATTATAAAATTCTTCTTTTAATTCTAAGAATCTATCTTCTTTAATAGCTTCTCTTATCTCTTCCATAATTCTAATTAAAAATCTTAAATTATGAATAGATAAAAGTCTTTGACCTAGAGTCTCATCTGCTACTAAAAGATGTCTAATATAAGCCTTAGTATAATTCTTACAGCATTTGCAGTCACAACTTTCATCTACTGGAGTAAAATCTTCTTTATACTTAGCATTTCTTAAATTAATCTTACCATTTCTAGTAAAAGCATGACCATGTCTAGCAAGACGAGTAGGAAGTACACAATCAAACATATCTACTCCTCTTTCTACCCCTTCAAATAAATCAGTAGGTTCTCCTACTCCCATTAAATATCTAGGTTTATCTTCTGGTAAATATTTAATACCATATTCAATCATCTTATACATCGTCGGTTTATCTTCTCCTACTGAAGTACCTCCAATAGAATAACCATCAAAACCTAATTTAACCGTCTCTTTACAAGACCATTCTCTTAAATCTTCAAATTCTCCTCCCTGTACAATACCAAATAAACTTTGATTAGGATTATTAAAAACAGTCTTTCCTCTCTTAGCCCATCTAATAGTTCTCTCAACACTATTCTTCATATATTCATGAGTTACAGGATATGGAGGACATTCATCAAAACTCATAGCAATATCACTATCTAATTTATTTTGAATTTCAATACTCTTCTCAGGTGTTAAGAATAATTTCTCTCCATTAATATGACTCTTAAATACTACTCCCTCTTCACTAATATCTTTAGGTTTAGCCAAACTAAATACCTGAAAGCCACCACAATCAGTAAGAATAGGACCATCATAATTCATAAACTTATGAAGTCCTCCTGCTTTAGCAACAATATCTTCTCCTGGTCTAAGCCATAAATGATAAGTATTAGATAATATAACACCTGCTCCTATCTCTTTAATTTCTTCTGGATCAAGAGTCTTAACCGTAGCCTGAGTACCTACTGGCATAAACATTGGAGTCTCAAACTTACCATAGTTAGTCTCTAACGTTCCATATCTAGCCTTAGTATCTTTATCTTTATGTAATAATGTATATTTAACTTTCATAATACCGCCTCATTTCTTACTAATTATATCAAATATAACAATTAAAGTAAAGATTATTTATTCTCTTCCTTCCATGAAATGCCAAGGTCATTTCATGTCATTTCTAGCCTATAGTCTAGAAATGAATATCAGCCATATCTATTATATTCACGGTGAATACCTAAAAGAAAGAAAAGAACTCTGTCACTTAAGATAATAATATAAAATCATATTCCAAATATTCTAAATGAATAGTAGTACAAGTTCTTTTCTATATAACCACATAAACTTTATGAGCAAGACAACAAGGCTTGCTCATACCATGGAAAACATAAACTTGTTTATGGTTGAAATGGAAAAAAAGATATTAAACATCTTAACCCATTCTTCTTTTTATATATTTATCAATATAGTCAAAATATTTCTCAAATCTTTTCTTATCTTCTAGTACAGAATACATTTTCCATATAAGTTGTGATTTATCTAAATACTCATAACTATAATCAAAATTTAAATCATAGATCATAGCAAGTACAGATATAATCTCATCATTATAACTCATAACATCCATTTTATTAATACTCTGTTCATTAAAGAAATTCTCTTCTACTTTTAAAGATATATCTCCACCTTCTTTAACTAAACTCTTATTAGTTCTTAAATAAAATATATCTAACTTATCAGCATCTCTTATAATCTTACAAAATAATTTACTTCTATTACCTAATGAATAAGGAATAGCAATCTTATTATGATATTTAATAGCGGTATATACAGTTTCATAGTCATTAACATCTAGATCATAATCTACAATCTCTTTATTCTCAAATAATCTTTTAACTGCTAAATCACCATGATCAATAGAATCCTTATCACTATAAGTTTTATACTTAGTCCATTGTTCAAACCTAGCATAATCATGTAATAACCCAATAATACTAGCAAGAGTTATATCTTTATCATCTAAGCCTAAATATCTACTGATAAGTATAGAAAGATCCATAACTCTAAGAGAATGATAATACTTTCTCTCAATAGCGGTTTTTCTTATATCATAATGTTCATAATGTTTTCTAAATAGTTCTCTTCTCTTATCCATAACTATCCTTCTACTGATTAAGTTCAAAATATTTATTAACAATCTGTGCTGATATTCTTTTAGTAACTCCTGACTGTGCTACATCTGGAATACCAACATCCGGTGATACCACTACTATACTCATTCTAGGATTGTCACTAGGAGAATATCCTACAAATGAAGAAGTAATAGTTTCCGTATCTACTTTATTATCTCCATCTGTATCAATAAAACTTTGACTAGTACCTGTTTTACCAGCAGAATTAGTATAATAACCCATATAACCATATCCTAATCCTCTTTGAACAACCGCACTAAATCCTTCTCTTACTCTATTTATATATTTATCTTCTACTGATAAAGTTCCCATTACCTTAGTTTCAGCTTTATATATTAGTGAACCAAATTTATCACCATTATCACTGGCTTTATATACTTCTTTTAATAAATATGGTTTTAATCTCTTACCACCATTAGCAATAGTATTAATATATTGTGATAATTGTATTGGTGTATAAGTATCATATTGTCCAATTGAGAAATCTAATAAATGTCCGGGTAATTTACTAGTACCCATATATCCTAAACTTTCTACTGGCAAATCAATACCTGTCTTTTTACCAAGACCAAATTCAGCATACATATCACGATACTTCTTAAAAGCTTCTTCATCTAATGATAATCCCTTATCATATTCATATTTTCCTTTACCTACACTAATAGCAATCTTATACTGATATACATTTGAAGAAAATGCTAAAGCATATATATCATCAATATCACCCATTGTCCTCCAAGAGCATTTTAAAGGCGTATCTTTTATCTTAAGACATTCATCATACTGATGACTACCAATATCAATAGCTCCATATTTATATCCAACCATCATTGAAGCCCCTTTAACTACTGATCCAGGAGTTACCGGTAATGTTACAATACCAGGAGTATAATCCACTATTACCTTAGAACCATCTTTATCAAGTACTTGTTTACCACCCATAGCAAGTATCTCTCCCGTATTAGGATCTGCTACTACAGCAAATGATCTATTATAATAAGTAGTACCTGCTTCTCCTTTAGCATTATATACCTCATTAGATAAAACATCTTCTAAATGTTTTTGTAAATTAATATCAATAGTAAGAACAATATCATTACCTCTTTTACCTTCACTTACTAATTCATAACTATTATCAGATAATAATCTATACTTAGCTTTAGTTCCCTTTAAATAATCTTCATACTGATATTCTAAGTAAGATATTCCTACTCTATCATCTAACGAATAACCTTTCTTTAAATAGATTTCTGCTAATTCTGAAGGTATACCTTGATTATTTGAAGATACACTACCTAAAATACTCTTAAAAGTATCTCCATATAAATATACTCTCTCCCAATCTAACTTAGTATTAAAACCTTTTAAGTTATCAATGTTTTCACTTATATAAGCATATTCTTCTTCACTAACATCCTTATTTTTAATTACTTTCTCAGCATATGAATATCCCTTATTCATTAAATAATATATATAAGCTGCTTTTTTATCTCTTTCATCATAGGTACTTATTTCTTCATCTAATCTTTCATATATAAGTTTTTCTATATCTTTATCATTTAGTTTTCTTTTATTATATTCTTCCCACTCTTTATCAGTAATCTTCTTTTTACATTCTTTATAATGTCCTTTGTAGTAGAAGGTTTTTAATCTATTTTCATTAACTTTAGAATAGTCTAAATTTATATTATCTGCTACTGTATAGGCAAGTTCTATTTCTTCTTTATTAGTTATTCCATTTTGTTTCTTATAATATATTGTCTTAACACCTTCATTATCTACAAGTAAATTATAATTCCGATCATATATTCTACCTCTTGGAGCACTAGTACTTTCTACTGTCTTTTCAGTAGCCATAGCAAGGCTCTCTTTATAATCATTCTCTTTAATTATCTGTAGATAAAATACTCTACCTAATATAATAGTATATAGTATAACAACTACAAAAATAAGTCCACCATATCTTTTATCAATAACCTCAGTAAGATTTCTCTCATCTTTTTTAACTTTATTTAGAGGTCTACTATTTTTCTTTATAACTAATTTCTTATTAACCTTTTTCTTCTTAGATTTATTTATAGGTTTCTTTATTAACTTTATCATTTTATCAACCATCCATTTATTATTATATCATATTTATCCCAATTATACATATAGTTAATTAGGGGAATTTATGAATATTTATCTAATTAGTGAATATGTAAACAGATTAAAAAAAAGTGATATTACTTATTATGCTGAAAAACAAGGTATATCTTTAGACAAAGAAGAAATAGAACTAATATATAACTACATAAAAAAAGATTATAAAACTATTATCTATGGTAATCCTAAAGATATCTTAAATGAAATAAAATTCAAAGTAAAACCACTTACATATAATAAAATAGAAAACTTATATATAAAATTTAAAGATAAAATAGATATGTTTACACAAAATATAAGAGAAGGCTAACCTTCTCTTATTTTAGTTATTAAATTACTATCAAACTTTTTATTTCTTATCATTTCTATTTCATATTTATATGGAGGATATACTTTATCTTTACTATTATCTTCTTTAGTAACATATGGTGTTTCTAATATTCTAGGTATTCCATCTAATCTTTCATTATAAATAATCTTAATCAAATTATCAAAACCAATAGTACCAAAGCCAATATTTTCATGTCTATCTTTATGACTACCTATCTCATTCTTACTATCATTAACATGAATACATCCTATTTTATTAATACCAATTACTTTATCAAAATCATCAAGTACCATATCAAACTTACTCATATCATAACCAGCATCATTTAAGTGACAAGTATCTATACATACTCCAATCTTATCTTGAAATTTAACTTTATCAATAATAGCTTTTAATTCTTCAAATGTCTTACCCATCTCATTACCTTTACCTGCCATTGTTTCTAGTAAGATAGTTACATCATAATTATTATCTAATATTAAATTTAATCCTTTACTTATATTATTAATAGCTTCTTCTCTAGAACAATTAACTGCTGATCCTGGATGTAATACTAAGTATTTAATACCTAAAGTACTACATCTTTCTACTTCGTTTATAAGAAATGATACTGAAAAATCAAAATTATTAAAATTAGCTAAATTAACTATATAAGGAGCATGTACTATTACTTTTTCTAAGGCAATATTATTTTCTTTCATTAATTTATATGCTTCCATTGTAAGAGAATCTTCAATAACACTTCTATTAGTATTTTGTGGGGCTCCTGTATAAAACATAAAAGTATTTGACTTATAACTTAGTGCTTCTTTAACACTTCCAAGTAACTGACTTTTATTATTATATGATACATGACTTCCTATTATTAAATTCATTCTATCTACCTCTTTCTATAACATTATACTATATTTTTAGTAAAAGAAAAAGACTTATTTCTACCTTTCACTCTAAGCCAAGGTCTTAGAGTGTTGTTATTAGCCTAAAGTCTAATAACAAGATATCAACCATATATATTATATATAGGCATAAGTATATACCAAAAAAAGAGGATTTCTCCTCTTTAATTATTAACTAGCTAATTTTTTTACCATTTGCTTCAGTACTTAAAGAATACTTACCAGCAAAATTACCACCAGTAGCACCTACTAATAGAACTTGTGCATGTCCATCAACAATTCTAATAGATGAACAAGTATTTGCAGAAACTGTTCCAGTATAAGGATTTGTAGTACCTAAAACAATGTCAGTACTAGTTAAACCGTATCTAGCTGCTAAAGATTTGCTATTAGCAGTAAGAGCATCTAAACATTGCCAATCACCGCTAGCAGTAATTCCTCCTAATACGCTTTGATAGTTAGTACCAAATGCCATTTCATCTTTAACAACACTCTCATCATACCAAGTAGCAACTTCTTTAGATAAAGAGTTAATTGTAGATAATCTAGCATCATCAATTGATGATAATATTGTAGGTACAGTAACTACTACGATAATAGCAAGTATAACGATAACTGCTAATAACTCTATTAAGGTAAATCCTTTTCTATTTAATTTTTTCATTATTTTAATCCTCCTCTATTTATAATATACCATAAAATAATTTCTTAGTCAATTACTTTGTGATAAATATTTACATATTTGTCATTATATTTTTTATTCTTTATTAATGTTAAATTATCATAATTATCTTTTAATTTATCAGTACTATATTCTAATACTAATATACCATTATTATATAATAAATCATATTTATTAACTAGATTAATTATTTCTTCTGCTACTTCTAATTTATAAGGTGCATCCATTAATATAATATTAAATTTTATATTATTATTTTTAAAATATAATAAAGCATCTTTATAATCTTTATTTATTACTATACTTTTATCTTTGATATTTAAGTTATCTATATTTTTATTAAGATATTTTAATATTTCTTTACCATTATCTACGAAGTAACATTTGTTACTTCCCATGGATAATGCTTCTATTCCTAAACTACCAGTACCACAAAATAAATCTAATACAGTAGAATTATCTATATAATCTTGAATACTAGCAAACATTGATTCTTTTACTCTATCCATCGTTGGTCTAGTGCCTGGAATATTATATCCTAAAATATTTCTACCCTTTAAATATCCACTTATTACTCTCATTTATGACAACCCCTTACATCAGTATACTTCTTAAATCTTTTATTAATATCCATTACATAATAGAATAATTCATTATAATATTTCATATATTCTTTATATTCTTCATAACTATTAATTTTTACTTTTAGAGATACTTTTTCATAGTCATCATTACTAGTATTATATTTATTAATAAGTTCTAGTAATTCTTGATTATCTAATACTATTTTTTTATAGTGATCTAGATTTTTTATTAAATCACTTTCTTCAAAAACTTCTATTAAGTTTTTAGTTTTTTCTATAACATTATCCATTATTTATATTTAAAGTTTCTTTCCATTTCTCTTTTGATATCTCTCTCTTTAATAGTTTCTTTTTTATTATAATTCTTTTTACCTTTAGCTACTCCAATTAAAACTTTAGCTTTATTTTTAACGAAATAAATTTTAAGGGGTACTAACGTATAACCTTCTACTTCTAATTTATCTCTTAATTTTAATATTTCTTTTTTATGAAGTAATAGTTTTCTTGTTCTATCTTCTTCATGATTAAATATATTTCCTTCTTTATAAGTAGATATATGAGTATTAAGTAAATATATTTCATTATTTCTTATTATAGCATAACTATCTTTAATATTTACTTTGCCTTCTCTAATTGATTTTATTTCAGTACCTGTAAGTACTATTCCTGCTTCATAGGTATCTTCAATTTCATAATCATATCTTGCTTTTCTATTTAGTATTTCCATAGTAATCACCTTTTTCTATATATATTATATCTTACTTTTTATATTTTAACAATATTTTAATTTATACTATTTACTTCTATGGTATTATCCATATTCTTAATAACACTAGCATACTTATTATATACTCTTTCATAATCACTAAGATATGTTTTTATATCTGGATTAGAAAATGGTATTACTTTATAATCTTTATTATTCTTAGAGTATGTATATATTAGTTCGTTATTTTGATCACTTAATTTTATACTAGTATTATTATCTTTATCAATATGTTTTGTTATCTTTACTGTACTAAGTAGTCCTACTGTAGTATTATAATCAATATTAGTTTCTTGAGCTGAAAGGAAATTACCAAGTGAATATATTACTAAAGTATCATTTATATAAGTAACAGGCATTACTACATGAGGATGAGTTCCTATTATAATATCTACTCCTTGCTTCTCTAAAAAGTTAGCCATATCTATTTGATAACTTGTTGGAGTATGTGTATATTCTACTCCCCAGTGCATAGCTACTATAAGTAAATCTACTTTATCTCTTACTCTATTTATATCTTCTTTTACTTTGTTTTTATATTCTTGATATTTAGTATCTGTACTAGGATTGTTTCCAGTACAAGGCCATACATTTACTAAATAATCTTTACCTGTAGGTACTTTAATACCATTAGTACCATAAGTATAATTAAGCATTGTATAAGTAATATTATTCTTTTCTTTAATATTTATTTTATCTCTATCTTCATTACTTAAATAACTACCTACTGCTAAAACATCTGACTTAGAGTTCCAATAATTAACTGAATTAGTAATTGCTTTTTCTCCTCTATCAAGTGTATGATTAGTGGCTAAACTAACTAAATTAAAGCCTGCATCTATCATGGCATCTCCTACTTCATATGGTGAATTAAAGGCTGGATAACTTGATAAACCTATTTCTGTTCCTCCTAGTATTGTCTCTTGGTTATAGTAGGCTACATCATAATCTTTAACGATATCTTTTATATATGTTAGGGCTGGTTTAAAATCATAGCCATCACTAGTTTTCATAGCATTATATAATCTATCATGTACTAAAAGATCTCCTACCATAAGCATGTTAATACTATATTCTTTATTATTATCTTTATCTATAATATTATCTGAAGGTACTACTTCTTTATCAAATAATTTACTAACTATAAAGATACTTCCTATAACTAAAATAATTATTATTAATATAAATAATATTACTTTCTTTTTATTTACTTTTCTTCTTCTTTTCATATATACCTCATATCTCTACTGAAAGATTTTTCACTACAGCCATATTGTTTAAAAGGAAGACTATCTAGGCTTCCTTTTACCTTTGAAGACCAAAGGGCTTCAAAGGATATATTATTTTCTTCTTACTTTTCTCTTTCTATTATTTTCAGTATGATTAATTTCATTTATTTCACTAATACCTTTAGAGAATACTACTTCTCCATTTAGAATATTTACTTTAGTTAATCTAGCATTAAGGATATCTCCTATCATAATCTTTTCTCCATTATGTCCCATAATAGAATAACCATCTTTACCTAAATGGAAATATTTACTATTATAGAATAATTTACCATATACCATTCTTTCTGGATATAATACTATAATAAAGTTTTCTTTAATATCTGATACTATAACTTCAAAAT
Source organism: Firmicutes bacterium CAG:321_26_22 (assembly GCA_001916775.1). Classification (GTDB taxonomy): domain Bacteria; phylum Bacillota_I; class Bacilli_A; order RF39; family UBA660; genus CAG-302. The sequence goes on along the minus strand of MNTB01000038.1, from coordinate 25,354 downwards.
CTTGTTTTTCATATTGTTTCATAAACTCAGCTTTTCTTATATCATCTAATCTATGTTCGGCTTTTACTGCTCTTAATTCAGCATCAGTTGCTAATTTAGCAATATATGGTGTAATACTAGACCATTTCTTTCTAGCATAATCTACGCCATAATGAAGTGAATCTTTAAATATTCTTTGATTAATAGTATCTGATAGTCTTCTTATTGGTGATGTACTAGTAGAATATGCCCCCATACCTAAAGCATAATGACCGATATCATAAGCTGAATACTTAGCTTTGGCTTGACTCATAATAGCCATCTTATCAAAAATTATTTTTTCTTTAGAATCAGCATATAATTTCTGAATTTTTTTTATATCTTCTGTTGTAAAACTCTTCTTTTTATCACTATATACTCGATATCCTTTTTTCTTTAATAGTCCCATCCATGTATTTAATTTATCAGTATTTGGACTATCATGAAATCTTGATATGAATGGAAGTTTATTTTTTAAGAAATAATCAGTCATACACATATTATGAAGTAACATTAAAAATTCTATTAATTCTTCGGCTTTTCCTTGATGTCTTTCTCTAATATCTATTAATTTACTACTTTCAAAGAAGAATTTTACTTCATCAGATGTAAATTCTAGAAAGCCTTCATTTATCATTTTTCTTTTTACTTTCATAGCGGTCTTATATAAATTATCTAATAACTCAGTATAATTTTCATAACCATTAGGTATGGTATTTTCTTCTAGATATTTATTTACCTCAGTATAAGTCATACGCTTACGATTATTTATTACTGCTTCATTTATTTTATAATTTAATACTTTACCACTGTCATCTATTTTTATACTCATAGATATAGCATAGCGATCTTCTCCTGGTACTAAGGAACATATACCGTTAGATAATATTTCATGCATCATTGGATTGCAGCAACCAGGAAAATATGTTGATATGGCTCTTCTTAAAGTTTCATCCCACATGGCACTATTATCTTTGATATATCTATTAGGATCCGCTATTTGGACATAAACGGTATTATTATGGAAGGCAACAGCATCATCAAAATCTTTAGTATCATCACCATCTATTGTTACGGAAGTGATACTTCTTTGATCTTTTAAACCATTTCTTTTTTCCATATCTATTACTTCTTCACTTAATGACTTTTCTATGGAATTAACTTCTTTTAAATACTCTTCATTAAAACTGATAGGAAAGTTATATTCTGCTAATACTTCTTTTTCTTTGGTTCCAACATCATCTTTATGTCCTAGTACTTCTTTTACTTCTAATGTTTTTCCATCTATTAATAGTTTTGTTCCTAGTGGATATATTTCATCTAATATGATACTTTCATAACCATTAGATACTGCTTTATATCCATGTTCATCTTTTATTACTTCTGCTATAAAATTATGATGTTCTCTTCTAATTATTTTTACTACTTTAGCAATATTATTACTTATATCTACTAAAACGATATCGTTATTTTCTAATGTTTTATGATCTTTATATGTTACTACTGTTTCTGTCTTATCTTCAAAAATAACGATTGGCCCTTTCTTTTTGGTTATCTTGATTAGACCTCTTTTTAAATTGGTATTGGTAATTAGGGTATATCTTCCTTTTTTATCACGAAAGATAATGCCTGTCTCTTCAAGATTTTTTATTACTGCAAGTAATTTAGTAGTATCTTGTACTTTTAACTCTTTAGTTATTTCTTCTAGTTTCATCATTTTATTCTTTTCTTGACTTAGTATTGTAATAATACTGCTTTCCATTTAAAACCCTCCCTATTTTTGTTTTTTCTTATTATTTATTTGTTTTTCTTTTTCGTCATATACTTCAAAATCTATTTCTGATTTATCTTTATCTGCTCTTACTACTCTAATTGTTATCTTATCTCCAAAAGCATACTTCTTCTTTGTTTTCTTACCTATCAAAGCCATCATATCACTATCATATACGTAGTAGTCTCCTTTAATATTTTCAGCCTTAATAAGTCCTTCGATGGTATTTTCTAGTTCGACAAAGATACCAAATTCTTGTACTCCTGATATAATACCTTCATATATTTCTCCGATATGATCAGCCATATATTCTGCTTTCTTCATTTTGTCGACATCTCTTTCACAGTTCTGTGCATCTTGTTCTCTAATTGAACAATGTTCACTTTCTATTGGAAGTTCTTCTTTTCTTTCGCTTATTATTTTATCACTATAATTATAGTTATAATCTTTTAATAATCTATGTAATATTAAATCAGGATATCTTCTTATTGGTGAAGTAAAGTGACTATAACACTTACTACCTAGACCAAAGTGTCCTATATTAACATCAGAGTATACTGCCTTAGCTTGACTACGAATAGCCATATCATGAAGTACTCTAACTTCTGGTACTTCTTCTAATTGTTTTAGTATGTTTTGTAAATCTTTAGGAGACTCTATCTTACTCTTTCCATTTACTACATATCCATGAAGTGATAAGAACTTCATAAATTCTCCTAATCTTTTTTCATCTGGTTTATCATGTACTCTATATATACCAGGTAAATTCTTGTAATAGATTGAACTTGCTACGGTTTCATTCGCTGCGATCATAAAGTTCTCTATTAACTCTTCTCCTGTTCTTTGTACTCTAGCCTCTATATCTATTGGATGACAAGCTTCATCCACCTTAATCTTAGCCTCAGTACTTTCGAATTCTATATATCCACGAGAGATCATTTTCTTTCTAAGTATCTTAGATAATTCTTCCATTAATCTAAGAGTCTTCTCAAAAGGCTTATAATCTTCGCTAGGATTATTCTCTTCAAGTAACTTATTTACTTCTTCATAAGTCATTTTCTTTCTACTTCGAATAATAGATTTAAAGATATCATAATGAGTAATATTACCTTTATTATCAATAACCATCTCACAACTAAATGCAAATCTATCTTCATTTTCATTTAATGAACATATGCCATTAGATAACTTATGAGGAAGCATTGGGAGTACTCTATCTACTAAATAAACACTAGTACCTCTAAAATATGCTTCATCATCTAATTTAGTTCCTTCTTTTACATAATATGAAACATCCGCTATATGGACTCCTAATAAATATTTGCCATCCTCAGTCATTGATAATGATATAGCATCGTCAATATCTTTAGTATCAGAACCATCTATTGTAAATATTTCTCTATCTCTAATGTCTCTTCTACCAGAAGATAGTTCTTTATTTATTTCTTCTTCGGTTAAATAAGAAGGAATACTATCTAGTTCTTCTATTACTTCATCAGGAAATGATGGACTAAAATTATATTCATAAACAAATGATAATATATCTACTCCTACATCATTCTTATGTCCAATAATCTTAATAATCTTACCCACTCTTTTACCATCTTTTAATGGTTCTACGACTACTTTATGTCCTTCTACTGCTCCATTTAAATTGTCTCTTGGTATGTATATATTAGTTCCCTTTTTATCAGGTTTAACAAAATAATCATTATCTATTTTTATTACTTCTCCTACTAAAGGATCATAGTTTCTTTTAATAACTTTAATTATCTTACCTTCAGGTCTATTCATATCTTTATTTAAATATTCAAATAATACTAAATCACCATCTATTGCTCCATTTATATTATCTCTACTAACATATACATCTTTACTATCTTTACCGATATTTATAAAACCAAAACCTTTATCATTAAGTATTAAATTACCTTTAACTAAATGACTATTTTCTAGTAATAGATATTTCTTTTTTTTCTCACTATAATATAGTATACCATCACTAACTAAACTATCTAAAGCATTCTCTAAACTTTGATATTCTTCTATACTAGTTAGTCCTAGTAAATCATTAATTTCCATAATAGTAAGTGATGTATTTTCTTTTAATTTATCTATAATTATATCTTTCATATTCATGCTAACCTCCTCTTTATACTCAAAAAGACTTAAAATTATATTTTAAGTCTTATAATGATATTATTAAACATAATACAAAGAAAGTAAAACCTAAAATATATGTTATTCTTGTAACAAATAGTTCAAATCCTCTTTCTTTTCTATTTGCAAACAAATCAGATGTTCCACCCTGAATTATTTGCGATGCAGACTCAGCCTTACCACTTTGAAGTAAAACTACTGCGATTAATAATATTGATACAATAAGTAATGCTATTTCCATAGTAATCAATCCTTTCACACATTATATATTATAACAAATAACTTTTTCTTTGTAAATATTTTTTAATACTGAATACCCCAAATAACTACATCTTTAGCAGGTTTACCACAGACAATACATTTATCATCTACTTTTTCTTCATTAAATGGAATACATCTAGATTTGCATCCTCTTATCTCTTTAATCTTGGCTTCACACTCAGCGTTTCCACACCACATAGCTTTAATAAAGCCTGGGCGGTTATTTATTATATCTTTAAATTCTTCTATATCGGTACATGTATAAGTCATTTCTTCTCTTCTTCTTAAGGCTCTATCATACATATCTCTTTGAATATCTTCAAGTAACAACTTAACATCATGAATAATATCGGTATTAGTAAATACCTCTCTTTTCTCTCTGGTATCTCTTCTTACTAAAGTAATCATATTATTCTCTAAATCTCTCTTACCTATTTCTATTCTAACAGGAATACCATTTACTTCAGCTTCAGCAAATTTAAATCCTGGACTCTTATCACTATTATCAATATAGGCTTCAATTCCTTCTTTCTTTAATTTATCAAGATAATCATTAGCTAAACTAACTACTTCTAAGTCATTTCCTATTGGAATAATAACTACTTTTTTAGGTGCTATCTTAGGTGGTAATACTAAACCATAATCATCAGAATGTACCATTATAAGGGCTCCTATCATTCTAGTAGAAGCTCCCCATGAAGTTTGATATGGATATTCTAGTTTATTTTCTCTACTAGTGAATTTGATATCATAAGCTTTAGAAAACTTTTGTCCAAAATAATGGCTAGTCGCAGACTGCAGTGCGATACCATTATACATAAGTGATTCTACGGTATAAGTATATTCTGCTCCAGCAAATTTTTCTTTTTCTGTTTTTCTTCCTACAATACTAGGTATAGCTAAATAATCATGAAAGAAATTATTATATATATTTAACATATTTAATGTCTCTGCTTCTGCTTCTTTACTTGTTTCATGAATAGTATGTCCTTCTTGCCATAAGAATTCACGACTTCTTAAGAATGGTCTTGTTTCTTTTTCCCATCTTAATACACTACACCACTGATTATATAATTTTGGTAAATCACGATAAGAACTTACTACTGTTCTATAGTAATCTGAAAATAATGTCTCTGAAGTTGGTCTAATACATAAACGTTCTTCTAATTCTTTACTTCCACCTCTAGTAACCCATGCTACTTCTGGAGCAAAGCCTTCAACTAACTCTCCTTCTTTCTTAAGTAAATTCTCTGGTATTAATAATGGCATATAGACATTAACATGTCCTGTTTCTTTAAATTTTTCATCTAATATTTTCTGCATTTGCTCCCATATAGCATAACCATTTGGTTCAAATACTGTACAACCTTTAGTATTAGAATAAGCCGCTAGATGAGCAGCACTTACTATATCAGTATACCACTTAGCAAAATCTACATCTCTACTTGTTATTTTATTATTTTGTTTATTATTCATAATTACACCTCATCAATATAATTCTATCATAAATTAACTAAAATTACTATACCTTTCATGAAAATCCAAGGTATTTTCATGTCATTTCCAGCCTCTTAGTCTAGAAATGAAACATCATTATGTCCATCATATATAAGTCATAACACCTTACCTATCAAACTATATAGTACCTAATTAATTCTTTTTTAATACTCTAATCTTATTAGTAGTTCTACTATAACCATTTTCTTTCAAGAAATCCATTATTTCTTGATTATTAACATTTTCATCAAATAATTCATTAATTTGATCATTAGTCAAATCTTTCAATGGCATCATATAAAGACTCATATTATATATACTTCCCTTTAATCCAAGAAAAGAAGAATAAACAATTGTTTGATAACTACCATCTAAATTACATGTAAGTGAAATATCAGTTAAAGAAAATTCACTATCTTTAAAAGAAGTAACATCTTCAAAATTATATATTACTGAACCTTCTGAAACAGTATTCAAACTATCTTTCTTACTAGTACCTTTTAAAATAACATATTTAGGAAGCTCATCTACTACCAAATTATTACCATTCTCATACTTTAAATAATCTTTATCATTCATTCTATTTATATAACTATCTCTAAGTCTTAAAACAAAGTATTCATCAGTTATATCTTCTTCTTTACCAGAAGAAAGAACATTATTTATATTTTCTCCAAAATATTTATCAATAGCAACATGTTTAATTGCTAAAACAGAATAATCATTATTACCAACTTCTATTTCATATTTATAATTGTTATTAGCGGTAATATATCCTTCTGGAGGATTTTCTATTAAAGTATATTTACCAGTATCCAATCCTGTTATCCTAAATGGTGTATCCGAACTAACCCATTCATTAATTAATGTTCCATTACTATCAAATAATTGAAATTTAGCTCCATTAATTTTTTCATTATCATAGTTTTCTGTCCAAACATCACAAAACCATCCACTAGCAATATATTTTTTCATATTGCTATCTCTTTCCATAACATTATAATAACCATCATCTAAAGAACTACCAGTATCATTAATACCACATGAAGTTAATGCTGCTGAAGTAACCCCTAAATAACTAGCCATAGCAAATGCTATTAATCTTCTTTTTATATCATAATATTTATTATTAATTTTCATTTATAACCACCCTTTCTTTCTACTAAAAACCTTTAGCCTATTAATTGTAGTACAAAGCCATATACTTGTCAACCAAAAAACATAAATTTCTTAATATTTTTTATTTATTAATATCTAATATTTTAATTAACTTATAACTAAAACCTGCAAGTGGTCTATTTCCCTTTTCTATTCCACCACCAATTCCATTTTTACAAGACCAAAAACCATTACTATTTAATCTACTAAAATGAAAATCAGGTATATCATCACTATCATATAGATAACTATGTTCTTGAAATATAGCTACTTTATATAAATATTCATTATCTAAGTCTTCACAATATTTTATTTCCAAAGTATCTAAATCTCTATAAATAGCCTCTAATAAAGTACTTTCCGTATTAATATCATATATATTACTAAAACAACCAGGTTCAAAATAAAAACCATTACTATCAAAATATTTAAAAGCATAATCAAAATAATCTGGTATATCAAATCTAAAAGCATATGCGTAGCAGTTACTCCTTCGATCATTAATATAATATTTATAATCTTTTCTATAACTAGGAATCTTACTCATCATACTTTGTCTAACTTTTAAATATCTAATATATAACTCTAACAATTCATTATATTTAAGTTTATTATTAATAACTTCTAATTTAATTCTATCTATATCATTCATACTAATCCCCTATCAAATTCAATATAACATACATACCAAAGTAAGTCAACCATCAAATAATCTCCTCTTATATATAATAAATATGTAGATATCTTAGATTAAGACTAAAGCTTAGGCTTAATCTAACACTAATAAGACTTACATAGTAAGGCTTATAGTGAAAAAAAGAAAGAACCTAATCTTTCTTAATATCTTCTAATTTAACAGATACAATCTTACTAACACCAGACTCTTCCATTGTAATACCATATAAAATATCCGCATACTCCATTGTCTTCTTCTTATGAGTAATAATAATAAACTGAGTATTATCTCTATACTTATCTAAGTATTTACCAAAAGCCTCAACATTAGCATCATCTAGTGCTGCCTCTACCTCATCAAATAAACAAAAAGGTACCGGTCTAATATTTAGTATAGCAAATAATAACGAAATAGCAGTAAAAGTCTTCTCTCCACCAGATAATAAACTAATACTCTGTAGTTTCTTACCAGGAGGTTCAGCCTTAATCTCAATACCAGTCTCTAATATATTATCAGGATCAGTAAGTGATAACTCAGCCTTACCACCCTTAAATAACTCTCTATAGACATTCTTAAATTCAACCTTAACTTTTTCAAAAGTATCTAAGAACTTATCTTTCATAACCATATCCATCTCTTTAATAATATCATATAAAGTATTCTCAGCATTAACTAAATCTTCTTTTTGACCATTTAAAAAATCAAATCTCTCTTTAGCCTTCTCATACTCTTCAGGAGCATCCAAATTAACATTACCAAGAATACTAATATTATCTTTTAACTTAAGAACTTCCCTTTTAGCAGTATCAATATCCATATCTAACTTATAATTCTCATTAGCAAACTCATAAGTCATATTATAATCATTAGTAAGATTCTCTAATAAACTATCTAACTTAACATCAATCCTATTAGTCATAATATTAAGATTATTAAGTTCTCTCTCTTTCTTACTAGTAAGACTATTACTATGACTTCTAGTCTCCTCTAACTCATTAATACTATCATTATATTTATTCTCACTTTCTTTAAGTAAAGCAATATTCTTACTCAAATTAGATATCTCTTCCTTAACACTATATAAAGAATTAATTAAATTATCTTCCGCGCTCTCATTATTAGATATATTAGTCAAATCCCTAAGTTCTTTCTCTTTCTCTTCTAAAACATTAGTACTACTAGTAATACCACTAGTAACAGCCTCTTTCTTACTAAAATATTCAACTCTCTCTTCTTTATATTTGTATAAAGAACTATTTAAAGAATTAATCTCTTTATCAATATTATCAACTTCTCTAAGTAATTCCTTATTCTTACTACTAAGAATATCTTTTTTCTTTTCTTCTTCTTCTATTTCATATTTAATAGATATCGAACTAACACTCTTTACCTGACTACCACCAGTTAAAGAGCCTCCTACATTAATAACTTGTCCATCTAAAGTAACAATCTTATATCGCTTATTAATTTTACTACTAATAATATTAGCCATCTCAATAGAATCCACTACTATAATATTACCTAAAACATTACTAATAATATTACAATATTTATTATCATAACTAACTAAATCAGCTGCTATACCTATATAACCATCTTCATTACTAATACTATTAATCGTATTATCATCAATATATCTACCAGTAATAACTGATAATGGATAAAAAGTAGCCCTACCTAAATTATTATTCTTTAAGTAATAAATTAACTCTTTAGCAGTATTCGGAGTATCAACGACTAAATAAGAAGATGCTCCTCCAAGAGCAGTATTAATACATACACTATATTTAGAAGGTACTTCAATTAAAGAAGATATAACATTATGAATACCATTAAACTTAGGATTATCTAAAATACTCTTAATCTGTTTAGGTACTGATAAATTATTATTAAGATTATTCTCTAAATAATCAATTTTATAAGTACTACTATCAATATCTCTATTATTCTTAACAATATTATTATTAATATTATTCTTTCTAACTATTAAATTATCTATCTTACTTTTATATTCATTAATATTATTATTAATATTACTAATCTTATTATCTAATACTTCAATATCATTATTGTAATTAGTAAGTTTATTCTTGATACTAAGAATATCTTCTTTTAAAGTAATAATATTATTACTAATAAGAGATTCCTCTCCCTTATATTTATTTCTCTCTTGTAATAATCTAATATCCGAAGTAATCTTCTCTTCTTTCTTAGATAAATCTATTAATAATACTTGACTCTTATTAATATTATCTCTTACTTCTTTTAACTTATCTTTATATTTAAGTATATCAATATCATAAGTACTACTATCAGTAGACACTTTAGTAATTTCATTCTCTAACTCTTCTATTCTTTTCTTACCTTCTTGATATTCAAAGTTTAAGTCTTTAATCTCTTTAGCTATAACTGCTACTTCAATATTAGATAACCTATCTTTATATTCAATATATTTCTTAGCCTTCTTACTAGCTTCTTCTAGAGGTATAATATTACTATTTAATTCATTAATAATATCATTAACCCTATTAAGATTCTGATTAGTCTTATCTAATTTTCTAATTGCTTCTTCTTTTCTTCTCTTATATTTTAAAACTCCTGCTGCTTCTTCAAATATTACTCTTCTATCTTCTGGCTTATTAGATAATATTTCATCTATTTTACCCTGACTTATAATATTAAAACTCTCTTTCGCAGTACCACTATCAGTTAAAAGTTCAGTTATATCTTTTAATCTTACTCTTTCATTATTAATATAGTATTCATTTTCTCCTGTTCTAAAAGCCATTCTCTTTATTGATACTTCATTAAAATCTATTGGAAGACTTCTATCAGTATTATCAAATACTAAAGTAACTGAAGCACTATTAAGAGCTCTTCTACTATCACTACCAGAGAATATTACATCTAATGAATTATCTCCTCTAAGACTCTTCATAGATTGTTCTCCTAGTACCCATCTTACAGCATCTACTATATTAGATTTTCCTGATCCATTAGGTCCTACTATACCATTTATATTTTTACCAAATTCAATCGAAGTTTTATCTGCAAAAGACTTAAATCCATATGCTTTTATTTCTTTTAAATACATATACTTCACATCCTACTTCTTTATTTTATCAAATTTTATAATAAAAATCTAGTTAATTTATTATATTTATATATTTATTACCCTTTCAGCCTTATATAAAATAAGTCTTCCAGGGTATGAGTAAGCCTCTTAAAGAGAGTCTTCCTCATAGCAATGCTATGGTAGGTATAAGAAAAAGTACTCTATGTGTTAGAGTACAAATCTTAAAAAGTTATGATTTTTTAAAAATTAGTAATGTATTTTTTATTTATTATTTCAGAACAACTTTTTTAAACTGTTTTTTACCTTTTTGAATAACTAATTCATCATTTACAAAATCATTAATACTAATTAGTCTAGTTACACTATTTTCTTTGTTCCCATTTATACTTATACCATTTTGTTCTATCATTCTTCTTCCCTCAGATTTAGATGGAACAATTTTTGCAAATACTAATAAATCATTTAGTAATATACCCTTTTCAATTAAAGATTTATCTATCTCTATTTTTTCAATATTCTCTGGTATACCACCTTGTGCCACTGTTGCATATCTATTTTCTGCTTCATTAATAAATTCTTCACCATGGTACATTTTAATTATTTCTCTTGCATATATTCTATGTGTTTCCACGATATCTTCTTTCATTATTTTTTCTATTTCATCTAAATCTAAATCAGTTGTTAATTTAAAGTAATCCATTAATACATCGTCAGGTATTCTCATTGCCTTTTCATACATTATTTCAGCAGACTCATCAATACCAATATAATTACCAAGAGATTTACTCATTTTTTCTTTACCATCAATTCCAACAAGCAATGGAAAACACATAACATCTTGTGGCTCTTGTCCATAATCACGTTGTAGTTCTCTACCTACTAACAAATTAAATGTTTGATCTGTTCCACCTATTTCAATATCTGCATGTAAAGCAACAGAATCATATCCTTGCATTAATGGATATAAAAATTCATGTATTCCTATTGGAATATTATTTTTAAATCTATTATTAAAATCATCTCTTTCTAAAATTCTTGCTACTGTATATTTTCCAGTTAAATTAATAACATCTTCAAAAGTCATTTTTGATAACCATTCTGAATTATAAACAATTCTTATCTTTTTAGGATCTAATATTTTAGCAACTTGCTTAAAATATGTTTCACCATTTCTTCTCGTTTCTTCAAAACTTAATGCTGGTCTTGTTTTAGATTTGCCAGATGGATCTCCAATCATAGCCGTAAAATCACCAATAACAAAAACAATTTCATGTCCTAATTCTTGAAATATTTTTAATGCCCTAAGAGCAACAGTATGACCTAAATGTAAATCAGGTCTTGATGGATCTGCTCCAAATTTTATAACCAATTTTTTTCCACTATTTAATTTTTCAATTAAAGTATCTTTATTATGAACTTCTACAGTTCTTCTTAATATTAAATCAATTTGTTCTTTTTTATTCATTTTCTTTTCCTCCTCTAATAATAAAACCGCAATAATTCTATACATAAGGACAAATTATCGCGGTACCACCTTAATTTATGATTAATAATCATACACTCAAAAGTTATAAAGTAACTAACTAATAAATTTATAATGTGTAATTCAGTTATATTATATGTTTAATTTCACCATCCTTAAACTCTCTAAAATATAAATAATATAACCTACTTCTTCATTAATCATCATTTATTTATCATATAACCATCATTTTTATATTTTTAATCTTGTTAACTTTTATTTACTAACCAAATTCAAATATTCTTCTCTCGTTATTTCGTAGCAGTAACAATCTACTTCTTCAGTTAAAATAGTATACTTAACTTTTTTAATTTTATTAGTTCTATGAAAACCTAACTTTTCCATTATCTTCCAAGATGCTAAATTATCAGTAGCAGCACAAGTTTCTATTTTATCAATTTGTACTTCTTTAAACATATAATCGATCATTGCTCTAGCAGCTTCACTACCATATCCCATACCATGATAATTAAAATCTAAAAACCAACCAACATCTCTTATATTATCACTATTTTCATTACCAAATTCATCATAACTTTTTTGACAACTAGCTTGACCAATACATTTATTTTCTGATTTTAATATTATTGACCACTGAAATACATCTTCATTATTTGCTTTTTCTAATTTTTTATATTGCCATACTTTTTCCTTTTCCCAATCATAATTAAATTTTCCTACAAGATAATGTTCTGCTACTTTCTTATCACATAAAATACCCCAAATAACTTTTAAATCTTCTTCTTTAGTAGGTCTTAAAAGTAACCTATCTGTTTCTAACACTTTAGATCCTAAATATTTCATTTTTCTTACCTCTTTTCTTTCTAAACTCGTCATGATATTAAATCCTATTTCTTAATCAATTTCATATTTCCATCCTGGCTTCCAATTGCCTGTTTTACGCCAGTCATTTTCATTCGCAGTCTCCCAACTTATATTTTTAGTAATAACCTCAAATGCCAGCTGAGGAGCCCTATGCGCTACAATACCTATTGTTTTACCTTTATATTCTTTTAGTATATCATTGATAAAACTTTGTACTCTTACTTCAACATCTTTTAAAGACTCACCATTAGGAAATGGCACATCAATATGATCTTCATAGACAATTAAGTTCTTATCTTCACCATCTAAATCTCCATAATTACATTCTCTTAGTCTTTTATCTTGAATTTTCTTAATATTAGGAAAAGCAATATTAGCACTATCTATTGCCCTTATTAAATCGGATGTAAATATAACATCAAACTTAATATCTTTATTAACCTTTCCTAAATTAAGAGCTTGTTCTTTTCCAAGTTCATTAAGTTCTACTTGTTTCCAGCCAGAACACTTTTTACTAGCATTATCATAAGTAGTACCATGAACAAAATATATAAGTTCTGTTTTCATTTCTATACCTCACTAATCAATTCATTCAATTCATTTATTACCTCTATCACTACATATCTTAATAATGTATTTATCATCTAGTATATAAACAGTATTAGTAAAACCAGCATTTACTTTTACACATTTCATATTACTATTTAAAATATCATTATCACTTATTATTTTATTTAAATATTCTTCCATCACTACCTCTTTTATCTAATCACCTATATAAAATCTATTCTTATCATTATTTAAAGTAATCTTATCTAAATAATCAATTCTATCTTTAATAGAAGCTCCTCTTAAATTATTTTCAATATCCTCAAATTCAGTAGTAGTACCATCTCTATTATAAATATATTTATCAGTATCATTATACTCATATTTTTCAATATCTTCATCTAAGAATCTATGACAATCATCATGAATAAAAAATATACCTTCTTTTATCTTTTTAGCAGGACTTCCACCATATATAGTATTTGAATTATATCTCTTATTAGTTATTAAACTCTTAGCTCCAATAACTGCTCCCGATCCTACCATTGCATTCTTTAATACCATTATTCCTTGACCAATCCAAACATGATCACCAATAAAAATACTTTTACTTTGATTTATTCTTTTCTTAGTATTAATATCATATATTATATGTGGATCTGCACTTCTAAAACAACATTCAGGAGCTATCATACAATTTTTACCAATAAACAAATTAGTTTGTTCAGATATAACTATCTTAACTCCTTTATTTATCCAAATATTCTTTCCAAAGTAAATAGTGGAATTATTATATAATTTTATATCTACAGTTATTTTTTCTGATGTTTTACATAAATATACTAGTGAATTATCCCCTCTAAATTCTATACTAGAATTAACTAAAGTTATTTCATCATTAATATATAAAACATTATTACTACCTATAAACTTTACTTTAGAATTATCTAAATTAACATTACCTATTATTTTATTATTCTTTTCATCTACTATTTCTTTCATGATTTCCTCCTTTTCCACTTCAGCCTGTAGTCTTCCGTGGTATGATAGAGCCTCTATAATAGTCTCTATCATAACATTTTATTCCATTACACCATTCTCTATAAAATTTGGAACAAATTAATTTTCTTGTAGTATTTTTTCTTATTACTCAAATGCTACTAACAACTTCCTACTTTCTTATTTAAAACTTCATCTTCTATCCATAATATATCTTCAATAGATTTATCAGTGTTAAATCTTCCATTACCGACAGGATAAAATATCGAATAGCATTTATATTCTTTATCATTAATAACTTTTGTAAATTCTTTTTTTCTACATAGTGAAACTGATGTTTTTTCTTTAAGAAAAACTGTACTAACCTGATTTCCAAATAGAATTATAACTTTAGGATTTACTATTTCTATCTCTTTTTCTAATAAATTTAAATACTTTTCATATACTGAATTTTGAATAGGTCTTGCATCTATTTGCGTACATTTACCTAAATTAGTAATAAACATTTTATTTCTTTTCATTTCGTCATATATCTTTTCGGCAAATTCTTTATCCCACTCATTTGCTTTTTTACTTTTAATTTCATTATATATATCAACATCAAATAAATTTGTTACAACAAATAAATCCCAAATATTTTTGGTTCCAATCCATGGTGATCTAATGCCATTCCATGATGGTTCAAAAACAATATTTTTTGATGTTGGATTCATAAAAACAAAACATATATCCGGATTTGTATCACATCCACCAAAATTAATTGATTTTAATGTTTTATCCCCATAGACTTGTTACATTTTCTCATATTCATTTTTTTAAAGTTTCTAAGTTCATTTTATCTCCTAATTCTAAATTTTTTTTCTTTTCGTATCATCAAATTCATTAACAAAATTATTAAATTCTTTAAATGTTAATCCACTAGGTATAGAGTCTATTTCAGTTAGTTTTCTAATATCTCCATGTTCCTTAAAACCACTAGTAATATCTTCTATTGCGCTTTCAACTGAATCATATTTATGAATTCCCCTTTTTGGCCTATTGGAATGTTCAAAGTGATACCAACTATCATTATATTTAAATAATACAAAACAATGCATTCTTATATCTTTATCAAAGTTTTCTTCTGTTTCATAACTTCTATAACAATATAATTTGTTTTCAAATCCCATTTTATCAAAGAAATATTTAATCATTTTTGCTTGTTCAATGCATGTTCCTAACCCAACTTCTAACATTTTATCTATTGAACTAATTCTATAATTTTTTCTAAATCCTTTAAGGTTATTAAGATGTTTAAATCCTTGATTATCAATCCACCCATATTCAATATTAACATTCATAAAATCCATTAATTCCATTGGTGTCTTAACATCATTAAATGTAATTTCATCTTTTAAAGCTACTACTTTAGCGCCAAAAATAACATCGTTTTTTAATTCTTCTAATTCTGGGTGTTTTACTAATTGTTCTAAAAAGTATACCATATCATAAATTGCCAACCTTTGATGTAAATTTGGATCACTTACTAATTCAGGATAATACTTTTCAATATATAACATTATATTTGTATAATCGCCAGAATCAGTATATCGCTCTGTTTCTTCACTAGCAAACTTCCAAGGCTTTCTAATCATTCTATATAAAATATCCAATTCAAAATCCCTAGGAGCATACATTGATCTTTCAAAATCTATTAGTTTAATTTTACCATCATTATAAAATATATTGTCAAAATGTAAATCATTATGAATTAAAATAAAATCATTAGAATCTAAATATTTATTAAATTTAGAATACGCATAATCTAAAAGTTTTTGTTCTTCTTCATTAAAAATATTAAGATTCTTTGCTTGAATATATAGCGGCATAAACTTTTCTTGCATTGTTTTGGTCCAATCATATTTTTCTCCAATATTACTATGAATTTGTTTCATAGCATCACATAGTTGTTTAATTATATCTTCTCTTTGTTCTTCTGAAAAAGTATGCCATACATTATATAAAGAAACGCCATCTATCTTTTCAATAATTTCATAAAAATATGGAACATCTTTTTTATTTATACTTGAACAATATAGCTTTGGAATTAAATTGTTATTTTTATTCGAATTATAAAAATCAATTTCTTTTTTAAATTCTTTCTCATTATCTTCATCAGTACATATCTTAACAATATATAAATCGTTAATATTATATATCGTATTCGTAAAGCCTATATTTATCTTATCTATTTTGGGATTAGTGCCAAATAAAGATTGATTTTGTTGTACTATTTTATTTATTATCTCATGCATTTTTGTTACCTCCTCATTTTTAATTAAAGCATACATTATCTTTATTCCATTACACCATTCTCTATAAAATAATGTTTACCTACAAAATCTATATCATTATCTTTTATTCTAATAAAAGATTCATTAGGTAATCCTATTATTCTAGTATATTTACTAACTTCTAGTACTTCATCCATATATTCTTTATTATCAATATCAAAGTGAGGATATATATTTAAATCAATAAAACCTAATCCTTGATAATCTACTAATTCATAATTCTTAAAATCATCTTTATATATTACTCTATCCGTTTGATTCATAGCACCTGCACTAGTACCTATAGTTATACCATTTCTATCCTTTAATATATTAAATAAATTATATTCTATAATAGATTTCATTTCTAATTCTGGACTACCACCCATTAAATAAACTATATCTGTTTTTTCTATATATTTATAAGCATCTTCTTTAGATACTCTATTATCTATTAAATGTACTTCTTTAAAATTAATATCTATATTTTTAAATACATTAATAATTTCTTTAACCTGAGTATCATTTCTTTCATATTCATCAAATAAACTAGCTATAAAAGTAATAGACATATTATTCTTAATATCTTCTTTTATATACTTCTTTTGATTATCATTAAACCCTTTATCCCTATCTATTCTACTAAACATATAATTAATTTTCATGATTATCCTCTCTTTTTAACACTTTCTCTTTATTATAATATATTAGTTTATTAATATTACTTAAAATTTCATCTTTAATTTTATCGTAATAAACAACATGTTCTATAGTTTCTTTTACTTCATTAATTCCTATTTGTTTTTCTTCTTCAGTATCACAATCTATCATCAATGATCTTTTAATATTAAATTCTAACCATCCAAGTCTTCCATTATTAGCATAATAAATTGCTTCCCAATCTACGTTCATATCTAATTTAGTATTTTCAATGTAAGCCTGAAAGAATGCACTAAATTTACTAAAATCTATATTACACTTTTCATATCCAGACCAGCAAAGTGCTAGCTCATATAATTCCAAATATGGATTAGAATAACCTAAACACTCTAAATCAATTAATTTATAATCATCATTTAACCACATTACATTTTTACTATCCATATCGTTATGACATATTGCACTAAATTTTGGTAAATCATTAACTGATATATTACCTTTATTCATACTTTCATTTAATATATTTAATTTATCATATATCATATCATAAATAACTGAATCTTTTTCTTTTGCTAAATCAATATAATATTTAAAATCTATATTTCTAGTTTTTGCCTTTACTTCATCTTTTTTTAAATCAATATTGTGAATATAAGCAAGTAATTTTCCTATCTTCTTACAGTGTTCAATAGTGATTTCATCATCTTTTAAAGATTTACCATCAAACCATTCATATACATAAAAATATTGTCCATCTAACTCCTGCATTTTTTTATCATTAAATTTTAATGAATATACTGCATCAATATTGTTATCTTTTAATATTTCTTCTAATTTATCTGCTGTATTAAAATTATTCATTGCAGTCGGTCTTTTCATAATATTAGGATTAAGTAACTTAACAATATATCTTCCTTTATCAGTAAATACCTTAAACATCCTATGCATTAGTCCACCTGATACTTGAGATATTGGTTCAATTAAATTGCCTAAATTTAATTCACCAATCATCTTATTTAAAAATTCATTAACATTCATATTATCACTCCCAATTCTAAATTATTTTTCTTTTTAACATCATTAAACTCGTTAACAAAATTATTAAATCTTTCTAAATCTATATTCTTACTTTTATTTTCTTCTAAAAAATTTATTACAATATTAAACAATTCAAAATAAACCATCATTTATTCTTTCTAATTTTTTTAATATTCTTGCATATCTTCACTCATAATATTATTTTATCATGATATATCATATAAGTAAATGCTTTATCATTTATTAATCTTAATACATCTTCTCTTTAATTTTACCATCTTCTACTACAAAATAATTATTAATATAATATATTTCATTATCTTTTATTACTATACATGAATCATTAGGTAAACCTATTATTTTATATTTATAAGAACTATCAATTATTTCATTTACTTGCTTTCTATTATTAATATCAAAATGAGGATCAATAGTTATATCAGTAAAACCTAATCCTTCATAAAAGAATGTCTTATCATAATCATCATCTTTAGAATAATACCCTATCTTACCTAAGTTCATACTACCCGCAGATATTCCAAGTAATACTTTATCTTTAAATAATTTTTTATAATCTATTCTCTTAATTATATCTAATTGTATTAAAGGATTACCTCCAAATAAATATATAATATCTACTTTCTTTATTATATTTATCATATCGTTAATAGAAGTCCTTCTGTCTATTAAATAAAATTCTTTAATACTATTAAACATATTTCTTATACCCATCATATCACTAGTACCATCTATTAAAGTATCATTCTTACCATAATCATCACTAGCACATATAACAGCCATACTATTATATCTATCTAATTCTTTATTTATAACTTCCTTTATTCTAGTATTAAACCCTTTTACTTTATCACAACCACTAAACAATATTATCATAACATCACCTACTTTCTCTTAACTTTACACTTATTTAAAATTATTAATGGTATCTTCATCTCATCTTCAGTTAAACCAGCATGAGTTGACTTATGAATATGACCTACATTTCTATATTTAAAATATTTATTACTATAGGCTAAAGCAAAATAATCTCCTAGTGAATCTCTAAAGTATTTATTTTCAGTACCATTACCTAATAACTTACTATCAATAAGTTCTTCTTTAGTCATTAATACAAAATAATTACTAAAATATTTATTAAATAGATAAACAAATTCTTCCTCTCTACCATCTTTTATTTTAAAACTACATAGTCTTCCTTCAAAAGACGTATCTCCAGCAAGAGTATCAAATATATCTTTATAATCTTCTAATATAATAGTATCACAATTAATATGACCATGATCCGCTACTACAATAAGTAATGTATCATCAGATATAGTATTATATAATTCTTCTACTTTTTTATTAATCAACTCAAAATAATCTCTAGTCTCTTTACTATCGGTACCAGTAATATGCATAGTAGTATCTGGTTCAGGATTATATACATAAATATAATTTTTATCTTTAATATTTAAACTACTTTTAATTTTATTTATCATATCATCGATATCTTCATATTTATTTTCATTAAATGGAGCAATTATTTTTGAATAATATTTGCCTTCTTCATTTATTAATTCACAAATATCTTTATATGGAAAATATTTTCTAGCTAGTGATACACTATCAGCATCTATATCAGTATTTTTAATCTTATTAGTAAACATTGTTACTATTTTATCCTCTTTTTTAAAATATAAATCCCAAGCAAGCCAACCATGTTCCACTGGCGTAAGACCAGTAAGCATTGATGTAGTTGAAGCAGTTGTAGTCGCTGGTACTACTGAAGATATTTCTTTTAACATATTTCTATAAAGAAAACTATTTTCTCCTAATATTTTTTTTATTAATCTTGATCCCATTCCATCAAATAATATAACTACTACATTTTTTGGTTTATATTCTTCTAATATTTTGTCAATATCACTTAAAGTATTATGATAAACATCAAGTTCAAAATATCTCCTAATACTAGATGCTAAACTAACAATACTATTATCATATTCTGGTAATATAAACTTATCCATTTTATCTACTTCCTTTCTTTTATTATTCATAGTTATTTAAAACTACTGCTAATTCTAGAGCAATTAATAATACCTCTTTCTTTTTATCAATATTAGTAGGACCATCTATACTTCTTTTATCCCATACAGTACTATCCAAATTATCACCTGCATAATAAAAGGTAAAATATTTCATATTTAATCTTTGACAAACTGAAGCAATCACTGTACCTTTCATTTCTACGCAAACTGCTCCATTATCTTTAAAATATTTTATTTTATCATTTGTCTCTCTATAAAAAGCATCAGTAGTCCAAGTAAATCCTTCAGTATAATCAAAATTATATTCGTTTAATATCTTAATAAAATCTTCTTTATAATCAGGATTAATTTCTATTGTTTCACTAGGTGAAACATAATGATAACTGGTTCCCTCATCTCTAAATCCTTTAGTAGGAATTATAATACTACAATCTTCTATTTTAGAATCAAGTACTCCGCAATTACCAAAAATAATAACTTTTTGAACACCAGCAGAATATAACTCCTCAATATCCCCAGCAATCAAAGGTCCACTTACACCAGCCATAAAAAAGACTATTTCTATATCTTTATATTTTATTATATAGATATTTCTTTCCATGTTAGCACAAGAAAAATATCCAACTTCAAGTGCACTATACTTTTCTATAACATCATCAAATAAATGTCTAGAAAATACTCCTACTGCAACACTAGGTAACTTAATATTTTTATCTTGTCCTTCTCTATGTTTAAAACCATGTGCTTTAATAAAACCTTCTTCTTCACTAAACTTAATCATCTTATCCACTTCCTTTCTTTTATTAATATCATATATAGAAAAAACCGAAGGCAACTATTCCATATAAGAATAGTGACTCCGGATTTTATTAATTATAAAATACGTGTAGGCTTTACCCCGAGATAGCTCTATATATCTCCTCACTTGTTATAACTATATAATTTATTTTATGTTTTGTCAATCATTTATTACACTTTTGTAAATTATTTAATATATTGTATTATTCCTTGAGGTGAAAAAATTCACTTCAAGAATCAATAGTCTTCTTTAGTTAATTTAAAACTTTTAATTCATCAAGCATCAAATTTTTAATAAAATCAATATCTGTAAAAAATAAATCTAATCCACTTGCTTTTAAAGAAAGCATATACTCAAAATCATCAATGATTTCTCTTTCGACAGCAGAAGCAATTTTAACTACCTTACCATCAACAGTATGTCTACTTTGAATATATTTTTCTAATGTAGGAAAGGCATTCTAAATTAATATAGCCTGTTCTCTACCAGCAATTCTTTTGATCAATATTGTTTTACAAGAACCATACTTTTTTCTTTTTTAGCAATAATAGTTCTGTACTTATCTACCTTTGTACTTAATGGTATAAAACATAAAATTTCTTTATCTTTAATTGCTAAATATGATGGTCTAGAATGACCATTTTCATGATTTATCATTAATCCTTTTTTATTAATTTGATCAAAGAATTCATCTTTAATATGATATAAATAACCAGTCTGAACTTTCATGTGAATCAACTCCTTAGTACTATATTATCATAAAAGAAAAGAAAACTCTACCTTTAGATAGAAGTTTTCTTACATTTACAACCGAGATCATTTATTGCTCGCACCACTCGGAAGCGATTAACATTTCACGACTAGGATCATTTATTGCTCGCACCACCTAGAAGCGATTAACATTTATCACTAAGACATTCCTTCGAATGCAATAATAATATACTATATTTTATGTAAAAAGTCAATTGTTTATGCTGAAAAAACTTCTAATTAATCTGTGTTATTGGTTATTTTATTGGTATCAATTCTTATAATTACGCCTTCTACTTCTTTATTAAATTTATTGGCTGTAGTTTTTTCATATATTTCAAATCCTACATCTAAGAATAGTTTCAATGCTTTTTCTCTACTTTTTTCAAAAGTATCATATAAGTATTTTATATTATTTTTATTTGCTTCTTTTATCAGTAGTTTAAGGGCTGGTTTTGAATATCCTTTACCTCTATATTTATCTTCTATTAAAATACCGCAATTATATATATCTTCATCTTTATCATATTGGTAATTTACATATCCAACATATTTATTTAAGTCTTTGTCTTTGATATATGCGAAATATCTATTTTCTTTGATTCTTCTATCTTGAACTTCTTGCCATTTTTCTTTAGGGAAGTCAATGCACCCTGTATCATAATGATAACCATTATACATAACTTTGTAGCCGGCATTATAACTCATTGTTTTTGGATCACTTTCTAGTTTTTGCTCATAGGAATATTCTTCCAATTTTGGTATTATTAATTCTATATTTTTCATTTTTTTCTCCTTTTTATATTTTAAATATTTTATCATAGAGACTACAGGCTCTATGATACCTAATGAAGACTTAAGATTAACTTAAGGCTTCATAGGCAATTATGAATTTAAAGATTCAGTCTCATAAAGATTTCTATATATCTTACAACTATTTAATAATTCCTTATGTGTGCCCGTTGCTATTACCTTACCACCATCAACAACATGAATAATATCAGCATCCATAATCGTAGATAATCTATGAGCCACTATTACAATAGTATGATCATTAACTAAATTATCAATAGTCTTCTTAATATAATCTTGAGAATTATTATCTAAAGCTGAAGTAGCTTCATCAAATAAAATCACTTCACTACCCTTAGATAAAGTTCTAGCAATAGATAGTCTTTGTTTTTGACCACCAGATAAATTAATACCAGACTCTCCTAATACAGTATCATACCCTTTAGGTAAAGACATAATATAATCATCTAAGTAAGCCATCTTAGAATATTCTCTTATCTTTTTAAGAGATATATTCTTATTAATTAATTTAAAATTTTCTTTAATAGTTCTATTAAAAACAAAAGGTTCCTGTCTAATTATTGATATATGTTTCCTTAATTCATCTTCACTTAAGTCTTTAATATTAATACCATCTAACAATATCTCCCCACTAGTAGTATCAAATATTCTAGTAATTAAATTAAATAAAGTACTCTTACCCTGACCAGAAGCTCCTACTACAGCAATCTTCTTATTAGGTTCAATCTTTAAACTAAAATTATTTAATATATTACCCTCATCAGGATAATTAAAATTAACATCTTTAAATTCAATTACCCCTTTAACATTAACTAACTTCTTATTACCAAACTCTTCATCTTTATATAATCTATTCTCTAATATATCATTTACTCTTGATATAGATACACTAACCTTCTGATATGTCTGAGTTAAGTCATTAATATTCTCTATTAACCAAGTAAACCTATATACATAATAAGTCATAGCAATAAAGAAAGTTAAACTAATCATCTTATAATATAATAATATAACACAAGTAGCAAATACTGAGCATTCTAATATAGATTTTAATAATCTAGTCTTTATATTAAAACTCTTCTGAATATCAATCTCTTTACTAGATTTATTATATATATCCTTAATAATACTAGTCATATCACTAATTAAATTATTTTTAATACCTAATGTTTTAATTTCTCTTATACCTCTAATAGACTCCGTAGTTAAAGAAGTAAACTTATCTTGCTCTTTTCTTCTCTCTTTATGTATATCTTTAAGTAATGGATTATATTTCTTTAATATTAAGAATAATATCGATACAATACCTACTATCTCTAATCCTATTATCCAAGAATTAATAAATACATAAACTATAACAATTATTGATGCCACTAGTGATGATATCATATTAAGTAATCTACCAAAAGCAAAGCTTAAAGTATCAGCATCACTTGTTATTCTATTTATTATTTCTCCTGACGACATCTTTTCATAGGCAACAGGAGGCAAACATAATGCTTTCTTATATGTATAAAAGCCTAGTTTTCTAGTTAACTTGCTCTCTTCTTTATATAATATAGAATTAGCATAATGTAATACTACTCCATCCATTGTTATTTCTAATACAAAATATATCCCTAAAAATATTAAAGCATTCTTAATATCTAACATAGTTATCTCTTCTACTACTTTACCATTTAAATATCCAGTAAATACTTCACATATACCAGATATAAATATAATTATACTAGCAAATATTAATTTATTTAAATCTTCTTTAACTAACTTAAGTAGAGGCCTAAATTCTTTCAAACTCTTCATCTTTACACCTCCAAATAAAAGAACTACTTATTTATAAAGTAGTTCCAATTTAATATAATTAATTATTTTTACTTATTACAAAGTATGTGAAAAACATAAAAGAATCCCACTTTTCTTTAAAACTACTCTATCACTATTAAAAATATTTAAACTTAAAGTTCTCATCTTCATGATTTTCACTCCTCTCTCTTTAAATTCAACTTAACTATATCATATTATTTTATGTATGTCAACCATTATTTGTTACATTTATTTTTTTATATGCCACTTCAGCCTATGGCCTTCCGTAGTATGATGAAGTCTACTTTAGTCTTTCTCATAGCATTTTTTTAGTTTATCTAATAATTCTTCTAATATATTATTATCTACTATCTTAGTAATAGCAAAACACTTCTTACCTAAATCTTTAAATGAAGCACCAGAATGATATAACACTTTATTATCTATTATAATAAACCTATCATGAAATATATTAGTATTTATTATTTCTATATTACTATATTGTTTTTCATACTTCTCTTTAGAAATATTATCTATATTTTCTGTATATATTTTTACTTTAACATTAATATTTCTAATAATATCAAATAATTTTTTACCAGCATAATTATCTATT
>MNTB01000037.1 GCA_001916775.1 Firmicutes bacterium CAG:321_26_22 | reverse complement strand
AAGTGGTTCACCTGTTCCCATACCGAACACAGAAGTTAAGCACTTCAGCGCCGAAGATAGTGATTAGTTGCTAAAATAGGTCGTTGCCAATATTTTTTTTATGTTATAATATCAGAAAAGTATATGTGCTTTTCTTTTTTTATGTTATAATATTTGTTGAGGAGAATTTTTATGGCAAATGAAATTAGAGAAAGGTTTAGAGAAAGAAAATATTCTTATAATACCAAAAGAAAACAAGATAAAGAAAAATATAAAAATGAAAATTTTGATAATCCGATAAAAATTATAGTTTTTTCTCCACTTTTGTTAATAGGAGTCATTGGAAAAGCAATAGATAAAATAAAAGAAACTCCAAATAAACAAAATGATTTTAAATCAAAAAAAATAAATGATGATAAAAATATAATGATTAAAAGAAAAAATGTTAAATCAAACCTCAATGTTAATGAAAGAGCAATAAATAAGAATGAATTAAACAGTAAACATCAGACTACAACTATACTACAGGATAAAAACTTGCCATCAAACCAAAAAATTACACAAGATGAATATAAATTTGTATTTAATAAAATAGATAGTAATGATTTAGAAGAAAAAATATTCTTAAAATTCAAGAAAGAATTAGAGAAAATTAAAAATGAATGTGAAATAATTGAAAGCGAAGAATACCTAATAACAAAATATGAAGATGATTATGATTTGTATATAAAGGCCAAAGAAATAAATAAAAAGATATCAAATTTATTAGAAAGATTAGAAAGAATAGGAAAAAATTATAAACTGATAAAGGAACATAACTTAATCGAAGAGCCATTATTATTAGACAATAGTATATTGATTGATGATATAATAGCTTATAAAGAAAAGATTACTGAGGGTAAATTAAAAAATATACCAAATAGAATAAAACTATTAAGTGAATATAAATTCTTATATGAAAAACTTGATAAACTATCAGAAAAAACAAGTGAAATAAAAGAAATTAGTGATGATCGTGTAAAAGAACTAGCTAAAAGAAATGAGAAATATAGAAACGCAAAAAACAAAATTGTTAATCTTAAAGAAATTGATGATTGCTGTAATCTAATTATTGAAAAAAATAATAAATATTTAGAAGAATTATCAAAAAAAGTAAGTAATATCGACGTAAAAACATATGCAGAAAAAAAATTAAAAGGAATGGATGGCTTTTTATTGACATCGCTTAGATATATAGGCTTGTTAACATTAACACCATTACGTGGATTACTGCCAAGCATCGGAGCCAAGACAGCGGCAACTAGAAAACTATTACATAGTATGTTAGATAATATGCATTATGAAACAACAAAAAAAGCAGTATACTCAGTATCAAACTATGAACAAGAGATTAATAATAAAATATATGATGTTAATAGTGTTGAAGATAATATAGAACTCGCATTACAAGATGTAAGTAGATTAAAGAGTGAATTTAAGGATTGTTTTCTTAAATATAATTTAGATGAGTACGAAAAAGCATATAAAAAAATAATGATGATAGAAAAAAATATTAAAAATAGTCAAGAAAAAGTAAACATTATAAAACAAAGACTAATAAAGAATAAAGAAATAAATAGAACAACATTAGTAAAAGTCAGAAAATTAAATGAAAGAAATTAACATTTTTTAAAATAACCCTTGTAAGAGTTAAAAAAATATGTTATACTTACTTCAGAATAGACGATAGTGATATCGTTAATATATTAAGGAGGAAACTTTTATGAATAAGACATTTACAATTATAGATAGAAATAATAATATTCAAAAAGTAGCTACAGGAATTGTTAAATTTAATCAGGAAGGTAAAGATTATGTAATTTATTGTGTTGATGAAAATGCTGAAAATAAGCAAATTTTTGTATCAAGATTAGTATTAAATTCAGAAGGTAGATATTTCATAGACAATATATTACCTGAAGAAAAACAAAAATTAAGTGAAATAGTTTATAACATAATCATATTGACACCAACAAATTATAAAAAAGGTGAAAGTTCAGAGACACTATTAAAAGGTTTAACTGAAAAATACAAATTAACATTATCAAATGATATTCCTGCTTTAAATGAACAAGAATATTATAATAATTGTTCTATCGCAATAACCAGTAAAGAGTTAGTTGCTTTAGCAGAAGAATTCTTTAGTACAAATTTACAAACAGTTGCACCTGCTGTAGAAGAACCTAAACAAGCAATTCCAACATGGGAAATACCTTCAGTAAGTGCAAACCAAGCCTCAATAGCTAGTGGAAATGTACAACATGTTGGTATGACTCAAGAAAACAATGTAATGCAAAATTCTGTTCAAGTAGAGCAACCAACTGTATCTGCAATTCCGGCAAATCCAGAACCAATAAAGCCTGCTGAACCAATAGTACCTAATTTACAAATTAATAATGAACCAGTTGTAGAGCCATTAGTACAACCTACTACTCAAAGTGTAGAACCTAAGCAACCAATGCAACAACCAGAAGTATCTAACATAGGAATAAATCAAGTAGGTATAAATGAACCACAACCAAACCCACAAGCAGAAAAATTAGCAGTTGTTTCAGATCCAAGTTTAGCAAGTATTACTGGACAACCAAACGTTGCAAGATTGAATAATAAAGGTAAAGCAAGTGTTAAATATATCGTTATTGGCACAGTATGTATATTATTAGCAATAGCAGTAGTAATAGTAGCATATATTTTAATTCAGAAAAAAACTACTGGGGTTTAGAATAAATACAACCACAATAGTTTTGACGATATAAATTAT
The DNA here is from genome assembly GCA_001916775.1 of Firmicutes bacterium CAG:321_26_22. GTDB lineage: Bacteria > Bacillota_I > Bacilli_A > RF39 > UBA660 > CAG-302. Next base: position 41,421 of record MNTB01000037.1, on the reverse strand, counting down.
ATTTATTAGATAGTAAGATGGAATTTTTATATCCATCTTTTTTCTTGAAATCAGAATATAACCATTTAATATTATATTTATTTTCAAGCTCTTTACCATATTCATTAATCCATTCAGCATTTTTATAAGGACTAACAGAAAGGGTAGTGCAAAAATAATCATAATTATTTTCACTAGCAGTTTCTGCAGTTTTTTCCATTCTCATTAAATAACAAACCTTACATCTATTACCTCTTTCAGGCTCGTTCTCAAGTCCTTTAATTAAAGCATTGTATTTATCATTATCATAATCGCAATCTAATATATCAACATTATTAACCTTACTTATTTCATTAATAAGTCTAATTTGTTCTTCTTTTCTTTTTAAATATTCTTCATATGGATAAATATTTGGATTATAATAAAAAATGGTTATATCAAAATATTCTGTTAAATAACTAATAACATAACTACTACAAGGTCCACAACAACTATGCAGTAAAAGTTTTTTCCTTTCTTTTAAATTATTTAAAATTTCTTCACATTTAACACTATAATTTTCTTTCATGATTTCACCTCTATTTTATAACATTTTTTTCTCTTTCAAAAGTAGTATAATTACTTAGTAATTGAATTAAATTAATTGCTTCTTTAGATATATGCAAATAAGAATTTATATCATCAAATGTACAACATTCATTAAATTTACCAGACAAAAGTTTATATAAGAATAAAGTAATTTGATTATATAAATTGTTTAGATATGTATCTTCATTTAAGTCTTTAATCGAGGAAACAAGTCGTAAATAACTTATATGATTAATTTTATCTAAATTTATCATAAAATTCATGACATCAGATTTATGTAAATATTGAGATAAAGTATCTATAAGACCAGATAGATCACCTTTGAAATAGAGTGAATACATTTTTTCTTTTCCTATAATCAGTTCAATAATTCTTGAAACAATAGATTCATAAGGGTAACCAATTTTATAATCGTATACTGAGTTATTTAATAGTCTATTAGTAATTAAATCAGTGTATCCTTCATTTAGTCCGTATCCTATATTTTTATGACTAAACCCAGATATAAATAAACTTCCACATTTAAAAGATGTCATTGCATGCAACAATTCATGATATAAAACTTCTTTATGTTTATCCATTGTATTAATAAAAATCGAATGAGTTTTACCATTATATAATCCTCCAATACACATCAAAGAAAAAAGATAGTTTATAAATGTATCACTATAACAATTTATTGGTTTAATATTTTTAATACCAATGATTAAATGTTCATCTGGTATATGCTTTTTAAAATCGGTAATAAAGATTGAAATAAATTTGTTTTCAAATTTATTATCTTTTTCTTTAGTTCCTCTAATTTTGAAATCTTTTTCATGTATATTAGCTATCTTATATCTTAAAAAAATATTGTCATGCATCAAAACGAATTTTTTTGGAAATACAAAGCAAGAATTGAGCATTCTCAAAACATAGATAAATTCTTGTTTATAATTATCATAATTTTCTTTCATGATTTCACCTCAATTAAGCAACAATATTATAGCATAGATCAAGAAAAAAAACATATAATTTCTTGAAAAAGATAAAAATTATTGATACAATATAAAAGGAGGAACTTGAAAATGAAAAAAGAGAAAGAAATACCATTTAAGAATTATATAATATTAGCAGTAATATTAATATTTACAATATTATTAGTAGTCTATTTATTCAATTGGCAAAGTATTTATCAAAAAAACAAATTACAAGAACCAATACTTGATAAATATCTTATGGTCATTAATTATAATGAATTAGATGATTATTTAGTAGAAAATAAGGAAGCAATAGTTTATGTATCGGTACTAAATGATGAAAAAATAAGAATGTTTGAAAATAAATTTAAAAATCTAATAATAAAGAATGATTTAAATAATAAAGTATTATATTTAAATTTAACAAATGAATCAGTAGAAATAAATAAAAAATACCTAAGTAATTTATCTGAGGTACCAACATTGATAATTTTTGATGAAGGGAAAGTAGTAAAAAGTTATAGTATAAAAGATAATGATTATGACATTAAAGCATTTGAAAAATTTTTAAAGAAAGAAGAGATAATCAATGATTAATATAGTATTATATGAACCAGAAATACCAGAAAATACAGGTAATATAATGAGAACATGTGCAGGTACAAATAGTAAGTTACATTTAATAGAACCCCTTGGATTTGTAATGGATGAAAAAAGAATTAAAAGAAGTGGTGTTAACTATATAGATAAAGTACATTATCAAAGATACATGGATTATGAAGAATTTAAAAAACAAAATGAAGGAGAATATTATTATTTTACAAGATATGGTACTAAAGCATATAGTGAAATAGACTTTAGTGATAAAAATAAAAATTATTATTTAATATTTGGTAAAGAAAGCACTGGTATTCCAAAAGAAATACTTCATAATAATTTAGATAAATGTTATAGAATACCAACAAGTGATAATATCAGAGCTTTAAATTTATCTAATTGCGTAGCATTAGTAACATATGAAGCATTAAGACAACAAGATTTTCCAAATTTATTAAGAAGTGATCCATTTAAAGGAGAAGATTATTTAGAAAAAGAATAACTTTATTTAATAAAGTCATTCTTTTTTAATTTATCTATAATTTTTTCACTAGAAACATCACCAATAATTCTAGTAGCAGTAGTCTTTTCTTCACCATTTTTAATAAATAAAGTAACAGGAGTACCACCATCAAAAGTAATTCTAGAATTAAAATCATTTAATTCATCTTTATTATAAGTATCTATATTTGTGTAATAAATCTTAATATTATACTTATTTGCTACTTTTTGAAGTTTAGGTTTATAACTTTGACAATGAGAACAAGTAGTTCTAGATACACAAAGTACAAAACTCTCTTTATTATCAATTTTATTAACAATATCCTTATAATCTAATTTAACAAGATTGTTATTCTTATTAAAGATAAAATATCCTATAATTATACCAACAAATATAATAATTAAAATTCCCAAAATTAACTTAAATGTTTTACTCTTCATAATATCACCTAATTAATAATAACATTTTTTTACCAAAATTGCAAAAAAAACTTTTAAATTAAGTAAAAAAATGTTATAATTCATATAGAATAGGGACGTGATAGTATATGAATAAAAAAGTGTATTCAATAATGACATTATTAATGTTACTTATAAGTATACCATTTGTTAAAGCAAGTTGCACAAATGAAGAACTATCCGAATTAAAAAAAGAAGCAAGAGTAATAAAAGTAGAATATGAACATAAGGGTAAAACTATAAATGAAGATGGAGGAGAAGATTATAATAAATTTAATGTAGATATAATTAATATACCTAATGATTACTATATAATTATATCTGATGGATTAAATTACAAATTAACTCCAACAGATGGTAAGATAACTAGAGAGTTAGTTAATGGAAAATGGGAAATAGAAGTATATTCAAACAAATGTGAAGAAGTAATAGATACAATAACATTAAGATTACCAAGATTTAATATATATTCTTTAGATCCTTTGTGTAAAGGAATAGATGGAGATAAATTTCCACTATGTGGTAAGTATTACGAATACGATGTTAGCTATGATAGTTTTAAAGAAAGAGTAGACCATTATCGAAAAACATATAAGATAAATGATACAGAAGAGAAACCACAAATTGAAGATAAAAATTATTTAAATATTATATTAACTTTTATAACTGATTATAAACTATATATAGTGGGTGCATTAAGTATTATACTTATCATATTAATAATAGTAATATTGATAAGAAAGAGAAGAAATAGAGGTGTATTAAAATGAAAAAAAAGAGATTATTATTTCTATTCATTATAATATCCTTTATTATTTTTCCTAATATTGCATTAGCGGAAACAGGACAGTGTGGAGTATTAAGGTATGACATTACTGATTTATCAATTAGAGATGATAAAATAACATTAAAAGGATGGGCATTTGTAACATGTACCCATAACTATAGGAATTATGATGGTAGAAAAGGGAAAAGTGATTCTAACATTACTAAAACTGGTGGAGATCAAAGAATTAAAATAAGGGCAATAGATAAAAACGTAGCACAGTTAGATGTAAAAGAAGTAAATGGTGGAACAATTGACGGAATAAACTATAATTTTTATTGCCAACAATATTATTTTTATAAACAAAAAAGTGAGTGTGAAAATTCATACATAGGCGAATTTTTATCAGAAGCCAAAAAACTTGGTTGGAATAATAAATGTGAAAACGGCAAAAAAAATAGCCAGTGTCTATATCAAGATATAGGCTTTTCAGTAACATTTAACACTTCGGATTGGGGAACTGAAGATGGAGAAGAAATAAAATTTCAAATAGCAGTTCATAATGCAGATTATACACAAAAATATAGTCAAGAATATACTGGATGGGAAACAATATCTTTAAATAGTGCTGTAGCAGCTCAAAATGATAGTTCAAACATAAAAATAACAGAAAATACACGAGCCAATAAACTAAAAGTATTAATACCTGAAGGCATTCTAAGAGATGTAAGTGGCAATTATGTAATTGAAGATGTAAATGGTAATAAAGGAAGCTGTAATGAAATAAATAAAGGATATTCTTACTGTAATCCATACGCGTGGAGTACAGCAGCTCAATATACAGAAGATCAAGATAATGTTTACACAATAGCAGATTATCCAGGAGGAAATGGCACTGCAAACGGATTTAAAAACGGGTATAAAAAGTCGAGCATAGATGGTTTTAAGGTACTGAATTCAACAACGCATTCTCCTGGAGAATACGTCGTATATGTAAATTCAACATACACACTAACTGGAACACAAAATAATTATAGTATGATACGTTATCCAGGAGATGAAAAGAAACAAATGGTAGTATATGCTTCTTGGGTAAAACCTCAAGGTGAATTTGCTATTAAAGTATATAATGATAAAAAATGCAAACCAAGTAATCCTAATATAAAGGCAGCATGTAATAGTACTAGTGATTCATTTAAGAGTACTTGTGAAGAGTTAACAGTAAATGTAAAAGATAATAATAATGAAATAAAATCAAAGGCAAATGTAAAGATAGAACAATCAGGAATAATATCAACTATTTTAACACCAACTAAAACATATGCTGGAGGAGGATTTAAGTTTGGTATAATTTATTATAATACAATAAAATGGACTTTGGGAAATCAACTAAAAGGAAATAAAGAAGATATAACAGAAGCTATGAAAAATAAGTTAGTAAGTATAGATGAATTCAAAAATAAATTTGCTATAAAGTCAGCACAATTTGGTAATGAAACAATACCGGATAATTATTTTACTCAAAACATACAATGTCAAGAATCAGGAAACTTTACTGATGGAGAAACATTAACAACTATGTGTATAGTATATTTACCTAATTCAGTATTAGAAGAATATACAGGCAAAGTAAACTACCGAACCGATAAAAATAATCAAGGACTAAATAATAAATATCATACTCCATTAAATTGGGATACAAGTAAAAAATACGAAATAATTGCTACTATAACTGGTATGGATAGACTAAAAGAATCATCAGTAAAAAATGATAGTAAAGATAAAAATAAAAGTTGGACAGGCACTTGGGAATATAAATTAAATGGTGCAAATGATAATTGTTCACTAAATTTATATCCACTTTATAGTACTCCATCAAAAGATAAAGGAAGTAATAAATATGTATTTATATATAGACCAATTGATATAACTAATCCATTTCCAAGTAGAAATCCTGGTATGAATTGGTATGATTGGTATAATAGGAAAATACCAAATAATAAAGAACGTTTAGCAAATTCATATTCAAATGATAAGTTACAATATTCTACAACACTAGATGGCTTATCAACAAAAGAAATAAAACAATATAATAAAGACGAATTAAAACATGGTGGATATTTTGATTGGAAAACAATGAATGGTGATAAGAGTACATTCATTGATAAATACTTTGATACAATAAAAAGAGAAAATATTATAAAAGAGTAGGTGATAGTAAGTGAAATGGTCTACAGTAACAGTAGGAGTAATGATTCTAGGAATAATAGGAGTATCAATAATACTATTATTCCAACAATTAACAACTACTAATGAAAATGATTATTATCTATTAAAAGAAATAACAGAAGCCGCAATGGTGGATTCAATAGATATATCATACTATAGAGAAACAGGAAATTTAAAAATAGTAAGAGAAAAATTTGTAGAAAACTTTACTAGAAGATTTGCAGAATCTACTCTAATAATTGGTACTAAGTACACAATAAAATTCTTCGATGTTATCGAAGAACCACCTAAAGTTTCAGTAAGAATAGATACAGGAATAGAAAATTATCGTATTTATAATACTGAAGACAGTTATAATGTTTTAAATGAATTAACAGGAATATTTGAATATGTAGGAAAAGAAGGTAAAAGTAGTTCTACTATTACTAATGAAAATCCTTATGAAATAAAGACAATGAAGAAAACATATTATGCTATTGTAAAGAAAGTACCATCGACTAAAAAGTATGATACCACTTTAGAATTGAATGTTCCTGATGAATTAATATCCGGTAAAATAAAATATCAGATGTTAAGCTATGTAAAATTTGAAAGTATGGAACCTACGCAAGGAATAGTAAATGAAGCAATATTGAAAAGAGATATTGACTATAAAGATGCAGAAAATGATTATGGTTACTTTTTACCACTTGCAAATATAGAAAAAAATGTGTATAATGATAGTAGTATAAGAGTATTCGGAGGATTAGCTAGACCAAATCAAAATACTGAAAAGAAAAACAAAGTTCAAATTACAAGTGTAGGGACTGGTAATCAAGATTATGCCATAGTAAAATATACAGCAACATGGCAATATTCAGAATATAAATACAAGATAAGTTAAAAAATAAAAAGGAGGAAATTATGAATAACTTAAAAGCATCAATGAAAAAATTTCTTGGTAACAAAAATACAGTTACCATATTGGGGATTATAGTATGTTTAGTAGTACTATATATTGGTTATAATTATCGTATTAATTCTAAAGTAGAATTAGTACAAGTACCATATGCAATAAATACAATTCAACCAAGAACTTATATTAAGAAAGATATGATAGGAACTATGAATGTACCTAAATCATTCTTAATAGGTAATTATTATACAAATATAAATAGTATAGTAGGAAAATATTCAAACTATAATACAATAATAGCAAAAGGAAGTTTATTCTATACAGACTTAGTTGTATCAGAAAAAGAATTACCTGATTCAGCATTTGCAGATGTACCAGAAGGATATACAGTAATAAACTATCCAGTTACTATAGCATCTACTTATGCAAATTCAATGGCACCAGGAAGTCATATTAATATTTATTATAAATCATTAAATGACAAAGGTGAAATAATGTTTGGTAAATTCATTAGTAATATTGAAGTACTAGATGTAAAAGATGCTTCAGGACAACACGTATTTGAAAATAGTGAAGACACAAGAACTCCTGCATATATGTTATTTGCAGTACCTGAAGAAACACATTTATTACTAAGAAAAGCATTATACTTAGATGAATATGATGTAGAATTAATATTAATACCAAATACTGCTACTTTAACAGAAAAAGATACAGTAACAGTAAGTAGTCATGATATTGAAGAATTCATTAATTCAAAAACAGTATTTGTATCTGTTGATGATCTTCCAAGTGTTGAAGATAAGGTAGCAGAAAAGAATGCTGAAAATGAATCTAAAAATCAAACTCAAACAAATGGATAATAATAACAAAGAATAAAAGGAGGGCAAAATATGGATGAAGCGTTTACCCAGATAGACTTTGGCCCAATAAAACCTTTCCTAGAGAATGATGATATAACCGATATATCATATAGTAATAATGGACAAATTTGGTTAAAAACTTTATCTCAAGGAGTATACAGAGTAGAAAACACTGGAATAAATAATCAATTAATGGAAAAAATTGCATTCCAGTGTGCCAACTCCATGGGTAAATCATTTAATATGGCTAATCCATTTCTTGATGCTGAATCAGCAGAATTAAGAATGAATTTCGTACATGATTCAATAGCTAAGAATGGAATAGCAGTATTAATAAGAAAAACACCTGCTAAAATAAGATTACAAAAAGATAAAATAATAGCAGAAGACTATATAAGATTAAATATCCATGATTTTCTATTAAAATGTGTAGAAGGACATTGTAATATCTTAGTAAGTGGAGAAACTGGTTCAGGTAAAACTGAGTTTATAAAATATTTAGCAGCGCATACAAAAGAAAATGAAAAAATAATAACAATAGAAGATACCTTAGAATTACACTTAGATAAAATATTTCCTCATAGAGATATAGTAGCTATGAAGACTAATAATATAGCTTCATATTCTGATGTGCTAGTAACTTGTATGAGACAAAATCCTAGATGGATATTACTATCCGAAGTAAGAAGTGCCGAAGCCGTAATGGCTGTTCGTAATAGTATATCATCTGGTCATAATATTTTATCTACAATACATGCTGATAAAGCAGAATCAATTCCAAGTAGAATGTATAGTTTATTAGAAACAAATCAAGATGTAGGACAATTTCTAACAACAATACATAGATATGTACAGTTAGGAGTTCATATAAAAGGATACTATAGTCAAAAATATAAAAGATTTCATCGTGAGGTATCAGAAGTAGTAGAATTTTATGTTACCGAAGATAATAAGGCAGAATATAAAATTTTATATAAGAAGACACCAGATGGACACGAAACTATAGCAAATCCATCAAAATATTTATTAGGTTATTTAGAGAGCCAAGGAGTGATAATGCCTCCAGATATACTAGTAAAAGAAGAGTTTAAAGAAGTAAAAAGAGAAACAAATAATAATGATTTTGTAGTAGATAATAGTTCTTATCAAGTACAAAGTCAAAATATAAATAATGGAGTTAATAAAACAGTAGCAAATCAAAATCAAAATATAATACAAACAAATAATCAAAGAATAAATGGTATACCAAATAGTAATAATCAAAATAATACAGTATATCCACAAAATATACCAAATATTTATGGAGGACAGAATATACCACGACCAGTAAATATAAATAATATAAGTAATAGTTAGGTAGGTGATATAATGGAAATAATTATAATAGGAATAATTATAATATTTATAGTTTCATATCGTACAAAACAAGGTGAATCTGTATATAAATTTATTTCAGAACAAGCGGTAAATACATATCGAAAGATAGAACCTTATTCATTTAAAATGATGAGGGAAAAAGTAAAAGAATTAGGCTTAGAGTATACACCTAGACAATATCTATTTCAAATATTAGCCTTTGCTGGACTAGCTGGTGGAATAAGTTATTTATACTTTTATAATATATTTATTTCAGTAATATATATCATAATAGCAGTATCATTTATACCATATATAACCTTTTTAAGATGTAAAAGACAATATAGTGAATATATCTTTGAACAAGTACAAGTATATTGTACCAATACTATAATGGAATTTGCTACTACTCAAGCCTTTGTAAAGTCACTTGAAGGAGTAGTAGAATCAGGAATATTAGAAGAACCATTATTATCAGATGTAAAAACCATGATAGCCTTATCTTATGAAAAAGGTGATGTTTATGATTCGATAAAATATATGGATACTAAATATCCATACTACATGGTAAAAAATATGCATCAGTTATTTTTACAAGTAACAAAAGAAGGAGCTAAAGATACTGAAGAAACATTTGAAAATATGCTATCAGATATTGATATATTAGTTGAAGGTGTATATCGTGATAGAACAGATAGAGCAGCCTTCCATAAACAATTTGTTACCTTTGGTGTTTCACTATATGGAATGGTAGCATTGATACAATTATTAATAGGACAAGAAACATACATAGCTATGATAGATAATATCTTTATTAGAATATTTGTTCATGGCGTAGTAATAATAAATAGTTGGTTTCTTCTAAATGGAGAAAAATATTACAACGAGAATGTAGGTGCTGAGTAATGTATATAGAAATGCTTATAATAGCAGTAATAGTATTTTACATTTTCATTGTAAATAAAAAAATAAGTACTACTGGAATGTTTGGAAGTAATAGTAAATTAACAAACATATTAAAAGAAAAAGACTATGATTTTCTTTTAATAGCTAAATATGGTGATAGAGTATATGATCCAAATGAAGTGTTTATGAAGAGAGTAAGAAATGGAGTATTAGTAACAATAGCTTTAATATTCTTATTCCTATCTCAATTAAGTTACTTATCTGTAATAGCAGCAGTAGTAGTAGGATTTTTAGTATTTAAAAGTCAATATTTAAGTTTAAGAAGATGGTATAAACAACATCTAAATTATATAGATTCATTACTACCATATTACTTAAAAACACTTGAAGTACTAATTCATCATTATACAGTGCCAGTAGCACTTGCTAAAAGTATTGATGATGCTCCTGAAGTGTTTAAACCTGGATTAAAAAGAATGATAGCAAGAATAGAATCTGGTGATTCTTCGATAGATCCTTATATGGATTTTGCTAAAGAATATCCAGTAAGAGATTCAATGAGAATGATGAGATTATTATATAGATTAGGTTTAGGAGAACAAGAAAAGAAACACCAACAACTAGTATCATTTTCTAAGTCAGTATCAAGTCTTCAAGCTAAAGCAAGAGAAATGAAATATCAAGCTAGACTTGGAACAATGGAAAGAAAAACATTAATAATGATGGTTGTTACTGGTGGATGCTCCTTAGTGTTATTATTGATTTCAATATTTATATTAGTATCAACTGTATAATATTTGAAATATATAAAAAAGAATAAAAAAATATATATAAGAAAGAAGGTGAAAAAATGAAAGAAGCAACAGGTGAAGTTTCAATGACAGTTATTACTATAGTAATTCTAGCATTATTAGTAGGTATAGGAACATGGCTATTTAGTGCAAATGGTCCTGCAAGAGATTGGATTAATGACTTTTTCAATAGCGAGGTTGCAAAACCAAATGCTGGTGATACAAATGGACCAAACCAGTAAAAAATAACAAAAAAAGTAGGTGATAAATAATGAGAGATTCTGTTGGTGGAACATTTATGATATATGTACTATTGGTATTTTTAGCAGTATATATTATCTTTGTTGCAGTAGCATTTAACTATGCACGGGCATTTAGAGTTAAAAATAAAGTAATAGATATCATAGAGCAAAATGAAGGAATAAAAGAAATGGATGGTAATGATAATCTAACAGGAATTACTTCCGGAGTTTTTGGCCAAATAGATACTTATTTAAATAATGTATCATATAGGGTAAATAACATCGGTGAAAGCAATTGTAAAGGATATGACTACATAAATACAAATAGAGGCTATTGTATATCGAAAATAAATCAAGATAGTTCTATTGACGGTATAGAAAGTAGCTATTATAAAGTAAGGACATTTGTATATATAGAATTTCCATTTTTAAAACTAAAATTCACAATACCAGTAAATGGAGAAACACGTCGTATAGAAAGGATAAATAACTAATGGATACAGTCATATCAAATAAATATAGTAGTGTATTAAATGAATTAGATATTGAAGTATCAAAAAAGTTAGAAGGAGAATATACTGTTGATGAAATAATATCTCAGTTTAAAAACTTTTTCTTTAATAAAATGTTTTTAGATATAACTGCTATTAAGGATTATAAAGACTTAACTAATTTACAAAAGTTATCAATGAGTATTGATATGGATAAAGTTATATTATTATTAGATAAAGATGATAGTATAAGTGATTCCGAACCATTCTTAGCAAAATTAGTTAATATGGGAATTTATAACTTTACAAAAGACAAAAATAGTTTGATGTATCTATATACAAACCCTAATGTTTACCGTGATGTAGCCTATTTACAAAAAATTGATACAGGTGAAAATAATAGTTCCACTACTAACTCCTCTCATTTTGTACCTAGTAGAAGAATAATAGGAATTAAAAATATCACTGATTCAGCAGGAGCAACTTCACTAATTTATATGTTAAAAAAAGTATTGAGTAACTATTATAGTGTAATGGCTTTAGAAGTAGATAAAAGAGATTTTACTTACTTTAAAGATAAAGACACACTAACAGTAAAATCAGATGAAATAAGTACTGTTATAGATAAATATAATAGTATAGATATCTTTTTGTTAGATTTAAATAAATCTAACAAAGATTATCTATGTACTGACGTACTATATTTAATTGAACCATCAATACTTAAATTAAATAAATTAGCAATGATTAATCCTAAAGCATTAAATGATATAAAAGGTCAGAAAGTAGTATTAAATAAGAGTCTATTATCAGAGTCAGAAATAGCAGATTTTGAAGTAGAAACAAGAATAAAAGTATACTATAATATACCACCATTAAATGATAAAAAAGATAATAGTGATGTACTACTACCTTTGTTAGTCAAGTTAGGATATATCAAAGAAGAAGAATCAGCAAAGAAAAAAAGTATATTTGATTTTCTAAAATTTAAATAGTAGAAATACTATTTTTATTTTTAACGATAAACAACCGAATAAAATGTAAAATTTGACTTTTTAGTTAAATTAGTGTAAAATATAGGTATATTTAATCAAAAGAAATGAGTCTGTTTTTTAGGAACAATACCATTTTGATGAACAATTATAGAGATAAAATAATATTAATAAATGAAATATTTAACAGAAGAAGGAGTAAAGAATGGAAAAGGAAAATTTTATTATAGAAATTGATGGAATAAATAAAAAGGCGAAAGCCTTAAATATAGTTACAATTGATGGTAAAAGATATTTAATTTATTCAGTTGATAATAATGATAATATAGAGATTTATTCATCAGAAATAGTAATTGATACAAATGGAACAGAAAAACTAGTTGATATTGAAACTGAGAGTGTAAGACAAAAAATATTAGAAATAATAGAAAAGATGTTTGAATAAGGTAAGGGAGGTTAATAACATGAAAAAATTACAAAAAGATATAAAAAAATTCAGGGAAAATAATATAGAGGAAAACAAAGAGTTTGTTTTCAAATTTTTAGATCTAAATTATTCATTAGAAGATGTGCAAATATTTATTTCTAAAGTAAAAGATTTACATAATAATAATGACATGATTTATGATCAAGAAACAGAAAGTATACTTTCAATAATTATAGAAATTAAAAGAATAGAAAAAGCCTTTAATGAAATTGATTGTCATCATGAGAATGATAATGAAAGATGGGATAATGTAATCAAAAATAGTATTTGGATTATCAAAAATTCAATATCAAAATTATCAGATACAAATAAAGAAAAAATTAAAAAATATATAAACAAGTTAATATTGGAAATGGATGATTATACTTATCAATTTGACTTAATTGACGAACTGTTCAATAATTACATTTTAGATCTTTTGGATGATAATACATTAGAACAATTTTTAAAATCAACAAAAATTAAATTATCTGAATCTTGTAATAAGCAGCAGCTTGAGGGATTTGAGCGTTCAATAAATGCCCATCAGTAGGTTAAAAAGATTGAGTGCAACACAAGAAATTGATATCAATAGTTTTTTACAAATAAAGGAGCTAATATCGGAGTTAACAATAGAAAAAAATAACACTGCTGTTGAAAGCATTAATGGATACGTTGCAAATGTATTACTACAAAAATTTAAAAATGGAACTCCGATGATGATAAACGAATTGAAAGAATTAAATGAATATTGTGAAAAAGGTGTAGTTGATATAGAAGAAGTGGATAAAAAAAGACTAAATGATTTATTAAACAAAAAAGAAAAAAATATAGTAAGAGGAAAAGTAAGTAAATTAAAATCATTCTTCAAATCAGTACCTAAGAAAATTGTGGAGTTTAAAGAAAAATATGTTAAAGAAAAGTCACAAAACAATTCCGAAGAAACCCCTAAAATAACATCTGGCCCAAATAGAAATGATTTACCTAAAGTTGAAGCAAGTAACTGGATAAAAAACATGTATGATAATAAATATAAATATGGTATGGGAAATGTTAGAAGGACTATAGAACAAGCCAAAAGGGCAGGACAAAATATAGGGGTAGGTTATGACATGGAATGGTTAGATTACGGAATGGAAGAAAATGAAAAGTCTAATAAACACAGATAAGAATATACAAATAATAATAGAATAACATAAACAGAAAAAAATTAAACATTAAAATTAAATATAAATAGAAAATATGTAAAGAAAAGTCAAAACAATTGACTTTTAATAGATTTTAGTGTATCATATAAGTATATTTAAGGAGGGAAAAAGTATGTATTCTTTAGTAAATGTTTGCACCAACGAATATGCACCAATTTGGAATGTGGTAGGAATAATAATAAAAGTAATTTGGATAGGAGTTCCAATAGCATTAATAGTACTAGGATCAATTGATTTGGGAAAGGCTGTTATTTCAAGTAAAGAGGATGAAGTTAAAAAAGCAAAGAAAGCACTTCTAAATAGATTCCTTTATGCAGTATTAGTATTCTGCGTAGTATGGATTGTAACACTTGTAATGGGAGCAATTTCAAAAATTGGAATTAACGATACTGATACCACATCATGGTCAACATGTTGGGATTTAATTATGAAAAGTTAAAAGAAATCATAAAAAAATGATTTCTTTTTTTACTTTTCTATGCTATAATTTATTTATAGTGAATTATTATGTCTGATTGGAGTGAAAAGATATGAAAAAAAGAATAATATTGTTATTAACGTTTATAGTTTCGTTTATAATGTGTACTGATATAGCAAAGGCTGCAAATGTTCAAGAATTAACATGCGTTTATGATAAAACAGATAGTCAGCAAGGAATAAAATTAGTACAATATAAAGATGAAAAAAATTATGGAAATGCAGCAGCAGAATTATATATTGCTCCATCTAATGCTACAAGTATTTCTCTGAATGAAACAAATTGGGTTTGGCTAAATTATAGTAAAGTAGGAAGCTCAATATATGATAAGAGCGATAAGAAAAAAAATTATTTATTTACTGAGTGTCCAAAATATATAAAACTTAATGATAATGGTACAATAAAATATGAAAACAATGATACTTCGGATTACGCTAAATTACTAGAAAGCGAAAGTAAAACAACAGTAGATGATAAAAGCTCATACGAAGTAGTAGGAAAAATTAATAACAATTTTAAAATATTTGAAAAGCCAAGCACAGAAGAACAAATATTAAAAAACGAATGGATAACTAAATGTGTATATAAAGACACAAATAGTAAAATAGAAATATATTTTTCAACGCAGAATTTTGTAATATACGATAATAATATAGATGTTACTTCGGATCTTAAAACATCAAATATGACAATAAGTAATGCAATTACTTTAAAAGACTTAATTTATCAATATGATACACATTATGGTAAAAATAGATGCTTTGAGGCAGTATATAAAATAGAAGAATGTAAAGGAACACAAAAAAATTTAACCGGAACTAAATGTTCAAGAAAATATCAAACACATGGTGCGAATGATAACAGAAGCAAAGGAAAATATACAAGAGTTGATGATGAATCGGTTTACAAAAATACTACCCCAAGTCCAATCAACCCAGATAACGATAAAGAATTTAAAAATTGTGAGGATTTAATAGGAAAAGATGCTGTAGATTTAATTAATAAAGTAATGAAATGGATAAGAATAATTGTACCGATTTTATTAATAGTATTTGGAATATTAGATTTTAGCAAAGCAGTTTTTTCTTCAAAGGAAGAAAATATAAAAAAATCAAGAGAAACATTTTTTAAGAGAATATTAGCAGCAATTTTAGTGTTTTTAGCACCAATTTTTGTTGAGCTAATATTAAGTTTAGCTAACCAGGTATGGGATGTAATTAATGCAGACACATGTATAAGAAAGTAGGAGGTGTTATGATGTATTTTTTAAGTATAGGCGATAGCATAGTTGATGCTTTTAGAACGGTAATGTACGTTTTATGTGAACTAATATATAGCCTAATGGTATTTTTCTTCAAAGTTTTTCAAGCTTTAGGAAGAGCACAAATATTAGATGAAACGATAACCAAAACTTTGTTTGGAAGAATAAGCTTAATTATAGGTATATTTATGACATTTAGGCTTACATTTGCATTCATTCAATATATTATTAATCCAGATACTCTAGCAGACAAAAAAAAAGGCGCTGGAAATATTATAGTGAAAATAGTAGTAGCAGTAGTATTATTAGGAAGTAGCAATTATATTTTTCAATTTGCATATAAAGTACAAGACAAAATAATAAGCAGTGCCATAATTGAGAAGATTATTTTTGGTGTAGCACAAGATACTGAAGACTTTGGTCAAAATTTAAGTGCAGAAACTTTCACAGTATTCTATCGTTTAAACCCAGATATAGATATTGATTCTGATCCGGGTGGAACCGCTGGGAGATGTATTGCTTACGTTCAAGAAAATGAAAATCAATATGGTCGAAACTCAAGTAAATTAAGAGATGATATAATTAATGCCAACGGAAATCTTGGGCAAACTGATATATATAAATGTCTAGGTGAACGTGCAAAGATAAAAAATAGTAATGATACTGCTTGGGTCATTCAATTTGATGGTGGAGGTATAATGGCTGTACTGATTGGCTGTGCAGTTTCGTATTTGATAATAATGTTTACTATCCAAGTTGGAGTAAGGATAATACAACTAGCTTATTTACAAATAATTGCACCAATCCCCATAATGATGTACATTACTACAAGTGGTGAAGATAAATTAAAAAAATACTTTGATCAATGTATAACAACATTTTTAGATTTCTTTATTAGAACAGCCATTATTTATTTTGCAATATATGCAATAGATATGCTTAATAGTGGCAATGTTGTTGAAAATATATTTGCAGTAGCAAAATTTGGAAATAATATATTTGAGACTGGATATATTAAAATAGTTATGATAATTGCTATTTTAACTTTTGCCAAAAAGGTACCTAACTTAATTAAAGAAATATTCCCATCACTTGGTGGAGCAGCAGGATTTAGCTATAATTTAAGTCCTAAAAAGATGATAGATGACACATTGGGCAATGGAGCAATATTGAGAAGAGGTTTTGGCGCGGCTGCTGTTGGGTTCGGAGCAATTCAAAAGAATGCACGAAAAGGAATCGGAAAACTTTGGGATAATCTTGCAAATCCAGACAACAAAATAACACCTGGTATGAGTGAAGAAAGAAAGAAAGAAATAAGAGCTGAAAGAGCAAAATTGATTGGACGAGCAACATTTGGCGCAGCACTAAGTGGATTTGGCGGTGTCAGAAGAGGATTGACAACAACTACTAGTAGTCAAAGAAAGACTGCTGTTACTAACACAGTAGAAGCAACCCAAGCAAAGCAGAAATTGCATGATGAAGGGTATGGCAGCAGTCTAGCTGGCTTATTTACTGAAAAAGGACGTCAAGGATTACAAGCACAGGCAAGCGATGCTGTCAGAGGATTCTTTGGAAGAGATCAAATAATTAGTGACTTGACCAAAGCAAGCGATTCCTCAGTCGAAGGAATTCAAAAGAAAATTTCAAAACTTCAAGAAGAATATGATGGAGACTATTCTATGGAAGAAAGTAGAACGCATCCTGGACATTATATAATCACAAATACTAAAACAGGAAAAGTTCTAAAAAATTCTGATAACTCAATTAGATATTATACAGAATCCGAGGCAAGTGCTACAGATAGCGCAGCACTTGATATTGCAAAAGAAAAATCTAAATTGGGCAAGCAGCTATCTCCTAATAAAGCATTGCATCAAGAAGAAAACGAAAAAAAGTCAAAAAATAATTAATATAAAAGGAGTGTGATACATAGTGAATGGATATCTAGTACCAGCTAATGCTAAAAGAGGTACATTAATATTTAATATATTTAGACCAGTAGATTTGATAATGTTTGGAACTGGTGCTGGAGTGTCGTTGATTTTATTAATGATAATTCAGTCATCAAGTACATTGTTGGTAATACTAGCATGCTTGCCTGTTGCTATAACAGGCTTGCTGGTAGTACCAATACCAAATTATCACAATGTGCTTTGTGCTATACAAAGTATATTAAGGTTTTATAGAGAAAGAAGAAATTATATATGGAGAGGTTGGTGTTTTTATGAACGATTCGCAGTTGAAGACAAAAACAAAAAATAATTCAAAATATACAGAAGATTGGATACCTATTAGAAATATATCAAATGGAATGATAGTATTAGATAATAAAAAGAAAGTTACTGGTGTTAAAATAAGACCTAGGAATATCTTTATTCTAGATCAGAGTACACAAGATAATGTATTGATAGCATTAAAAAACTTTTATAATATGATAGATTTTGAATTTTGGTTAATTTCAGCAGATCGTCCAGTAGATTTAAATAATTATTTAGCTAGATTACAATTATTATATAATCAGACTCCTAATCCAGCAGTTAGAAAACTAATTAATCAAGATATAGATAAAGCTAATGACTTTATGAATAATAATATTACTGATACTGAATATTATATTTTATTTAAAGAAAAGAATGATGACTTAATTCAAAAGAAATTAAGAACATTAATGACTGGACTTGCTAATTCAGGATTAGAAGCAAGTCAAGTTTCTAATGATGATTTAAGAATAATATTAGATAATTTCCTTAATAGCGGAATGACTACTAATTTTGGGACGGTGATTTCATAATGAGTTTTAAAAGTGAACTAGCTCCTAAAGGATTACAATTTAATCCTTCAGATTTTGTAATAAGTGATAAGTATGCAACAATACTTACAGTAATATCATACCCTAGATTTATAGGTCCTGGATATTTATCTAATCTTACAAATATGTCTGGTGTAAAAATGGTAATTAAACATATACCAGTACCATTTTCTGTATTAGCTAAAATGCTAAATAAAGAAATATCAGATTTAAGAAGTAGATATCAACAAGAAAAAGATAGAACAGTTCAAGAAAGAATTAGACAAGATGTTGATTCATTAGAATACTTTATTCAACAGTTTACAGCATCTCAAGCTAAAACATTTGATTTTCAAATGCATCTTATGATAACTGCTAATACTAGAGAAGAATTAGAAATGAAAAAGGTAAGTCTTAAAAATTACATGGATGCCATGGAAATGAGAGCAGTACCTTTAAGATTCGAACAAGAAAGAGTATTAAAATCAATTTTACCAATATTTGAAAAACAGCCAATTGAAGATAGAATCGGTACACCAATGCCATCTCCAACAATGGCGGCCATGTATCCGTTTATCTTTGATAGCATCAAAGATGATGGCTTGTCAACACTCCTTGGAGTAGATTTTTCTGGTGGTGTTGTATTATTTAATCAATTCTTATATCAATTAAGAAAAGAAAGTAATAGAAATAATGCTAATATGATAATATTAGGTACTTCTGGTAGTGGTAAATCAACTGCTGCTAAGTTAATACTTCGTAGCCATATTAGAAATGGTTATCAGATAGTAGCAGTAGATCCTGAAGGTGAAATCAGTGAAATGACTAGAACTTATGGTGGTGATGTTGTAGACCTAGGTAAAGGTGGAGAATATGGAATGGTAAATCCACTTGAAGTAATCATGGATGCTGATGAAGGCGAAGCAAGAAATGGTTTAGGATATACAGTATTAAATAAAACATTGCAATCATTAAAAGCATTTATGAAATATTATTCTCCAGATATAGAAGAAGATGTATTAGCACTTTTTAGTGGAGTAGTACAAGATACATATGCAAGATTTGGAATAACATTTACATCAGATTTTTCTAAGTTTACATCAAATGACTATCCAACATTTAGTGATGTATATATAACAGTAACTAGTAAATTAACATCAATGACTGAGAAAACTCATGAAAGAGATGTAATGGAAAGACTAGAATTAAAATTAAGACCATTAGTAAGAGAATTAAAGTATTATTTTAATGGACATACATCAATAAATACAGAAAGTAATTTTCTAGTATTTAATATAAAAGAACTTATGAATTCTGATACTAATATAAGAAATGCTCTATTATTTAATGTTCTAAAGTTTGCTTGGGGATTATGTTTAAATCCTAATGTGAATACTGTTTTATCAGTAGATGAAGCCCATGTTCTATTGGGAGCAAAAAATGAATTAGGAGCAGAATTCTTAGCTCAAGTACAAAGAAGAGCAAGAAAATATAATACAGGTACAATAATAATAACTCAGCAGCCATCAGACTTTGTAGCAGATGGAATATTAATGCATGGTAAAGCAATATTTGATAATGCTTCATATTATTTAGTTATGGGACTAAAAAAACAAGCAGTAGAAGACTTATCAATGTTAGTAGATTTGAATGATAATGAAAAAGAATCAATAAAGAGATTTAGTCAAGGTGAAGCATTATTTGTATGTGGTAATAGAAGAATGCAAATAAATGTAATTGTAACTGAAGACGAATTAGAATCATTTGGTTCTGGTGGTGGTTTATAATCACTGTTAGGTGGTGAAAATTATGAATGAAGAAGAAACTAAAAATAGTAAAATGAAATTAGCATGGAATAGTTTACCATTAAAAGTAAAACTCATAATAATAGGAATTGCTATTGGTTTCTTTTCCATCATAATTTTTTTAGTAGTTTTAATAGCACCACTTATGGAATTAGGAATAATAGAAATAGGCACTGGTGGAGGAACTGGTGGAGGCTCTCTTGGTTATTCAGATATAATATCATCAACTTCTTATTGGTGGCCAATAGGTAGTAGTGAAACAGAAACAATAAATGGAAAATTGTTTGCTACTGGAAAACCAGTACCTACAACTACAACATCATATTTTGGAAATAGAATAGATCCGTTTACTGGTAAAAAGGGAAATCATACCGGAACCGATATAGCTGCAAATGATGGTTCACTTGGAACAATCAACATCATAGCGGCCCAAAGTGGAACCGTTTTATACCCGGCACCAGGTGATGTGACAAATTGTAGATCAAGTTCAACTGAAGATCCATGTGGTGGAGGATACGGTAATTTCGTAAAAATAGCTCATGATGATGGTACTGTAACACTATATGCCCATCTATATGAAAATTCAATAACCGTTAGAGCAGGAGATACCGTAACAAAAGGTCAAGTAATAGGAAAAATGGGAAGTAGCGGTCGCTCAAATGGCTCACACTTACATTTTGAAGTTTTAGTTAATGGTGAAAGAGTAGATGGTTTAAACTATGTATCTGAGGATAATCCTAGACCAACAACACAAGGTGGTAATACACCTGTACAAGGAAAAGATAACAAACAAACAGTATGTTTAACATTATCAAGTAGAGAATATTCTCAAAATGGCGTTATTGCTTTAATGACAAATATAAACTCTGAAAGTGCTGGTACTTTTGATCCGGAAATATTAGGTGATTACCAAAATGGTGTTCCAACAAGTTATGGTCTTTGTCAGTGGCACAATGGTAGATGGGATAACTTAAAGAATACATATCCAAATACTTATAATACCATAGGAGGACAAATAGACTTCTTAACATATGAATTAAAGAATGGTTATTCAGGATTGTATAGTGATTTACAAAACAGTAGTAAAACAGCAGCAGCATTAACAAAAGAATTTTGTAAAACATTTGAAAGGCCTGCAAATGCTGAAACAACATGTACGGGTAGAGCAAATAATTCAAATAGTTTTGCAGAATATGTAAAAAATGGTTGTAATTAAAGGGAGATAATATGAGGAAAGATGATATAAAAACATTTGTTACGATAGTAATAGTATGCTTAGTAATAGTAGTGCTAGTATTAATATTAAATCATAAAAGTAATAGTGATAAATTAGAGACAGTTAATGAATATAATACTTTCTTTACAGTTACAAGTTACATTAATGATTATATAAACAATATATCAAATCAAGATTCCAGTAGTCTATATGATGTATTATATAGTGATTATATAGATAAAAAAAATATAACCCTAAATAATATTTATAACAATATAGAAGAATATCCTATAAATTCATCAGTAAAAGTAATCAAAATGGAATATGTTAAAGTAAAAAATGATTATATATATTATGTTGAAGGAAAAGTAAATCAAATAACATTCGATGGAAAACAAGAAATAGATAATAATTTTAAGGTAGTTGTAATAACAGATTTTGATACACTATCATTTGCTATATACCCATTACAAGAAAAAGATAATTATAAAAAAATAATTGATAGTATAAAGAAAATAAAAATAGAAGATAATAAAAATAATAAAATAAAAAACTCTAGTTTAGTTTCCAAAGAACAAATATGTGTATTTTATTTATCAGATTATGTTGATAAAATAAATAATAATATAGAAGAAGCTTATAATTTGTTAAGTGATCAACAGAAGAAACAATATACTCTTGATAAATATAAAGAATTTATCAATGCCAATATTGATAAAATTACAACAGATGCTGATAAATGTTCATTAGAATTATCAGGAACAAATAGAGTATATACAGTAATAGATATAAATAAAAATAAATATACATTCACAGAGAAGAATATTATGAATTATAATGTAAGTTTATATCTTGAAGAAAAAGCAAATTAAAAAGCATAAATGGACATTTTAGATGTTCATTTTTTCAATAATTATTGTTTACAATTCAAAGTATTAATGCTATAATAATGTTAGTTATTTTGGAGGACGATTATATATGAAATTTAAGGTAGAAAAAAAAGATTTAATAATATTTATAGCCTTTTGTGTATTTTTATTGTATTTATGTGCAATAGGTGTTTTAAATGCATCAAGTATTGCAACTGAAGGACGCTTTTATGGATTTTTACCATTTAAAGCATTTACAGCTAAATACATAGGAATGACCTTTTTCTTGTTTTTAGCAGCCCTAATAGGAATTTTTATGGCTGTTAAGTCTTATATTTTTGATCGTGATAAAGGTTTTGGCTTTTCAGTAGGAAGTAAAAAAGAAAAAGGATACTCTAGATGGGCTACAGATGCAGAGTTTAAAAAAGGTCTAGAGATTGTTAATATAAAAGATGAACATATTGATGCCGCAGGTATTGCTTTACATAGTAAAAAAGGTAAGATGTGGGTAGATAATGGTGAAGACCATTACTTAGTAATGGGTGCTACTGGTTCTGGTAAAAGTGTAATTGTTGCCAAACCAATGATAAAATTATTAGCAAAACATGGCGAGTCAATGATTTTGACTGACCCTAAGGGTGAGTTATATGAAGAAACAGCAGAACTTTTAAAAGCTAATGATTATAATATTATTACTTTAAACTTTAGAGATCCTCAAAGAGGTAATGCATGGAACCCAATGAGTTTACCTTACAAATTGTATAAAGAAGGTAATACAGATAAGGCAATAGAATTATTAGATGACCTAGCCCTAAATATTTTATACGAAGAAAAAAGCAGTGGTGATCCGTTCTGGGAAAAAACAGCAGCAGATTACTTTACTGGATTAGCCCTAGGTTTATTTGAAGATGGAACTCCAGAACAAATAAATGTAAATAGTGTTAACCTAATGAGCAGTTTAGGTGAAGAAAGATTTGGTGGACCAAATAATAACTATGCTAAAGAATATTTTAATAGTAAGGATCCATCTAAAGCTGCTTATATAAATGCTTCAGGAACAGTGTTTACAGCGGATGAAACAAAACAAGGTATTATAGCTACCTTCAAACAAAAAATGAAATTATTCTCCGAAAGAGAAAATCTTTCTGAAATGTTATCATATAGTGATTTTGACATGAGAGAAATTGGAAGAAAGAAAACTGCCGTTTTCTTAATTGTTCAAGATGAAAAGAAAACATTACATCCATTAGCAACAATATTTATTAAACAATGTTATGAAACATTAATAGATGTTGCTCAAGAAAGTGGTGGAAAGTTACCATTTAGAACAAATTTCATTTTGGATGAGTTTGCCAACATGCCACCATTAAAAGATGTAACAACAATGGTAACAGCGGCAAGAAGTAGATTAATAAGGTTTACATTCATTATCCAGAACTTTGCTCAGTTAACTCAAGTATATGGTAAAGAAAATGGTGACACAATTCGTGGTAACTGTAATCTATTATATTTGATAAGTAGTGAAATTGCTGCTCTAGAAGAAATAAGTAAAATGTGTGGTGAAGTAAAATCAAAAGATAAAGAAAAAACTGCTTCAACACCATTAGTAACAGTAAGTGATCTTCAAAGATTAAGTCAATTTGAAATAATTGTTTTAAGAAGAAGAATGTTTCCGTATAAAACAAAATTTGAAACAGATTTCCAAGTTGATTGGGGAAGGACTTATCCAAAGGCAACACCTCCATCAAGAGAAAAGAAAGAATTACAATTATTTGATATAAGAGAATTTGTAAAAAAGAAAAAAGCAGAAAAAATGGAAGCTATGGGAGCCTCAAATCCAATGGGTGGTGCAAGTCCATTTGGTGGAATGAATCCATTTGCAGGTCCATTTGGTGGTTCACCAATGGGTGGTGCAAATCCATTTAGTGCAGGCTCTTCAATGGGCGGAGCAAATCCATTTGGTGGTGGTTTACCTCCATTCCTTGGTGGTGATAATAATGCTTCCGATGAAGGTGGTTTCAATATAGATGACTTAGTTAAAAAGATAGATGCTAAGATAGCAGAAATTGAAAAGGAAGAGAATGAAACTAAAGCTATTGAAGAAACAAAATCAACACCATTTGAAGAACTTATTTCTAATAAAGAAAAACCTTCTGTTGATAATAATGTAGAAGATAATACTGACAAAAATGAAAATAAAGAATCAGAAGTAATTGATGCTGAAGTGGAAGAAGCAAAACCACAATCATCAGTAGCAGATATGTATGACGACAAAACAAATGATGATGACTTCTTTGATGATTTCTTTAGCGATGACTAAAATGATAAGACCGAAAGTTTTATCATTTTTTCTTTTTCTATAAAGTTAAAATTGCTTGACATCTAAGAAAAACTAAGATACAATTAAATTGTATAGTTTAAATTAAAATTAATAATTTTTTCTATAATATATAATTAAAGAATGGAGGTGTTCAGATGAATGAAACAGTTTTCTCCATTTTACTATTTGTTCTTGGATTAATTGTTGGACTAGTTAGCATTATAGTTATAAATATTTTAAAGAAAAAAAATCAAGAAAAAGAAGCAGATTCAATAATCGAAAAAGCAAAGAAAGATGCAGATAAAATTAAAAGAGAATCTTTATTTGAAACTAAAGAAGAAATACATAAATTAAAAATTGAAGCGGATAAAGAAATAAAAGAGAAAAAAGGCGAAATAAAAGAGCAAGAAGAAAGACTTCTTCAAAGAGAAAATAATATTGATCGCCGTGATTTAGCAATGCAAAATAGGGAAAATTCTCTAGAGGAAAGAGAAAATAATTTATTAGAAAAACAGCAAAAAATTCAAGACGCAAAAGAAGAAATGGAACAGATTAAGAAACAAGAACTAGAAGAATTAGAAAAAATAAGTAAATACAGCAAAGAACAAGCAAAAACTGAAATAATGAAAATTGTTGAAGAAAAAATGTCAAAAGAAATAACAGCATATATCAAAGAAAAAGAGGCTGAAGCCAAATTAGAAGTTGATGAAAAGAGTAAAGAATTGCTAGTAGGCACAATGCAAAAATATTCAGCAGATATTACTAGTGAACAAACAGTATCTGTAATAGCATTACCTAATGATGAAATGAAAGGTAGATTAATTGGTAGAGAAGGAAGAAATATTAGGACAATAGAATCAGTAACAGGTGTTGATTTAATAATTGACGATACTCCAGAAGCTATTGTAATCTCAAGTTTTGATCCATTAAGAAGAGAAATAGCAAGACTTACTCTAGAAACATTAATTAAAGATGGCAGAATTCATCCGGCTAGAATAGAGGAATTATATGCTAAGACATGTGCAGACGTAAGAACCGCTATTAAAGAGTATGGTAAAAATGCTTTATATAAACTTGGATTATCTAAAATGGATCCTGAATTAGTAGAAATAGTAGGAAAGTTACACTTTAGAAGTAGTTATGGACAAAATGCCTTAAAGCACTCTATGGAGGTTGCTAATTTATCCGGCATATTAGCAGGTGAATTAGGAGAAAATGTCAATCTTGCTAAAAGAGCAGGTTTACTTCATGATATTGGAAAAGCAATTGATTTTGAAATGGAAGGAAGCCATGTAAAAATTGGTGCTGATCTAGCTAAAAAATATGGCGAAGATGAAGTTGTTATAAATTCTATAGCTTCTCATCATGGAGATGTACCACCAACAAGCATTATAGCGTCTATTGTTTCAATAGCAGATTCAATCTCAGCATCACGTCCAGGTGCTAGAAATGATTCTTCAGAAAATTACATTCAAAGATTAGAAGAATTAGAAGCAATAGGTAATGATGTTTCCGGTGTCGAAAAAGCATATGCCGTTCAAGCTGGTAGAGAACTTCGTGTAATGGTAAAACCTGAAGAAGTAGACGATTTAACAGCATATCAAATAGCTAGAGAAATCAAAGAAAAAATAGAAAATGAATTAAAATATCCTGGTACTATAAAAGTAACAGTAATAAGAGAAACAAGATGCACAGAAGAGGCTAAATAGTCTTTTCTGTTTTCTCTAAAGGAGTATAATTATGCTAGAAAAATTAACATTAGAAGAAAAAATTGGTCAAATGTTTATGTTTGGAATAAACAGTTCCAATACAGAAGGAATTTTAGAATTAATCAAAAACAATCAAATAGGAGGAGTAATTCTTTATAAAAAAAATTATTCATCTTATAGTGAAATGTTAACTTTAATCAATAAATTAAAAAATGCTAATAAAGGAAATAAAATACCCTTATTCGTAGCGGTAGATGAAGAAGGTGGCCGTGTAAACAGAATGCCATCAGAAATAAAAAATTTAAAAAGTATTAATAAATTTTCTAAGTTAGAAGACAAGAAATTAATAAAAAAGCATTCTGAAATAATATCCAAAATGTTATATAATACTGGTATCAATATGAATTTTGCTCCAGATTTAGATATCGATAATAATTCATCAAGTAAAGTTATAAAAGATAGATGCTTTTCTGATAATGTTGATATAGTAAAAGAATATGGAATACTATATATGAAAGAAATGCAAAAAAATAATGTAATTTCTATTATTAAGCATTTTCCAGGACATGGAATAACAAAAAAAGATTCTCACATATTATTACCTTATACTTTTAATTATAAAGAAGTATTAAATAAGCATATATTGCCATTCAAAGAAGCAATAGATAATGGTTGTGATGGTATAATGATAAGTCACATAGTTATAAGAAAACTAACCCAAGGATTACCATCATCCTTATCAAAAAAATTAATAAAAGAATATTTAAGAGAAAAACTTCATTATGACAATTTAGTAATAACTGATGATATAAGAATGAAACCAGTTGATTTATTATATAAAAGTGTTTCATTAAAGAAAGCTTTTACATCGGGAGCAGATATTATCCTATTTAAATATCGTAAAGAAGATTACAAAGTAATAAATAAAGTAATAAAAATGGTAAAAACAGGTAAAATAAAAGAAGAAGATATCGACAAATCAGTGACTAGAATACTCAGAATAAAAGAAAAATATAATATATCAGATAAGAAGAAGATAAATGGTTGTAATATTGAAGAATTAAATAAACAAATAGAAGAATTAAACAGTATTTTAAATTAAATATCTAAAATAGATGTTTAATTTTTCTTTATTTTTATACATAAAAATGTTATAATGTATATAGATAATTAACAGGAGGTAAAAAAGCATGGGATTATTTAATAAGATAAAAAATGTCTTTTCAAAAGACAAAGAGGCCGCAAAATATGAAGAAGGACTTACTAAAACAAGAAAAGAATTTTCAACTGAATTAGCTAAGTTATCTAAGAAGTATAAGAATATTGATGATGATTATTTTGAGGAATTAGAAAATATTCTAATAATGGCAGATATTGGTGTAAATACAGTTGTAAAATTTGTTGATAAATTAAAGAAAAGAGTAAAGGAAGAAAATATAAAAGATAGTGAAACTCTAAAAGAAATAATAATTGATGAACTATTAATAATGTATGTAAATAATGGCGTTTTAAAAAGTAAAATAAATTATAGTGAAGAAGGACCAACCGTAATTCTCTTTATTGGTGTTAATGGAGTTGGAAAAACAACAAGCATCGGAAAAATTGCCAATAAATTAAAAAAAGAAGGTAAAAAAGTTCTATTAGTAGCAGGGGATACCTTTAGAGCAGGTGCTATTGAACAAATAGAAGAATGGGGAAAAAGAACCAATATTGATGTTGTTAGTACTAAATCAAAAGATCCATCAGCGGCAGTATATGATGGCGTTGACAAAGGAATAAAAGAAAATTATGATGTAATCCTAATAGATACAGCAGGAAGACTTCAAAATAAAGTAAACTTAATGAATGAATTATCCAAAATGAATTCCGTAATAAAAAAACTGATTCCTAATGCTCCACATGAAACACTTTTAGTAGTAGATGCTACTTCAGGACAAAACGGAATATCACAAGCCAAAGCCTTTAGTGAAGTAACAGATATAACAGGAATAGTCTTAACAAAATTAGATGGAACGGCTAAAGGTGGCATAGTTCTTGCTATTAAAGAAGAAGTAAATATACCAGTAAAATATGTAGGACTAGGAGAACAAGAAGATGATTTAGAAGCCTTTGATATTGAAAAGTATATTTATGGTTTATTTAAAGATTTATAAGAAATAGAAAGGGAGATAAAAAATGAAAAAAGAAGAAAAAACATCAAAAATAAAAAAGAAGAAAGAAGAGAAATATAAATTAGTAGACGCTGAAAGATTAAAAAAAGTAGAACTAATAATATCTTTAATAGTAGGAATTATATTCCTAGTATTATTATTCCTTTCCATAATAAATGTTGTCTTTTTACCAGCAACACTAATATTATTTGCTTTATTCTTATTTTGCATTTGCTACTATTACATTGAAGATGAATCAAAGAAAAAAATGGTATATATACTATTTGGATTAGGAGTATTACTAATAGTTATTGAAGTAATATATACATTAGTAAAAATAATTTAATGGAAAAAAGAGAATATTTAATAATATTATATGACTTCTATAGTGAACTATTAAGTGATAAACAAAAAGAACATTTTGAAGATTATTATTTTAATAATTTATCATTAGGAGAAATAAGTGAAAATGAAAATGTAAGTAGAAATGCTATTCATAAAAGTATAAAGTCAATAGAAAATAAATTATATTTTTATGAAGAAAAATTAAAATTATATCAAAAGTCACAAGAGTTAAATACACTATTAGCGAATATTAAAGATGAAAAATTAAAGAAAGATATAAAAAATATATTGTAGGAGAATACCATGACAAATCGAAAATATAAAATGTATTATGATTATAAAAAAAGAACAAACGGTGGTTTTTTAGATGCCATCTTTCTATCTGGCATAATGGTAAGTGGATTAATATTAATCCTTCTCTCACTAGGAGGCAAATAAATGGAAAGTATATTAGAAAGATTTTCGGATAATTTAACTGAAGTAGAATACATAACAAATCCTGCTATAGCAAGGGATGAAGAAATAAAAAAATTAATTTTAGTACTACTAACACCAGAAAAATCAGCTGTACTAGTAGGTAAGCCAGGTATTGGTAAAACCGCTATAGTTGAGGGTCTAGCTTATCGTATTCAAAGACATGAAGTACCAAAAGCCTTAGATGGTTATACTATATATCGTGTCAACACAACAGCATTATTAACTAATAATGGTGAAGAAAATAGAGTCCTTAAATTAGTAGAAGAATTAAAACAAAAAGAGAAAGTAATTTTATTTATTGACGAAATACATACATTAATAGGTAATGATGCAGCAGGAGCTTTAGACCTAGCTAATATGTTTAAAGAAGGACTAAGTCGTGGAACAATTAAAATGATTGGCGCTACTACAACATATGAATATGAAAGATATATCATGCGTGATAAAGCCTTCTTAAGAAGATTTGAAAAAGTAGATGTATCAGAACCAACTGAAGAAATGACCGTAGAAATTCTTTTAAAAACATTACCTAAATTAGAAAAACAAACAGGAGTAATTCTTCCTTATACCGATTTTATTAAGGAAAAAATAATGAAATTCATTGTAAATATGACAACAGAATTTAAAAGAGTATATGAAATATCATCTAGATATCCCGATATAGCTTTAGTAATATTAAGACAATGTTTCTCTAATGCTATATATGAAGATCGTAAAACAATAGATTTTAAAAATATATACGATGCCGTAAGAACAACCAAAGCCGTATATCCAGATGTAATAAAAAAAGAATTGGTAAACTTTAAAGAAATATTTAAAGATGAGTTAAAAGCAGAAAATATAGTTATAGAATAAGAAACAAAATCTTATTCTTTTCTTTACATAAATCATAAAAGTGTGATATACTTATAATGGTGGTAGAATGAAAAAAGTAGTAATAAACATTTTAATCATTTTGTATTTCTTAGTAGCGGTCATAGTTACATATTTACTACTATCATATAACAAATATAATATTGTTGAAACAGATAATAAATATGTATTAACTCTTAAAGAAAAAAATCCTGATTTTAAAGAAAGTGATTTATTGGTAGTAAAAAAATCAAATGATTATAACAAAGGCGATTATGTATTTTATTATGATACATATGCTGCCAAAGTAACAGTAAAATATGCTAAGATAGAAAATGTGAAAACAATAAATGATGATGAAAAAGAAATACAATTAGAAAACGATTTAATATTATCGAGTGAAAATATTTTAGGAAAGAAACAAAATACAACTACTTATAAAACATTAGGAGCAGTCTTCAATACTTTGACATCAAAATGGGGATACTTATTTATCATAATATTTCCAATGTTAATTGCTTTCGTTTATGAGATATATGCAATATTTAAAGAGATAAAGAAAAAGAAGTAGCAGATGAAAATAAATAAAGCAAAGATAAAGAAGTATCTAAAGAACCTAAAAATAAAGAAAAAGATAATAGAATTAAAAGAAAAGATAATAGAACTAAAAAGAAAATTAGATAAACATGGTAAGAAAGGCTATATTGTATTAGGAATAATATTGGTATTCCTTCTAACGACAATAACATTTGGAAGATATATATATAATGAAATAAGAGACTTCTATCTGTCAAGTAAAAACTTTTATTTTAATAGTGATAAATTAACAACAAATAGGGCTATTTACCAAGTAGAAAATTGGTCAGCAGTAGACCCATATACTATAACAATAAACTTAAATAATAGTAAAAATAATTTAGTTCACACAAGCAGCGATATAAATTATGAAATAAGTTATGTATGTTCAAGTAATGTTTTATGCAGTGTAAATAGTACAGGAGGAACTCTTTATAGCAGTGAAGGTTCTAGTTACTTTAATGCAGTAATGACTCCTAATGACATTTTTAAAGTAGGAGATGAAGCCTTCATAGAAATAACCGTCAAGAGTACATATCCATATAAAAAGACATTACGAGGAAGATTTATTCTTAAAGTAGGTAAAAGTGGTTTATCATATACTATTGATGATAAAAAAGGAAGACCATATTTCAATTTTAATATAACAAATACTATTGACTATTATTTAGTAAAAGAAGCCTTTGGAAATTACTCAGTAAATGATAGAATTGATAGATTAACATACATATCACTAGAAGACATTGATAAAAGAAAATGCTTGTCCGCAGAAGTAACGCTAACATTTGATCCGGAAAAAGTAATATTAGATACGACTAATACAGCGTATCTAAAAAAAGAAAACTATACTATAGTAAACATAAATGGTTATGATTACATAAATAGTATAACTTTTAGAATGGATTCAGAGTCAAGTGAAGTAGTAAAGTTTTACAAAGCAGATACTAACTTAGATTATACATATCCAATAGTAAATAATACATCAATAATAAACTTTAATTATTCAGAGTAGGTGGTGAAAAAATGGCTAATAATATAGCAAGGGAATATATTGATTTCTCTAAGAAAAATATTACAAAATATCTAAAAATAATATTAGATAAATATTATGCCAAGAAAATAGTAGACCCCTTATTAGAAGTCTATATAAATGTTAGATATTATAATAATGAAGATATAAAATATAAAAACTTTACATCAAACATTAATTATTATCTAAGACAAAAAGCTATTGAAATGAAAGAAAATGAAGATGAAGATACTATCTTTAAAATAAAAAATACTTTCTATCTATTTAAATATATATTATATTTTGATAATGTCGAAGAATATGAATCATTAAAAAAAGTAATATTAGAAATAGATGAATATCGGAATGAAGAACTAGGATTAAATGATGAAACTTTTATTGATACTCTTTATGAATTAGTAAAAGAAAATGAAAGCCGCAAAGATAAATATCTAAAATCTTTTGATAGTGAAAAGTTTAGTATATCATTAATAAAAACTAATAACAAAAAAGTTTATCAAGTAAAACTAAATAACACTATTAAATTTAACAGAATATATAGTGAATATTCAATAAATAAAGTATATAGTGAAGGAATAGTAAATGAACAAAAAAGCTTTATTACATACTGTTTAACTTCTAAAATAATCTTAGAAAATGCTATTAAGGGAGAATTTGATACTAATTTAATCGTAGATTTTCCTATCAGTATTTTTGATAAAGAACAAAAATTAAATAGATTAATAAATATAATAGATAATGAAATAGTAAAGAATAATATTATAATAAAGTTTAAGTATTCTGACTATTTAGTAAATAAAGATCAAATAAATACTTGGATAAAAGATGGCTTTCAAGTAGCAGTAGAAATAGATGAAGGATATAATTATGATGATTCAAGTAAATTATGGTTAGATATTTTTATATATGTAATAGTAGATACAAATAAACAAAACTTTTTTGACGAAGAAAAATTAATAATAGAATAGTAAAGTAGGTGCAGTATGGATACATTTTTTAGATTTCTATATGAATTTTTAGAACAATTTTTTACTTCCTTTATCCTGATGTTTAAAGGCTTAGTAAATGGAATAATAAATATGTTCAATATAAAAGAATATATTGGTATAATTAATTTTTATAAAGATGATTTTAGTGTTCCTGAATGGATATTAGTAGTCTTAGCCATCATAATAGTTTTAGCCATAATAGGAGGTTTAGGATTTATTATCTATTTCATTATAAGAAAGTATTTAAAATTCCATAAAACAGTAGTAGAAGAAGAATCTCTTCTTGAGGAGGTAGCTTCTCTAAATAATCAAGTAGCGGATCTTATGGCCGAAAAAGAAAGTATTCTTGCTATGAAAGTATCACAACTAGGATTAAAGCCAGGTGAATCACCAGAGATAGAAGAAACAGATAAACCAAAAGAAGATGTTGATACTACTAAGAGTAGATTCCCTAAACTAACAGCGGTCGATACTGAATTTGCTAAATATAAAATAGTAAATTATGGTGATAGTTTTACCCTTGAAGAATTAGTAGAGACATTTAGAAATTTTGCAGCATCTAAATTAAAATTATACTATAAATCAGAAATGATAAGATTATTCATATCAGCACTAGCCTCAACCAAACTAGTAATATTACAAGGTATATCTGGTACTGGTAAAACATCTTTAGCCTATGCTTGGGGAAAATTCTTAAAACATGATTCATGTGTTGCTTCAGTACAACCATCATGGAGAGATAGAACTGAGTTGTTTGGCTATTTCAATGAATTTACTAAAAAGTTTAATGAAACAGAAGTATTAAAAGAACTTTATGTCGCAGGTTATACTGATGATATATATACCGTAATACTAGATGAAATGAACATCTCCAGAGTAGAGTATTATTTTGCTGAAATGTTATCTATTCTAGAGATGCCTAATAAAGACGAATGGATTGTAGAATTAGTATCTAGTTCTTGGCCAGACGATCCCAAAAACATTGTTGATGGTAAATTAAAAATACCTGCTAATGTATGGTATATTGGAACAATCAATAACGATGACTCCACATTTATGGTAACAGATAAAGTATACGATAGAGCTATGCCTCTAGACATTAATGATAAAGGTCAAGTATTTGAACCAATTGATACCGAGGCCCAAGATATAAATTATTCATACCTAGATAAATTATTTAGTGAAGCAATGAAAGATAATCCAATATCAGAAGATACTCTAAATAAGATAAATGAAATGGATGATTATGTTATCAAACACTTTAGAATAGCTTTTGGTAATCGTATCGTAGCTCATATGAAAAAGTTTGTACCAGTATATGTTGCCTGTGGTGGTGATGAAGTAGATGGTGTAGATTACTTTATAGCTAGAAAAATACTAAGAAAATTTGAACAATTAAATATATCATATATTCGTGATGAAATTGATGGATATATAGAATTTCTAGATAAAACCTTTGGTAAAGGAAAAATGAAAGAGTGCGAAGAGTATTTACTTAGATTAAAAAAATTAACATAGGAGGCCTATAATGAATGAATTAGAAATAATGAATTTATATACAGAAGCAAAAGAAGATAAAAATAACAAATTTTTTGAAAATATAAATTCAAATCTTCATGTAAAAACAGCCTATGATCGAGTAAATACTAACTTTGAATGGCTTGAGATAATGGAAGATACTATCAGATATTTAGATAATATCTTAAGAAATCCAAATCGATTTATAATAAATGAAGAAGATATTGTAAAAATAGAATTAGCTCGTCGTGTAACTGTTGAAAGTATTAAGCACTTATCTAAAAATACCAATTTAATACAAGATTACAATAAAGAAACAGGAGATGTGCGTCCTAGTAAAATATTAAATATCAATAAAGAAGAAAGTTTTGATACTTATGAAAATCGTTTCATTTATAGTTTAATAAAAAATATGAAATTCTATATTGATAGAAAAAAACGTAATTTAGTAGAAGAATCCTATAGTAAAGATGATAAAAAATTAGAGTATAGTGCCAATAGTAGTCTTGGTAAAGAAAAAATAGATATAACAATGACTATTAATTCTAAAAAAGATGATAAGAAAAGTAATAAAGATGACTCTGGCTTAACTATATCTGAAAGAATAGAAAAGTTAGAGACACAAATATCTGACTTAACATCATCATCAGTATATCAAACAATAGATAAAAAGCATATATCTTTAGTAACATCTCCAATTAAGAAAACAAATGTAATACTTAAAAATGTTAATTTCCAATATGCTGTAAAATTATGGAATTATATGCAAACTCATATGGAAGATGATACCAAAAAAGATAAAGGAAATAATGATTATTATGATGATGGTAAAATAAAAAAATTAATAGATGAATCATTCCTATTAGATTACTTAGTTTTAGATTCTATAGGTAAAGAAGAAGAAAAAGTATCTAAAACAGAACTATCTGAGAAACTAGTAGGTAATATGATAGAAAAAGTCATAACCATGGATTCAACTATTGATGAAAAGAAATTAAAAGATTTAATAGATAAACAATATAGTATAATAAAATATAAAACTGTTGTAAATGAAAAACAAATAGAAGAAATATATAAAAAATATATGGATAAATATTTAGAAGATATAAAGTTAATAGAAATATAGTGGTGATAAATATGATAGAAAGAATAAAAAATAATAAAGCCTTAAAAATATTATTAATGATTATTAAAGCAATAATATCCTTATTTATAGTAATAGTAATTAGTATAATCTTTATTCAAAGAATATCAAATAATAAACTATCACTAGGCGGATATAGTATCTATACAATTATAACTGAAAGTATGGAACCAAAATATAAAGTATATGATATGGTTATTTCTAAAAATATAAATACTGAAGAAATAGTAGTAGGAGACGATGTTGTATATCGAGGAATGAAAGATGATTTTGCTGGTAAAATAGTAACCCATAGAGTAATAAAGAAAGAAAAATTACAAGGAAAAACATACTTTCATACTAAAGGTATAGCTAATGATATTGAAGATCCTTTAGTAGAAGATAACCAAATATTAGGTAAAGTAGTATATAAAAGTATAGTACTAAGTTTAATAAGTAAAGTAGTAAATAATCCATATGGCTTTTATTTTGTAGTATTTGTGCCATTTGCCATATTACTAGTAATGGAAGTAATAGATATCATTGATGAAAGAAAAGAAAAAAAATCTAAGTAGGTGATACTATTGAGTGACAAAAAGAAAGAAAAAAGAAAAAGAAGGATTAGGTTAAGAACAATATTTCTTTTAGCTATAACTTTAGCTTCTAATAGTTTTGCTTGGTTTATATACTCAACTAAAGTATCCAATAATATAACTGCTAAAGTAAGAAGTTGGCATGTAAACTTTGAAGTAGGAGCAGGTGAAATGGGTGAAGAATATATTGAAATAAATATAGATTCTTTATATCCAGGTATGGAAGATTACCAGAAGGTATTAAGAGCCACCAATAGTGGTGAAGCTGATGCTCGTATTAAGTATGAAATAGAAAAAGCAAATATTCTAGGAAGTGATCTTCTAAGTTTAAATTTAACTGATGAACAAATTATAAATAAAATAAGAAATGATTATCCATTTACTATTGATTTTAATGTTTCTAACGAGGTTATTCCTAAAAATGGTGGCGAAGCAAGTATAACTATTAACGTTACTTGGCCATATGAAAATGGTAATGATTCAGAAGATACATATTGGGGTAATAAAGCTTATGATTATCATAAACAAAATAGTGCTTTACCAAGTATAAGTTTAATAGTAAAGATAACTGCAGTACAAGTAGATGAATAAAATTATTATATGCCTCCAGTGCCTTAGGTCACTAGGAGGTTTTATAATGCCAAAGGTCATTATAAAAAAAGTTTTGAGCTTATAATCTCAAAACTAATAGTTATTATTTAAGTTGGATAAATGATAAATTAACATTCATTTTAGCTGTTTTACCATTTTTAGTAGCCTCAGTATCTGCTGTGTTATCCATAGCACTATTTTCCCCATCATCCCATATAACATATACTCTAATATAAATAGGAGCAGTATTATTAGCTTGTAATACTTCATTGGTTATTGATTGATTATCTCTATTTAAATCAACAACATTTCCATTATTAATAGAATATTTAGTAGCTACTAAATCACTGACAGCACTATCATCATTGACAGAAAAATTAATATTATATTTAAATGAAACATCTGCTTCTGTAGCATCTATAACTAAATCAAAATATCCTTCACTAGTAGGAGCAATAATACCACTAGCAATATTTTCATTACCATCAAATACTGGTACAATAACTGCATCAGCAGTATTTCCTTCACGAATATCTTTATTATTAACTAAAATTCTCCACCTAGCTACATTAATACTAGCATTCTCACTAGTAGAAGTTAAATACTTAGCATAAGATTCTTGTATAAAGAAAATACATAAAACAAATGATAAGAAAGCAAGAATATAAATAAAATGTTTTCTCTTCATTAACATCACCTATTATATAAAAATTATAGCATAATAATAATTAATAAGCAATATAATGTCTAATATAATGTAAAATTATCATGAGTTAATTGTACAAGTACAAGAATTATGATAAAATAAAAAGAGAAGGTAAGGGAGTAGATATGGCTAAAAATGTAGTGGTAAAAGCAGAAAAAGTTTATGGCAGAAAAAAGAAATATAGTAGTATAAAATTAATATTATCTATATCCATTTTAGTATTAGCTTTAGTATTTATCGTATTAGGAGTAATATATAAAGGCGGAAAGTTTACAATAACACTTGATAAAAGATTATCTTCAGAAAGTGGTATTGTAATATATGAAGATTCAGAAATTAAAGAATCAAAAAGAAAATTATCTGCTAGAGACTTAGAATTTATGGATAATATATCAATAGATTGGATACCAAAAAATATAGATACTGAAAGTAATGGCTCGCATAATGGAGAAAATTATATAGCTTATACTTTCTATATAGAAAATGAAGGCGAAGAAGCAATCAATTATTGGTATTCTATAATAATTGATGATGTTATAAAAAATGTTGATGAAGCTGCTAGAGTAATGGTATATTTAAATGGTGATAGAAGAGTATATGCTAAAGTAAACTCTTATACTAATGAGCCAGAAAAAGATACCTTACCATTTTATAGCAAAGATGAAGCAGTGTTAGAACAAAGAAAAGATTTTAAACCAGGAAATATTGATAAATTTACTATTGTAATATGGCTTGAAGGCGATGATCCAGATTGCATAGATAATATTCTTGGTGGTGAAATAAAAATGCATAT
Source organism: Firmicutes bacterium CAG:321_26_22 (assembly GCA_001916775.1). GTDB lineage: Bacteria > Bacillota_I > Bacilli_A > RF39 > UBA660 > CAG-302. The sequence continues at coordinate 2,944 of MNTB01000037.1, read as the reverse complement.
GGAAATAAGAGAAGAACATAAGGAAGAGAGTAAGAATAATGAAAAAGAATAAGAAGAAAGAAAAAAAGAGAAGATATCGTTTATTTTATCTATTATTACTATTATTAATTACAACATTATCATTATCTGTTTCATCATATGCTTGGTTTACTACTAATAGATTAGTAAGAGTAGATTTATTAAATGTAAATGTTAGAGCTCAAGGAGGAATAGAAATATCTGTTGATGGAACTAATTGGAAATCTTCTGTTTCTGTTGATGATATAATAACTGCTAGTGATACATATCCAACTAATACTAATCAAATTCCTCAAACATTAGAGGCTGTATCAACAGTAGGTAAAATAGATAATGGTAAGATAGCTATCTATCATGGTAATGCTGTTAATAATGCTGCTGGCAATTATGTACTTGAAACAACTAGAAGTATTGAAGTAGCATCAGCAGGAGAAAATAGTCCTGGTAAATTTATTACTTTTGATTTGTTTTTAAAAACTAATAATAATACTCAGTTATATCTAACGCCTGAATCTAATGCTACTTATGGTGGAAATAAATCTGTAGGAATAGAAAATGCTGTTCGCTTTGCCTTTGTTGAAGAAGGAACAACATTTACTGGGGCTCCACTTGGAACTATTCAGTCAATGACTACTAGTGACCAGAGTAAAGTTCATATTTGGGAACCTAATTATGATACACATACTGAATATGGTATTGAAAATGCTAGAGATGTTTACCAAATGAATATAACTAGTCCATCAGAGCCATTAAATTATGATGGTGTCTTAAATGAAATACCTAAGATAGCAGGCGTTACTACTAATAATGCTAGTGAAAATAAATATCCTATGTATTTTCAAAGAGTAAACATAGATTATTATACTAAGAATAATTTTGATAATAATGTTCAAATCTTTAGTATCAATAGTGGTATTACTAAGATAAAAGTATATATGTGGATTGAAGGACAAGATGTAGACTGTGAAAATAATGCTGCTATTGGTAATGTAGCTTTAAATTTAAGTTTTAGTACAAATCCAGCATAATATAACACAGCTATATGGTGAGAATACCTTGAGTAAATTTCTCTTTCTATATACATTATATTATAAATATTTAAACGATTATCACGCAAAGATGGTACATACGTATTATATGCAAAAATCTTGTAACCGCCTATAAATAAAGAGTTTATAAATTAAATAAAAAATAGTCAAAAAAAACATTGACTACAATAACCAATTAATATATAATGTTTATGCGGTAATACCTAGTGGTGTTCTCTCCTTTTTTAAGTATCTTAAGGAAGGGGTGATTCTATGTTTCAAAGTTTTCTTATAAAGGGGGTTTTGAAATGGAACTAGTCCTAGCATTTGCTTGGATTACTCTAGTTACACTATATTTCATATATAGTAGTAACCTTAGAAAATAAGTAAAATAGAGCACCAAGGCAGTGCTCTGTATCTAAAAAATGCGGAGAGAACACCTTCACAACTAGGTGTTACCCATTTTTATTATGAGTAAATTTCTCTTTCCATATACATTATATGATATTTTAATAAAAATAGCAATAGACTTATTGAAAATAAAAAAAGTTTATGATAAAATTAATACATAAAGTATGAAAGGAGGCCCTACCTATGAAAGTATTAAATATAGTTAACAACAAGTTAATTTTCGGGGGGGGGTTGTAATTTAAGTATAAATAATAATATTAATAAAGACTATGAAGTAACTAGTAGTAATACTAGTCTTTCATAGTCTTTTTGTTATGGAGGAAATTATGAATAAATACAAATTATATATGATACTTGGAATAGTATTATTAGGTTTATCTATTACTGGTAGTTTAGCGTATTATATATGGAGTAGTAGTACTACTAGTATATCAGGTAATTTATGTTTACCTGAAATATATTTTACTGGAGGAGCTACGATTAATGGTAAATTAAAACCAGTATCATCCAAAGAAGAAGGATTAATAAAAGAAATTGAAGTAAATTTACATAAAACATGTAATAATGATACAGCAGTTATGAACTTATATTTAAGTTTAGATCTTCTTCCTACTACTTTACAAGAAAATACTTTTGTATATGAATTATATAATGGTAATAATGAAAGAATATCAAGTGGTAACTTTAGTGATAAGAAACAAGGTGATATTATAACACTAGCTAGTAATGAAATAGTAACTAGTGATGTATCTATATATACCTTATATATTTATATAGATGGTAATAGAGATAATCCAATTACTATGAGTAATAATAGTTTTAGATTTAATATCTATGGAGAAGGAACTGGAGCTATATATAAAGAAAATGTAATACAAAATGAAACTACACAACCCTCTAGCTCATCATCAACATTTCTAAATACTGAAGTATTAAGAAATCAAATAGAATCTATAACAATAGAGAAAAATAACATAGTACCAAATGATGCAAAATATAGTAAAGATATATCATCAAAACAAGATGGAAGTGTAATGTTATGGTATACAGATAAAGATAATAATAGTTTATATGAAGTATCAATAGGTAGTGAGAATGGCTCACTAGAAGCTAACACTAATGGTAGTGGTATGTTTGCTTATTTAGATAATGTAGATACTCTAGATCTAACTGGTTTAGATACTAGTAATATGACTAGTATGTCTTATATGTTCTATAACAGTAATAGTTTAAAAAGTGTTAACTTATCAAATTTTAATACATCTAAATTATTGTATGCAAATAATATGTTTAATGGTTGCACTTCTCTTGAAAGTCTTGATTTATCAAATTTTAATACATCAAAGGTAACTAATTTCAGTAATATGTTTAGAGACTGTCAAAAAATGAAAGAAATTAATTTAAGTAATTTTGATACAACTAATGCAACTAATATGGCAAATATGTTTTATAATTGTAAATCATTAAAACAATTAGATTTAAGTAGT
>MNTB01000022.1 GCA_001916775.1 Firmicutes bacterium CAG:321_26_22 | reverse complement strand
TGATTTAAATAACTCTACTATCATATCCTTATATTCTTGATCGTATCTTCTGCCCTTTCCCATAATGGACACATCCTTTCTTAACTAAATATTATTTTACTTAGTTCGACTTAATGTGTCCACTACTTTATACTAACACCACCCTTTCAGTTCTAATTAATTACATTACTATTTGTATTCTTTACTTTTCTAATTCCTCTATAGGTTTTCTTCCTAAGTATACGAAGTCCATCAATGATTGGAATATTTTTTCTTCTTCTGAAAAAGTATTTATATATGCCTCTCTATATGAATTATAATACTTAATGGCACTTTCAAAATCATGATACATTTTTCCGCCTTCATTTATTCCAGTTCTTTCATCCTTAATTTTATCATACAATAAATCATACATATTAGTATATCCACCAAAATTTATAGAGAATATATATTCTCCTGGGCTTATCTCTTTACCAACTGTTGTTATATATTCTATAATTTGTTTTTCGTTTGGATAAGGAACTGAATTTATAGCTTCTTTATTAGTCTCTATCCAGTCATAAGCATCTTTTTTACTATAAGCTTTAATTATTGATAATACTAATTTATCTAGTATTTGTAGCTTATTTTTATGTTTATCAAATAAATAAATCCATGTTTTATATCTAATAATTGGTGGCAAAAATGAAAATACCTCTAAGATATTATTAGAAAAATATTTATCTTTCTGATATTCTAAAAAATATCTAATAAATAGCAAAGCGTATAAATCTAAAATAGCTTCCTCGACAATTTCTATTTCTTCATTTGAAAATTCATGTGTACGCTTTGTATGACTTCCCTCTCTTGCAAGTGGATTAATTCTTTCTATACAATTAATCAAATATAGACTTAATTCTTCTCCTAAAATATTCATTCCTTCTTTTACCGCAGTATTACTTGAATTATCCCTTACCTGACCTAGCATCAAAGACTTCGAACTTCCAATATTTAATATTTTTCTTACCATTACTTCAGCATGTTTTCTAAGCCCTGACATTTTACCCATATTAGATACTTTAACATAATTTGTATCATTTAATAAGTTACTTATTAATATCTTATATTCATTATCATTAAAATTATTCATCAGTACTCTCCTCTCAAGTTTAAAATTTTATTATATATATATTATTTATTCACCTCAAAAATTTGAATTTACTTACTGATTTTTATTTTAATATCATTTCTATATGAATTATTCCATCTTTTAAAAATTTCACCTTATATTTGATTGAATCTAAGCTTTTCATAAAATTTTTTAGTATAGATTTGATATTCTATTTTTAACAAATAACTCCACCTCTCAACTCCTATTAAATCCTAGTTTATCTAATAAAAACCTTTATACTATAAATATAATATTTATTAAAAATAATTTCAATATTCTATTTTTTATTAAATTATCACCACTTTACAAGTAATTAAAAAAATAAATTCCATAAAATACAACGAGCCAAATACTTAACTCCTGCACAAACTAATCATAAAACAAATACAAACAAGAACAGGAGTGTATTTGACCTTATTAATAGTATTAACAATAAATCAATAATTAAAACATTAGAAATATATTTATCTCAATATAAAGATATTTTTTATAAGAGAAGCTTTGAAAATTTTAAAATTATTATTATTGCATTACTTTATGTTCAAGAAGTTAGATCTATAAATTTTATTTATGATAAATTTATAAAAAATACTGGAATGCTTGCTTAAATAGATTTTACTATTTCTTAGCACAAAAAATCTTTAATATATCCCAATTAGCGATAGCTACGCTTAACGTTACAATTAGCCTTATACCAAATACTTTAAAGAAAACTGCAACTATATACTTAATAATAGATGATACTCTTCAAGCTAAATTTGGTGAAAAATTTGATTATTATAAAAAGCTTTTTGATCATACAAGTAAAAATGGATCATCTTATCTAAATGGCCATTATTTTGTATCATTAGCTATAGCCATTCCAATAAGCCATAATACTAAAATTAATTATCTAAAGCTTCCTATCCAATATAGACTTTATGATAAATCTAAAACTAAATTAGAAGTAGCAGCAGATATGGTTATAGATGTAGCCCCTGCTTTAGCAGAATATCAAGTAATTGTTACTTGTGATAGTTGGTATACTAAAGCACCATTTATAAATTCAATTAAAAAATTTGAAAATATAAGTATAATAGGCGCTTTGCGTAGCGATACAGCTATGTTTGATCTTAATATAGAAAAAACTCACAAACTTGGTAGACCTAAAAGGAAAGGTAAAAGAATAGACTATCATAATTTAGAATATAAAAAAGATGGCAAATTCTTTGTTGCTCACATAAAGGTAGCTATAAATCTAATTGATACGCCAGTGTATATAACACTTACTACTATAGATATAGTTAAATTTACTTTGATTAGATTATACATGAGTACTATCGATCCTAATGAAATTAATAGTTTTGATAATATATCAATTGATGAAGCTAAACAAGATAAGCCGGTAGAAAAATGAATCTATAACATATATAAAATGCGTTGGAATATAGAAACTATTTTCTACCAACAAAAAACTTTTTGGTCATTAAGGAGTTATATGGTAAGGAGTAAGGCGGCTATAAATAAGTACGTTAATTTACTAGGTGTAGCCTATAGCCTAACAATACTATTACCATTTATCAGCAACAATCTTTATAAGTATAAATTTAAAAGTCCACAATAAGTGAAATATCATTTATCAGAGTGTATTTATAAGGAATTTATTTTTAGCAAATTGCTTAAAACACTACAATTAGATAAAAATATTACTACCGCTGAAGATATATTTAAATATCTTGCTGATAGTGATAAAGCTAGTTAAATTTATTGTAAAGTGGTGTATTATTTAATTATATATTTTCATATAACTTTTCTTTCTCATATGATATTAAATCACACTTATTAATTAATTCATTATTCTTTATATATTCTATTATTTTATCCTCATCTATATCACTTGGTATCTTATCTGCTAATTTATTTATTGCTGAGCTTGGTACCCCATATTCATATAGAACTGATAAGTTATCTCTTATAAATTCATTTTCTATTTTATTAGCATAAAATATATAACTACCTGGCTTAATATCTTTTTTATTACATATAAATTCCTGTAAATTATTAATCACACTTAACCACTTAGGAACTTTATATTGAAACCAATGTTTTAATATCTGAAATGATTCCTGAATAGCATTATCCAATAATTCTATATCAGTTTTGCCTTTATTATTACTTTTTTTTAAGTATAGGAGACTCTCTTTAACTAATCTAATTATATTAGAATCATTTCCATAATCAAAAGTAACTTTAATAAGTTTATTTATAGTCATTGGTCTAGTTGCTTCACCCATCTTTATAAAATTATACCAAGCTAGATTTAATACATATTTTAGTTGCTCATATGTCGGAAATCTAGACCAATATACTAAATTATATTTATTTTCAATATCCTTCTCTAATATTCTTAATATTTCTATTTGCCCTTTAATCGATACTCCATTCTTTCTTACTAACTTCTTTATATTGATTACTATTTTTATCTCTTATATCTTTATAATTAATATTAATTAATACTTCATCTGATACTGGGTCCTGTTCAAAAAACGGAATATCAACTATCATATTTTCTATAGAAGGCTCCGGATTAAAATTGTATATATTTCCAATATAATGAACCATCATTCTACCAGCTCTACCCTTTATATTACTATAATCAAAATAATCTATTTTAACCTTATTCCCCTTAGTTTGGTCAAAATATATTACATTCTTAGAACTCGTATTAACTCCTTCTATTATTGTTGATGTACAAAATAAGTATTTAAGCTTTCCTAAATTAAAATATTTAATTATACTTGATGTTATATGCTTTTGTAACGCTCCATCATGAATACCTATTCCATATTTTAAGCATTCTATTAAACTCCAATTTCTATCAACATTTTGTTCTATCCATTCGATTAATGATATTTGATTTCCACCTTCACTTACATTTCTATCTTTTAAATACTCCTTAAATTTTACAGATAAATACCTAACCCTTGCAGGAGATGAACAATATATAATACTTTGCTCATCTTTTAACTTATATAATAATTCAAATAGCTTTTGCTCTTTAAACTCCTTTTTTTTACCTCTAACTCCATAAGAATCTTTATATTTAGTATAATAATCTATACTATTTGTATCAACTAAAGAATAATTAGTTTTATAAAAATCAGCATTATAACGCTCAGCAAAACCTGATGAAATCCCATCTATATTCGGACCAAGTAAATAAAAGTTACTTTTATGCTTATTTAGTAATAAATTAATTGCATTATTTAAAGCATCACTTCTTTCATCATCCCTCTTAGCACTTATCTTATAAAACTCATCTAATATAAAAAAATCTATTTTAGGTAAATCTTTATATTCCATAACTCTTTCAGCTGTTAATAAAAATATATTCCCTCTATCAATGGATTGTTTTTGAGTTGTCCTAACTATTATTTTATAATGATTTTGATATTTTTTTAGCTTTCTTCTTGTTTCATCTAATAATGCTAATGTCGGCTGAATTATAACTATATTATTATATTGTTTACTTGATATAATTTCTTCTATAAGTAAACTTTTCCCAAAACTTGTTGGTGCACTAACTATCAGATTTCTTCCATTTTTAATTATATCTAAAATATTTTTTTGCTCTTCATGAAGATACTTCCCATCTAGATTAGATGATCTATAAAACTCCGCTCTTATTTTCGTAGATGTACTCTTTAACTCTATACTTTCTTCTTTACCAATATAAGGATAAAAACCTGCTGCTTCAATTAAATCACTCCATATCTCCTTAGTCTCCTCACATACTTTATTCCAATTATCAAGTATATGAATAATCACTCTTCTACCATCTAATTCTGTTTGTTGATTTCTTAGTAATCTAGAACAAAGTCTTGCAATTCTAAAGCTTTCACCATACGTAATCTTTTCACAACAATCTATTTGATTTAAAACCTCAATCATTAACTACTCACCCACCTTCTGTAATAAACTTAATTTATAATGCAATTTCTTAATCAGCTCATTTTTACATCTTACTGGAAATAATATTAATATTATATTTATGTGTGTTCTTAATGGATGATCATTATTATCATCAAAATATTTTTTTAATTCTTTAACCTCTCTTTCATAGTCAGCTATAAATTCCTGTGTGGTTTCATCATTATGTTTTATAAAATTATTACTTGAATATGTACACAAAAGTGGAATTGATATCGAATTTAATTGTTCTGATAAAGTATTGCTATTGCTAAGAATATCTAACCAATATTCTTTTTCAGGAATATTCTCAAATAATTTTATTTTTTTTGAAACTAAAGCAAACTCATCATTTAAATAATCTCTTAAAATATGTTCTTTTATATCTTGTATAAGAGCTTTTACTCCTTTTTTTCCATTTTCATATAATTTTGATTCACCTAACCACAATGTTCTTGAAGTAGGCTCTATATGTACTGCATCAAATCCATGAACAGTATGTCCATAAGAGTCTTTAAAAAATATTTTTGATAATAGTGGTATAGTTGAATAAAAATCTCTCAAAATTAAATGTAAAATTAGTTCCCCAAATTCTCCTCTCCTTAAATATTTGTTAGTTAAATCGTCATCTTCAATATATTCACCTTTTAAATATATATCTTTTACCTTTTGAAATTCATCTATTTTATATATTGCTTTCGCAGACTCAATTACCTTACTTGTTAGTTCAGTATTTTTAGTTTCAGCTCCATCATGAAATCCAAATGCAAACTCTGGTATAACATTCATAAGTATTTTTATTAAACTATTTAATCTATATTCTTTTGTCCCATCATCTTTTAAGTCAAACCCAACTAAGTATGTAGACCAGTTACATTGAGAAATTCTTTGTTTTATTACCTTTTCCGAATAAAAAACAGACATTACCAACCCCTCCTAATAAATAACTATATTTATTATATATTATTTTTTAAATATTGTAACTATTAGGCCCATATATCATAAAATTCCACTTATATTCTCAGTTATTTATCCAATTTAAGTAAAAATATTCCTTATTTATGGTACGGTTCTCCGTATCGGTAGTAAGTGAGGTTTATTTATAGTATAATTATACTAAATTCTATAAAGCAACTCTTTAACTTACTATTTATCCCACTTAATGTTATGCACTTTATTTATAAAATCATTCCATTGGTCATCTTTAATATCATTTGATAAACTTATAAGTTCTACTTCATTAATATTTATATTCTCAAATTTAATTTTATTATAATAATTAAAATTTGATAAATTTACACTTTTCCTAGAGTCTATATTTTCTTTGGTCCTATATTCTTTTTCCATATTGATACGAGTTTTTACAAGTTTCTTTATATAATCCCAATCATTTTTATCAATATTCTCCCACTCATAGTACATCCACCTAATTCCGTTTGTATAAAGTACTTTTCTATACCATAATACTTCTCCTAATAACTGTCCTTCTTCATCTCTAAGTTCTATTCCAAGTTTAACTTTTTCTATTATATCTTTTACATTAAGTAATGTATAATTGACTTCCTTTATTTCAATACACCCATAAATTTTATCAATATTATTAATTTTCATATCTTTATTATCATTATTATCAAAATCTAAATCTAATATCACAAAATCTGGAATACCTGATAAACCATAAAATACTTGTCCCCTTTCACTCTTTCGTCTTCTATTAACATCTTGTATAGGAGACACTATTAGTAGACCATAAATTTCATTAAAAAGTAGGCCACCCTTTATAAAAAATACCTCTAAAACACATAATAAATTGGAAATAAT
>MNTB01000021.1 GCA_001916775.1 Firmicutes bacterium CAG:321_26_22 | reverse complement strand
AAAGGGCGAACGTGAAGGTGTTGGAGACACAGGATCGTTGGTTTGGAGTTACATATAAGGAAGATAAAGAGACTGTGCAGGATGCTTTTAGGGAGTTGATTGCTGATGGGGTTTATGCGGAGATGCTTTGGAAGTAGATGAATAGGTGGTAGCCAATAGGATGTGGTTTTTGATGGAATCATGTTTTATTGGCTATGTTTAGTTATAGATACAAGGAATGGTAGGGAGTAGTGTATGGAGTTATTATATTTATATATAAAAAGATATGATGATGTATTTGAAAATCAGCAAATTAATTTTTCTTCAAATTATAATATTGAATATAAAGATGGATGTTTGAATATTGAATATAAAAATAATAATATGAAAGGTTATTATGGAGATAATATAAAAAATATCACTCTACTTCATGGAAAAAATGGTGCTGGAAAATCTACATTATTAGATCTTTTAGGTATGAGACTAGATGATAGAAGAAGAAATTCACATAGAAAAGAAAATAGGAGATCCTATTTTTTGATGTATCATTTATATGATAATTATTATGGCTTTGAGTTTTCTGATTCAAGTTACATTGAAGGTGATCAGAAAATAACAAATATAAATATGCACGGAATAGAAGTAAGACAATCGTTATATAAACCATGGGTTAGTCTAATTTTTTCATTAGAAGATAATAAATTAGTATACAAAAATAACTTTTTTAAAAGATGGATGGAAGAAAACGGAGAGAGAGCAGAAACTAGATATGCTTATATTACAGAAGATAAATATAATAGTAGGATTAACAGCAATTTTGTAAGTGAAGATGATGGTGAGTACATATTTGCTAGAAAATATTATATAAATGGAATTTGTTATGAGTATTTGTATAAATATTTAATATATATGAAAAATAAAGATGAATTTTGGCGTTTAAATAAAAATATTGATATAATAAATATTATCAAAGATGAACTTAGTGTGTTTAGAAATGAGATAGACGATGAAACAGAGGAATATTTAGATGAAAAAATAGATGAGTTGGATAAGATATTAAAAGATTCTTTAAATTTAGATGAAGAAAATATTAAAGCAGAATTTATTAGCAGATTTTATATTGAGTTAATAGAATATTATTTTCTTAATAGATTTTCTGGATGGATATGGAATCGAGAACCAGAATCAAGAGGAATTGATATTTTACAAGAGAAATACGAAAAATTAGTTTCGCGTATTGAAACTATGAGTGAGGATGAAGAGTGTTTTGATGAAATATTAAATTATGTATTAAACAAAGTTGATACAGAGGCACGACGTACAGTACAAACTAATGAACAGATGGCTATTTCAGAAATGTTAAATGTTATAAAAGAATTACCAGAGAAGTATTTTAAGACTAACAGAAAAATCAGAATTGATTGTAATGAACCAATAGAAGAAAAAGTATCAAATTTATTAAGAGTATATGATTTTATTTATAGAGGAAAAGATAATGAAGGTAGCATAAATACGATTGATAATGTTTTAGGGATTATAGTTCCTGAGATGTCAGAAGGGCAAAGAGTTTTTCTAGACATTATATCTAAAGTAACTTTGGCTGTTGATGAAATTGAAAATGGTGATAATATTGTATTGTTAATAGATGAACCCGACAGAGCAATTCATCCAGAGTTAGCTAGAAATTTCATAGATATTTTATTAAGGAATTTGAATGAGTGTCAAGAAAGAACAATACAAGTTGTACTATCAAGTCATTCGCCTTTTATTGTAACAGATATATTACCAGAAAATGTTTATGCAATAACAAAAGAAGAGAGTAATAATAAAAGCATTATAAAACAGAAGCAGGATACATTTGCAACAAATATATATTATCTGTTGATGGATACGTTTATGCTTGAAAATACATTTGGAAAATATTCATATGATAAAATAAAAGATGTGATAAAGAGATTAAAATATGATGAAATTGAAGAACAAGAATTAAATTCAATAAAAGGTTTTATCGATAGGATAGGTGAAAAAACGGTAAGAAAAAAATTATTAGAATTATATTATGCGAAAGACAGGCGATATGTGGAGAAACAAAAAATTTCACAAGAAATATTACATATAGATGATGAAGAGAAGTTAAGAAAAATAAAGAGGATTTTGGATGAATAGAATACCAATGACTGAGAAGCAAAAGAATCAGATTGAAGAAATATACTGGAAATGGTTTTCGAAAAGACATTTAAAAGCTTTTATGGAAACAATAGAACAAGATGCGACCTTGAAAAAGATAATAGATGAAGATCTAAATATTACAAAAGATAGCATAAAAGCTTTTTTGTTGGCAGATACAAAAAAGTTAGCAGATATAAAAAAGAATATTGATGATTATGCAGATGATATTAACGATGAATCGAAAAAATTTATATTAAAGAGATATGGTAATTTTAGAAAATCACAAGCAGCCAAGATTGTAGATGTACTTGGAATTCTAACTTGTCCATATTGTAATCAGAATTATATTAATATAGTTTATGATAAAAAAGGGAAATTACAATTCAGAGGTGATTTGGATCATTATTACAATAAATCTCAATATACAGCGATGGCGATTTGCTTATATAATTTGATACCTGCCTGTAAAGTTTGTAATCAAATAAAATCTAAGACGGATAAAAAGATTCAAAATCCATATGATTCATCTTATAGTAGTAAGATTAGATTTAAAACAGAATTTGATGATCAAGGGGATATAGATTATCTGCAAGGTAAGTCTCAAAATTTTAATATTGTAATAGATAAGACAAATATATTAGAGACAGATAATAATGAAATTGATCTTTTTGAATTGGAAGATCGATATAATAATTTAAAGAGGAATGCGCAGGAAATTATTATAAAAGCGAAAGCTTATGATGTTCAATATAAGAAATTTTTAGAAGATCAATTTGATATAGATGGAGATGAATTGGAGAAATATATATTTGGATATACGGACGAGCATATAGATAGAGAGTTGTCTAGGTTTAATAAAGACATTATGGAAGAATTTAAGGAAAATTAAGTAAGGGTAAGAAAGTGAGAAAATAAAAATGACGGAAAAAGAGTATAAACAGTTATTGATAGATACTATTCAGGCGGAAGATCATGAAAATAAGGATAAAATTATTGAATTGTTGAAAATATCAACGATATCTTTTCAACAAGAATATGAGTTTACAGGTCATCTTCCAAATCATAGAAAAGAATATATAATTATTAGTATTATTCCAGAAAAGTTGGTAGAGATAAAAAAACATGAGAAATACATTAGTAATAAATGTAGAGAAATTTATCCTATAAATGAGTATTATGAATATTGGGGAGTGCTTTTTAGGCCAGGACTTTTGAATACAGATTATGAGGAAGTAAGTCAAGAGATTATTTTTGAAGATATACAGAGAAAAATTATTTATGAAATCAAGAATGCCAAATTTTTAGTTTGGATAGCAATGGCTTGGTTTACTAATTCAGATATATATAAGGAATTAGTAAAAAAGAAAATGGAGGGATTAGATATAAAAATTATTATCGATGATAATGAGGTAAATGAAAAAGCACCTTTTAGATTAGAAGATAATTTTGAGACATATCGTATTGATGTAGAGTCTAAATATAAAAATATCATGCACAGAAAATTTTGTGTAATTGATTTAGAAGTGGCAATGCATGGAACATTTAATTTTACTAATGCTGCAAAATATAATAAAGAAAATTGGGAAATAAGTCATAATAGAGATATTGCAAAAAAATATGCAGAAGAATTTGTAAAAATGAGAAAAATGGAAACCTTAAAATTTTGATGAATATTCGAGACTGTTTCAAGTTTTGTGTAAACACAAAAAACGTAAGCGCTTTATCTAAGGGTGGATTTTCAATCCACACAAATTCTGTCATAATGATTGCTAGATGCTAGTGTTTTACTTCCATCGTTTGCTAGATGA
>MNTB01000020.1 GCA_001916775.1 Firmicutes bacterium CAG:321_26_22 | reverse complement strand
GCAAAGCCGTTAAGGCTAGTAGTTACAAGAACTTGTAGGTAGGACTCTAAAAGGGGTTCTATTATTTTGCTCCTATCTCTTATTGCACAAAACTTTGATTTTGTGCAATGTTCTGTATTTCTTTTTTTACACTTTTCCATATCTACTTCTACCTCTCTTCTATTGCTTATTGATATGTGCGACAAAAAAGAGATATTGATTAAATTCAATATCTCATAATTTTTTTATTATTTAATTTTTGTAATATTTGCTAAAGTAATTTGATTTACTTATTGTAATTTGTAAGGCTGATATATAATTATATCAGCCTTTATAACTTATTTTTTCTTTAAAACAATAGCAATAAAATTTAAATATTTACAAGCACCTGCCTCAATTGCTTTTTTATCATTTCTTGAGTATTCGTTATCACATTTTATCCAATCATTCCAACATGTTACAATTAAAATTATTGCAAAAATCTTTTATAATATTTTCATCTTGAAGATTATCTTTATTTCCATATAAAACGAAAGTCTCTTTATTCCAATTAATTATTGGATTATTTTTTACATATTCATAGTAATCCCAATATAATGTTTGTCCAAAATCTGTTTTAATTTCTTGTTTTTCCTTTAAGTCATTTACACAATTTTGAACTTTGCATAAGTAATTTGTATCATCTTTATTAAAACCTCAATTATTCCAATATCCATTTGATACCTTTTGCCATTCTTAAAATACCATCTTGAAAATGATTTCCTTGATTTTCTTCGTAAATTGTGTTGATATTATTACTTAAATAATCGTAAATTTCTTTTGTCTTATCTTCTACTGTTTTCAATATTTCTATTTTAGAATTTTTTTCTTTATTTCCCAGTGAAAAATATATTTTATCTATATTTTTACTTATTTTATTTTCCTTAACATATTTTTCAAAATTAGGATACCACATAGAACCTGAAGCTGATGCAATTCTTTTAAATATATCCGTTTTATAACCTGAATATAAAGCAAATAAACCACCTAAAGAATACCCTGCAACTCCGAAATATTCTATCTCTTTATGAAGTTCATTTGTAATAAAATCTTCTGCTTTTGGAATTATCTCGTTTTCTATTAATTCTAAATAGTCATCTGCATATCCTTTGCAATAACTATCCCCTTTATATAAGGGTGGACATTCCCAAGGAGTCATATCATTGCTCCAACTCATCTTTGAAATAGCTACCAAAATAAAATCTTTTTCATTTAATTTTTGACATTCTTCCCAAACCTTATTACCCTCTCCACTAAAAGTATTAAGTATTATTACAGGGATTTTTTTATTTTCTGTTTCGTTATAAAATATTTCAATTTGTTTTTTATCAATTTCAAAATTCATAATTTTTCCTACTTTCAATTACATTTTCCACACCATTTGCAACCATTACAACTAAATCTTCTTTTGCAAGTTTTACATCTTGGCTGAATTTTTATATCTTTTTCTTTATAGATTAAAGGATTTTGCAGTTCTGATTTTAAAGCCATAACTCTTTGATAAGCTTTTGGTATGTTATATGTCTTGCCTTCTTTTATAAAAACATTTCCTGTACCACAAAAATCAAATTTTATATTATATTTAACACATTCATCATATAGTATTTTTACCCAATCAAAATATAAAGGTCTATTTCCTTCGTAGTTTTCGCCATCAACTAATATGATTTCAAATTTTCCTGTACTTAAATATTTGTCTAATGTTATTTCAGAAATCATTGGAGCACACATTATTCCTTTATGTTTAAAAGGTAAATCTAAAAGAATTGGTAATCTCTCATCTGCTCTTTTTTGATTTTCTGTTGTAAATACCATTATTACATTTTCTAATCCATCTCCCCACCATTCAGGAAGATTATCTAATACTCTTTCAGCTCTTTTTGTTTGTAGCCAAAAAGTAACATCATATCGAGTTCTAATCATTTCCCATACTTCTTTTCGCCACTCGTCTGCTTCCTCTAAAAAGAAATCGCTTGTCATACAAACTCTTAAAGTTGCTCCACTTGGAATTTTGTACTCTCCATTTCTACTTTTTTTAAGTGGCAAATTAAAATTAGTTTTTACTTTATAAATACTGCTTCCATCTTTATCTCTTTGGCTATCTAAATAATACATATAGCAATTTTCACAACCTTCGCTATATTTTTTACAGCCGTGCCAAGGATTCCAAATATCATTCATTTATTATCTTTCCTTATTTTTTATTTAATTCCTTACTTAATTTATCAGTAACACTTCTTGGTCCTCTTATTGCCTTTATACCATATTCATTTAACTTTTTAAAAGTAAACTCATCAGCTTTATATTTTTTTAGTAACTTTATTTTCATTACTTTTTTCATTGCAACATTTTTGTCTTTATATTCATAAGGTATATTTGTTTCTGTAGCTTCACATTTATAAAGAATTGCTGAATATGGTTCTGCAACATATAAATAAACTATATCTCCAACTACTATATTATTTGATTGTTTCCATATAATTGTATCTGTATCATTAAAAGCATTTATTACATCATAATATTTAGGATTTGCAGGTACAATCCATTCTCCCTTAATATTTGATATACCATAACTAATATCAATTAAATCCATTATTTCTCTGTCTGATAAAGTATCATCTAAAATAATTGTAATCCAACTCTTTTTACTTAAATGATAAGATGGATAAATTCCTTTTACTCCTAAATATTTTTGAACATCATCATCTAGTTTTACATTTAATACTTCAATTTCTTCAGCTTTATCTGAAATAATTTTGCTCTTATCAATGTTCATTATTATTCCAAACCATTTATTACTTCTCGCATTTCTAAACACACCAAATCCAGGAAACTTATCCCATAAAAATTCAGGTGCGACATTATATTTTTCACTTATTAAATTTGTAATTCTATTAGTCTGTTCAAAAATAAATTCTTCTCTTTCGTAACATTTATTTGCTATATCTTGCAATATTTTTATATATTCATCTCTTACTGTATTTACAAATTCTCCAATAGCATTTTCCATACGAAAGTTGGTATATTCTTCGTTTAATTCTAATTCAATTACTTTTCCTAAAACTTGTCCTTCATTATTTATATAAATATCAGCTTTAAAAGTATTATTCATAAATTCTTTAGAATATTTGTATAATTCTTTTTCTTTTATAAATCCATAAGGAATTAAATTAGATTCTTTTAATTTATATTTCTTAAATACTTCACTTTCAATACTCATTTTAATTTTTTCCTTCCAAATTTCTTACTACTCTTTCTAATGTAGATTCAAATGCTCTTATTTCTTCTTCACTAAATCCGTTGTAATATTGTACTACCATCTCATCTGTAATATTTTGATATACTTTTTCTAAAGCTTTGGATTTTTCAGTCAATTTTATAATTGTACTTCTACCATCTTCTTTATTTTCAATTTTTTGTATTAAATTCTGTCCTTCCATTCTATCTAACATACTTGAAAGAGATGTTTTGGCAAGTCCTGTTGTTTTTCCAATCTCTTTTATTGTTTGCTCTCCTTTAGCCCATAATGAAGATAATATTATTCCTTGGGAACTATTAAACTCTGATACACTCGCTTCTTTTAGTAATTCATTTATTTTTCTTCCAGTTAATTTATGTATTTGACTAATTAAGTATCCTCCGTTATACATTTTTACCTCCGAAATTACATCTTTAAATATAATACCATATAGAACTAATTTGTGTAATAAAGAGAAGACAAATTCCTTATCTTCTTTAATATAACTTATATTTCACTTTACTCACAATATCAAAATATTATACACATCTCGATACCTGTAATTTGTATTATAATTCTAATTCCATAACAACATGAACTACTCCTTCCTCTAAAAAGTCATCTGATACAACCTGAAAACCAAACTTTTCATAAAATCCAACTGCATGTTTTTGAGCATCCATATTAATTTTTTTACATTTCATTTTTTCTTTTATTACAACTATGCTTTTTTCCATAAGTTCTCTACCAATTCCGTTTCCATGTCTTAATGTTAAAACTCTACCTATTCTTACAATATCATTGTTATCTTCTTGATAAAACGCTCTAAGATACGCAATAACTTTATTTTCTTCCATAAAGAAACAATGTAAACTTTTATAATCAACATTATCCATATCTTGATAATGTATATTTTGTTCCATAATAAAAATTTCTGTCCTTGCTTTTAAAATCTCATATAATTCTGCTATATCTAATTCTTCAAATTTTTTTGCTATTAAATTCATATAAAATTCCATTCCTTTCTCGCTTCGCTCAAAGGCACACATAGAAATGAAAGCCTTGAGCTCGAAGCATTTTCGTTATATAATATATCTCAAG
>MNTB01000019.1 GCA_001916775.1 Firmicutes bacterium CAG:321_26_22 | reverse complement strand
ACTAATGGTAGTGGAACTAATTATGTGAATAGTTCGGGAACATTTATTAATAATGTATATAAAACAACTGGTAATAGAACATTATATGCTAAATGGACAGTAAGTACTAAAAATATGTATGTAAATTCTGATAAAGGTTTAAATTGCCGCTTGTCTCCTAGTACTAGTGGAACTATTAAAACGGCCTTTGTCTGCGGAGCACTTATAACTGTTAATGCTGATCCTACAAATGGTTGGTATTATGTACAGGATTCCGGTTGCTATTCTTCAGGTGAATATTTAAGTACTACGAAACCAACAAATTGTCCTTCTTCAGGTGGTGGTTCTACTGGTGGTGGAACTGCTGGATGTGGAGCGCTATGTAATTGTAAAGATGGGAAAATACAATTAATTGGAGATTGTACTGATGGTAAAGCTGCACCTATATTGAAAAATTATACATGTAAAAATGGTTATTTATATACTAAAGGTGGAGCAAAGGCTTGTCAATAAAGGAGAAATGGTATGGAAAAATTAAATAGAAAAATAGTAATTTATACTATAATTATAATTATTTTGATTTTAACTATTATTGCTATATTGTTTCTTAAATTTACTCATAAGGATAATAATAATGATATAAATATTCCTAATGAAGAGCAAAACGAATTAGAAGGATATTGGAATAGGAATAGTGAAGGTGAGTCATATGGTTCTGATAAACAAAAGTATTCTTTTGCTTTTGCTTCTATACAATATCTTTCTATAAATGATAACACATTAAAAAGATGTACACAAAAAGAGAATAGTGAAGAGTATGAATGTGATGACTATACTTATAAAATAGAAAATAATAATTTAGTATTAACAGAAAAAAATAATAAGAATAACATTACATATACTTATGAAATAAAAGATAATATATTAGTGTTATCAGAAACTATTGATGATTTTACAACTATTTATAAGTATACTAGAGCTAATGGCTAGATTAAAAATAGAACTATCAATTTGATAGTTCTATTTAGTTATCTCATAAAATTCTTTAGGAATATTACTTTTAAATGTCATAACTTTATTATTTAAAGGATTAGTTATTTCTAATAAACTAGCATGTAGGGTTAATCTATTTAAAGGATTAGTTTTACTTTTATACCTAGTATCTCCTAGTATTGGGTGACCAATATCAGACATGTGACATCTTATTTGATTTCTTCTTCCAGTAGATATTAATATTCTAAGTAATGAATATTTATCATTATATGTAATTCTTTCATAATCTGTAATAGAAAATAAACCATCTTTATTTTTAGAAGAATATACTTGTAGTGATTTTGCCATTTTTAAATAAGATTCAATATGCCCTTTACTATTAGTTCTTCCTTCAACTACTGCAATATATTCTCTAGTTTTAGCTAAATTGTTCCAGTTATCTTGATATAATTTTTGAACTTTTTGATTTTTAGCAAACATAATAACTCCTGAAGTATCATAATCAAGTCTATGTATTACAAAAACTTTTTTATTTTCTTTTTTTAAGTAATTAGAAACTTCTCTATATAGAGTTTTATTTTTTTCTTTATCATTAGAAATAGTTAATATTTTAGTTGGTTTATCAATTATAATAATATTTTCATCTTCATATATTATTTTTAAATCAAAAGTATTTTCTTTAATATATTTACCAATAGTAATAATATCGTTAGTATTAACAATATAATTATATTTAGTGATCATTTTATCATTAACATAAATGCATTCGTTTTTTAATAATGATTTAATATTATTTTTGGATTTATTTAAATTTTTTCTTAAATAATTATATAGTTCATCTTTTTCTTTAACAATTAATTTATCCATTATATCACGTCCTTATATACATTATATACTAAATATTTAATTTAATAAATATCATGACTAAAATTAGTGTTATTTTCATATATTTATTTAGGTGATTCTATGAAAAAAATATTAGTATTGTTAATGATATTAACTTTGTCTATACCTTATACTGTAAAGGCTAATACTAGTAGTGCTTCTTCATATATATTAATGGATGATACTACTTCGAGAGTATTAGTTGGTAAAGATATTCATAGTAAAAGGTTAATTGCTTCAATTACTAAGATAATGACTGCTACTTTAGCTATAGAAAGTGGAAAGTTAGATGAAATGGTAGTAGTAACTGACGATATATTAAAAGCGTATGGTTCTGGAATATATATTGAAGTAGGTGAAGAAATACTACTAAGAGATTTAGTATATGGATTAATGCTTAGAAGTGGTAATGATGCCGCTACTATGATAGCGGTTTTTGTAGGTGGCAGTGAAGAAGAATTTATAAATATGATGAATAAAAAGGCTAACGAAATAGGAATGAAAGATACAATTTTTAATAATCCTAGCGGATTACCTACACCAGAAGGCAATTATTCTTCGGTGTATGATATGGCACTTCTTACTAGGTATGCTATGCAGTATAATGATTATCGTGAAATAGTAAAAACTAAAAAATATAAAGTTACTACTAATAAAAAGACATATCTTTGGGATAATAAAAATAAATTATTAAGATATGACTATATAACAGGTGGCAAAACAGGATATACTGAAGAATCCGGTAGAACTTTAGTTAGTACTGCTTCTATTGATGATATGAATTTAATTGTAGTAACTATAAGAGATTCAGATGATTGGAATACACATTTGGATTTATATAATTATGCTAAAGAAAATTATATTGGTTATAGAGTATTAAATAAAAGTAAATTTCGTGTTTATGGTGATAAATATTATCAAAAAGATAAACTTTATATTAGTAAAGATATTTATATACCACTGAAAAAAGAAGAATCTAGATCTTTGGTTAGTCATATTATTTTAGAAAAAAAGAAAGATTACAATAGTAATGATAAAGTAGGGAGGAATCAAATATTTTTAGGTGATAAATTATTATATGAAGAAGATATATATATTATAAAAAATAAAAGTATAAATAAGAAGAATATATTTAATAAAATAAGAGAGTGGTTTAGTGATTAATTATCTTTGGGGAAGTTTTATATTATTAGGTATAATATTTAGTATCATTACAAAAAATGATAATATTACTAATACTCTTTTAACATCTGGTACTAAAGGGATAGATATGATATTAGGTATTTTACCTTTAATGTGTTTATGGCTTGGTACTATGAAAATAGCAGAAGAATCTGGATTGTTAGATATTATATCAAAAAAACTTTCTAAAATAGTGTGTTTTTTGTTTCCGGAAATACCTAGTGGGGATAAAGCTATAGGGTATATATCTTCAAATATTGTTATGAATATGTTAGGACTTGGAAATGCTGCGACTCCTTTTGGATTAAAAGCTATGGGTGAACTTAAAAGATTAAATAATAATAGTAGTGTTGCATCACGATCAATGATAACGTTTTTAGTTATTAATACTTCTTCGGTGACTATTATACCTACTACTGTAATAAGTTTAAGACTAGTAAATGGAAGTTTAAATCCTACGGATATAATACTCGCTACTATTATAACTACTTTTTTATCTACTATTTTTGCTTTAATACTTGATCGAATATTTTATATTATATGGAGAAGAAAATATGATTAATTATTTTATACCTGTAATAGTAATAATTATAATTGTATATGGTATTTATAAAAAAGTAGATATTTTTGATACTTTTATATTAGGAGTAAAAGAAGGAATGAGATTATCTATAAATTTATTTCCTACAATATTTACTATGATTATTGCTATATCTATAATAACTGATAGTAATATTATTAATTATGTTTGTAATCTATTAAATAATTTCTTTATTAAAATAAATTTTCCTAGTCAAGTATTACCATTAGCATTATTAAGACCTATATCTGGATCTAGTTCACTTGTTGTTTTGAATGATATTTTGGCAAAACATGGAACTGATACTTTTATAGGTAGATTGGCATCAGTAATGCAAGGGTCTACTGATACAACAATATATATAATAAGTATGTATTTTGCTAGTATAGGTATTAAAAAAATAAGATATTCATTATTAGTAGGTTTATTAGCAGATTTATTAAGTGTTATATTAAGTGTAGTAGTGGTTAGTATATATTTTAAATAAATACAACTAAAAAAATATAAAAATATCAATACTTTCTTGAAATATATATTTGTTTATGATAAAATTAATTTATAAAGTAAAGAAAGAGGAGTGACCCCTATGAACAAGAAAGAATTAATAAAAATTAACAACTTGTTAACTAGTACTTTTGTACGTGTTGGGGGGGGCAAAAATCTAATCTAAATATAATAAATAATAATATAAATAAAGACTATGAAATAACTAATAGAAATATTAGTGATTTTTCATAGTCTTTT
>MNTB01000036.1 GCA_001916775.1 Firmicutes bacterium CAG:321_26_22 | reverse complement strand
TCTCTTTTTCTTTTCATATTATTTTATCCTTTCTTCTTTTATTATATCAAAAAAGTAGACACATTCCTTTTATGTCTACTTTTATTTTACAACTTCAACAAATAATCTATTTCCTTTTTATATTAATTGTATATTTTGAATTACCACGATAATTTCCTTCATCATCAAAGTCATCATTATCATAAGTAAAAACTGTTAATGTTATGTTTTCTACTTCATCTATGTTATTTACTGCGAAAAATTTAACCGAAGTAATTAAAGTGTTATCGTTAGTACTTTCTAAATGACTATAAAATCCATCAGGAGCATTTATATCATCATAAAAGTAGATTTGGAAATATTCTCCATATCTAAGAATATCTGGTTCTAGAAAATTGCTACTATTTATTGTGCCATCTTTTAGGGTATAGCCTATGTTATACCCTATTTTGTACTTGCTTATATCTTGATAGTTATTATAATATTTGTTCCATATATCTTTGAAACTATTACCATTTATTTCTTTATCTGAAGTTAAAAATACTTCGAATGAGGCAATGTCATTCATACTTGTAAAATTGGTATAATATGTATCTTCAATTACAGTTTTATTATTATAGTTATTATTACTTAGAAATATACCTAATTTTATAGGATTATCATCAACATAAGTAGGTTCTTTTATAGTATTATCTATTTTGTCATTACTAGGAAGAGGATTTACTACTTTGTCATAATTACAGCCTGTAAGCATGATTATAATAGTTAGAATTAAAGTAATATTTTTAATTTTCTTCATTTATTTTATTTACCTCCTTTAATATAATATCTTTACTATCAGAAATGAATTTTATAATATCATCTATTTTGAATATATATTTCTTTTCTTGTTTTGCTTCTTCAATTAAGAGGCTTGTTTTATTTATTATTAGATCTAATCTATTCATAGGTATTTCACTAATTATATTAGGAATACTTGGTATTTCTTCATAAAATATCTTTAGTGGAAAATTATATTTATTTATTAGCTGAATATTCATGTTGGTATAATCATTATAAATATAGTATTTAAATGTATCTATTGTATATTCTATTAAAGTTCCATCTAATTCTTTTATATAATTATCTTTAAAGATATTGGGAATAAAATATTTAAACCATAGATAGTCTGTATATAGATGAATGTAATATCCTAGAACAAAATCATCGTTTAGATTATTTTTATATTTATCTAGAAATTTATTCATATTAGGTATACTGTTAGTAGGAGTATCTAAGAAATGACTATAGAACTTTGATTCTCCTAGTAACTTTGATATATCTGGAGCTATTGCTCCTATTAAGATTTTATTGTTATCTCTTTTTAATTCTTTATTTATTTCATTTGCTATACATATATGTATTACTGATGAAGCCATTTTATCTTGTTCCTTTTCTTCCTTTTGTTAATAGTAATTCTTTTAATTGTTTATTTGTTAATTCTCCTATTTCTAGTTGTTTAGCTAGTTTTTCTTCAGTACTAACATCAGGTATCATTCTACTAAACATTGTTTGATACATGGTTGTGTCGTTATTGGTTTTTTTAGCAAAAACACCTATTATGTTATATATATTATCTTTTATGTGTTTGAAAACTATTCTTACTTGATCATCTTTTAATTCAAAGACGCCCTTAGCTCTTTTATTATTACTTAGTGGTTTTATTTCTCCAGGAGCATTTGTTCCATTTATGAAATTATCTATTAATTCATATACTCTACTATAATATTCTCTTGGTATGTAGTCCATATCCCCTATTATCTTGGCTTTGGTTGGATTAGCAAGAGATGTAGAATATATTAGTCTTTTTGTTTCTTTTAGTTCTTCTTTTTCTTTTTCAGTAAATATTGGTTCTTCTTCATCTATTACTATTTCGTTTATTTTATTATAATAATTTCTTACTACTAGATATTTATTTAGTAGTTCGTAGTAGCTTTTTATTATTTCTTTTCTATTACCACGAATGAAATAAGTATCTTTTTCTTCTAGTAACTGATGATAAGTAAATAATTCAATATTGTAATCTTTTAATACTTTGATTATGACATAGTTATATTCGTTGTTAGCCAAATTATATGTTTCATATTTTTCTAGGATTTGCGGTATTTCTTCCTTTGAAGTACATTTTAATACATTAATTATTTCTTTTGACAAGCGTTCTAGGGTTTGCTTACGAGAAATATCTACTTCTGGTTCTTCAATTACTTCATAACCAGCATATAAGATATTTGGTATTTCTTCATACATACTTTTAGTATATTCTTCTTCACGTTTATTTTTATTTTTACTAGTAGCTAAATTTCTATTATAGTATTCTAAGTCGTTAAGGCACATTAAGGATTCTCTATCAGATAGTTCTCCTGATGCCGTATAGTAATCAATTATTTTTTTTAAGTCTCCCATTGTATGACTCTTATCAGATATAGGCCATTTGTTGTTAATTGCTAGCAAGGCTTTTCTAGCAGATATGATATTAAACTTATTTCTTGTTAATCTATTTTTTAATGTTTCTTTTTGTTTTAAAGCAATTGTATAATCTCTTTTAATTTTAGTTACAAACGATCTTACTTCGTTAGCAGTATTATAATTTTTGTTATTTATTTTTACTAGTAGTCTTGAAAATTCATCTGCATAAATACTATCTTTATAAATTTCATTTAGTTGAAGGCTAATGTAAAAACTTTTATTTTCATAATCTTAATAGTCCATGTCAAATAATTTTAAAAGTCCATCAAATAATATACACTTTATTTCTATTCTACTGTATTCATCTTCTAATTTTTCATAATCATTAATATATGTTTCTAATATTTCTTTTAATTTACTTTGCATTTTTCTTACCTCTTTCTATATTAATTATATCAAAGATTAGAAAAAAAACAACCCTTAATTAAAGGCTATTTCGACATCGATATTTTCATCTAAGACTGCTATTGCAAGAAAGATTATACCACTAATTAGTACTAGTAATGTTCCTATAAATGATGCTTTAGTAAGTATTATCTTTTTGGTTGTGTCGCTACTATTTAATTTTAAAACATCTTCATAACTATTCTTAGTAAAATGATAATAGATTATTACTAATATACTAAATATTATTATAAGTAAACTTTGATATTCTCTTCTTGCTTCTTCATCATTATATAATAGATATTTCTTTTCTTTACTATTGGCATAATAACTTAGAATTATTATTATTATATATATTATCCATATTAAATTTTCTTCTTTGATATCTTCTAATTTATCTAGTTTATCATTCATATTATATAATATTAATTAATTATTTATTTATTAATACCATAGAATAATTTTAATATTGTTTCTTTATCAGGAAATTCTTTTTCTAATTCTTTATTTATAAATTTATTATAATCATATGTTATGTTTATTTTACTAAACATTAAACTCTTATTTATATCTATTAACATATAAGAAGTATTATTATCTATAGTGCAACCACTACTATCAAGAATGAAAATGTTAGTTAATTCATCTATAGCTTCTATATAATCTCCACTTATACCATCTACTTCATTTTCATTAAATGATTTATGTAAATGACCTACTATATATGTTATATCTTCATTATTATATTTGATCCATAAATTTATATCTTCTTTTAGGTTTGTTTTTTCAAAGGGATATAATTTACTAGTATCTTCTAGTAGATAATGACTAAATATTATCTTTTTATTTTTTATTATATTATTATAACTTATATTACATTCATAATAAAGAGGACACTTTTTTAGAAAGTCTATCTCTTTAGTAGTTAAAGACTCTCTTATCCATTTATAATGCTCTTTTTGTACATTACTATTTATACTACTATCAATATCAGTGCCATATAAAGCACATAATTCATGATTACCTAAAACCATTTTAATATTATTTTCTATTATTAGATCAAGACATTCTTTAGATTCGGATCCTAATCCTATTGTATCTCCTAAACATATTATTTCATCTACATTCTTAGACTTTATATCATTTATAATAGTTTTTAATGCTTCTAAATTACCATGAATATCTGTAAATACTGCTAATTTCATTTTATACCTCCATATTATAAATTATACTTTTCTTTTATTTTATCTATATCTTCTTTAGTAAATATACTTAATTCTAATGATCTATTTGCTAAATCAATCATAAATTTTCTATCGTTAGTGGCTACTACTTTACTAACTATATTATCTAAATTAACGCTATCAGTGGCACTAATTAATTCTATTAAGTAGTAGCTATCTCTTTTATCAATGAAATAATCTTCAATTAAAGTAAAGTCCATCTTTTTATCATAATTGACTGCTAATCTCCATAAGGCTTCTCTATTGTCTTCTTTAATGCCTACTTTTACTAAGTCATTAAAGTCTTCTTGCTTAATAGGAGGTGGTAATGGTACTGATATATATTTAGTTATAAAAGTTAATAATTCTTTATCGTTCATTTTACTAGCAGACTTATTTATTACTGAGTTATTAGTTAATAAGTTTGCTATTCTAGTATATAATTTACCACCATCTCTTACTCTTTCTTTATCTCTAAGTAAATTATTATAATGCTTTTCTATAAATTCTTTTAGTTCATTATCGTTAGTATTTACTTCTTTAAATTTATCTAATAAATTATCTATTTCTTCTAATCTTTTCTTTTCTACTTTGTCTATCTCGTTAGGAGTCTTATCTCTTACTTCTTCTATATCTTTAATTAATTTATTTATTACTTCTTTATCTTGATAATTACATATATCTATCTTCTTTAATTCTTTTATTAATTCATTACTATTTATAAATCTATTTACATATCTATACATTAAATTAACTAATTCCATTATTACTTCACTTCCTATACTTAGTATATCATTTATTATAAAAAAATAAAATACCTATCATTACTGATAGATAAGTTTATTAATTTATTTCTTTTGGTATTATTCCATCATTACATTTATTTAATATAAATCTACTTAATTTATTATTATATTTTATTAGTAATATTCTACTACTATACTCCATGTTTATATCTACTTTCTTTGTATTTAAATTAATGGTGCAAAATATAAGAATCGAACTTATCTCTAAGCATTACGAAGGCCTTGCTCTACCACTAAATTAATTTGACACAATATAGCTTTACTTCTATTTCCCAAAAATCAATTTTTTTCTATTTTGGGAAATAGAAAGATATGAAAATGTACCTAGATTACATAAAAAGTTACTATGAATTACATTATTTTTTTTATTAAATATAATAATCTCGAACTAAAATAGGTAGTTTGAGTGTTAATCAATCTGGTGCCTTTTTGGAGGAAGTACAACAACTTCTAGGACAAAATAAATAGTTAGTAATAATTATTGAACGATTAAAAAATACTACATTTTACCTAAAACAAGTAAAAAATGTTACAAACCAATAATTTTGTGTTATAATAAAACGTACAAAGGAGGTTTTGGAATTATGGATAATAATTTAATAAGATGCTCTCAAATAAGTGTTGATTGTGTTGCTAACGATCCAGTAGATATTCGTTGTGGTGGACCAGAATATTTAGGATTTGATTTTAATGTTAGAGTAGAACAAACTGAAGAAATGAAAAAATTTATTGCAGTAACATTAGAAATTTTTGAAATACCTTTAACAAATTTATATATTTCTGGTACAATTGATTTAAGCGAAAAAGATGTTTGGACTAAAGAAAGAATTGTTAAAGCTGTTAAAGATGATGCAGAATACTTGCAAGGCGAGGCACAAAGAAATTACGGTTCTTCTCTTAGAAGATAATTTATAATTTTAAAAGGGTTAGACTTTTTACGATGTTAATATGATATGTCAATTTACAAGTGCGTTTATTAAATCGACAAA
The DNA here is from genome assembly GCA_001916775.1 of Firmicutes bacterium CAG:321_26_22. Classification (GTDB taxonomy): domain Bacteria; phylum Bacillota_I; class Bacilli_A; order RF39; family UBA660; genus CAG-302. The sequence goes on along the minus strand of MNTB01000036.1, from coordinate 46,189 downwards.
ATAAAACTACTTTCAATTTAATTTAATTTGAAAGTAGTTTTTATATTATCTCGAAAAGTTCGAGTTTGGTATCAATCTGGTGCCAAATATAAGAATCGAACTTATCTCTAAGCATTACGAGGGCCTTGTTCTACCACTAAACTAATTTGGCACAATATAATTATAATATATTTTTATAATTTTGAAAAGATATATTCACATATTTCAAGAAAGTATTGATATTTTTATTAAAATTTGATAGAATGTATACAGGAAGAGAAATTTATCCATAATAAAAATGGGTAACACCTAGCTATGAAAGGTGTTCTCTCCATGTTTTGAGACATGAAGCACCCCCCTGTGGTGCTTCTTTTGTCTATCTTCTATGTATCATATTATCTATATAGACAATGGTGATAAAAATAATCATAGCAAGTGCTACAACTGATTCCACTACTTAAACCTCCAACCCCCTAAGAAGCAAAAAAGTTCTTTCATCATAGACGTCACTCCTTTCTCTTAGGAACACTAAGAAATTGGAGAGATGCACCTTATTGGTGTTACCAAAATAATTGTACTATAATAATAGTAAATAGTCAATATATAATTGACTATTATTTTAATTTATATATACATACAAATGTTTATGATAGAGACTATTATATAGGCTCTATCATACCATGGAAAACTTAAGTTTACTTAAGGTTGGAATGGCTAAAATAAATATATTATACTTTCTCTAAAGTATTATCTAAGATAGAATATAAATATATAGAAGTATCTTTATTAAATATATTCTCAATATAATTCTTATATCCATTTAATTGTTTTAAATAAGCACTATCATTAATATTCTTTAACTTATAATCAATTATCTTAATATTATTATCATACTCTAACATTAAATCAATAATACCATGATAAGTAATATTATTATCTTCATATATAAATTCATATTCTTTATATACATTAGCAGTACCTATATCTACTTTATCTAAGAAATTAGTAATTATTTCTTTATTTTTGCCAGTTAAATTACTAGTATTATTAAAATCAGTTAATTCAAATAATTCATGTATTTTCTTACCATAATCTAATTTAGATTCTTCTTCTTTAGTAATAAGATGAATATTCTTTTTAGAAAAAGTTTTTTCTTCTTCTTTTAAAGTATTTATATTTATATTATTTACTTCTAAAATATCCTCTACTTTATTAAGTAATGCTTTATAATTACCATTCTTTACCATATTATAATTTTTAGATAAATTTATATTTTTTATATCTATATTAGTATAATACTTCTTAGTTATATATTCTAAAGAATACATAATGCTAGCAAAGCTATTATACTTTTCTCTAATGCTATTGTCTACTAGGTCATTTATATATGTTTCTTCTTTATTATTTTCTGGTAATAAGAAGATCATTTTTTCTTTGGCTCTAGTTAATGCTACATAGAATAATCTTATTCTTTCACTAATATTTTCTTTTACATAGTTTCTATAACTTAGAGTATGATAAATTGTATTATATAAGAAATTATCTTTATATGGAATTATTATTCCATATTTATCATCATAACTAAATTTACTTATGGCTTCTCTTATATTAAATTTACTATATAATCCTCCGTAGTAGCAGATATTAAATTCTAATCCTTTAGAAGCATGAATAGTCATTATCTTTACTGTGTCATCACTATTATCATTAAGAGTAAATTCTATCTTTAAATTATTATTAATGATATCTTCTAGATATTCTTGATAACTATATATATCATAATCTAAATTAGTTAAATTACTAGTTATTTCTTTTAATTTTTCTATTCTAAGTATATTAGAAGAATAATCTCCTAGTAAGAATAGCTTATTGTTAAAGTCATAACTATAAGTAATTATATCTATTATCTCATCTAAACTAATAGTATCTAATTTCTTAGTTATTTCATAACTTATTTTATAAATATCACTATCTTTATAATTATTATTTAAAAAGTAATCAAATAATGTATCATCATCTATATTGAATAAGAAACTTCTACCAAGAGATATAAATAATTTTTTAAATTCATTATCTATAATATTACTCTTTAGTTTTATTATAAAACTTATAATATTTTTAATTATGGTAATTACTTCACCATCTGTTAAATTTATGGACTTATTTATAATGGTAGGTACTCCATTATATTCAAGTATCTTCTTATATAATTCAAAGTATTTACTACTGTCAAGTAATATAGCAAAATCGCTATATTTTATTTTTCTAATACCATTGGTATCTTTACCAAAGGCTAAGTAGCCTTCTTCTACTTTCTTTTTAATATCACCCGCTATAATAAAGGCTTCTACTTCTTCTTTTTTAAATGATGTATCATTTAAGTAACTATATACTTCAAAGTTATTATTTTCTTTATTATCACCTTCTCCTTTATACATTAGATTACCATATACCATTTGATGACTCTCTTTATAGGAGGCTCCTCCTATATCATCATCCATTATACGGTTAAACATTAAATTTATATTATTTATTACTTCTTCTCTACTTCTAAAATTCTTATTTAGATCAATTTTGATACCACCATTATTACTACTATAGGTATCGTATTTATTCTTAAATATATATGGATTAGCATTTCTAAATCTATAAATAGACTGTTTAATATCTCCTACCATATAGACATTATTACTTGATATATAAGAAATAAATTCTTCTTGAACATCATTTGTATCTTGATATTCATCTATTAATATTTCATTTAAATTATTCTTTATTTCTTCTCTTACTAGAGTATTTTCTTTTACTAATTTTATAGCTAGTCTTGATATATCTGAATATTCAAAGTAATTATATTTCCATTTATATTCTTGTACTCTTTTATCTAATTCTTTTATGATATTAATAATTTCTTCGGTATATTCTTTAGTTTTTAATATACCTATCTTTATGTTATCATAATTATCATATATTATTAATTTTTTTATTTCTTTAATACTATTAGATATTTTTTCTTTATATTCTTTACTTATATCAGATAGTCCTCTGGCTATTGGTAATTTTATATTAATATTATTTTTTATTTCATTATAACTAGAACTTTCTAATAGGGGATTAATTATAGGATATAATTTATCTAAGTAATCAGAGTCATCTATGTATTCTATATAATCTCTTATATTACTAGTAAGATTTAATATTACTTTAATATATTCTTCAATATCTTTATCTATATTATCATTATTATATTTTATATTAATATAATTATCTAAGTATTCTCTTTTATTTGTCTTTAAATCTAATTTATTATTTATATTTAGAATAAAATCAAATATTTCTTTATCATCTTTTAAACTATATTCTTTTATTAAAGATAAGAACTTAGAGTCTTCTTGATTATATAATTCATTAAAGATATCTTTTAATACTTTTCTTTTATATAATGTTATTACTGAGGCATCAATTATACTTATATCTTTACTTACATTTAGATAATAATGATATTTTTTTACTAAAGATAAAGCATAGGCATCAAAGGTTGTAATATCGGCGGTATCTAGTTTGGATAATTCACTAGTTAAACCAGCTTTCTTTAGTTTGTCTCCTATTCTCTCACACATCTCTTTGGCGGCCATCTTTGTAAAGGTTAGTATTAGAAGGTTATCTACAGAGATACCATTTTTTACTTTTTCTAATACTCTCTCTGTTAGTACTGCGGTCTTACCAGAGCCTGCTCCTGCGGAAACTATTATATTAGTGCCATCTTTATAGATAGCGGTTTCTTGTTCTTTTGTCCAAGCCATATTATCCTCCTATCTTTTTGATTTTTTTCCTTTTGAACTTATTTTTTTTGAATTGTCATCAGGAGTTAATACCACTTCTAGTGATGATGGTTCGACATATAGACTGCCTTCTTTTATATCATCAATAGGCATTAGTGAAGCGTTAAGTTTGGCAAAGGCACGATCGTAAATTGCAGCATTTTTTTCTTTATCATCTGTAAGTCCGAAGGGATACAAGCAGTCTAATATATCGTTTATTCTAGCCCAAGCATGGTCATCTTCCATATAGGCTACATCAATATTTTTTTCTTCTAATACTCCTTTTCCATTTTCCATTCTATAGATATCTCCTCGATAAATATATTCCCAGTTATACATCTTCTCCATCTTTATCTTCCTCTCTATTTATATATGTAATATCTTTCTCTCTTAAGTAGCAGATATCTTTATACTCACAAAAACTACAGCTAACATTAGTACCATCTATTACTTTAGGATTAATAGTAAAGTCTCCTTCTAGTATTTTGTCTATTCCCTCATTAATTAATTTATCGGTATTATTAATCATACTATCTATTTCTTCATCATTTAATACTTTACTATATGTACTAAATCCTTTACTAGTTGTTTTCATTCCTTTAATTAATTTAGAATCGTTATATGTTGTATCAAACTTAGATAAAATATTCTCATTATCGGTAGAATATCCTTCTAATCTAAGATTATTTTCTCTAGCGGTTTCATAGTCTTTACTATTATCTAAAGTACTAGTAAATAATTTTTGTAAGTAGAAGCCTACTACTTTTATGTTTTTTAATTCCATTTTGTTTGACAAATATAGATATATTGGAAGTTGTAATCCTAAGCCATATTCCATATTCTTTAAATTAATATTAGTACTACCTGTCTTATAATCTACTACTACTAGATATGTTATATTATCTTCTTCTTTATATAATACTTTATCTATTACTCCCATAAATGTTACTTTAATATTTTTATCTTTATTTACATAGATGGGTTTTTCTTTCATACTTTTATTAAATGTGCTATAAGTTGATTGTTTCTTAATAGTAGAAGTAACAAACTTTAATTCTTCTTTTATATTATCTAAAAAGAATAATTCTCTTTTACTAAATTCTCTCTTAGTCTTAACATAATTATTAAAACAAGTATCATAATCAAAATCTTGATCATCCATACATCTAAGTACATAATGACAGATGTCTCCGATTAAGATAGCAAAATCATCTTTAATAATATTTATTTTTAAGATATTACTTATGTAATATTTGAATTTACATTTATAAAAGTTCTCTAATGCTGTATATGATAATGTTAATTTATTATCTAAATATTTATATAATTTTTCTTTAGATATACCACTATAGGTATTATCATAATTCATATATGGAATATTATAATTACTAGATAATAAATCTAAATCTTTATCTTTGATATTATATTTTACTAAGTTATCTAAATAAGTAGTTAAGAAAATCTTATTCATCATATTAGAATTTATATACTGATGTTTATAATCTTTTACTATTTCTATATCATTTAATAAATCACTTCTTGTATAAGTATTATTGCTATCAGTTAATTTATAACTAATAGTAAGATTCTTAATATTATGTATCTTTCTTATTACTTCAATCTTTTTATTTATATTTAATTCATTACTAGTATCTAATCCTAGTACTTCTTTTTCTTTATCGCTAAAGTATTCATTATCTTTATATAATACTGGTATATTCTCTTTATTAAATCCAAGTAAAAATACATAATCTTCATTATTATAGATATCATCAATAGTAGATACTTTAATACCATTATTATCTTCATCTAAATAAGTATTTTTTAAATCATTAATGATTAAATCTAATACTTCTTTTTTATCATTTATAAAACTATAATTATTTAATACTTTAATTACTTTTTCTTTAATATTATCTTCTTTAATATTATTAATACTATTATCTAGATCATCTAAGTTATTTAGTATATCTTTTACTACTTTGATAGAATATATACTTCTCTTTTTTATATTAATTGGAATATTATATATTTTAAATAATCTATATATTACTTCTCGATATTCATTTGATATTATTAGTTTTATTTTATCTATACTTATATTATTTCTTAATAATTCATATATTTTATCTATTACAAAGATTACTTCATCATCTATATAATTAAATTCATATATTTTATCTATATCATAGTTATTATATTCTATATTATGTACTATATAATTTAGATCTTTAAATATATTTAAGTAATATTTATTTATATAATTATATCCATAGATATGTATTTCTTTATCTTTAACATACTCTCTAAATCTATTATCATATATAAGTAAATTATTATCTTCTAAGTATTTTTTTATATCTTTTAATAAGATCATTTTACTATTATTTAGTTTATCACTTATATAACATAAATTATTTAGATATACTAAAGTGCTACTTAAATTTATATTATATTTATTCATTATATTATATATTGTTTTATTATCATAACTAAAAGTATATTTATCTATAAATTCATTTATACTCATAAATTTTATATTATAGTTATAGTATTTCTTTCTTGATAGTTCTATTACTTTCTTCTTTAAGTTACTAGGAGTAATTACTATATATTCTTTCATAATATCACCATATTTCCTTATATATATTATCTCATATTTATAGATAAATGTAAAAGAAAAAAAGCATTTTATTTGCTTTTTCTAAATATTAAAAATCATCATTCATTAAAAAATCAAAAATATTAATATGTTTAATACCATCTCTTGAATAATCTTCAGTATCTTTTGATATAACATACTTAGGATAACTATCATCTATGTCAATAAAAGCATTAAATTCTCTATTTCTTGTTTCTTCATTAGACATGTCGTAGCAGGCTTGAATGTATTTAACATCTTCATTTTTTGAGGCTATAAAATCAATTTCTCCCTTGGGAGTTTTGCCAACATAAACATTATATCCCTTATTAATAAGTTCATTATATATTATATTTTCAAACGCTTGAGAATAATTAGTTTTTCTACTATTGGTTTTAATTTTCTTTACTCCTAAATCTGTTGCATAGAATTTATTTAAAGATTTTAAAACATTCTTACCATTTATATCATATCTATAAACTCTATTTACTATAAATGTTGTACATAGTGCATCTAGATACTTATATAAAGTATCATTAGCTATTTTGTTATTATTTCTTTCTAAGAACTCTAAAACGTTACTAGTGGAAAACTCTCTCGTTTCGGTTTCTAATACATACTGCAATATTTTATTAAAAGTAGTTATATCAGTTATCTTAAGACGATCTACAATATCTTTTAAAAGAATAGAATCATAAACATCTAGGATATAATTTTCTCTAGAAGAAATATTATCAAACATAAATCTCTGTGGTAAGGTACCCCATTCAAAAATATCAAGTAATAAATCTAAATATTTCTCTTTAGGAGTATTAGTTAATTCTACTACTTCTTTAAATGATAAAGGATTTACTCTGAAACTAACGTACCTACCTGATAAATCAGTTGATAACTCTATAAACGTCATCTTACTATTTGAACCAGTAATAAATATACTAAATTGATCAGTAATTCTAAGTGAATTAATTGCCTTTTCAAAATCTTTTACTTTTTGTACTTCATCTAAGAATACATAATATGTCTTTTGATCTTTAACTTTGCTTTTTATATAGTTATTTAATTCAATAGCAGTAGTTATATCAGCATAATCTAATGATTCAAAATTGATATAAATAATATGAGCATCATCAATACCTTTTTCTTTTATTTCATCTATTATTTGTTTTAAAATAACTGACTTGCCGCTTCTTCTAAGTCCACATAATATTTTTATTAAAGAATTAACATCATAAAAATCTCTTATCTTTTTTAAATAAAATTCTCTTATTAACATATAATTTCTCACCTCTATTAATATTATAGCACACTTTATTATATTTTAAAAGTTTTTCCACTGAATTGGAAAAACTTTTTGTTTTTTTGTTTTTTTCCATTATACTGGAAAATCTTTTTTACTTATTTTTTCTAAGCATATGAGCCTTATAAGTATTGACTGCTAGTTCCGCTACGGTCATTTGGCCTACGCCACCAGGTACTGGTGTAATATAACTTACTTTATCTTTGACATTATCAAAGTCTACATCACCACATAGTGAGTTATCTTCCATTCTATTTATACCAACATCTATAATAACTGCTCCTTCTTTAACCATATTCTCTTTTATATATTTAGGTATACCGATAGCAGCCACTAAGATATCCGCAGATTTAGTATAAAATTCTAAATTACTTGTTTTTGAATGACATAGTGTAACGGTAGCATTTCTATTAGTCATTAAAGTAGCCATTGGTTTACCTACTAAATCACTTCTTCCTATTATGACAACATTCTTGCCTTCAATAGGGATATTATAATAGTCAAGTAAATCTATTATTCCTATTGGAGTACATGGAACAAGAGATTCTCTATTATGTACTAGCCTGCCCATATTTATATCTGTTAAGCCGTCAACGTCTTTATCTGGCATAATAGCATTTTGTATTCTTTTAGTATCAAGGCTCCTAGGAATAGGCATTTGTACTAGGATACCGTCTACTAAATCATTATTATTTAATTCATTTATAATACTAAGTAATTCTTCTTCGGTAATATTACTATCTAATTTTATATGATTGAAATTATAACCTAGATTTTCAGCCATTTTATTTTTTTGCCTTACATATACATTACTCGCAGGATCATTTCCTACTTGGATTACTACTAGTCCTAGGCTTCTATCTAATTTTGTTAATTTTTCTTTTAATTCTTCAAGTACTTTTAATTTTACTTCTTTGCCATCTAATAGTGTCATATTATCTACCCTTGCCTTTCTTTTCTGGTTCTTCTTCCACTCTCATTTGATTAAACATACTAATTAATATTTTTTCATTTTCTCTTTCTTTAATAGCATATAGTTTAGCTTTATAACCATCTATTATTATTTGCATTTTCTTTAATGTAAGTGTTATATAACTATTACCTAAATACTTCTTATAATTATTTATAATACTTAATCTAAATTTTTCTGCTTCTTTTAGCATGTCTCTTATCTTTTCACTATTACCTGAATCGTTATCTTCATCATCGATATTAATTAGGTTTAATTCATATAATAATTTATCTAATTTATGATCTATTTTTTTCTTTATTAATTTTTCTGTTAATTTAGGTGATACAAATACTATTTTATTTACTTCAATAGCATCTTCTTTCTTTCTTTTAGGGGTTACTTTGTAACCTTCTTTATCGTATTCTAAATATACTATTTCTCCACTTTTGTTATCTTTACTTATAAAATAATTATTCATGATTGCCCCCTAGTAAGTCTGGTCTATTTTCTTTTGTTAATCTTAGTTGTTCTTCATAACGATATTTGTTTATATTTTCGTGATGTCCACTTAATAATACATCTGGTACTTTCATTCCTCGATATTCTACTGGTTTTGTATAATTTGGATAATCTAATAAATTATTATCAAAACTTTCACTTTCTAATGATTCACTGCTTATTACATTATCTACTAATCTTATTATACTATCCATTACTACCATTGATGGTAATTCTCCTCCGGTTAGAATGTAATCTCCGATTGATAGTTCTAAATCTACGATTGTTTTTATTCTTTCGTCAAAGCCTTCGTAATGTCCACATAGTATTATTATATGTTTATGTTTAGATAGATTATATGCTATACTTTGTTTATATACTTTACCTGATGGTGTCATCATTACTACTAATGTGTTTTCTTTCTTTAGAGCATCTATGGCTCTAAAGATTGGATCGCACATTAGTACCATACCCCCTCCTCCACCAAATGGATAGTCATCTACTTGATTATTTTTATATACTGTATAATCTCTAATGTTATGTATATTTATTTCTACTTGTTTTTTTTCTATTGCTCTTTTTATTATTGATTCATTTATAAAATTATCATACATACTAGGAAATAATGTTAATACATCTATTTTCATAATACCACATACTTTCTCTTTAGTTAATTATAATATATTAATAATTAAATGTCTATATATTTTTTTATCATTTCATGAAAATCCAAGGTATTTTCATGTTATTACTAGCCTATTTTATAGTCTAGTAATAAATAATTATAAGATATTATATTTGGAGTGAAGTACTTTCTAACTAAGATAATTCCAAATAAAAAGAAAGATAACTTAGTGTCTTCTTTATCATTATCATATTCCATTGTTACTATACTATCATTACGCATTAGTTTTACTTTACCATCAAATACTACTATGTTTATGATAGAGACTAGAATAGGCTCTATCATACCACGTAAGACTACAGGCTGAAGTGGATAAAAAAAAGAAAATAAATTATATTATTCTCTTCTTAACTAATTTATATATATCTTCATGAATATCTTCAATAGAACGCATCTTATCGTTTTCTGCACATTCAATAAAGTCCCAATTAAATTTCTTAGCAATCTCTATAGAATTATCTGATACTCTTTTCATGAATGAATAATCTCTTTCATGAATATCATTTTCTACTCCATCATTATTTTTTCTTTTCTTTTTTAAAACTTGAGCTACTTCGAAAGGTGCATGTAAGAATATTACTATGTCAGGTTTTGCTATTTCTAATTTGTTATATTCGTAATCATAAACATAATTAATAAAGTCTTCTCTTTCTTTTTTATCTTCAATAACAGAAGATTGGTATATTAATGATGATGTTGTATAACGATCTAGTATTATAATACTACCATTATCATATTCATGTTTTAAACCATTTACCCATGTTATAGCTCTATCTTGAGCATATAAACTATTTACGAAATAAGGTGATAGTTCAGATATTTTGCCATAATTACCTTTTAGATATTCTTCTACTGGTCTTCCTTGATAGGTACCATAACTAGGAAAATGATGGGTTATTATCATATTTTCTTTTTCTTCTTTTAATCTATCTATTAACATTCTATACTGAGTACTTTTTCCTACTCCATCACAAGAGCCTTCAATTACTATTAATTTTCCCATTGTCTAATCTTACTCCTTTTTCTAACATATTTATTTCTTACATAAGGAACATTGTTATCTAAGAAATCTCCTATTTCAGTTATATTCCATTCTTCTTTATCAAAATATGGAAAGAAACTATCAGCGTATGCCTCTCTTTTAATCTCTGTCAAATACATTATTTGAACATATGGAAGTAATTGTTCATATACTTTAGAACCTCCTACTACCATAAATTCAGTATTGGTTTCACTTATATAATTTAATAATGAATCAAGATCATGGTATACTTCTAAATTAGTACAATTCTCTAAAGGCTTAGAAGTAAGAACTATTGGTTGTCTACCTTCTAATGCTTTTAGTGGCATACTTTCTAATGTTTTTCTACCCATAATAATTTTCTTACCCATAGTCATTTCTTTATAGAATTGTAAATCTTCTCTTATTCTCCAAATTAGACTATTATTATAGCCTAATTCGCCATTTTCTCCGACTGCTGCGATTAAACTTAAATTTTCCATCATATCCTCCTTACTGAGTTACCTTAAATGGTAATTTTCCCATATGCTTATAATTTTTTACTTTGGCATGTTTCATATCTTTAGAATTGTCAAATTTATAGAAGTCATCTATACTAGGATCTAACCATAATTCTGGTTTTACTGGGTTTAAGATTATATCTATTATTCTGATATCGGAATCGGTTACCATATATTCTTTACTTTCTTTATCTTCTATTGTTAGTAGTTTGTTTTCTAATTCTATCTTTAATTGTTCTAGTTTTGTTGGTGTCATTCTTGAAAAGCTTTCATATGTTCTTCCTCTTCTTAATTGTTCTTTTATTCCATCTATTTGGTTTACATATATATGTGGTTCATTTATTGAATATGAAACGAAACCTGGGTTTAGATTGGTTACTTGGGCTATCATTGATAAAAGTGTTGCATACTGAGTTACATTAAATGGTAAGCCTAATGGTACATCACAGCTTCTTTGATGTACTTGTAAGTTTAGTGTTCCTTTATAAACATTCCATTCTGTAGACCATACGCATGATGGAAGAACTGCAGTTCTTAGAAATTCATTTTGCCATAGGCTATATACCATTCTTCGATCTGTTGGATTATTTTTGATTGTCCAAATTAATTCTTCAGTAAATTTATATCTATCTACGATATAACCATATGCTGTTCCGATTGTATAAGCGTATTCTTTACCATAGTATTTAGCAGCTTTTATCGTCTTACCTTCTATTTTACTTTTAGCGGTCATTATTTTACCGTTTTCATCTAATTTAGGTGCTAATTTATTCATCTTTGCTAGTGGATCAGATATTGGAGTACTTAGTGGATCGTATACTGTTACTTCTTTATCTGGATTATATTCGCAAGTACCATCTGGTTCATAAATACGATAGATGCCATCTTCATCTACCATCCATTCATCCCATATATGAACATTTCTTTTATGTAACTCACGTACATCATTTGAGGCCATTTGCCATATCCATAACATTTCTGTTATGGCTTGTCTTGAAAATAATTGTTTAGTCATAAGAATTGGAAATTCTTTAGTTAAATCAAATTTAAAAGCATATTTATCTATCTTTATTGTATTTACTCCTGTTCTATTCTCTACTTCTTCCCCTCTTTGTAATATTTCTTTTAATAATTTTAAATATTCTTTATCGAATTCTGTCATATTTACCTCCCTATCTTATCTTATATAATGATATCATACTAATTTTTTTTAGGCAAGTAAATTAACTTATGGTTTACAAAAAAGGATTATCTATGTTTTAATCTAGATAATCGCATATTACTGGTAGGAACATCCTCTATTACGAAAGAAGAATCTATTTTCTCTAACTTATTCATTGCTCTATATAATTGCTCCTTGACCATATATAATACGAAGTTAAACCAAGCATTTATTGCTTCATTACTATCATGTTTTATATCAAAATATATATTGTCTATTCTTTTTACGTATGTTATTTTGTTTACAAATATACTTTCTGATATATTAAGAGGACTTAGTTTTAGTCTAGTACTATATAATTTGTTTATCATTTCAGTAAATTTTATATTATGTAATATTCTAGCAGTTCTTCCATTACCATCGGTATATGGATGGATTCTTAAAAATAATAAATGAATGATACTACTTGCTAAAAAGGGATTACTATATATTAGAGAGGTACCTCCTTGTTTATATATATTTAGAAAATCTGACATGAATTTATTTACATCTTTTGCTTGTGCTCCTCGCCAGAAGATATTAATGCTACCATTTGGATTTTTTCTACCGACAGTTACCTCAGTACTTCTATAAGCGTAAGTTGGTTCCATTTCTCCTTCAGTTACAAAGTTATGTAAATTATGAATTCTTTTATGATTTATTCCTAATGTATCAAAAAATATTCTTTTATCTCCTAGTTTTTTTTCATCTTGAATTAGACTTTCTATTTTTTGATTAGACATAAGTTCTATATATAATAAATATATCCAATAATTTATTATATATTCTTCATTATACTTAGATAATTTATTCATATAACTATCAAATTCTTTATTTGTTTCTTCTAGATGTTCTAATACTTTGGGTAATAGTTTTATTTTATTTATATATTCTTCTAAGGGAAAATATTCTATATAATCATCATTCATTCCATCTATTATTGGCATAATTTCACCTCCATAACATTTAACGAAATATATTTTACTACATACAAGTGTATATGTCAAATATTTAAAAAGCCAAGTACTTTACACTTGGTCATTTTTAAACTTTTTAAATAATTTAGTTTTAGATTTATTTTTAAGAGGTACTTTACCTTCTGGTACTAGTGGAATATAATTATTATTTTGATCATATATTAAAATTAATTCTTCTAAATCAGTTCTTACTTCGATAAAATACTCTTTATTTAATAATTTTTCGTAATTTAATTTAGATATTGTTCTTATTATTGGATATGCTAATGGGTATATATCTTCTTGCCCAACGATTAAGTCATATACTATATTATTATCTTTTAAATATTCTTTTTTAATCTGCCATACCTCAACTGAATAAATGTATTTTGTATTCATATTTCTATCCTTTAAAATTATACCAATGCTTCTTTTTAGCTTTGGGTTTATCATAATGCCTAGATAATAAATAACCATAGTCTTCTCTAAAGTCATTTATATTTACTGGTTCTAATGTTTCTGCTTTTACGTAATCTTTATTTGATACATCAGTAGTATATTCGATATCATTTATTAAATCTAAGTAATTATAGTTATTGGTACTATATAAAACTAATTTTTCATTATAAGCTTCTTTAGTTACTTTCTTATTATGATGAACTATGCCTACATAAAAATTATTTTCCATAATTTAGTATTCCTTTAAATAAATTATCTCCAATAACGTTTAAATCAATTTCAAAAGATATTTCTTTAATTTTTAATGTTTTCTTAATATCTTCAATTATATATTTATAATTTGTAATGATATCATAAATACTAATTAATGAGATAATGGTATAAATTATAGCAATAATATTTATAATTGTGTAATTAAATATTTCACTAATTAATAACATACTTGCTAATTTAAAACATACTTGTAATACTTTAACTATCATCTTCATAAAAAAGTAATTATAGTTTTCTCTAGCTATTTTTAGTTGTTCTTCTAAATATGTCTTATCCATACCATCACTCCTTTATAGGCTAATATTTTACAATAAAATAGTGATATTGTCAATATAAACGAGTGAATTTTATACCTAAAATTTTTTGTATTTTAGATGGTAATTTTTATCTTTCATACTTTATTTAATATTGTAAATAATAATAATGTAGTCTGTTAAACTATTTAAAGGAGATGTTGTTTTATGTTTTTTAAAATTTTAAAAAACAAGATTCTGCTTCCTTCTCTACTTGCATTATTTATTATACCCAATACTATCCTTGCCTATTCAGATTATATAATTGCTGGTGGTGAAAACATTGGTATTGAACTTAATTCTAAAGGTGTTATTATTGTAGGTACTTATGATGTATCAGGAGTTAATCCTGCTAGTAAGGCTGGATTGCAATCAGGTGATAAAATTATCAAAGTAAATAATACTGATATTACTAATATTGAAGATATGCTTGCTTTAATTGAAAAGGCAAATGATAAAAAAAATATTGGTATTACTTATATGCGTGGTAATAAAGAAAATAATACTAATTTAAAATTAAGCAAGACTGAAGATAATATCTATAAAACGGGATTATATGTTAAGGATAGTATAACAGGAGTTGGTACACTTACCTTTATTGATCCTAATACTAAGTTATTTGGTGCTTTAGGACATGAAATTATTGAAAAAAATACTGGACAAAGACTAGAAATAAAAGATGGTAAAATATATAGTTCTTCAGTAACTGGTATTACTAGAAGTGATATTGGTAAACCAGGAGAAAAAAATGCTAAATATAATAGCAGTAAAGTCTTTGGAACAGTTAGTGAGAATACTTCTAGTGGTATATTTGGCAAATATACTACGGATATTCCAGATAAGAAATTGTATGCTGTTGCTAAAGAAGAGAAAGTTAAAACTGGTAAAGCAAGTATTTTAACTGTTATCGATGGTAATACCATTGAAAGTTTTAATATTAATATTTTAAGAATTAATAATAATGGTAATAGTACTAAAAATATTTTATTTGAAATTACTGATGAAAAATTACTTAAAGATACTGGTGGTATAGTACAAGGTATGAGTGGTAGTCCTATTATTCAAGATGATTATATTATTGGAGCAGTAACTCATGTAGTTGTAGATGATCCTAGTAAAGGATATGGTATATTCATTACTAAGATGTTAGAAGAAGCAGAAAATTAAAAAAGAGGATTTGTTCCTCTTTTATTTTTAAGCACACCAATTGTTTTCTTTTTTTAATTTATTTATTATATTATTATGTTCTGTTTCATTTTTCGACATATATAATTTACCTTTGCAATCATTTACAAAGTAATAGTAATTATGTTTTTCTGGATTTAATACTGCTTCAATTGACTCTATAGATGGATTTCCAATTGGTCCTACTGGTAAGTCTTTATTATAAACACATCTAGTATTATACTTGTTAGAGCAGTCATTTAATTCAACAGAAGTAAGTCTATTTGTAGACCAATCATCTATTTTTGCTCCATAATATGATGTAGCATCGCTACCTAAAGTAGGAAAGTATTTAGAATCTAGTCTATTTAAGAATATACCAGCAACTGACTTACGATCATCTTTATTGGCAACTTCAAGTTCTACTACTGAAGCTAGGGTTATTATTTCATGAATACTAAGTTTGTTATTTGTAATACTATCTTTATACTTTGATAATTTGTTATCTGTTTCATCTAACATCTTAGTAATTATATCTTTTATATCTGTATCTTTCATTACATTATAGGTATCAGGAAATAAATATCCTTCAAGGGGATAATAGATATTTTTGTTTTTAATGTCATTAGTTAAAAACCAATATTTGCTAATTAATTCATCAATATAATTATTGTCATTCATAAGAGCCATAACACTATCATAACTATTATTAGTCTTTTTTGAAATTAGTTTTGCTATACCTCTAACATTTATTCCTTCTTTAAAGGTTATATTATTTTCACTAGTTTTACCTTCTTCAAGTAAAGATACTATTTTTTTTACTCCCATATCTTCACTAAAATTATAGGTACCTGCTTTTAGGCTTGTTTTATTAGTTAATCTTGTATAAACTTTAAAGATAGTTATATTTTTTATTAAATTATTTTCTTTCAATGTATTAGCAATACTATTAATACTACCAGCTTTAATTGTTACTTCTTTTAGGGTATTATCATTCGATACTTTTGCCATATTTATATTATAAAATGTACATACTGCCACTACTGAAAAAAATGATATCACAACTAGAGCAAGGGCTATGTTTCTAAACCTCTTCATAATTCCTCCAAAAAAAGACTATTAGTCTTCTTTCTTTTCCTTTTTGCTTTCTTCAGTAATCGAAGTAATTATTGTTTCTATTATCTTCCATTCTCTTTCTGTTTCTACTGGTAATAACTCAAGTGGTTCAGCTTCAGGATTAAATACTGATGCATATACTTTAGTATTTCCTTCATCATCTTTGGTATTATCTGTATATACCATATAATTCTTTTTTGTTTCATCTGATTCAAAAGTAAATAGTATTTCAAATTCTATTTCTTTTCCTTCTCTATCAATTACTTTAAATGTATTTTCTTTATTCATGTTCATTTTTCTCCTTATTTAAATAGTCTTGTAATATTATTTGAGCGGCGATACTATCTACTTTTTTCTTTCTTTTTTTGCGAGATATATCAGCTTCGATTAAAATTGAATTTGATATTACTGAGGTTAATCGCTCATCAAAAAAGATTACTGGAATATTAGTGTTTTCTTCTAGTATTCTTTTATATTTGGTAGTTATTTCTGCTCTTTCTCCTAAAGTATTATTCATATTTTTAGGCAAACCTAATATTATTTTTCGAATGTCATATTCTTTAATAATATTCTTTATCTCATCTATTGTACTCAAATAATCTTCATCTTTAAAGAAGATTGTTTTAAGTGAGGAAGCTATTGTTAATGTTGTATCAGATATGGCAAGACCTACTGTCTTACTACCTAAGTCTATTCCTAAATATCTCATTTTAAATAATTTTTTAATAGTTCTTCTACTAAAGTAGTTCGATCTATTTTAGCTATTCTATTTCTTGCTTCTTTGTACGATGAAATATAACCTAAATCTCCTGATATGATATAACCTACTATTTGATTTATAGGATTATATCCTCTTTCTGCCAATGCTTCAACACAAGCTTCTAGTGTTTCTCTAACGCATTTATCTGTTACTTTAGATACATCAAATAATGTAGTATTCTCATTCATAATATCACCTTCTATAATATATATTTTATCATATTATTTTTATTTTCACAACATTTTTTAACAATTCTTTTACTCTTACATAAACTATGGTAGGTGAATATCTATGTTTAATAATTTTTTTAACTTCTTTCGTTTATGTGCAGGTTTTAAATTATTTTTATTTTTAATGGTATTAATGTTAATGATTATTACTTTTTATCAAATGTTAATTACTTTATTTGCTCCTTGTTTTGGTAATGTTTTTATTTTATTACTTGAATACTTAGCTTTAATTTGTTTAGGCTTTTGGTTAATATTTGGATGTTAAAAGACCGCAACTAATTGTGGTTTTTTAATTATATTATTTTATTTTATTTTTATAACATTAGGCATAAAAATACCTCGAAAAACTTAAGTTTACTTAAGGCCCACGAGGCAATAAAAGAGTAAGTACTAAATTAATACTTACTCACTATATTTACTATTGATACCATAATATTCTTCTAATGTTATCCATGAACCATTATTATATAGTTTATTTGCCATATCTTTACCCATATATCTAATATGCCATGGTTCATACATATAGCCTGTTATATTTTCTTTGCCTTTAAGATAACGAATGACAAAACCATATTTGTAGCAATTATCTCTAAGCCAATTACTTTCTGCTGTTCCATCAAAAGTCATATCGACGGTATTTACATCAATTGCTAAACCGGTTTGATGTTCTGAATAGCCTGCTCTTGCGGAATAGGTATCAGCATTTGCGACTCCATCTCTAGCTACATAACTATTATAGATATATTTTTGATCGTTATATGATCGGTATCCTGATGATGCATATATATTTAGTCCTAAGGCTTTGGCATCACTTACTAAAGAAGTAAAGGCATCTTTGACATAATCTACTACTTTGATATAACCATTTATGGTTACTAAGTTATTTGGAGCAAAATTACTAGGTAAAGAATATGTTTTATTAGCTATTACTACACCATCGACATATGTTACGCCATAGTAATTTTTTATTGTATATCCTTTAGTACTTTTACTTATTTTAACATTAGGATTATCTTTTACTGTTAATTTAAATTCTTTAGTGGTTTCATTACCTGAAGAATCTTTAGCGGTATAACTTAAATTATATACTTTGGCTTCTTCAATATTATATTCACCATTTATAGTAGCGGTTATTTCTTCTTTACTATTATCGGTTACGGTAATACCTTCTAGTAAATTTGGTTTATCACTAAAGGCTAATACTTCGATATCTTTAATACCTTCGATAACTGGTGATATTGTATCTTGAACTATTAGGGTTACTTCTTTTTCTTCTCCTTTATAGGTAAAGGTTCCTTTATAAGTACCTGGTTTATATATTTTGTTATCTTCACTAAAGGTTTCTTTCCATGTTATTTCTTTTACTTTTTTATTATCTTTATATAAGTAATCTTTAACGCTTGGTATTGTGTCTCCTACTTCGATAGTTATTTTATTTTTATAAGTAAAGATATCTCTTTTAAATATTAAGAAATATGCTAGTACTAGTAATAAGACTACAAAAATAGTAATTAAAGATATTATTAGCATTTTCTTTTTACTTTTCTTCCTTTTTCTTTCCATATTGTCTCCTTAATTTTTTATAACAAGGTCTACATACTGAGTCGTAATCGGCATCTATTCCATCTATGGATATTTGTTCTCCTTCAAAGACAGGAATGTATTCATCGTTTACTCTATTTAATCTTAAATTGTATGTAGCTTTTTCTCCACATTTACAAATAGCTTTTAGTTCTTCTAGACGATCTGCCACTTCAAATAATCTTTGACTTCCTGGAAAGGCATGACTAAAGGCATCTGCTCTTAAACCATAGCATAATACCGGTATATTAAATTCGTCTACTACTTCAGTTAATTCGTCTACTTGTTTTGGGGTTAAGAACTGAGCTTCATCTACTATTATACAATCGGTATTATTTTCTATTAAATGATATGCTATTAGATTATAGATATCTACACTTGGTGATACTACATAATCGGTATTTAATTCGGCTCCAGCTCTATTTTGTATTTTACTACCTGCTTTTTTGTCATCTCCTGGTTTCATTATTAAAACATTCATATTTTTCTCTTTATAGTTATAATATGTTTTGATAATATCTGTTGTTTTACCACATTTCATTGGTCCATATTTAAAATATAATTTTGCCATAATTTACTCCTTACTTCTTAGCTCTTGGGTGAGCCATATTATATGTTTTCTTTATTTGTTCATTGGTTATATGGGTATATATACTTGTTGTATTTAGTGATTCATGTCCTAGTAATTCTTTTACTGTCATTAGATCTGCTCCTTCTTCTAGCATATCTGTTGCAAAGGTATGTCTAATGGTATGTGGACTTATTTTTATATCTAAATTGGCTTTTCTTACTAATTTATCAATAATCATTCTAACATATCTATCAGATAGTTTTCCGCCATTATGATTTAATATTAGATATTCACTATTCTTTTTATTAAAGATATGATAGGCATCATTTAGATAGATATCTAAGGCTCTACTTGTATGATTATTATATAAGACGATTCTTTCTTTATCCCCTTTACCTAGAACTTTAATACTTTTATTAGTTCTATCAATATCTTTTACTTTGATATTTACTAATTCACTTACTCTAATACCAGTAGCATATAATAATTCTATTATTAAAGTATCTCTTTCGTCACTAGGAGTATTCTCACTACATACACTAAATATTTTATTTAATTCTTTATCATTTAAAAATTTAGGTAAATATAAATCTTTCTTAGGATTAGGGATACTATTAAAAGGACTACTGGTAAGTATTTCTTCTTTTACTAAATAGTTATAGAAGCCTCTTATACTACTTAACTTCCGAGAAATAGAGTTTTTATTTATTCCTCGTTCATATAAATATTTTAGATATTCTTTTGTTATATCAATATCTATATTTAATATGTTTTTAAAGTTATTACCTAAGAATTCGTTATATTCTATTAAATCATCATAGTAAGAAAGAAGTGTTTTATCACTATATTTCTTTACTACTTTTAAATAATCTAAATACTTTTCTATATACTTCATATTTATCACATATTAATTATAAAACATATATTTTAATAAGTAAAGAAAATAAACTATTAGTTTACAGAAAAAAATATGTATCTATTTTCTAGATACATATTTACCATCTTTAGTAGATACTATTATTTCTTCATCTTGTTCTATGAATAATGGTACTTTAACTAACATACCAGTTTCAATGATTGCATCTTTAGTTGCGTTAGTAGCGGTATTTCCTTTAATACCTGGTTCTGTTTTTGTAATCTTGAATGATATTTTTTCAGGAAGTTCGATACCTAACATTTCTCCTTCAAAGAAGATAATGATTACTTCTAATCCTTCTTTAAGATACTTAACTTCATTTTCGATTTGTTTTTTATTTAATTCTACTTGTTCATATGTTTCCATATTCATGAAGCTATAGTTATCTCCATCAGCATAAAGAAATTGCATCTTTTGTTTTTCAACATGAGCAGTAGGTACTTTAATTCCAGCATTAAATGTATATTCTGCGATTGAACCAGTTCTTAGGTTTTTTAATTTAGCTTTTACAATAGCAGCTCCTTTACCTGGCTTTACATGGTTAAAATCTAATACTTGGTATAGATTGCCATCATAATTAATTGTTTGACCATTTTTGAAATCATTTACATTAATCATTTAATTTACCTCCTATTTCTTTGTTTCTTTATGTTTAGTAGTCTTACGACAATGTTTACAATATTTGTTTAATTCTAATTTCTCTGGAGTGTTTTTTTTGTTTTTTTCTTCTGTATAATTAATATTTTTACACTCTTCACACATCAAAGAAACTAATACTCTGTTTTCATTCTTCTTTGCCATTTTAACTCCTCCTCCCGAAGACATCTACCTAATTATACCATAATTTATATGGTTTAGACAACTATTTTTTTGTTTTTTCTCTTTTTTCTTTATTTATGAAGCCTAATAGTAGTCTTCATAAATAGTTTTAAGCCTAATTTTAGTCTTAAAACTAACAATATTTTGTATTATATATAAGCATAAATTATATACTTATTATTAGTTTATTACTTATTATTTAAAATTATAATTAAAAAGTTAAGGCTTATATTCACCTCAACTTTATTTATTTTTTATATGAAGTAATAATCCAGTTATTATCTTTTAATTCTAATGTTATATTAACTTTATCATATGTTTTATTATTATCTGGATCTATTAATTCCATTGTTGCAACAGACTCTACTTTGTCAGCACTTTGCTTTGTTATTTCTATTTCTACATTTCCCCAATTATAAATGTTTCCTTTATAAGTTTCATTACAATATAATTTTCCATCTTTTTCTAAATAATATTCTTTAGCAGTAGCACTCCATGGAGATTTACCAGCGATTACTTCGATACTCATATATTTCTTTAATGAGTTAAGCATTTCATCATATGTAGTAAATTCTGCTGATGCTTTTCTAGAGACTCCATTTATTTCTACAATTTCACTTTCTGTTTTTCCGCAGTAAACTGCTGGTAATTCATGATAATTATATGCTACTTTAAAAATTTCTTTAATATCTTCTGTTTTAATATTTTTTGTTTCTGAATTGTTATCAGTACTTTGATTTGGATTATTAACCTCCGTATCAGTAGGTTTAAAAGTAATTGTACCTGTTGCAAATAAAACACATAGTGCTGACAATATAGCAATAATAATTATAAGTAATATTATGACTGTCTTGTTATTTTTTTTCATTCTTTACACTCCTTTCTATAATAAAATTATAGCATATGATTAAAAACAAATAAATAATATTTAAAAATTTTAGTTAATAATGAAGTCAACTTAAAAAAGGCAGGCACTGCCTGCCCTTTTCACACAGTAGATAAACTTTTCTCATATTTCATTTCTATTTTTAGTGAAAAGAAAAAGAATAAGCTGTTTAACTTATTATTTTGTTTCGAAATATTTATTTAATACATTGTCAATATTTTCTTTATTAACTGGTTTTATAATATAGGCATTAAATCCATATTTAATATACTGTTCTTCAATTCTTTTATTATTAGGTGTTACCATTATAATTGTTGTGATATTATATTTTGCTTGTTTCTTAATATAATTTAAAATACCATTTTGATCTTTAATAATTTCTTTTGTAAAACTATCTATTTCAAAATTTGGAATGATATCATCAATAATAATCATGTCAAAGGTTTCATCATCACTTAATTTATTTCCCATTTCTTCTAAGCTTTGGGCTACTGTTACATCAATGTTATATGGCTTTAATAATATTTTCATTTCTTTTAGTTTTAAATTGTTATTATCCACTAGTAGAAGTTTTTTACCACTATAATTATGATATTTAATTTTGATATTTCTATTTTCTTCTTTTTCACTTATTATATCATATTCACTTACTAATCTTTGATTAACACTTAATATTAAATTAACATTATCTTTATCTTTTATTATAGTTATATTACCATTTGTTTTTTCTAATAAATTATTTATTATTTCATAGTTAATACTATTCGTTATCTTTAATTTGAGTTCTTTTGTCTTTTTATCTTCTACTACATAGTTTAGAATAGATTTATCATTAGTTATAAATTTAAACCTTAACTTTGCAAAGTTACCTACTATAATATTGTCTATTTCTAGTAATATATTCTTTTTACTTAATATAGATGAAACTAAATCAAAGAAGTATAAAACTACTTTTATTATTCCAGCCTCATCACCATATAATACTGAAGGTAATTTGTTACTAATTTTCATTTCTAATTTAATCTTATCTTCCTTTTCTATTTCTAGAAATTGCTTTAATTTATCTAACATATCTAACGTTTCATATTTATATGTTACTATTCTTGGTTCACTTTTAACTACTGCTAGATCTAGAATACTAGATATTTTATCATTTAATTTAACTGAATTTTCTTGAAATAAAGATAAAACATTATTTAATTCTTTAATATTATTTTTATCTATTTTAGTGTTACTAATTAATTCTAAATCTTTAACTGAAGATTTTAACTCTTCAGACATATCTTCTATCAAACTTAATGTTTTTCTAGAAGATTCTTCTGCTAATTTCTTTTGGAAGACTAATTCTTTAGCCATTTTTACATCAGGATTTTCTATAGTGTTATACATAATAAATAAAATATATGCATAAAAGAAACCTTCGAATATTAGTTCTTTATAGCAGCTTCTTATTAAGAAACCTATTAAATAAAGTATTATCAATATTATATATGGAGATATCTTTTTAAGTGAATACTTTTTTATTAAGAGATATAAGGTAATTATTAAAAAGAAAGTAAAACTTAAAATTGTATGCCCTAAGGCAACATCATAAGATAATCCTTCACCATCTAATAAATCTCCTTCAAAAATAACATTTAATGGTAATGCTATTATAAGTAATATTGAAATAATGGTAATAGATAATAATATTTTTTTTAAATTAGATAGTTTTTCTTCTTTGTCATAAATTGATATACAATAAAACATTGAGTATAAATTAAGTAATGCTAAAATACTCATATATGTTTTTTGCAAAATGTTTATTAAATTAAAGTTGCCTATTAACTTAGCTACTATATATGTTGAGATACCTACTACTAAAAACAAGAAATTTAAACCTATTAATTTAGCATATGTTTTTGTTTCAACGCTTTCGATATTTGGTTTTGAATAGAATAATACTATTAAAGTTGTAATTATAAGTAACCCCACTATTTGCAATATAATTGCTTGCATATTTTTTACCTCTCTTTATCTTTTTAATGTTTTTGAATGACTTCTTAATAAAAATGCATTGTTTATATTAATATCTAAATTATCTAAAAAACTAAACACTTCTTCTTCATTAATAATTGTTTTATCATGAAAACTCTCACTTATAGCATCTTCTAAAGAGAAACCATAACCATAGTTACATCTTTCTACTATTTCTTTTTGAAATTCATGAATGTATCCTTCTGGTATATTTTTTCTTTGAAGTGAAGGTTGTGATTCTAATAGTTGCCACTTTAATGTTGCTAATTTATCTCTTAATTCATGATTTAGTTCTGTTTCACTTTTGGTAGTATTCTTAGCAATACCATAGTTCTTTCCTATATTAAAATAGAATTTATTACCATATTGTTCTACTGCTATTGGAATTATTTGGGTGCCAGTTTCTTTAGCCATTCTAACAGTTCCAACAAATGTTTTCATTACTATGACATTTGGTGTTACATTCCATGCGCCTTCTGGATATATTAGAAGATTACCTCCGTTATTTAGTAATTCTATTGATCTATTATAAGCAATTTTTCGATCTATTTTATTTTTGGTTTCTAATGGTATAACACCATTCATTTTTAGTCCTTGATAGATTGGCATCTTATATAGAATTCCAGGATCTCCTAGCATTAGATAGGCTGGTTCTTTAATAATTTGGAATGTTCTTTGTATATCATTACCACCTATATGAGTACAAGCAAATATTTTTGGTACACCTTCTTTGGCTTTATTTTCATTAGCAACAATTATATTTTCTTCTTTAGATAATACTTCATCTATTTTTAATATTAGATTAATTAATGGATGAATCTTTTTTCTAAGTTCAATTCCTTTTAATTTATCTCCTTTGTTATAACAATAGATTCTATATTCTGCATAATAATTAACTAGTTCTTCAATTGCCATTTTTCTTTTTTCAATTAAATTTAACTTTTTAAATGTATCCATAAACCCTCCATATAAATTAAATACATAATAATTAATTACTTCATGTATCATTATAACACAAAAATGATATTTTTTGTTACTTTTTTTATTTTTAATATATAGTTTTGGCTTATATATAATAGATATGGTTGATATTTCTTTTTAGATTATAAGCTAAAAAGAACACTCTAAGACCTGGGCTTAGAGTGCATATAGAATAAATTAATGTCGTGGTTTAAATATTAAGGCTAAAACAAAGGAAAGAAATAATGCTATGGAAATACCTGCGGATGTTAGGTTAAATATACCAAAGGCTAAGCCAAGGGGTCCCAAGGTAGTGCCTGTTTCCATAGCACCATGGATTAGTAAGTGACCAAAAGAAGTAATTGGTATTAGAGCTCCTGCTCCAGCATATAAAACTATTCGATCATAGATACCTGCTATATCAAGAAAGGCTCCTATTACGACAAAGAGACTTGTTACATGACCAGGGGTTAGTTTGGTATTATCTAATATTAACTGAGCTATCATACATACTAAACCACAAAATAGAAAAGCATAAACATAAGTCATCATATTATATTACCTCCAAACTAATAGCATTAGCTATACTAGGTATTGATTCTTTTTGAAATGTAAAAGTTGGTGAAAAGACAGCTCCAGTTGGTACTATTAATACTTTCTTATATTTTTTCTTTAACATTCCTTTATATATATAACTAAATACTACTAATGGTAAGCAAGCTGGTCCTGATGCTCCCGCTAAGACGGGTTGTCTATCTAAATCATAAAGCATTGTACCACAGTCGTTATAGTTATCATTAAGCTTGATATTATATTTAGTCATCATATAATCTTTAAGTATATTCTTACCATATATTCCTAAGTCACCTGTTAAGATAAGATCATAATATGAGATATCTCTCTTAGTATCTTTTAAATGATTATATATTACATCTCCTGCTGCTGGGGCCATTACTGCTCCCATATGATTTACATCTGTAGTACCCATATCTACTACTTTACCAATAGTAGAGGATTCTACTTTAACTTTACTCTTTTTGTTACTAAGTAAGATACTTACTCCTCCTGTTGAAGTAAAAGTAGCAGTCTTTGGTTTAGGTGTTCCATACTCAGTAGGATTTCTAAATTGTTTTTCAGCAGCCATATTATGACTTGAAGTAGATACTAATATTTTTTGAGCAAAGCCTCCTTCGATATAAGCACTTCCTATAGCTAGTCCTTCCCCACTAGTAGAACAAGCTTCAAATATACCAAGAAAAGGGATATTAAATTCTCTAGCCATATAGTTAGAAGCCGCAATCTGATTTTGTAAATCTCCAGATATTAATAAATCGATATCTTCTTCTTTTAATTTATTTTTCTTTAAAATATTAGTATTAGCTTCTTTTAATAAATGTACTTCAGCCTGCTCCCAAGATTTTTCACCAAAGTATAAATCTTTTTCATATTTTTTATCAAAATATTTTGATAGTGGTCCATCATTCTCATAATTACCACATATGGTATAAGCGTCTTCGATAAAGACATTGTTATATTTTATTGTCATATTAACCTCCTATTACCAGTAGTCTAATTAAGCCAAATATATATACAGAGACTACTCCATATAATATTACGGTACCTGCTAATTTAAAGATATTAGCTCCTATTCCAAGTACTAATCCTTCATTTTTATATTCTAAGGCTGCTGATGTCATAGAATGGGCAAAACCAGTTATTGGTATTATTAAAGCTGCTTTTACTTTAGTTACTAAGGTATCAAATATTCCTAGAGCAGTAAGTATTGAGGCTATAGTTATTAATGTTAATATCACGAGTACTCCTGATTCTTTTCTAGGTAAGTTAAGCCACATACTATAACATCTTAGTAATAGTTCTGATAATGAGCCTAGAAAGCCTCCTACTACAAAAGCTATTATAGCATTCTTAATATAGTCCTCTTTAGGAGTATTTTTATCTACTATTTCTTTATATTTCTTATTATCCATATTATCACCAGTAATAGTATTTACTTATAATGGTAAAATTATGTAAAGAATATTTACTTATATATTTTATTATGATATATTTATGATAGTTATTAGATAAGGAGTGTATAAATATGGATAATAATGAAAATATTTTTGATAATGAGAGATTAAATGATATATATCAAAAGGTAGTAAATGGTGAAATTACTAGTACTGCTGGTCTTAATCTAACTTTGGATGAACTTTTTACTAAGGATAAAAATGGATACTTTTTATTAATAGATTTACTTGAAAACAATGTTGATATAGATTTGAAAAATGAAAAAATTAGAAATAATGGTGGTGTATTTTTTTATTTTCTTGTGTACGGACAAGACATATCACAATTCTCTTATGATGAAATAAATTATAAATGTGCTGAGACGAATTATACAAATGTTTTAAATTATCTTTTAGAAGAATATGATCTCTCAATTAATGCTCTTTTAATTAAAGATAAAAAAGGTACTACTTTACTAGAAGAAATGCTTAAAAAGAATATAGATATAAGTAATATTAATATAAATGATGACATAATAGATTTAGAAAAAACAATTAAAATTATTGAGATTATTACTTATAAATATAAAGAAGTCCCAGAAGATATTAAAAATACATTTGAGAATACTCTATTTTCTACGAATAATGATGAATTCTTTAAAAATTTACCAACGAAAGACATAATATTATTTGATAAAATGATAGGTTTTATTGAAGAACACACCGAGATTGTTGATTTACTTTGTAAATATCAATTAGAAGACGAATTAATATATCTTAATCCAGAAATTATTAAAAAATTAATTACTAAGGATGAAAATGGCAACTACCCTATTGATAAATATATTTCTAATTCTATGTCTAGTTATATAGCAATTAAAGCGATATCATGTTTAATTAATTTTGATGACAATATAGATTTTATGATTCATTTTATTAAGCTACTTTTAGATAATAAAGTATATAGTTTCTTTTATGACGCTAATGAAAATATTCTTTTATATAAGGTATATCCTCCTAAAACATTATTAGAAACTCTTATAGAAAATAATATTAATATTAAAATTAATAATGTTAATAATGAAGAAATTATTAAAATATTATATGATAATAAGAAATTAGATTTAATTGGTAGTAGTTCTGAAAGTATTTGGTTATCTAATACTAGAGATGTTTTTAAAGACAATATGGTAAAAGATCAAACAATTTTAGAGTATATGCTAGATAATAATTATGATTTTAAAATACCGTGTATATTTGAAGAGGATACTTTAAAAATACTATATCAAAAAAATAGACCAGATTTATTGGTAAAGGCAAGTGCTTTGCTTTTAATGACTAGAATTAATGATAATTATACTTATTTAGATTATATTTTAGATTGTATTAATAAAGGGGACTTTGAATATAATATTGCTAATATTTTTGCTCCTGTTAGACCTGATATGAAGGCAGAATTTTATTTAGATATTGCTAAACATGATATGATTGGTTATGTTAAAGATGATTTAAACTTGAATATACTGCTTAAAAAATATGATAATAAAACATTACTTGAATATTTTTTAGATAAGGATCCTGAACTTACTCTTAATAAAATATTAGATAAAAGTGATAAAATGAATTATTCAGTAATGATTATTTTAAAATCTAGAGGTATTAAAGATAATGATAGTATTTTAAATATTAATGAAGATAATGCTTCTTTTGTTAAGAATACTCCTGATACATATTATGGACCTCTTGATAATGATAGTGATTATTTAATTAAAGAATTAGAAAGATTATTTATTTCAGATGGTAAGAGTGATAAAGATTTAATTAATTTATTAATTACTGGTTATAGAAATGCTTTATTTATTAATTATGATATAACTATTAGAGAGATTGAAAAATTAATTGAAATAAAGAAAAATAATTTTGATAAATTTTATTATGTTAAAGATAAAAATAGTAGTTATTTTTCACCTAGTAAAGGCTGTATCTTTATAAATGATAGCTATATTTCTGTAGTTATCCATGAAACTGGTCATGCTCTTCATCATTATCTTACTGGGTCTGAAGTTCCAGATAACTATGATGAAATTGTTAAAAGAGCAGAAGAAAATAAGGAACTATTAACTAAAACTAGTAAATATTTTGAATCTTGTAATAAAATTATGAAAAATATTAAAAATTATTTCTTGAATCTTGCTAACGAGGTATTAACGGCACATTATTCTAAGCAAGAAAATATTATGGATATTCAAAGTATAGCGTCTAAAGATATTAGTGAATATCGAGATAAATTTAAAAGTTTAAAAATACCTGAAGAACAACTTGAACAAATTTTACAAGAGACCTTTTCTGTAGAAGAATATATTAAACGAGAAGCTATTATAGTAGCAAGTGAATTAACTGAGGCTACTACTAGAAATAATTATGCAAGTATTGGAGCAACTAATGATATAATTGATGCTATATATAGAGGAAAAGTTTGTGATGGTGTTTTAAAATCTGCTGATGGTCAAAAAATTGCTTCCTTTGGTGGACATGGAATAAGATATTATTCGCAAAATGAACATGGATTTGATGAAATGATAGCACAATTTGCTTTATTAGTTAAATCTAAAGGTGCTGAAGAAAATCTTCGGGTACTTAGGGATATTGTTGGTGATGAAGTTTATAATATGATTAGTAACTTTTATTATACTAATATATTAGAAATGGATATAAATAAAAGTAAAAATCAAGGAGGAAGATAATGGATAATGAGTTATTTAAATTATATGTATTAGCAGAACTTAGATATAAAAAGCATTTTAATAATCTTAATGATGATGATTTGTTTCCTAGTGGTTGGTACGGTAATAAGAATTATCAAAAGAAAATAGAAATTATTTGTGAAGCAATTGAGACTAATACTTTGATTGTTAATACTAAATCTTATCTAGATATAATTGAAAAAAATATGTAGTAGGAGGCATTTTCCTACTACTTTTATGTAAACTAACCTGTAAAAACATTTACTAAAATGTTTATCTATAGTATACTTATTATAGAAATAAATAAAGAAGGTGTATTTTATGAGTGAAAGATTACAAAATATTATTGATGGAATAAATGATGGTAGTATAATATTTGTTTTTTATTATAATTTAACTATGGAAGATCTTTTTACTAAGGATATTGATGGTACTTATTTTTTAGAATATCTACTTAGAAAAAGAATAATGATACCTTTAGAACTAAAAGAAGAATTAAAGACTAATGCACTAGCGGCTTATTTATATTGTAAGAATGATCAGTCTATATTTAATTTTGAACTTAGTGAAAAAGATTTATTTACTGAATTTGATGGTAAAAAACTTATTGAGCATATTTTAGAAAAAAGACAAATAGATAAATCTATAGTAGAAAATATACATGAAAATTTAGAGATAATAGATTTACTTTGTAATTCAAATAATTATTTTTATTTAAATTATTTATCTCAAGATATCATTACTAAATTAATAACTAAAGATAATAATGGTATCTACCCTATTGAGAAGTATTTAAATAATAAAAGACTAATTGAAAAAATAATGCCCTCTATTAATGATATAAATGTATTATTAGAAATTTGTAATAGAAATAATGATTATGATTTGATAAAGGCAGTTAAGGCAAGAATGCTTATAACTAATTATAAAGATGATAAGACAATATTACTGTTTTTACTTAATGATAAAAAGGTTGTACCTGATTGTTTAATTAATATTCCTGAAGATATAATTTTTATTAAGTATTTGATTAAAAATAATCTTTATGATTATCTTAAGAAAGCAAGTGAAGATGTTCTTCTTATGGAAGTTGATTCTGGTAAAACATTACTTGAGTTTCTTATAGATAAAGGTTATGATCCAGAAATTAAATATATATATAATAAAAAGACTATTAGCATATTATATCTAAAGCAAAAATTAAATTTAGCAAAATTTGTTAGTGATGATGTACTTCTTACTCCAGTAAAAGAATTATTTAGTGATGATTCTTTAGGTGATGAAACGTTATTTGAATATATGATAAGACATGGTTATAAGTTAAATAGTTCTCGGATTAGTAGTGAAAAGTTACTTAAAATCTGCTACTTAGAACAAAGACCTGATTTATTAGAAGAAGCTAGTATCAGTGACCTACTAAAACCTATTGATGATACTTATACTTATTTTGATTATATTTTGGATTCTATTGCTAATAAGGGACTTAAAATTAGAGTGCCAAGTTGTCCATGGTCTTCGGATGTTAATGAACATATAAAATATTATACTACTATTGCTAAACATGATATGATGAAATATATTAGAAAAATAAAAGCAGAGACTCTTCTAGAAAAATATGGAGATAAAACACTTCTAGAATATTTACTAGATACTGATAGTGATCTTACTTTAAATAAAATTTTATCAGATGATTTAAAGGCTGATCCTGATATTGCTGTTATACTAAAAAATAGAGGGATAGTTCAAAAGAGTGTTAATGTTTCTAAAGAAGAAAATGAATATACGACTAAATATATTGAAAATATTAATAATCATCTTGGTATAGGACCATTACCTGAAGAGGGTGAAAGATTATTAAATGAACTTAAACTACTATTTTTAACTGATGGTAAAAGTGATAAAGCTTTAATTACTGCTTTAACTGCAGGATATAGAAATGCTCTTATGAATAACTATGATATTAATATTATAGAAATTAAAAAACTAATTGAAATTAAAAAAGAAAATAAGGATATATTTTATTATATTAAAAATGCTGATGGTAGTTATTTTTCACCAAGTAATGGTTCTATCTTTTGTGAAAATGCTAATACTAATACATTATTGCATGAGACAGGACATGCTCTTCACTTTTATACAGCAGATATGAAGACTCCTGATGATTATCAAGAAATTGTTGAAAGAGCAAGAGAAAATCCTGAAGTACTTGCTAAGACTAAAGAATATGCTGCTAATTATAGAAAACTTATAAATAATATTACTTTGTTAGTAGAACAGAGATATGATAGTTTCTTTAAGAGTTATTATAGTCCTGAAAAGGTAGAGGAAATTAAAAAGAATCTTACTAAATCAAAAGAAGAAAAAAAGAAAGAATATAAGGAACTTCATATACCTGATGAACAACTGGATATGATTTTAAGTGATATGTATACTCAAGAAGAATACATTGATCATCAAAAAAGAATTTTTATTGAGGATAATGTTGATGCTATACTAAGAAATGAATTTGGTAGTTTGCTTACTATTGGTGATATTTTAGATGCTATATATGAAGGAAAGTTACATAGTAACACTTTAAAGGATAATCAGGGGGAAGCTATTTGCAGAACTGGAGGTCATGGACTAAACTACTATTACGCTACTCTTCATGGTTTTGATGAAATGATTGCTAATTTTGCCGCTATTTCAAAGGCAAATGATGCTAAAGAAAAACTTAAGATGCTTAAATCGATTGTTGGTGATGAAGTATATGATATGATAAGGAACTTCTATTACCAAGATATTTTAAAGATTAATTTAGAAGAAAATAAAGTATATGGAGGTAAGAGATGAATAATGATATGAATGATAAGTTATTTGAACTATATACATTAGCAGAACTTTCTTATAAAAAACATTTTAGTAATCTTAGTGATGATGAATTATTTCCTAGTAATTGGTACGGTAATAAGAATTATCAAAAGAAAATAGAAATTATTTGTGAAGCAATTAAAACTAATACTTTAATTGTTAATACTAAATCTTATCTAGATATAACTGAAGGAGTAAAGTAATTTACTTCTTTTTTATTTATTTTATCATATAATCTACTATGAAAAATAAATTTATTAAGTCGACAATTATATTAATTATAGGAGGATTAATTACTAAAGTACTTGGTATGATTATTAAGATTGTTCTAACTAGAACGATTGGTACTGAAGGTATTAGTGAATATATGTTAGTACTTCCTACTTTTAATTTATTTATTACTTTATGTAATTTGGGAGTACCTATTGCTATTACTAAACTTATATCGGAAAAGAAAAATAGTAGTAAAAGAATTGTTATTCCTACTACTATTATTGTTTTATTATATGATCTTATTTTGATATTTATTATATTGTTTATAGCTAAGCATTTAGCTAATAATCTTTTACATAAGAATAGTATTTATTATCCTCTTATTGCTATCGGTAGTACTCTTCCTTTTATTACTTTATCTAGTATTATTAAGGGATATTTTTTTGGTAAAGAAAAAGTATTTCCTATTACTTTATCTAATATTATAGAACAGATAGCTAGACTATTACTTACTACTACTGTTGTTGCTAAGATGATGAATCATTCTTTAATAGCAGCAGTTACTACGGTTGTTCTTATTAATATTATTAGTGAAGGGGCTTCTATTATTATTCTTTTGTTTTTCTTACCTAAAGATAAGATTACTAAGGAAGACTTCCATAGAGATAATAAATTACTTAGAGAGATTTTTGGTATATCTATTCCTAATACGATGGCTAGATTAATTGGTTCTATTACTTATTTTTTTGAGCCTATTATTCTTACTAATGTTTTAAAATATGTTGGATATAATCTGGAATATATTACTACTACTTATGGGGTTATTAATGGTTATGTATATCCCCTACTACTTCTGCCTTCTTTTTTTACTTTAGCGATATCTTCTGCTATTTTACCAGTTGTATCTAATAGTTATAGTAATAAGAATTATAGTTATACGAAAAAGAAAATTAAGGAGGCTATTTTCTTTTCTATGATAGTAGGAATACCTGCTACTTTGATATTTATATTTATTCCGGATATTCCTTTAAAACTAGTATATAATACTACTCTTGGTACGGAATATATTAAAATAACGGCTCCTTTCTTTTTACTTCATTATATACAGGCTCCTCTTACTAGTAGTTTAAATGGTATGGGATACTCTAAGAACGCTATGAAAGGTACTTTATATGGTGGTATTATTAAGTTGCTTAGTCTTGTTATTTTTAGTTTACTAAAAATGGGGTTATGGAGTCTTATTATTTCTACTATTTTAAATGTAGTAATAGTTACTATTCATCATATTTACTATGTTAGAAAATATTTAAAAAGCCCCACGATGATGTGAGATTTTGTTATTTATAGTTTTCTAATACTTTTCTTAATATTTTACCTTCTTTTAATAAAGCAGTATTAACACCTACATTGTTAAAGGCTTCTAGGGTGGGATTACTTGGATATACTAGAAAACTTCTTTTGAATTCTTTGATAAAGTTTTCTTTATCTTGTTTATAGTTTTCATATAAGTATATGGCCATAAGTTCTCCTAATGGGTAGATAAAGGAATCTCGATAATCTAAACCTTCTTCATAATATAATGGGCCATAATAATTACTTCTTTCCATAATACTATTAGCATACTCTTTGATATTATCTTCGGTTATATAGATATATTCACTATCAATGTTATTTTTCATACAAAGAATATGCATATAGAAATTACCTACGAATAATTCTAAGAAGAAGTCATTTAAAGCAGTATCTATACTATGATTTAATATTCTATTATCTTTTAAATATCTTAGAAAAGCATATTCTAAGAAAGAAGAAGATACTTCATAATATGGAGTAAGCATTGAATCATTACGATATATTCTTCTATTTTGAGAATATAGATGTTCTAATTCAAATAAATGACCACATTCATGAATTAAGTATTTAGCAAACTCTAAATTATATCCATCGATATTATTAACTACGATTATGCCATCATTTAAAATTTCAAAGGGATTAATATAACCTCCATGAGACTCTTCTAGCCTGGTAATAAAGACTTTGTTTTCTTTTATCTTCTCTTGTAATTTATTAGCGGTATTTACATCAAAGCTATTTAAAAAGCCTAAGACTATTTCTTGAATTTGTTTGATATTCATCCTTGGTAATTCTTTATTATAATCATGATAAAAGGGATAATTACTACTTATAAAACTTTCGATTACAGTTTTTGATATATCAAATAAGTGCTTTTTATCTTTGTTAATTATATCGGTAAAGGTATCTTTATCAGGCATTAATTCTGTATCTACAGTCCATAAGTGTTTATTTTCAATATCAAATTCTTCTGCACATAGTACTTCAAAAGAATATAGTTCATATACTAGTCTTTTTCTTTTAGATTTGGTTCCTCCTTTTAAATATTCTTCATTTAATTTGTTACCAATATTTTTCATGGTATCTATTATTTTGTCTTCCATATATTTATCTCCTATAAATAAGTATAACATATAATATTATTATTAAAACAAATTATACCTGTAGTTAACAAAAATAAGACTAAGCCTTAGTCTTATTTATATTTTTCTTTGATTCGATGGCTACTCTTTGAACTAGTCCCATAGCAATCATTAAACATATAGTATAACTTCCTCCATATGATAAGAATGGTAATGGTACTCCGGTTAGTGGTATCATACCCATTACGCCAAATAGATTGACTATAATATGAGTAAGTAAATAAGCAAATACTCCGTAGCAGATTAAACTTCCTCTTAAATTACTAGCTCTTCTAGATATCTGAATAATTCTAAATAATACAAAAGCATAAGCACATAATATAACAATACCTACAATTAAGCCCCACTCTTCTACTACAATAGGAAAGATAAAGTCTGTATATGATTCAGGTAAGTATAAATACTTCTGAGTAGAAGCTCCTAGTCCTTGGCCTTTTAAACCACCATTTTTAAAAGCAATAAAGCCATTACATAATTGGTATCCTGTTTTATCTTGATATCTTTCACATGGATCTAAAAAGTTTAAACGATCTAATTGATAACTTTGGAGTATCTTACCACCAGTAGTTATAAATACTAAGACTACTACTAAGATACCACCTAAAAATATTTTATTAAAAATACTCCGATTCTTTTTACTAATTGGTACTCCATAAAACATCATTAATGTTATTAATCCTATTATAATAGAGGTTCCCATATCCGGCTGAATAATTACTAAACCAATTATTATAAAAGCAACAATAATAGGTTTAATAATATTCCACTGATTATCTAATCTATCTTTATTCTTTTCATAATAACTACTTAAATATATAATTAAAGCTACTTTAGCAAACTCTGATGGCTGTATAGTAATTGGACCTATCTTATACCAAGAAACAGCATTCTTAGCATTATGTCCTAAGAATGGGAGTCCTAATAAGGCTAATATTATTACTCCTATAATAAAGATATCTAACTTTTTATAGTTTTTAGTAGGAAATATTATTATAAAACAAAATAATATAAAGCCTACTACTAAGAATATAGCATGTCTTAAAAAATAGTGATATGGACTATAATTATAACGCATATATGATTCCATTGAAGAAGCACTTAATATCATTATTAAGCCAAATATAAAAAAGATAAAAGTAACTACTAATAACGGTTTATCTAATTTTGACAATAACTTCTTCATATTCTCACCTATTATTATAATAGCATACTTTTATTCTTTTGAAAACCTTATTTTTATTATTTGACATTTCTTTATCTATTATATGAAAAGCTTAACATCTTTTCATATTGTTTATAGCCCTAGTCTATAAACAAACAATAATAAGATATTATATTCGGGGTGACCAACTATAAAAAGTCAAGTGCTTTTTCATAAAAATGCAAAAATAGATTTTTAGACATGACAAAAACCTTTCAAAATGGTATTTTTTTGAAAGTAAACAATTGTTTGTTAATTTCGTTAGACTATAAGTCTATCTCATTAACAAGCAATTGTAATGATAATTATTCATCAAAATAATTACACCAGTTATTTTACTTTCGATGAATCAAATGTAATATTTTCAGTTTCTAATTTATAAATAATTCTAATTAATTTTTTTGCCACGTGATTTAAAGCCACTCTATGTGATTTTCCTTCATTACGTTTTTTATAATAAAATTCTGTAAATATAGGCTCGTGTAAAAATATACAATCAGCTGCATTCAATAAATAGTATCTTAAATGCCCTGAACCATGTTTTACCATATGACCAGTATGTGATTCTGTACCAGATTGGCATATGCTTGGTTCAATACCAGCAAAAGCAACCATTGCATCAGCTGATTTAAATCTAGAAACATCTCCATATTCAGATACAATTCCGGCACCTAAAATATAACCAATTCCTTTAATCGATAAAATTGGTGGATTAAGTTCTTTAATAATTTCTTCAATATTACTTTCAAGTTTCTTTATCTCGAATTCTATTTGAGAACGTAATATAAGTAAAGTTTCTAGTTCTAGCTCAAATATTTCATTTGAAGTACCAATTGTATTTTTTGCCAAATCTTTAAGTAAAAAAAATTGTGCCGATGTAAATTTTCCTCTTGATATTTTTCTTATTGAATCATAGTCTTTCATATTTTTAATTTTATCAGGACTTTTATACTTACTTAGTATAAATATAGAAGACGCAGAAAAGGTATTATTAAAGAAAGGTTTGTACTCAGGAAATATGTGGTCTAAAACATTAGTTAAAGCAACTTCATAATAAGAACGTTGTTTAACAAGCTTTTCTCTCATTCTAGATAATGACTTTAAAGAATATTTGTGATAAAATTGTTTTGGATGGGGTTTGTAATCCGCAGATATAAGATATTTGGTAATTTGATAAGCATCTTTTTTATCTGTTTTGGTTTTTCTAAGTGTTTGTCCACTTATAAATTCTTTTACAAGTTTTGGATTAAATTCCATAAAAGAATAATTATTCTTTTCTAGGAATAGCTTAAGGTTCATTCCATAGTGTCCTGTTGCTTCAAACCCTATTCTTATTTCTTTAAAATTATCAATAGATTTTAATAAATTAAGTAATTGTTCAAACCCATCACTGGTGTTTGGAAAGGAAAAGTTCGATTCAATTACTTCTCCTGTTTCAGTACATATGAAACAGTCATGTTTGTATTTTGAAATATCAATACCAACAAAATACATTTTAAACACCTCCATATAGTTATTACTTGCACTGCATGTTTTTGACACAGAACTTCTATTTATGTATTCACGTAGATATATAAAACGTCAAGCGTTAACCAACTAATTACCAATAAAAATAAAAGCCTGTGGTAGTTGTCACCCCGAACCAGTCAAAGCTGTAAATACTTATCTACAAATCCACAGTGCTTAAATATTATAACTCAATTCAGTTGTAATTAAATATACAAAAGAAAAGAGTTTCTAATATATGTGAAAAAATCACATAATTATATTATACGTGAATACCAAAATACCTATATTTATTTATTACTCAGTATCCCAATTTACAAAACCTTATTTTTGAAACTACAGGTTCAAAAATACCACGAAAGACTACAGGCTGAAGTGGAAATAAAAAAAGAAATATTTATTTATTAATATAAATATCTCTAATAGTATTTATAGGTATATATTCATTATCCATAGTAATTAAATTATTCTTATTCTTACCAATAATTCTCTTAATAACTTTATTATTATCAGTTACAATAACAACATCTATCTTATAAATATAATTAGGAGAATTAAAAATATTAACAATCTTCTGTTCTACAGTTAAATTATTTCTATTATTAATAAAACTATTAGTATATATATTATTACTATCTAAAGTAGAAAATACCCTTTCATTGTTATTTAAATCCTTATCAATCTTATTATGATACATTCTAGGTAGTTCATTCAATTTATATCACCTCTATTAGATTATATGAAAATATCTTTATTTATATTTATTATTTTTGATATTTGTGGTATTATAATTAAGAGAGTGATAAAAATGCAAAAAGAATCTAAATTTAAAGTTGAAAAAAACATACTAATACCACTTATATTATTTATGATAATTAGTGTTATAACAATATATTGTACCAAAAGTTTACTTCCAAGTGATTTACAAAATCTATATTTAAAACAAATACTATGGTATACAATAGGCTTTATAATTGCCTTTGTAATGATGTTATTTGGTAATAAATTCTTATATAATAATGCTTATATATTATATATTATAGGAGTCCTCCTCTTAGTGTTGGTGTTATTTATTGGTACTCCTATTAACAATGCTAAGTGTTGGTTTATTATTCCATATATTGGTAGTTTTCAGCCGTCGGAGTTTATGAAGATATTTTTGATAATTACTTTATCGAGAATGATTGGTGACTTTAATACTGAGAGACGAAGTAGCGATCCGATGGAGGAATTTAAATTTCTAATTAAAGTCTTAATAGTAGTTGGTATTCCTTCAGTACTTACTTTTATTGAGCCGGATACGGGAGCAGTACTTATATATTTTATTATAACGATTGTAATGTTATTTACGGCTGGTTTTAAAAGTAGATGGTTTGTTGCTACTATTTCAATAATACTTGTATTGGGTGGTGTCTTTTTAGGAATATATTTTCTAAATGGTGATTTATTTATTAAAATATTTGGTACAAGTTTCTTCTACCGAATGGATAGAATACTAAATTGGTCTAATTCTAGTGGGCTACAACTTACCAATAGTCTTACCGCTATTGGATCTGCTGGTAGTCTAGGACATGGCTTTAATCATACTCCGATTTACTTTCCAGAAATGCAAACAGATTTTATCTTTGCCGTATTTGCTTCTAACTTTGGTTTTGTTGGCGTGTTATGTTTGATATCGTTACTTGTATACTTTGATATTAATATTATCTCACTAGCAGAGAAGACTAATGATGCTTGTGATAAGTTTACGGTCGGCGGTATAATTGCGGTTCTTCTCTTTCAGCAAATACAAAATATCAGTATGACAATTGGTCTTTTACCAATTATGGGTATAACTTTACCATTTATATCTTATGGAGGATCTTCACTTCTATCATATATGATATTAATAGGAATGCTATTTAATATATCAAATGAAAAACTTAGATTTAAAAATTAATACCAAGATAATAAAACTCTTGGTATTTTTATTTCAATACATCAATTAAACTTTGTAGCATACCAATACTATTTAAAGCATTATTAATACGGTCACTAGTAGTTAGTTTATACTTTTCTTTCATATCTTGAACCATATTATTAAATAAGCCAGGATTTCTATTTAAATATTTATACCAAATAGGATATTCTCTAATAAATCTAATTAACATTGGATCAGAAGATATCTTCAGCTGAGTCTCAATAGTCATTAATCATCAAACCTTTTATATACCGGTCTAGGTAAGTAATCACTCTTAGTAGAAGTTCCCTTATCTTTTACCAGAAGACCTCCAAATAAATCAACGGCCTTTTGGATTGAAGATAAGCCATCTTGTAATTTATCGGCATCAATGTTCTTAGCCATTGTTAAAATATTATTTAGAGGATTAGTGTTAGAAGTTGAAGTAGTTTGTTCTTCAATCTTTTTTTCCTCTTTATTTAAATATTTATTCCAAATTGTAGGATCTTCACCATATAAATCATATAATTCATATAGCTCCTGCCATGAAGTATTTTTTTCTCTGACATAAGTAATTAAATTAGGATTCTTTCTTACAAATGATTTAAAATTATCTATTTTAGTCATCGTATCACCTATTTAATTATATGTAATATATTTATAAAATACACAAAAAGATAGAGACTAATTCTCTATCTTATCTAAAAATTCATCTTCTTGCCATATTGGAATACCTAAAGCTAAAGCTTTATCATATTTACTACCAGGAGAATCTCCTACTACAACAACAGAAGTTTTAGAACTAACTGATGACGATACTTTACCTCCTAGTGATTCAATAATTTCACTAGCCTTATCTCTAGTAATATTAACTAAACTACCAGTTAAAACAAAAGTCTTACCTTTAAATTCATCCTTTTCTTCATATCCAGAATTATTAATATAAGTAGTATTTACTCCTAGTTGTTTTAACTTAGTAATAATATTTTTATTATCTTCATTACTAAAGTAACTAATTATACTCTTAGCAATAATGTCTCCTATATCACTTATATTAACTAACTCTTCATAACTAGCAGTCATTAAATTATCCAAAGTCTTATAATACTTAGCTAATACCTTAGCAGTCTTAGCACCAACATTTCTAATACCAAGACCATATATTAATCTTTCTAAAGAGTTATTCTTACTATTTTTAATAGCACTCTTTAAATTATCTATTTTCTTTTTACCATAACCTTCTAAGTTCATTAATTCTTCTTCATATTTATCAATATCGTATATGTCAGTAATATTGGTAATAAAGTTTTCATTATATAGATCTTCAATTATTGACTCACCAAGACCATCAATATTCATAGCTTCTCTACTAGCAAAATGAATTATATTTTCAATCTTTCTCGCCGGACACATTTCATTAGGACAATAGTAGTCAGCCTCAGTATCTTTTCTAACAATCTTAGTATGACAAATAGGACAATACTCTAACATCTGAAATTCTTTTTCAGTACCATTTCTTCTTTCTTTAAGAACTCTAACTACTTCCGGAATAACATCTCCCGCTTTTCTAATAGAGATAGTATCTCCTACTCTAACATCTTTAGCTATACAATAGTCTTCATTATGTAGAGTTGCTTTAGAAATAAGGGAGCCCGCTACATGAACTGGTGAAAAAATAGCATTTGGGGTAATCTTACCAGTTCTCCCAACAGTAAATTTAATTTCTTTTAAAGTAGTAAGTACCTCCTCAGCTGGAAATTTATAAGCTATCCCCCATCTCGGAACTCTAGCAGTATAACCAAGTCTATCTTCATCTTCAAGATTATTAACCTTAAGAACAACACCATCAATCTCATAAGGAAGACTCTTTCTAATTTCTCCTAGTGCTTTGATATCTTTTATTATTTCTTCAGCATTAGAAGCAGTAGTATTTAATTTATAATTGGTAACAAAACCAAGTTCTCTTAAAAATTTTAATGATTCTTCTTGCGTCTTTATACCATAATCTTTGGGATTAGGAATAAAGTAAGCCATGAAGTCTAAATTTCTTTTAGCAGTAATCTTACTATCTAATTGTCTAACAGAACCTGCCGCAGCATTTCTAGGATTAGCAAATAATGCTTCCCCATTTGCTTCTCTCTCTTTGTTAGCCTTCTCGAAAGAAGCTTTACTCATATATATTTCTCCTCTTACCTCAATATCAATATCTTTTTTTAATCTAAGAGGAATAGATTTAATCGTTTTCCCATTAGCGGTAATATTTTCACCTACTAAACCATTACCACGAGTAGCTACTCTAACTAATAATCCCTTTTCATATATTAACGATCCAGATAAACCATCCATCTTAGGCTCTACAGTATAAGTAGGATTATTAATACTCTTTCTAATCCTTTCATCAAAAGCAATTATTTCATCTTCATTAAAAATATCATCAAAAGATAACATTGGTGTCTTATGTTCTACCTTTTCAAATTTACTAAGAGCTTCTCCTCCGACTCTTATAGTGGGAGAATCTTCTCTTTTTAATTCAGGGTATGCCTCTTCTAATCTAAGTAATTCACTATAGTAATCATCATACTCTTGATCTGTGATTGAAGGATTATCATTAAGATAATATTCATAACTAGCCTTATTAATTATTTCTACTAACTCTGCAATTCTTTTCTTTTTTTCTTCCATATATATTCACCATATAAAGTATAACACATATAAAAAAAGAAGGTCAAGTAATTAGCTTAAAAAATACTAATTTGGCCTTCTAAAACTTTAGTTTTTGTTTTCTTCTTAGGTTCACTTGATACCTCTGGTACTGGTAAACTTCCATTTAATGATTTCTTTAAATATTCAAAAGTTAGTTCTCTTTCTATTTTTGCTTCTTCAGTAGTGATACCACATTTTTCTCTCATAATATTCTTATCAT
This sequence comes from Firmicutes bacterium CAG:321_26_22, assembly GCA_001916775.1. Lineage (GTDB taxonomy): Bacteria > Bacillota_I > Bacilli_A > RF39 > UBA660 > CAG-302. The sequence continues at coordinate 2,714 of MNTB01000036.1, read as the reverse complement.
AATTATATATAAACATAGCTAAGTCATGAAATAGTTTGTAATTTATTTTTACTTCTCCTGTTTTGGTATCTAATTTGGTAACTTCTCGCATATAGAAGTCTCCTAGTGCTACATTTAATAATTCATCATCTTGCATATTCATAGCATATTTAATTTTAGATATATTTATATTATTAATATAACTATTGCGATAATAAGATAATAGTTTTTCAAGAAAATTTTTATCTTTTTGTTTACTAAGTAAAATGAACTTTAAACCGTATACATCAAGATAATTCTTACTATCTTGATAGGCTAAACCATATCTTACTTTAGTTAATTCTTCCTTATTTTTGCATCTAATAGTTATGTCTCTAGCAATATCTTCAAGAGATATTAGTCCAGCTTTATATAAAGCTTCTTTAAAGAAATATTCATTATAAAATTTCATAGTACAATTATCTATTTCTTCTAAACTAAAGCCACCATTTTTATATCGTGAATTTTTAGTAAATTCTTCTAACTTTGAAATATCTAATAATTGATAATCATTTTTTCTTTTAATAGTTAAGTAATAAGCCATATTTCCCCCTAAATGTTATAATTATTATATAAAATTTAAGGTTATTTGTCAAATATCTATTGTGAATTATCTACTACTTCTTGATATTCTGTTATATCTTCTAAACATGTTACAAATAAACTCAATGATATCTTAGTTTCTTTATCTTCTTCGTTTATGATCTTGACATTTGTGACTTCTTCAATATTAGAATATTTTTCTAGTAGTTTTTTCTTTGCTTTAGTTATAGCCTTCTCTCTAGCAGTATTATAATCATATATTTCATTTATGATGTTGGTTTCATATTCATCTTCATATATTAATGATATAGGAGTTATATTATTATTAAAGATATATTTTATATTACGATTAAAGGTTTTATATTTATGAAAATCAAAGAATGATATTCTTTTATTTAATAAATTTAATACTAATACTTTCTTTTTATTTCCTGTATATTTTATTTCATGATATTGATATGGATACTCTATATTTATACTATACCAAACTTCTCCTTGTACTTTTCCACTAGCGGTCTTAGATATTTTTTCGTTGTTAGGTAATGTTATATCTGAAGATATTATTATATCTCCTTTCTTTACATAAGTATTAATACTTCTTACTTTTTCTCCACTTTCAGCATATATATTTTTAATAACAGCATTTTTGGAAGCTACAATATTATATATCTTATTATCTTTGGGTTTATTATTTATTATTCTTTCTTCTACTCTAATGGTATACTTTGTTCCTTCTCTTATTATTTCTAACCACTCTAATGTATCTTTGTTTTCTTCAAGTATTTTTTTCTTTATTTTTTCTATTTCTTGATAATTTTTAACAAATTTATATTTCTTAATACCATTATCTTCTAGTTCTTTTGTTACTAATTTTATTATGTTTTTATTAGAATGTATTACTTCTACTTTAAATATTATATTAGATAAGGTATATATTAGTAGTAAACTTATTAGTAAAGATGATAATATAAAGATATCTTTTTTTATTCTTTTTATTATTCTTAATTTACCATAGTATCTTACTATTTTGATATTATAAATAGTTTTTAATTTTAGTACTTTATCTAAATCTTGATAATTGATTATTAAATCTATTTCTTTATGAGATATTGGTATTACTTTTTCGATATTGATATTATTATTTATTAATCTTTTTAAGAAATTATTTATATTTCTTCCTGTTACTTTTATTTTTATACTACTAGAGAATATTTTTAATATTTTATCTTTCATAGTATCAACTCTTTCTACATAAAAGTTATATTCTCAATATTACCAGATATTAGTATTTCATTATCCATCATACGGGATATTACGAGGTTACTTCCTTTTATTTGATATATTTTATTCTGATATCTAATAGTTATTATTTTTGAAGTAAAGTCTTTAATCTCAGTATAATTAACGATATCTAACTTATTATATTTATATATCATACTATATTCTTTTTCATTTATATAATTATCTAATCTATTTAATATTTTCATAATAATATATATGAATTAGGTTAATTTTTTATGTGAAATATTTAGTTTTTTAGGTAAATGTAGTGAAATTTTAGTAATATTTATCATATGTTATATTGAATATAAAAAAGGGGTGGATTATATGTGTAACAATGAAAACAATTCTTGTGAGAATTGCATTGCGGATATTCTAAAAGTTATCCTTATACTTCAGCAAAGTGTATGTCAAAATGACTGCTGCTTAGAGACTTGTGATAGAGGTTTCTTAGGCCAAAATAGTAGTTTCTGCTACAACACTAGACCAATAGTATTATATACTTGTGGTAATGGAAATACACCACTTGCTATGCCTATTAGCAAAGATCCAAGTATTACTACTACCAGTAATGTATTTAGACTAGAAAAATTGGATGGCTGCTGTGCTACTTGTAGAGTACTAGCACCTAATACTGACGAATCTAGTGTCTTTCCATATGAAGCTACTAACTCATTCTTTACTATTAATTTAGGATGCTGTTGTGTACTTAGATGTCTAGATGATACTTTTGTTGAATGTATATAATAAAAAGATTGAATAGAAGTAACAATTTGAACTTGTCAATAGAAAGTAGACAATAAAAGAACATTAATTAAATCCTAGTTGATTTCTATATTCAACTGGGGTTTTATAATTTAAAGCGTAACTTG
>MNTB01000018.1 GCA_001916775.1 Firmicutes bacterium CAG:321_26_22 | reverse complement strand
ACCACTCTTTCTGTATAATTTTTGTCGTCAACTTAATTATACCAGAATGGTATCTTTTTTTATATTAAATTTGTAACATATGTATTATAACTCAACAAATTTGTTAAATTTACATGTATTATAATGTTAAGAATTATCCTAATGATATTAGCATGATTAAAAACTGGAAAAACGACATTTAAATTTACCAATTTTATACAATTTATTTTACCATTTACAAGAACATCATTTTTTACTTTTTTAAGCAATATATTAATAAATAATTGATTTTTGTAATATATAGAAAAACCACTGAATTAATCAGTGGTTTAAAACTAATAGTTTTCCTTTTTAATTTCAAAATAACTTTGTGGATGAGCACAAACAGGACATACTTTAGGAGCTTCTTTTCCAATAACAATATGGCCACAATTTCTACATTGCCATATTTTATCTCCATCTCTAGAAAATACTAAACCTTCATTAATATTAGAAATAAGTTTTCTATATCTTTCTTCATGTTCTTTTTCGATTTTAGCCACTTCTTCAAATAGAAAAGCAATTCTAGTAAAGCCTTCATTTCTAGCAGTTTCTGCAAAACCTTTATACATATCAGTCCATTCATAGTTTTCACCATTAGCAGCATCTATTAAATTATCAATAGTACTAGGAACAGCACCACCATGTAATTCTTTAAACCACATCTTAGCATGTTCTTTCTCATTATTTGCAGTTTCTTCAAAAATTGCAGCTATTTGCTCATAACCATCTTTTTTTGCTTTTGAAGCAAAAAAAGTATACTTATTTCTAGCCTGTGACTCTCCTGCAAAAGCAGTCATCAAATTTTGTTCAGTCTTGCTTCCTTTTAATTCCATTTTTTTCCTTCCTCTCTAAACATTTTTTACAAATACCTACGTATTTAACATCATAATCAATTACTAAATTACCATCGATATAATTATTAGAATTATCGTTCCTAGGAATATCAATAATATTTTTACATTCATTACATATGAAATGATCATGTACTACATTTCTATCATATCTAACAATTCCATCAACAACAATAGTTCTAACTTTGTTATGCTCACTTAACCATGCCAAATTACGATAAACTGTTCCCAAACTAATATTATAAATTACTTTTTTGGCAATATCATATATTTGATAAGCATTTAAATGATTATAACTACTATTAACAATATCAAATATACAGTCTCTCTGTTTTGTATTCCGCATAGTGCATCTCCTTAATAGTAATGATTACTAATAATAGTATATACTATTTATTTATAAATGTAAAGAAAAATGAATGAAAATAAATCATTCATCTTTACTCACTAACAAATCAGCCACTTTAGTAACATTTCCAGCCCCCAAAGTAAGAATTAAATCGCCATCATGTACATACTGACTCAAATATAATTTAATATCATCATAATTACTAATATAAAAAGCCTCTTTACCATATTTTTTAATTGCTTTTACAATATCATCCTCCGTAATACCATAAACATTTTCTTCTCTAGCTGCATATATATCAGTAACAATAATATGATCAAAATTTTTAAGTGCTTTGGCAAAATCATCTTTATGTTTGTAAGCTCTAGAATATGTATGAGCTTCGAATATAACCCAAGACTCATTATATTGTTTTTTATGTATAGCATTTGAAGTGGCCATTATTTCAGTAGGATGATGCCCATAATCATCATAAACACAGGCACCCTTAAATTTACCTTTATATTCAAGTCTTCTACTTGCACCTTTATATTTTTTTATACCCTTTTTAATATTTTCAAATGAAATATCATAACTAGAAGCAAGTGCAATAGCAGATAAAGCATTAAGTACATTATGTTCGCCTGGCACAGATAATTCTATTCTGCCTAAATTATTACCATCATTAATAACATTAAATCTAGCACAGCCTTCATCATCATAATCAATATCAGTAGCCATATAATCACTATCATTATTAATGCCATATGTAACTACTTTAGCACTAGTATTATCTTTTAATTCACTGCTATTTTTATCATCATTATTTATAACTAAATAGCCATCATTAGGTAAATGACTAACATATTTATTAAAAGATTTCTTTATATTTTCAAGATTTTTAAAATAGTCCAAATGATCATTATCAATATTAAGTATAATCGCAGATTTTTGTTTAAACGATAAGAAACTATCACAATACTCGCAGGCCTCAATAATCAAAGTATCACTTTTACCAACTCTATAATTACCATTAATATTACTAAGAATACTACCAACTTGAATAGTAGGATCCCTACCAGCTTCAAGAAATATTAAACTAACCATTGAAGTAGTACTAGTTTTACCATGGGTTCCAGCAATTCCAATAGTATTAGAATACAGTTTCGTAATTTCGCCTAAAAATTCTCCTCTTTCCATCATGGGAATTTTTTTCTTTTTAGCTTCAATCATTTCAACATTATCTTCTTTAATAGCAGCAGTATAAACAAGAAAATCTATATCATCAGTTATATTATTTTTACTTTGAGGTACATAAACTTGTATACCATTTTCTTTAAGTTTGTCAGTAATAACAGAGTTAACTCTATCACTACCACTTACTTTATATCCCATATTAATAAGTATATCAGCAATACCACTCATACTAACACCACCAATACCAATCATATAAATATGTTTGCCTTTTTCAATAAATAAACCATTTTTATATTTTAATATTGTATTCTTAAATAATTTACCTCTAGTTTCAAAATCAGGAAATTGATCCCAACTAGCACAAGCAGGACTAAGTAAAATAACATCCCCAATTTTAGAATTATTGTAAGCTAGTTCCGTGGCAGTAACTAAGTCATCACAAACAATACATTTAACATTAATTTTATCACAAAATTCTTTAATTCTATTCTTAGTTTCACCATAAGTAATAACAAGTTTAGTATTCTTCATTGAGTCTTTTAATTCTTCAAAAGAATGGCCTCTATCTAATCCGCCCATCAAAAGAATAATATCTTTATCAAAAGAATTAAGAGCAATAATAGTAGATTCAGTATTAGTACTTTTAGAATCATTATACACTTCTCTTCCATTAATGTTTCCAACATACTCTAGTCTGTGTTCAACACCACTAAATGTAGTTAAAACATCAATAATAATATCATCACTAATATTATACCTTTTTGCACAAAGAATAGCACACATAATATTTTGATAATTATGCATTCCTTTTAAAACTATTTTGCTAGTATCAAGATATTTCACATTATCAAAATATATAAAACCATCCTTATAATAGCAATTTGTTTGATCAATACAAGAAAAATATAATTTACTACTTTTAATATCTTTGGTCATATCCATAACCTCTTTATTATCCATATTTATAATAGCAGTATCATCCTTAGTATGATGATTAAATATTTTCTTTTTAGTCATAACATATCTTTCATGACTATCATGAAAATCAGTATGACATTCGTATATATTAGTTATAATAGAAGTATTAGTTTTAAAATCGTACATATCGCATAATTGATGATCACTAATTTCCATAACTAAATAATCACCACTTTTAATATTTTTAACATAATGACATAAAGGGGTACCTATGTTACCAGCTAATACAACCTTATCACCAAAAGCACGTTTCATTATTTCATAAATGATACTAGTAGTAGTAGTTTTTCCATTAGAACCAGTAACACCTATAATATTAATATCCTTATTTAAATAATGATAAGCAACTTCGATTTCATTAACAACAGGTATACCCATATTTTTAGCCTTAACAACACACTTATGATCATACTTAATACCAGGATTTTTGATCATAATATCATAAGAATCATCAAAAAAAACATCTGGTTTATCACTTAAAATGAATTCAACGCCTATTTCTTCTAGTTCTTTAACTTTATCATTATCTTGTGGTTTCACATCAGTAATTAATATTTTATTATCAGGAGCCAATAACTTAGCTACCTCATAACCACTTCTAGCCATACCTAATATAAATATTTTTTTATTTTTATACATAAAAATCACTCCTTGTTAATTATATCACTTCTAAAAAAATAAGTAAATAATAGTTACAATTAATATATTATATTAAAATAAGAGAAAAAAAGTTTCTCCTATTCATAATCTACAATATATCTCTTAGAATAACATTTATAACCTAATTCCTCCATAAATTTAAAACTATCAGGAATTATAATAAATTCAACTAAAGAATAATTATTGTTATCAAAAAAATCATCTAACTTTGTTATAATATTCTCGTCTTGAATGTTCTGAGCATATAAATTACAAACTATATCATTTTTAGAATAAAAATATTTTATACTTTTCATATCAATATCAGCAAATCTTTCTTTAGTGGGAATAGAATCACTATCAATTATTCCCTTAAACACTGATATCATTTTAACTTTATATAAATCATCCATAATATTAATAAGATTATCTTCATTAACTAATATAGACAAATGTCCATCAAAGGCTAAATTATTATTAAGAAAATTTACACATTCTTTTACGATTACATCATCTATTTTATTATCACCAAAAGTAATACTAATTAAACCTTCTTCAGATAAAGAAACAAAGCCAAATAAAAACTTATTATCTTTTTTAACACCAAAAGTATTATTAATAAGTTGCTTTTCATCTACATAGGTGATATCAATACCCATATCCCTAATATATTCTTTTATATTATCTTTATTTATCTTTTCAATCTTCATAAAAATCTCCTCAATAAACATTATATCATATAATCAAAAAAAGAAAAAGCCCAAACATCTCTAATTAGAGATATTTGGACATAAAAAAATATTGGCAACGACCTATTTTAGCAACTAATCACTATCTTCGGCGCTGAAGTGCTTAACTTCTGTGTTCGGTATGGGAACAGGTGAACCACTT
>MNTB01000017.1 GCA_001916775.1 Firmicutes bacterium CAG:321_26_22 | reverse complement strand
TTTCTCTTTTTCTTTTCATATTATTTTATCCTTTCTTCTTTTATTATATCAAAAAAGTAGACACATTCCTTTTATGTCTACTTTTATTTTACAACTTCACTTTTTGGTGATTCTCTTTATTAGTTCTCTAATTTTAACAATAAATTTAATTATAAAATAGATATATTTATTAACTACTAAATCATAGGTTCCAATATATTCATATACTTTAGCTCCAAATCCCATTTTAAAAGTATAGTTACCATCTTTTTTACTGGTACTTTTGATTGGTCCGAAGTTAAATATTTTATATCCTTGGTTTAAATATTTTTTAATAATTTCCCATTTTATTAGATGCGATGAATAGAAGGCTTTTAAATCTTTATTATAGGCTTCTTCAAGAAAATATATTTCTCTATTATTTCTAATGATTAGAATGCCTCCGATGATAACTTCTTTAGGATATTTTGTATATACATTAGTAGCTTTAATAATTTCGTTTTGATATTTAGTTATTTTTTTGTCTGAAGTCATTTTTTTATTAACTATAGAGTTAGATTTTTTAATATTAATATTTTGCATAAGTTCATTTAGACGATCATTTTCTTTGTCTTCTTTATTAAGAATATATCTATAGTTATTAACATATGCTTCAGGGTTTATTTTAGCATAATAAATTTCTGCTTTAACATCATCACTATTAAAATTACTAATTAATTTATCTATTTTGTCTTTATTAATTAATGGATTCATATCAGTTAGTGGAATGGAGTTACCACTACCATCTATATATATATTAATTGCTCTTCGTACAGATAAGTTAATATTTCTCTTAGTATTTATATTGAATAATTTAAATGTTTCTTCAGGAGTTTTCTCTGTTTCTAATACAACATTTTTTTGTGATACTTTACCAATTCTTCTTAATGGCAAATCATCAAATAATTTGATAATGTTAGTATCATAATATATAACTTCATCGTTTTTACCAAACATTTTATAAGTAGAAATATTATCAGTTGTTACATAAACGTATTTTTTATTTTTTAAATAGGTTTTTAATGACATGATAAAATCTTTGAATAAATTATCATTATTGTAATCTATTAAAAAAGAACCAGGTACATAGCCAAATTTTATTTTACCAATATGATCTTCAAATAATAGAGTAGCACCCATTAAAGTGTTATCTTTTTCATTAATATAACCTAAGTAATAGAATTTATTACCTTGCATATTAGCATATTCAGTAGTTTGTTTGTAATTTCTAGCGCTATGTAATTTTGAATAATTTCTAAATTGTGTTTCTGTAAGTTCAATGATTTTCATACTTCTTCCTCCTTATTAATTGTACCATAAATTGAAATAAAATAAAACATTTTTTTCTTGATATGAGTATAAATTTATGGTATACTTAAGTTAATAGAATAGAGAGTGTGATATGATGGGTATTTCTAATAAAGAATTAAAAAGGATAGATGCTTATTTTAGAGCATTAAATTATATTTCAGTAGGACAATTATATTTAGTAGATAATCCTTTACTTAAAGAAGAATTGAAATGGAGTCATGTAAAGAAAAAAATAGTTGGTCATTGGGGAACAGTACCAGGGCAGAATTTTATATATACACATTTAAATAGAGTTATTAAGAATAATGATTTAAATATGATATATATATCTGGTCCAGGACATGGTGGTAATGCTGTTGTATCTAATGTATATTTAGAAGGAACATATAGTGAAATATATCCTGAAATTACTGAAGATACTGAAGGATTAAAAAAACTATTTAAACAATTTTCTTTCCCTGGGGGAATAGCTTCGCATGCTGCACCTGAGACACCGGGATCAATAAATGAAGGGGGAGAACTTGGTTATAGTTTATCACATGCTTTTGGAGCAGTATTTGATAATCCTGATTTAATTGCCGCTTGTGTAGTGGGTGATGGTGAGGCTGAGACTGGACCACTTGCTACTAGTTGGCATTCAAATAAATTTTTAAATCCTAAGACTGATGGTGCAGTATTACCTATACTTCATTTAAATGGTTATAAGATAAGTAATCCTACTGTTCTTTCAAGAATTAGTGATGAAGAACTTGCTTCATTATTTTATGGATATGGTTGGAAACCTTATTTAGTGGAAGCTTCTAATACAATGGATTTACATAAGAAGATGGCTATAACACTAGATAAGATAATAAAAGAAATAAAAAAGATACAGTATGATGCAAGATATAATAATAAGGTTGCTAGGGTATTTTGGCCAATGGTTGTACTTAGAACTCCTAAAGGATGGACAGGACCTAAAGTAGTAAATGGTAAAAAGATAGAAGGAACTTTTAGAAGCCATCAGGTACCTATACCATTAGAGTCTGATGAAGATTTAAAATTATTAGAAAAATGGATGAAGAGTTATCATCCAGAAGAATTATTTGATGATAATGGTCATTTGATGCCTTATTTAAAAGAACTTGTTCCATATAATCGTATGGGAGCTAATCCTAATGCAAATGGTGGACTACTATTAAAAGAATTAAAAATACCAAGTATTAATAAATATGCTGTTAAGTTTTCTCATCCAGGTGAGATTGAAAAAGAAGATATGCGGGTACTTGGAGAATTTATTAGAGATATTATAAAAAGCAATCCAAATAATTTTAGAGCATTTGGTCCTGATGAAACTATGAGTAATAGACTTTCTCATATTTTTGAAGCAGATAATAGAAGCTGGTATTTAACTAAAAAGAAGGATGATGAATACTTATCATATGATGGAAGAATAATGGATTCATATTTAAGTGAACATACTTGTGAAGGTTGGCTAGAAGGATATCTTTTAACAGGAAGACATGGTTTCTTTGCTAGTTATGAGGCGTTTATAAGAATAGTAGATTCTATGGCTAGTCAACATGCTAAGTGGTTAAAGGTAGCTAATGAACTTCCTTGGAGAAAGGATATTGCTTCATTAAATTATATATTAACATCAAATGTATGGCAACAAGATCACAATGGATATACGCATCAAGATCCAGGCTTTATTGATCATCTAGCTAATAAGAAAGCAGACATTGTGAGAGTATATTTACCTCCAGATAGTAATTGCCTTCTTTCATGTTTTGATCATGTTATAAGGACAAAGAATTATATTAATGTTATTGTGGCTTCTAAACACATGCGTCCTCAGTGGCTTACTATGGAAGAGGCTAAAGAACATTGTGCTAAAGGATTGTCAAAATGGGAATTTGCTAGTAATGATAATAAAGGAACTGATATAGTACTTGTTTCAATTGGAGATGCTCCAACACTTGAAAATATGGCAGCGGTATCTATTATAAGAAGTTATCTTCCGGATATAAAGATTAGATTTATTAATGTTGTAGACTTAATGAAATTAGAACCAAATACTAAACATCCTCATGGTCTTACTAATGTAGAATATAATAAGTTATTTACTAAAGATAAACCAATAATATTTAATTATCATGGTTATCCTACATTAATTCATGAGTTAACTTATGAAAGAGAAAATAAAAATATTAGTGTTCATGGTTATATGGAAGAAGGAACTATTACTACACCATTTGATATGAGAGTTAAAAATGAAATTGATAGATATCATATTGTTATTGATATAATTAATCATTTAGAGGTTGGTAAAACTAGAGAAGGTAAAAAGATAATAAGATTAATGGAAGAAAAATTAAAATATCATGATTCATATATACGTGAATATGGAATTGATATGGAAGAAGTAAGGTTATTTAAATGGGAGTAGGAGGACTTTATGGAAAAAGAAAAGTATATTAATAGACAGCCTAATTTTAAGCCTGATGATGTAAAGAGATGGAATGATAGTGAGAATAATATTACTGCTATTCCAATAGAACTTGCTGAGCGCATGCAAAATACTTTTAATGAACTTGCTAAAGCTAATAGTAATGAAAATGATTTTCAAAGAGTGCAGGAAGCCAATGAATTGGTAAAAGCAAATGTTCGCAAGAGAGTAAAACAATTAGAAAATGAAAAAAGAGCAGGATATGTAGCAATAAGTACTTTGACAATAATAGGAACATTGCTAATAGGGGCGATAATATTTATGGTAGTTGGTAATATTATAGGGTGAGTGTGATGAATTTTAATATATTAAATGAAAATAATGAATTTAAACTTGGCACAATTATTACAATATTTAAACTTCCAGATGTTGAAAAAGAAATAGCTTTATTTACAGTAGGTGACTATGATGCTAAAGATTTAGTAAACTTAGAAGTTGCTTATATAAATAAAGATCAAGATGGTTATGACTATATTGAAGAAATAGAAGATGAAAATGTGCTTAAGTCCGCTATGAAAGTAGTAAAGAAAATAATTCAAACAATGGATTAGTAGAGGTGGAATACTATGAAACTAAATAGAAAAGGTTATACTTTAATAGAGTTGTTAGCAGTTGTAGTGGTAATTGGTTTAGTTATTGGATTATCTGCTTATGGTGTTATAACTGCATATAATAATTCTAAGGGTAAAGCTACTATTATATCAGAGAGTAGTATAAAGAAATCTGCTAGTGTCTTTTCAGAAGAGAAAGCAAATGATTCTGATAGGTGGATAGATATTAGTAGTGGTAAATATTTTTGTACTACTATTGAAGAACTTATGAATAATGGTCTTCTTGATAAAAAAGCTAAACTAGAAGGAAATAATGTTAAGAAGTATAGTTATATTGTAATTAAAAAAAATAAAGTTACTCTAGTTAATAGTGATCCAAGATTATTGATTAGTGACAATAGTGAAGAAGAAGAATATAAAGTTTGTACTGGTAATATTAAAAATGAAGAAATAAAGACATATCCAAGTCTTGATACTGGTACTAGTTATACTGATGAAATAAGAACCCCATTTACTGATGGTGAAGCTGAATCAAGCATTACAGATAGAAAATGTTTATATGGTGATACCTCTGGTATTATTAATAAAGAGGGAAAAGTAGTAAATAATGAATGTGTCTTTGATAATTTAAAAGATGATACTGATTATTATATTAGAGTATGTATGGAAACGGAAAAAAATAGTACAATGTGTTCTAATACTGAGAGTAGAACTACTAAAAAGATTAAAGAACCTATTATTACTATTAATAATAATGTTAATATTGAATATAAAAATGATGGTATTAATGGGGAGGCTGGATATTACTTTAATTCTATGATAAAAGGAACA
>MNTB01000016.1:4595-11011 GCA_001916775.1 Firmicutes bacterium CAG:321_26_22 | reverse complement strand
CCAGGTTCGATTCCTCGAGCTACTTTTTGCGTTAAAATAAAAAAAGCTATAAAGAATGCCTAATCCAAAAGATTAGGTTTCTTTACAGCCCCTTTTTTTATAGAAATTAGTAAAAACTGGCGGTATTGAAGCCGTTATCGATTACTATAAGAATCTAGGTGAAGATTATTATCAAGAACTTATAGATATGCTGGTTTTTGATGCTGTTATCTTAAATGAAGATAGACACTTTGGTAATTTTGGATTATTAGTTGATAGTCATACAAACAAGATAATAGCTCCTGCACCAATCTTTGATAATGGATTATCTTTATTATGCTATGCAATGGACAGCGATTTTAATGATATAAATACTTATGTTTCAACTCGTCTACCTGCAACTTATCAGGATTTTATAGGATTTGTAAAACCTTTAATGACATCTAGATAAAAAGATAAATTAAGAAAATTAATTAACTTTAAGTTTGATAGAAATACAAGATATAAATTATCAAATAAACGTTTAAAACAATTAGAAAAACTGATTCAAGAAAGAGTAATACTATTATTAGAATAGTAATATCACTCGTTTTTATATTGAATAAAGCTTTGCTACTATGTCTTTTCTTTATGATTTTATATCTAATTGTTGCAATAAAGTTTCTGTGATAAAATAAATTTAAAGAGGGGCGATTAATGTGTTAATAGAAGAAAGAATTGATGACATTAACTGGACTGCAAATGAAAAAATTGTAATTGAGTTTATAAGAAATAAGCAAGAAAATATAAGACATTATACTACAACAATGATAGCTAAAGAAACTTATACATCCCCATCTATATTGGTTAGAATTGCTAACAAATTAGGTTATGATGGATATCTAGCTTTTAAGGATGCTTATTTGGAAGAAATGACTTATTTAAAAAGTAGGTTTAAAAATATTGATGCCAATAAACCTTTTAAAGCTAATGATGATATTATGACAATTGCCAATAAGATTACAAAACTAAAAACTGAAAGTTTAGAGGATACATTATCTTTAATAAATCATGATGATTTAAGGAAAGCAATTAATTTAATTGAAAAATGTGAAGTTATAAAGATTTTTGCTATTTCCAACTTGTGTTTTTTGGCCGAGGAAGCCTGTTTTAAATTTAGACACATTGGAAAAAAATGTGAAACTTACTCTTATAGCAATATGATGTATCAAGAAGCTATAATGTCAGATAGTCAAACATGTGCTATTTGTATTTCTTATTCAGGAGTTTCTAATGAACTTATAGAAACTGCTAAATTATTAAAAAATAATGATGTTCCTATTATAGCTATAACAAGTATTGGAGAAAATGATTTATCTAAGATTTCAAATGTAAAGCTGTCTTTGACAACAAGGGAGAAGTCTTATACAAAGATAGCAGGATTTTCTACAATTGAATCTATTAGTTTGGTTTTAGACATACTATATTCATGCTATTTTGCAAGTAACTTTGATAATCACTTTGCTTATAAAACAAAAGTGGCTGAATCAACTGAAAAAAGAAAGAAAACAAATATTATTATTGATGAAATATCAGATTAGAAAGATTTTTTATAATTTAAAGGATTTTTATAAGGAATTATAGAAAGCCTTTTTTTTATATTTTCAATGTATTTACTCTATGATGCGTATCAATATAATGATGGTGAAAAAAAGAAAAAGAGGAGGTTTGTTATGAAAGCAGTAGTCATTGGCGGGAAGGGACATATTGGAACATATTTATGCCCTATGCTTGTAAAAAATGGATTTGAGGTTGTAAGTATTACACGTGGAAATAGTCAACCCTATGAAGATGATTATGCGTGGAAAGATGTAGAAAGTGTATTTTTAGATAGAAATAAATGTTCAAACTTTGAGGAACAGGTTATTTCTATGAACCCAGATATAATTATTGATCTTGTTAATTTTAATATTGAAGATACTAAAAAAATGGTAGAAGCTATCAAAAAATCAAATGTCTCACACTATTTATATTGTTCATCTTGTTGGGCCTATGGGATGGCAGAAATATTACCATTTAATAAAGATGATATGAATAAAGTTCCATTAGACGAATATGGTAAAGATAAACTTGCTAGTGAAATGTATCTTAAGGAAGAATACAGAAAAAATGGATTCCCTGCTACGATTGTAATGCCAGGACAAATATCAGGACCAGGATGGACAATTATCAATCCTTGGGGAAATACTTCTATGAGAGTTATTCAAGATATTGCAGATGGTAAAGAAATTGCTTTACCAAACTTTGGGATGGAAATTATTCATCATGTGCATGGATATGATGTTGCACAAGTCTTTATGAATGCTATAACACATAGAAATGTATCACTAGGAGAAAGTTTTGATGCCGAAGCTGAAAATAGCATTACTTTATATGGATATGCTAAACATTTATATGAGTTCTTTGGTCATGAACCAAAGATTAAATTCTTGGGTTGGAACGAGTGGTGTAAATATGAAGGAAACAAAGAAGAGTGTGAGCATACTTATTATCATATTATACGTAGTGGAACATTTAGCATTGAAAAGGAAAAAAGATTATTAGAATATAAACCAAAATATACAAATCTTGAAACTATAGATTTAGCTATTCAAAGTTATATAGATAGAGGGTTAATTTCTGTCAAAAGATAAAATACATATGTTGAATAATTTTAAATAACTTATTGATTATGAATTCAAATAAAAAAACTAGATTCTTGAAAATAAAAATCTTGTTTTTTAATATATCAAAACAAGGAGGAGTCATATGCTCATTGGAATAATATTTATACTATTGTTTGTTTTAGCATCTGGAGGACAAATGTGTTTTAATAAGTTTTATCAGCAAAATGTTGAAAATACCTTGGTGAGTCATTATATTTATTTATTAGTAATGAGTTTTCTTGCAGCTATCTGTTATTATATTTTAGCTGATTTCAATCTTCAAATAGATACTATGTCTTTTATTTATGCTTTAATGGCTTGTTTGGTTATAGTTGCTTGTCAAATATTAACATTGATATGTATGGCAAATGTTAATCTAACAATGGTTACGGTTTCTACGAATGCAGGCAATTTACTTTGGCCAACTTTATTTGGAATGATTTTTTTAAATGAAAAAATATCTACTACAACAATAATAGGCATTGTTTTCATTTTATTAGCGTTTTTTGTGCCATTTATATTTAATTATAATGAAATAAAAAATGATAAAACAACAAAGATTGGATACATCATTTGTATACTGTTATTTTTAGTAAGTGGTCATGTGAATAGTATTAATAAACTATTTACACTAAGTAATAGTTCTACTTCAAATTCATCATATTTATCGTGGATCAATATCATTATGTTTCCACTAGTTTTATTGGTTTTTGTTTTTTTATAAAGCGTTCTAAACAATCATTAAAAATACTAACAAAAAATATTGATTTTAGATATTATGGTTTTGTGGCAATTGGAACAGTCATTGGCTGTTTTGGAATGTTGTTTTCTTTTGAAGCATTAGCTAGGTTAGATGTATCGTTATATTCACCATTATACTCTTCAATATATATTATTTTTCTAACTATAGTATCAAGATTCTTATTTAAGGAGAAATTGAAGAAAGAAAATTATCTTTCCATTGGTTTAGCACTTATATCAGTTGTATTTTGTTCAATATAAATGGAATGATTAAGTATGAAGATGTAAAACAGTGTCAACCGAAATTGAGACATTATCACATTGGAATCAGATTGGATGTTATTGAATTTTTAAATTGGTTGTTATTTAGTGAAGATAAAGAATAAAATATATTTAATAGAAAGGTAATTAGAATTTAAGAGAACAAAAAAAGATTTTAGAATTCAAATCTAAAATCTTTTTATATTATTGAATAACTTCAGCATCACTCATTGTAAATGTTTCTAAAGAGTTTTCCTTGACTTGTACACAAACAAAAGTGATAGATTCATTGATACTTGCAAAGAATTGACGTTTTTGTGTAGGTGTAATTTTTAACCAATCACCTGCAATTAATTGAACTTCGTCACCATCAATGATGACTTTACCACTTCCAGATATGATCCCATATATCTCTTCATTGTTTTTATGACAATGAACAAAAGGAACACATTCACCAGCTGGTAGAGTATTGATACTAATTTCTGCACCTGTTAAAGATAGTGCATCATGTAATTCCATTCTAGCTTTATTAGAAATATTTACTTTTTTACATTTAGACATTTTATAATCCTCCTTCATTTAAGTAGAATAACTTTCTACGTCATTATTATATATAAGTACGCAATCATTTTGTAGTACGCACTTTTTTGTAACTGTGTAATGTTTTAAAAGTATGTTATAATGCCTTTACAAGAAGGTGAAGAAAATGAAAAGAAAAGAAGAATTACCAGAGTGTCCAATAGCTACAACAGTTTCATTGATTGGAAGTAAATGGAAACTACTTATTATTAGAAACTTATCAAGTCGACCTTATCGCTTTAATGAACTTCAAAAATCATTAGAGGGCATATCTCAAAAAGTATTAACAACAAGTTTAAGAGAATTAGCTGATGATGGTATTATTTATCGTAAGGATTATCATACTAATCCACCAAGGGTGGAATATGGAATGAGTGATCTTGGTAAAGAGTTAATAAATGTTTTAAAATCAATGGAAGAATTTGGCTATTACTATAAAGCTAGATTATAGATACTTACAAAAGGGTAAGTACTATTAAATTTACTAATATTATGATATCTTGGAAAAGGAATAATACGAAAAATTGGAAAGGAAAAGTGAAAGGCCTTAAAAGAAAAAATAAACAAACATCAAAGGTATAGATGGGCCTCAAAGGAATAGAACAGGTTCGGCTCCACTTCTGAAGGCAATGCGAATTTTGATGAGAAGTCGCGATCTTGTCGAATTATAAAAACATTGATCCACACATTGAGATTATAGAGCTATCGACGAACCGTTAACCTTTTGGTACCTAATCCACGAATAACAAGATGGTTAACTGCCGCAGAATCTATATGATTTGGGGGCTTTCTATGCCCTTGATGATAAAATTGGATAGTAGAAGTTTATTTACGTTTTGACAACGGTCATTTCATAACAGGTGAAAAGTATGAAACTAATTAAAAACATTCAAGTTTATGCCCCTAAAGATTTAGGCGTTAAAGATGTATTGATTTCTGATTATAAAATAGAAAAAATAGATAATCATATCGATTTTCCTTATTCTATTGAAACAATAGATGGTACAGGTTGTATCCTTACTCCTGGTCTTATTGACCGCCATGTTCATATCACAGGTGGTGGGGGAGAAGCTGGTTTTATTTCTCGTGCAAGACCTATTGAAGTAGACGAAATACTAGATGCAGGTATTACTACTGTGATTGGACTGTTAGGAACAGATGGCTATACAAGAAACACAAAAGAATTATTCGCAAAGGCAAAAGAATTGACTCAAAAAAGAGTTCATGCCTATATTCTAACAGGAAGCTATACATATCCTACCTATACACTCACTGATTCAGTAGAAGATGATATTGTATTTATTGATAGTATATTAGGTGTCAAGCTTGCTTTAAGTGATCATAGATCTAGTCATATAACAGAGGATGAACTTGTTCGTTTAGCCTCTCAAATCCGTACAGCTAGCCTTATTGCTGGAAAACAAGCTAATTTAACACTTCATATGGGTGATGAAAAAGCAGGATTAAATCCTGTATTTCATGCATTAGAAAGAGCCGATATTCCTGTTTCTTTATTCCATCCAACACATTGTAGTCGTAATCCACACTTGTTTAAGGATGCACTGAAGTTTGCAGAAATGGGTGGTACAGTTGATTTGACATGTGAAGGTGATGGAAAGACTTTGGAATTTATTAAACAGTTTAAGGATACTTCTAAAGTCACTATTTCAAGTGATGCACAAGGTTCATGGTCTACCTATAATGAAGATGGTTCTATCAAAGAAATAGGCATTACACCTGTATCTAACTTAAAGAAAGAATTCATTTCTCTTAAGAATGAAATGGGTTATGAAGAAGCTTTACCATTCTTTACTCAAAATGTAGCCAATGTATTAGGCTTAAAGAATACAGGTATGATTAAAGAAGGATTTGATTGTGACTTAATTATCTGGAAAGATGATGAAATCAAGCATGTTATTACAAAAAAAGATTAATACTACATATAGGTTCTGATTATGATAAATATCATTCAGAACCTTTTGATTTTTATGAAATACCTAAGCGATATTGTAATATTATAAAAAAATAGCAGAAATATATTATCATATTAGTATAAAGTTGATTATTTCATAAAAAAATACAAATGATGGATTAGAAGTTTTGATTAATACTGTTAATCAAAATTTACAATATCTTTTACCATTAGACTTAGAATTAAGTAATGAAGGATTA
>MNTB01000016.1:0-4564 GCA_001916775.1 Firmicutes bacterium CAG:321_26_22 | reverse complement strand
TAGAAATAGAGCCTATGTTTCTAATTTTTTATCTCGATTAGGGTTAAATGAAAAAGATACAAAAGGTATTATTGATATATGTCAAGGCTTATCATTGAATGTGTCTATCACTAAGCCCTCTCCATATATGAGTTCATTTTCTATTGCAATCATATTAGTGATAGGAGGAGAAATTCTTTTTCTCCTTTTTTAATTGACAAAAGAAAGAAGAAAGACTAAAATATAAATAGGAATTATTCCTAATAAGGAATAAAAGGAGGAAATACAAATGGCTAATAAATATGCAGGAACACAAACAGAAAAGAACTTAATGGAAGCTTTTTCAGGAGAATCACAAGCAAGAAATAAATATACTTACTTTGCTTCAAAAGCAAAAAAAGAAGGTTTTGAACAAATTTCATCTTTATTCTTAAAAACAGCAGATAATGAAAAAGAACATGCGAAAATGTGGTTTAAAGAATTAAATGGTATTGGAAATACAGCTGAAAATTTAGTAGCAGCAGCTGAAGGTGAAAACTACGAATGGACAGATATGTATGAAGGTTTTGCAAAAACTGCAGAAGAAGAAGGGTTTCCAGAACTTGCAGCTAAATTCCGTATGGTTGGAGAAATCGAAAAACATCATGAAGAACGTTATAGAGCATTATTGCATAATGTAGAAATGCAAGAAGTTTTCGCTAAAAGTGAAGTAAAGGTTTGGGAATGTCGTAACTGTGGACATATCGTTGTTGGGGAAAAAGCACCTGATGTTTGTCCAGTATGTGATCATCCACAAGCATACTTTGAAGTTCATGCAGAAAATTATTAATAAGAAAGGTGCTTTGGCATCTTTTTTAATATAAGAATATTTTTTAAGTTTTTTTGTGCTCTTTTCATAAATAAAAATATTTATTCGTATAATAATAGCTGTCAAAGAAAAGCGGATGAAAGTGAATAAATGTTATAAATATGTTTTATCTTTAGGCTATTTATGTTTAGAAAGCATTTAATTTGCTGTATTACCATAAAAGAATGAACATTATACCAAAAACAACTTTTTAATCATCGTCAAAATAATTTACAAGATATACGAGGAGAAAAGATTATGTATTATCAAACAACATATAAATCACCCTTAGGAATTTTATATTTAGTAAGTAATGAAGAAAATTTAATAGGATTGTGGCTTGAGGGACAAAAATATTTTCAGGCAACATTAAAAGAAGAACCTATCAATAACGATCAAATAGAAATACTTCAAAAAACCAAAAATTGGCTAGATCGTTATTTTAAAGGAGAAAAACCAGATATTAAAGAGCTTTCTTTAAAACCACAAGGAAGTCTTTTTAGACAAGAAGTATGGAAACTTCTTTGTGAAATACCTTATGGTGAAGTCACAACTTATGGAAAGATTGCTAAAGTTGTAGCTCAAAAACTTCATAAAGAAAAAATGTCAGGACAAGCCGTAGGAAATGCGGTAGGACATAATCCTATTTCAATCATCATTCCGTGTCATCGTGTCGTTGGCACAAGTGGCAGTTTAACGGGATATGCAGGTGGTATTGATAAAAAAATAGCTTTATTAAAACATGAAGGTGTGGATATGACACATTATTTTATACCTAAAAACAGATGATTCTGTTTTTTCTTTTATTTTACTTTTATTATACTATAATAAAAGTAAGGGTGAGAATATGAATGCATTAAAAGAAACAAAGAAAAAACATTTATTAGCTATTTTAAAATATCTCTATCTTCATAATAGTTCAACAATGAATGAATTAGTAGAAAATCTCCAATTATCTCAACCAAGTATTCGTAATATGGTAAGAATACTTCAAGAAAAACAAATGATTCAAGAAATAGGAAATGACTTATCAAGTGGCGGAAGATGTCCAACACGTTTTGCATTAAATGAAAAGAATTATTTAATTCTATGTCTTTATATTCAAGTGGATAAAGTCATTTATCAAGTAAGAAGTTTTAGTGAAATAAAAAAAGAAGATACATTAATTTATCAAGACGAAGAAGAATTAAAAAAAACAATAAAACAATTAGTAGATAAAAATGAAGTTCATTGTTGTCAAATAGCGGTTGAAGGAATTGTTTATGAAGATGAATACGTTACTGATCATCAAAACATTCTAAAAAAACATCATTGGGTGAAAGATATCAAAAAAGAAATAGACTTGCCAATTCAACTTCAAAATGATGTCAAGATGATTCATCAAGGATGTTGTTTTACGTATCAACAAGATGCTACGTATTATCTATATATAAATGAAGTGGGAATAGGAAGCTCTTATTTTTATAAAGATGAACCGCTATATGGAAATACTGGAATCATGGGTGAAATAGGCTTGATATCTATTAAAGGAAAAACGATTAATCAACGCGTTCGCGAATGTCAAAGTCAAGATGAATTTAATGAACTTCTGGGGTTATTGGTAAGTATGATTTTTACAATGCTTGATCCAACGCGTTTAGAACTATCCTTAGATTTAAAATGGAATTATGAAGAAAAGATTATTAAAAATATATTAAATAAAATAGATGAAAATTGTTTTAAGAATCTTTATTTTCATAAAGATATTTCTTCAATGTTGTTTGAGGGATTAGCTTATCGAGGTATTGTTTATTTATTGAAAGAAAGGATTGAAAGAGATGAAAAAATATAAAGCGATTATTTATGATATTGATGGTACACTTTTAGATACTTTAAAAATGAATATGTATCCCCTTATGAAAATTATTAAAGAAGAAACAGGAGAAGATTGGTCTTTTGAACAGGTTTTAAAATTTGCATCCTATCCAGGTATGAAGGTCATGGAAGAATTAGGTGTTAAAGACCAAGAAAAAACCTATGCTAGATGGGTTCAATATGTTAATGACTATGAAGAGGGAGCTACTTTATTTGAAGGATTTGAAGAAGTTTTAGAAACATTTAAAAACAAAAAAATCAAACAAGCAATTGTCTCTTCTAAACTTAGAGAACAATATGAAATTGATATTGTTTCTAAAGGAATTGATCAATACATGGAAGCTGTTATTTTAGAAGATGATACCACTTTTCATAAACCTCATCCGGAACCATTATTAAAATGTATTGAAAAATTAAATTTAAAACCTGAAGAAGTCATTTATATTGGAGATGCACATTCGGATTATGAAGCATCTAAAAATGCACACATTGATTTTGGTCTTGCAAAATGGGGTAGTGTCGCTACGCAAGAAATACCAGCCACTTTGGTTTTCAAACAACCAAAGGACTTATTGCGATTATTAAAAAAATAATTTTTCTTTTAGAATTATTTAGTTTTTCTTTAGAAACAGTTCACGGCTTGTTCATATAACTTTTTTATGCTTTTTTTAACAAAAGGAGGCATCTATGAAGTTACGTTACATCTACCAAAGTGTTTTATTTATTATTGGACTATTCTTTATTTTATTAGGATTTGTTGGTTTATTGCTTCCAGTTGCTCCTCAAGTTCCATTCTTTATTATTGGAGCAATTTGTTTAATGAAATCATCAAATCGTATTAGAGATTGGGTAAAACAACATGCCCTTTATAAAAAGCATTGTCAAAAATTTATAGAAAAATCGAAATTATTAAAGCGAATACTTAATTAGTACTCGCTTTTTAGTATTTCTATAAAATTTTTTTGTAATAAAGAAGTAGGTTTCTTTTTTTTTAATAAGATACCAATGATATAAAGGCATATTTTCTAAAGGAATAAATTTTAAATCAGGATCTTGATAACAGGTATCGTGAAGCAAGGCAATGCCCATGTTTTCCTTCACCATTGTTTTTGCATTTTCGGGTAAATCAAAAACAGCAACGATTTGTTTATGTTCAATAAAATCAGGTATTTCTTGATCTTGCATTGCTTGCCTAGCTACCATTATTTTTTCTTCTTTGAGATCATTTGCTTTGATTATCTTTTTTAGAAGCAAAAGGATGATTTTTAAAAACAAGAATACCTAAAGAATTTGTACTCTTTAAAGGGATTCCTTCATAAAGATTATGATCATAATCACGAATAAAAAGACCAAAATCAAGAATGCCACTTTCTAATTGTTTTAATAATGTTTCTTTATCACCACTTAGTAAATGAAATTGAATATGAGGATAACGCTCTTGAAAGAGTTTCATCATTTTTACAACTTCTTTTAGATTATCTGTTTGACCTGTTCCAATATAAAGTGGACCCGCTAAAGTATCACTTTTCATTTCTTCTAAAGTCTTTGTTGATAAAGATAAAATTTGATTTGCACTCTCTTGTAAAAGATCATAAAGCATTAGAAAAAAGAAAGGTATTAGAAAATATAAATGCTTCAACAAAGGAAAGAGAAGAATATCTTTTATACTTGGATAATTTGTCAAAAAAGATAATAGATACTTTAAAAAGTGAATAATTATAAAATGTGATCGTGTTGGGAAAAAATAAATTTTTCAACATTTTTTATAAAAAAGAAGAAAAGAGCAAAAAAAGAGCGAATAAATAAGTAGGAGGACTACTTATGGAAACGGTAATACAAAATACAATAACCAATCATAAAATCATGTTAGATCAACATTGTAAA
>MNTB01000035.1 GCA_001916775.1 Firmicutes bacterium CAG:321_26_22 | reverse complement strand
TTACAATCACCTCAATAGTAATTGTAACACTAATTAAAAATGTAGGAAAACCGACATTTATTTTTACCGATTTCCTACATTTTATTTTACCATTTACAACTCAAACAGAAGCATTACTAAATAAGCAAAAAGAAAAAAATGAAGATATGGCAACTGAACTTCATTATACTGTTGGCAAAACAATTAGAGATGCAATTGAAAAATTAGGCGGAACAATGCCAGAAGATTTACCAACGCCAGATAAATCATTAAAAGAAATAGAAGGGGAGCAAAATATTAAAGCAAAACAAATACAATCTTGATAAAAGCTTATTGTTTTTTACGTGGTTGAAATGTGCGATTTTGTTGACGTCAACAAAATCGCACGAAGTCAGTAAAATCAATGGTTCATGCGATTTTGGAGTTTACCCCAAAATCGCATTAAATAGTACTAAATAAACTAATAGTTAGAAAGTCTACACACCAAATATAATATAGCATATTGATGCAGTTCTTATAGACTATAGGCTATAAGAACAACTAAATAAAATACTAGTAATAATATTAAAACTATGCTATACTTAAATAGTAGGTAGGTAGTAAAATGAGTAAGAAAAAGAATAAAAAGAAAACATTATTAGATAAATTATTATATTACTTTGTAATATTTATACTAGGAGCCTTAACAGGATACATATATGAAGTAATATTTTATTATATAACATTAGGAGTATTAAATAATTGGGGAATATTATATGGACCATGGCTTCCCATCTATGGAGTAGGAGCAGTATTTCTAAGTATGTTAAAACCATTAAAAAAGAATCCCATTTTATTATTCATATTAAGTATAATAATAACAGGATTATTAGAATATATAGTAGGTTATATAAGTGTAAATATCTTTAATCAAAGATTATGGGACTATACAGGACTATTTCTAAATATAAATGGCCTAGTATGTCTAAGAAGTGTCCTTACCTTTGCAGTAGGTTCTCTAATACTAAACTATTTATTATTACCATTAATAGATAAATATTATAATAAAAAGTATTATAAATATACTTATATAATAATAAGTATATTTATAATAGATATCATAGTAAGTAATTTATATCGTAATCCCTATACCTTCTAGTATAGAGATTATTTCTTTTTCTTATTAATACCAAGAATACTACCAAGTATAGAAATAAATAACAAAATAAAATAATAAATAATCGAAGTCCAATCAAATGCCTTACATATCAAACAAATAATAACAAATAAAATAACCCATATAAGTCCATACTTAATACCTTCAATATAACCCTTTTCATTAGATAACTTACCAAGTCTATAACTACCAATAAATATACTAATAATAGGAATAATTAAAAATATAATCTTAAGAACAATCCCATTAATAACATTAAAATAATTAAAAATAGTAATAATAATAGAACTAATAATTAATATACCAAAACACCATAATAAACTTTTTAAATAATTCATAATCATAAATATCACCACTAAATATTATGAAATTGTATAAAAAAATATACATTAGTACATAATTATAATGGTGATAATTATGACAATAGTAGTACTAAGAACAATATTCTTCTATCTATTTATATTTGTAATATATCGTATAATGGGTAAAAGAGAAGTAGGACAACTAAGTATAACAGATTTAATAGTATCATTACTTATCGCAGAACTAACAGTAATAAGTATTGAAAACTATAAAGCAAGTATCTTATATTCCTTAATACCAATAGTAATATTAGTATTAATGCAGTGTATATTAGCTTATATAAGCTTAAAAAAACCAAAATTTAGAATCTTCCTAGATGGTAATCCTTCTCTTATTATAAAGAATGGAAAAATAAACTATAACGAAATGCTAAGACAAAGATATAACCTAGATGATTTACTAGTACAATTAAGAGATAAAGGCTATCGTAGTATAGAAGAAGTAGAATATGCCGTTCTAGAAAGCAGCGGTACATTATCCGTGTTCCCATATAAAAAAGAAACCTCACCATTACCACTTCCCATAATACTAGATGGTGATATCCAAGAAGATACCCTAAAACACTTAAAGAAAGATAAAAAATGGGTCTATAACTTTCTAGATAAAAAAGATATAAATATCGAAAATGTTTTCTTTGCCTTCTACAAAGATAAAAATATCTTTATCATAAAAAATGACGATTTATTAAAATAATATAAACATAGTAATAATAATATAATAAATACATATAATATATAAATAATATATAAAGAATAATATAATAAATATAAAAAATATTGACAAAAAACACAAAAAGTGTTAATATCTATATAGAAAAGAGGTGTAATTATGGAAAGTTTAACAACCGCAATTAGTGTTCAAATTGATAGTCATGATAAAGAAGTTGCCAGTAGCATATTAAAAAAACTAGGCCTAAATATGAGCACTTATGTTAATATGGCTATAAAGCAATTAATAAATAAAGATGGCGTTCCATTTGAAGTTGTTAATCCAAAACCAAATAGAGAATTACTTGAAGCATTACAAGAAGGGAAAAATATATTAAACGGCAAAACAAAAGCTAAAAGCTATACAAATATGTATGAAATGTTAAAGGATTTAGAATCGTAGTGTTTGATTTAAAAAATACAAAATATCATGTCCAATACACTAGCCGTTTTAAAAAAGAATATAAAAAAGTAATCAAGCAAGGAAAAAACAAAGAAAAATTTTTAGAAGTCTTAAATAAAATTGCAAACGGAGAAGAATTAGAGACAAAATATAGAAATCATAAATTAATAAATAATAACATATTTAAAGATTGCTATGAGTGTCATATAAGTCCTGATTGGTTGTTAGTATACATCGTTCAAGATGAAAAATTAGTATTAGTACTTTTTGCTACAGGAAGTCATAGTGATTTATTTAATATGTAGTAACCAAAATAAAGTATCAAAAAATGGTACTTTTTTCTTATCTCTAACATAAATTATGGTGAGGGGTGATATCTTTTGTCAGCATATAAAGAAATTGTAACTAAAGCAGTAGTAGGTAAAGGAAAGAAGTATTATAAAAATACTTATAAAGTAAATACAGATTCTCCAGTCGATACTGTTTTAGGTTGTTGGGTAATCAATCATAAATTTTCAGGTAGTGATGAGGCAGGTAAAATAGTCATAAATGGTTCTTATGATGTAAACTTATGGTATTCATATGATAACAATACCAAGACATCAGTAATAACAAAGAATATACCATATAAAGAATTAGTAACAGTCTCCCAAAAAGAAACTACTGATACATCAAAGAAAGATATAATAGTAAGATGTTTAAAAGGACCTAGTTGTATATCTGCTAAAGAAGATGGAAATAGTATCAATATCGATATAGAAAAAGAATTAGGAATAGAGATAGTCGGAGATACCAAAGTAAAAATAGCCATCGAAGAAGATGAAGAACCATGGGATGATATACCAGAAGAAGTAACTGAAGAAACAGAAAAAGAAATAGAAGAAAATATTGATCCTAACTATATTAAAGAAGAAAAGTAATCTTCTTTTTTTATGCCCTTCGTGCCTGTAGTCACTCCAGGGTTTTCTAATGCCTAAGGTCATTAGAAAAAAAGTTTAGAGCTAAACATCTCTAAACTTATTATTTCTTTCTTTTTTTACTTTCTAAATTAATTTGTGCATTAAGAATATCATCTTCAGTTAAATTTTCCATAATATTATTAAAGAATCTATAAATAGATAATTCCTTAGTTTCAGCATCAATATCTAATTCATCAAAAGCAAAATCATGTTCTTCCACCCATTCCATATTAATATAGCAAAGATTTCTAAGGCACTCATTAACCTCATTAATATTAACAATAATATCTTCATCTTTAATATCAAAAGTAAAATTTTTGATTTTTGCCATAGCTAAAAGTTTATTATAATTTGCATCCATCTCTCTATCATCAAAACTAGTCATACATTTAAATCCATTACTCAATACTATTTCATTAGCAATTCTACAAGTCTTCTTATAAGTTAAATATTTTTCTACCTTGTAGCAGATATAATAGTAAAGATCCTCTCTTGATAAAGCCATACTTAATTTTGCTAACTCTCTATTTAATTTAGCATTTTTACCCATAATTAACCTCCTTAAATTGCCTTTATAATAACATAATAATGGTATTTTTACAACAAAATATCCAAAAAAAGTACTTTTTATAAGAAAAACCAGTACTTTTTAGTTGACTTTCATAATATTATGTAATATAATTAATAACGAAACGGAAAGAAGATTATATTTATCTCACCTGATTACACATAGTAATAGGTAAAAGGCTGCATACTTTATAATACAATATATAATTAGTCTTTTTAATGGATAAATGGATACTTCTTTAGTATTCATTTTTTTGGAGGTGTTAGCTATAGCTACTTTAAAGGATAATCCTATCAATGAACAAATTAGATGTAAGGAAATGATGGTAATTGGACCAAACGGAGAACAACTTGGTGTAAAGAGCAAACAAGATGCTCTTACTCTAGCAGGATATGCTGGATTTGATTTAGTACTTATGAGTGACAGTGGTAATATGCCAGTATGTAAAATAATGGACTATAACAAATTCAAGTATGAAAAGAAAAAGAAAACCAAAGAAGCACAAAAGAAACAAAGAGAAGCAATGGTAGAAACAAAAGAATTCAGATTATCAGTAAATATTGATATTCATGATTTCAATACTAGAGTAAATAATGCAAAAAAAGCATTTGAAAAAGGCAACAAAGTAAAAGCAAGCATTAGGTTCAAAGGAAGACAAATTGCCCATCCAGAACTTGCAAAAGAAGTATTAGATAGATTTTATAATGAAGTAAGTGATGTTGCAGAAATAGAACTAAAACCTAGAATTGAAGGTAGAACAATGTTTATGCAACTTACACCTAAGAAATAGAAGGAGGATATTATGACAAAACTTAAGAAAAATAAAATGAAAACACACAAAGGATTAAAGAAAGTTTTAAATGTAAGACAAAGTGGATCAATTAGTAAATCAAGACAAGGCGTTTTACATAATACTGGTAAGAATAGTGCTGCTAGAGCATCTAGTAAGAAACAAGGATCTAGTTTAAACAAATCAGATTTAAAGAGAATTAAAGATTTAATATAGGAGGGATAATATGACAAGAGTTAAAGGTGGCACTGTTGCACGTGCTAGAAGAAAAAAAGTATTAAAACAAGCAAAAGGTTATTTTGGTAGTAAACATAGATTATATAAGACTGCTCATGAACAAGTAATGCATTCAGGAGTATATGCTTTTAGAGATAGAAAACAAAACAAGAGAAACTTTAGAAAATTATGGATTACAAGAATCAATGCTGGATGTAGAGAAAACGAAATCTCTTATTCAAGATTCATTGATGGATTAAATAAAGCAGGAGTAACAGTTAATAGAAAAATGTTAAGTGAACTTGCTATTGATAATCCTAAAGCATTTTCAGATTTAGTAACTATTGCTAAAGATGCTTTAAATGGTAAAAAATATACACCAAAAGAAGTAAAAGTAGAAACTAAAGAAGAAAAGAAACCTGTAGAAAAGAAAACTACTACTAAAGCCGCAGAAAAGAAAGAACCTGCTAAAAAAGCAGAAACTAAAACTACTGCTAAAAAAAGTACTAGTACAAAATCTACAACTACTAAAAAAACTACAACTAAAAAAGAGGAAAAATAATTTTTCTTCTTTTCTTTTTATCACTTCTATGATATATTAAAATTATGAAGAAGTTAGTGGAAGTAATATTAATAATATTGTTATGTGTAGGATGTACTCCTAATAAAGAAAGTGTAAGTACTAAAGAAGAAATAATAAATAATATTATCTCTTATGATAATAATTATGATTATGACTTTTTAAATTATATTTATAATAACTATGGAATAAATACTTTAGAAAATATAAATACTAGTTATAAAAATAATACTTATAGTTATAACGTTTGGCATGATTTAACAGGTAATTCACTAAAAGTATTAAAAGATTTATCAAATAATAATTTAGATAATACCAAAATAATAGATAAGAAAGGTGATATAACCTTAAGTTTTGTTGGAGACATCTCACTAGCAGATAATTTTGATATCATGCCATATTATGATTCAAGAAACGAAGGAGTATATGGAATTCTATCTAAAGAAGTAGTAGATATCATGACTAGTTCAGATATAATGGTAGCTAATAATGAATTTACTATAAGTACTAAAGGTACTCCTCTTAATAAAACCTATACCTTTAGAGCAGACCCTAAAAGATTAAATATCTATAAAGAAATGGGTGTAAATTTAGTTAGTCTTGCTAATAATCATATCTATGATTATGGAATAGAAGCCTTTAATGATACCTTAAAATACCTAAAAGAATATGATATACCCTTTGTTGGAGCAGGCCATAATATTTCTGAAGCTAAAAAAAGTTTCTCTTATATAGTAGGCGGCTATAAAATATCATTTATATCTTCAACAAGAGCAGAAAAAAACATCATAACTCCTGGTGCTACCAGTGATAGTCCTGGAGTATTTAGATGTTATGATAATACTCTTTTAAAAGAAACAATCAAAGAAGAAAAAGAAAAAAGTGATTATGTAGTATTACTAATACATTGGGGTAAAGAAGATTCTCATGAACTAGAAGATGTAATAAAAGTAACAGGTAAAGAATATATAGATGAGGGAGCAGACCTAATTATAGGCAGTCATGCTCATTTACTTCAAGGTATGGAAATATATAATAATAAATTAATTGCTTATAATCTAGGAGATTTTATCTTTAATAGAGAAACTAAAGATACAGGAATATTATCAGTAACATTAAATAAAAAGGGAAATTTATCTTATAAATTTATACCATGTAAACAAGATAATTATAAAACATCTCTTTTAGAAGGTAAAGAAAAAGATAGAGTATTAAATAATATGAATAGTTACTCTATAAATGTTATCTTTAATAATGATGGTATTATCAAAACAGTAAATTAATTATTAATAAAATTAATAAACGTTAAAATACTTATCTAAAAGACTAAATGCTTAAGAAGAAATAAAGAAAAAAGTGAAGAAATATATAGTTTCTTCTTTTATTTTATACTAATTTTTGCTATAATGGAAAAGAAGGCAGTGATAAAATGGATACATCAAAAATAAGAAATTTTAGTATAATAGCACATATCGATCATGGAAAAAGTACATTAGCAGATCGTATTTTAGAATATACTGGTGAAGTAGATAAAAGACAAATGAAAGAACAATTACTAGATAATATGGATATCGAAAGAGAAAGAGGCATAACCATAAAATTAAATGCCGTAAGATTATCATATAATGGTTATATGCTTAATCTAATAGATACTCCAGGACATGTCGATTTTAGCTATGAAGTATCACGTTCACTAGCAGCCTGTGAAGGAGCAGTTCTAGTCGTAGATGCTACTCAAGGAATTGAAGCCCAAACCCTAGCTAATGTCTATTTAGCTCTAGAAAACAACTTAGAAATAATCCCTGTAATAAATAAAATAGATCTTCCTAGTGCCGATATACCTAAAGTAGAAAAAGAATTATATGATACCTTTGGTTTTACTAGTGAAGAAATAATTAAAGTATCCGCTAAAACAGGAGTAGGAATACCAGACTTAGTTAATGCTATCATAGATAGAATACCATCTCCTAAAGAATATAATGATAAATTAAAATGTTTAATATTTGATAGTTATTTCGATTCATATCGAGGAGTAGTAATATTAGTAAGAATAGTTTCAGGTAAAATAACCAAAAAAACAAAAATAAAAATGCTAACTACCGGAGCAGAATATGATGTCGTATCTCTCGGGTATCATACCCCTTTTGAACATGAAGTAGAAGAACTAAAAGAAGGTGAAGTAGGTTTTATTACCGCATCAATAAAAAGCCTATCTTCCGTATCAGTCGGAGACACCATAACAGATGCTAACGATCCTACTGATAAAGCCTTGCCAGGTTATAAACCAATGAAACCAATGGTCTACTGCGGTATATATCCAATCGAATCAAATAAATATCCAGCTTTAAAAGAAGCTATAGAAAAATTAAAACTAAATGACGCCTCATTAACATTTGAACCAGAAACCTCTAGTACTTTAGGTTTTGGTTTTAGAATGGGCTTCTTAGGACTATTACATTTAGAAATAATCTCTGAGAGAATCGAAAGAGAATTTGGTATCGAAATAATAGCTACTACTCCGTCAGTAAATTATGAAATAAATTTAACAGATGGAAGTACAATCTTTATTGATAATCCTAGTATGATGCCTGATAAAGTAAAAATAAAAAATATCAAAGAACCATATATCTTTACAAATATCTTAGTACCTACTGATTATATAGGACCAATAATGGAATTATGTCAAGATAAAAGAGGTATCTATAAAAGTATAGATTACTTAGACACGACAAGAGTAAATATTCACTACGAACTACCATTATCAGAAATAGTATATGATTTCTTTGACAGATTAAAATCCTCTACTAAAGGATATGCCTCATTTGATTATGAAGTAATAGGCTATAAAGAAAGTGATCTAGTAAAGATGGATATCCTATTAAATGGTGAAGTAGTAGATGCTTTATCACTAATAGTACATAAAGACTTTGCTTATGATCGCGGTAGAAGAATGGTTGATAATCTAAAAAATATCATTCCAAGGCAAATGTTTGAAGTACCAGTTCAAGCTGTAATAGGTAGTAAAGTAATAGCTCGTAGTGATATCAAAGCCATGCGTAAAGATGTCTTAGCTAAATGTTATGGAGGAGATATAACTAGAAAAAGAAAACTCCTAGACAAACAAAAAGAAGGTAAAAAGAAGATGAAAACCATAGGTAAAGTAGAAATACCTAGTGAAGCCTTCTTAAGTATATTAACAGATTATAAGAAAAACTAATATAATAATACTAGGAGGGTTTTATGAGTAGTAATAAAAATATATCCCGTAGGATAAAAAAAGAAATATTAAATAACGATTGTGATTATGATACATTATATAACGAATTACTAATGTATCCCGAAGAAGTATTATCAGGAATATTAAATTCCTATCTATATCTCTTCAGAAATATCACTACCATAAATAATAAAACATTACTAGAAGATCTAAACAGTCTTCTAAGTAACTATATTAAAAAAAATAAAAACAAAAAAGACTTAGAAAGAGTATATAACAAAATAGAAGTCTTTCTAAGTAATATAACACTAAGTTTTGACTTAGAAAAACTACTTCAGATTGAAGATTATTTATCAGAATTAATCAATCTACAAAATCAAAGTGTTATCAATAATAAAAAAAGAGCCAAAGGCGATAAATATAATTTTATGTTATTTCTTATCTTTGAAAAAAGAGATATCGAATTACTAGAAAAATATATCGAATTAAATATGAAAGAATTATTAATAAATAAAAGTATTATTACATCAGTATTTGCTAATATCATAGAACAATATCTAAAGATAGACGAAGATAACGAAATTAATATAAAATATTTTAATCGTGTTATAAATGTATTTTTAAGAGGTAAATTATATAATAAACTATTTAATGACTCTGAAGAAGATTATTTAAGAATATTAAAAACAAGTTCTAAAAACTTTGTTTGGGAACTAATTGATAAAATAGAAAATGAATTATATACAACTAAAGAAGAAGTAGCTAAAGATTATAATGTATCATTTATAATACCAAAATATGAAGAATATATTTATTTACCAAACGGAAAGATAGATTTAACCCAAGAAGAAATCTTTACTATTGATAACGAAGGAGATATGTGTCTAGATGATGCCATGTCAATAAAAAGAAATGATAATGGTACATATACCTTATTTATTCATTTAGCTAATCCAACCGCTACTATACCATATGAATCAAATACAATGCATGAAGCTTTAAAAAGAAATCATACTATTTATTTATCTAATAATAGTATCCCAATATTTGATAGATATCTATCAGATAACATATTATCAATATTACCAAACAAAAATACCAATGCTCTAACAATAAAAGTAGGAGTAACACCAGATTATTCATTAGATTTAGATACCTTAGAAATAATACCTAGTATAATTAAAAATAAACATAAATTAACTTACCAAGGTGCTGAAGAAATAATAACAAGTACTGGATTATTACATGACGATTTAATACTAATATCCAAAATATTTGATAAACAAGCTATTGATAATCCACGCGTCAGAGCATATCATCAAATGAAAGAAAGAATAAATAATCAAAAAGAAGTGGATAGTGAAGCACCAATAGCTCATATGATGGTAGAACAATGTAATGTTTTCGCTAATAGTACAATTCATCTAATTGATAAAAGAGAACATTTAGGACTAATAATGCCATGGCGTGTTCAAAGAGAAGAAAATATTGAATTAATAGAAAAATATTTAGAACATGGCTCTTTTGATATAAATAGTAGTGGTCTTCAATTACTTCTAAAAAATTATATGACTAAGAGTAAGTATTCATATACCAATATAGGACATCAAGGCTTAGGAATAGATGGCTATGTAAAAATATCTAGTGCAGCTCGTCGTGCTATGGATGCATTAGCGATCTATGTATTATATGATCTTTATATCAATAGAAGTACTGATGATTTAGATTCAAAATATTATTATTGGGAAAAAGAGATAAAATATTGGTGTGAATATGCCAATATTAAAGCAAGTGATAATATAACATTTATGGAACAATATAATTACTTAAGTAGTAAAGGAAAAATATTAGAAAGAAGGAAGTAAAATGCAGTTGCCAAATATAAAAGATGCCAGAATAAGAACAAAAGAAAAAATAGAAGTATCTTATGATAAATATAAAGTACCAGAGTCTATTCACAATATAGGTCATAATAAAACCTATACCATTTTAACTTATGGATGTCAAATGAATGTCCATGATAGTGAAAATATATCAGGTATTATGGAAGACTTAGGCTATACCAAAGAAGAAAACTATGAAAAAGCTGATGTAATAATAATAAATACCTGTGCAATTAGAGAAAATGCCCAAAATAAAGTCGTAGGAATACTAGGCAGAATAAAGAAATTAAAAGAAACAAACCCTAATATCATTACCATAATTGGAGGTTGTATGCCTCAAGAAGAATCAGTATCTAATATGATAAAAGATAAATATAAATGGGTAGATATAGTACTAGGAACACATAATATATATGATATACCAACATTACTAGAAAATATAACAAAAGAGAGAAAACAAAATATTGAAGTTTACTCAGTGGAAGGAAGTATAATAGAAAACTTACCAGTAAAAAGAGATTCCAAAATAAAAGCTTGGGTAAATATTCAGTATGGTTGTGATAAATTCTGCTCATACTGTATAGTACCATATACCAGAGGTAAACAAAGAAGTAGATTACCTAAAGATATCCTAAAAGAAGTAGAAGAATTAAAAAACAAAGGTTATAAAGAAGTAACACTTCTAGGACAAAATGTTAATGCTTATGGTAAAGACCTAGAAGAATCATATACTATGGCTAATTTACTAGAAGATGTTGCCAAAACAGGAATAGATAGAATAAGATTTGTAACATCACATCCATGGGATTTCTCTAGTGATATGATAGATATAATAGCCAAATACCCAAATATAATGCCTTATATCCATTTACCAATCCAATCAGGATCAGATAATATTCTAAAGAAAATGAATCGTAGATATACAATAGCAGAATATAAAAAATTATTCCATGAATTAAAAGATAAAATACCAAAAGTAAGTATAACTACTGATATAATCGTAGGTTTTCCAGGAGAAACAGAAGAAGACTTTGAAGAAACATTAAAAATATATAACGATTTAAAATATGATTTAGCCTATACCTTTATCTATTCTCCAAGAGAAGGAACACCTGCTGCTAAAATAAAAGATGATGTTCCACTAGAAGAGAAAGAAGAAAGATTACAAAGATTAAATAAAGTAGTAAATAAATATGCCAGAGAGAATAATGAAAAATATAAAGATAAAATAGTACCAGTTTTAATTGAAGGATACTCAGATAAAGGTGGTAAACTAATGGGGTATACCGATACAATGAAATTAGTTAATGTACTAGGAGATCCTTCTAATATAGGAAGTATTAAACAAGTACATATAACAGAAGTAAAAACATGGTCTATGGAAGGGGAAATAGTTAGTGGAAAGTAGTATAGAAGAATTATTTAATGCTATAAATAATTCTGATGAATATAAAGAATATAAACAAATAGTAGATATAATTGAAGAAGATAATGATATTAAAAACTTAATTGAAGAAATAAAAAAACTTCAAAAAGAAGCTACATATTTAGAATATCATGAAGATAATAAGTATAAGGAAATAGATAGTATTATCAAAGAGAAAACTAAAGAATTAAATAATAATTCTAAGTATCAAGAATATTTATCTAAATTAAAGAAATTTAATAATACCTTACTTGCTTCTTCTTCATTACTTGAAGATTATATAGATAGTAAAGTTAGTATTTAATTTTATTATCTTTTTTTATCCACTTCAGCCTGTAGTCTTCCGTGGTATGATAGAGCCTATTCTAGTCTCTATCATAAACAATTGTATGTATATATAAAATAAAAATAAATAGCCATATTATATTGACTATTAAGTATAATCATAGTACAATTATATAGGTAACACTTACATGGTGTATTCTCTCCGATTTCTTAGTATTCCTAAGAGAAAGGAGTGACGTCTATGATGAAAGAACTTTTTTACTTCTTAGGGGGTTGGAGGTTTAAGTAATGGAACTAGTCCTTGCATTTGCTTGGATTACTCTTATCACTATTGTCTATATAGATAATATGATACGTAGAAGATAGACAAAAGAAGCACCACAGGGGGGTGCTTCATGTCAAAAAAACATGGAGAGAACACCTTTTGGAACTAGGTGTTACCCATTTTTATTATGGATAAATTTCTCTCTTCATATACATTGTATCAAATTTTAATGAAAATATCAATACTTTTATTTATCTTAGTTAGAAAGTACTTCACCGTGAATATAATATCTAATAATTATTACATATATAAACTATATAGTAGGCTATATATGTTACTATAAGACTATAAGACTTATAGTGAAAATAAATATTAAACTATTGATAAATATTTACCTTTATAGTATAATATTATTATATTAGATAAGAAGGAGATAGAGTATGGATAAGATAAAAGATTGGATTAAAAAAAATAAAGGGTTATCGGTTATATTGTTATTAGCAGTAGTATTCTTAATAGTAATAATAGTTATATTTGTAGAGTTACTAGTAGGAGGATCACATAATAAATATGGTAATAGATTGGATGGTATAGATAAAGTAAAAATAAGTGAAAAAACATATGATGGAGTAAAGAAAGAAGTTGAAGAAACAAACTTAACTGAAGAAGTAGAAACAAGACTTCAAGGTAAAATAGTTTATACTACTATTACATTAAAAAGTGATACAACAGTAGATAAAGCCAAAGAAATAGCATCAAATACATTAGATAATTATACAAATAGTGAATTAGAATATTATGATTTTTCATTCTTTTTAAAATGGAAAGGTGAAGAAAAAGATACTGTAATTACAGGTAATAAACATCATAATTTAGATACCATTACATGGACTAATAGTTAGGAGAACACTATGAAGAAGAGAAATAATAAAGTAATAGTACTAATCGTAGTAGCAGTCTTATTTGCTGTAAGTCTATTAATATTTATATTAAATTATAGTAAAGATAATTCAAGTTTTTCTATTCTAGAAAAGAAATGGATTAATGATAATACAAGTAATGTATTAGATATAAGTGTATATAATGATGTACCAGTATATGGCAAAAGTGGTAAAGGAGTAATCTTTGATTTACTAGATGACTTTACAACTACTTATGGAATAAACTTTAATAAAATATCATATTCCGTTGATAGTAGTTCCAATCTAAATAAAAATGCCTTTAGAGTATTAAATAATAATGAGAGTCTAACAAATAAAGATATCTTACTATACGAAGATAATTATGTATTAGTTAGTACTGAAGAAGAAGTAATAAATAATATTAATGATATAGATAATCATACAGTAGCAGTTTTAAAAACAGATTTAAATACCGTAAGTAATGATTTATCTGAAGTAAAGAAAATATCATATTTACAAAAAGAAAATGTTAATGAACTAGAAGAAGCACTAAAAAATAAAGAAACAAATTATGTTATTGTACCATATAACATGTATATGGATTTTATCTTAAAAAATGATTTATATATTCTTTATCATTTTAGTGATATCTCTAAAAAATATGTATTAACCATAGAAAATAAAACATTCTTAGATATAATGAAAAAATATTATCTAGGTTATCAAAAAAATAAACAACAAACCTCATACAAAACAAACTTATTAAGTGAATTCTTCTATGACAAAGAAATAACTGAAGCTGATCGTATGAGTTATAATAGTTCTTCTTATAATGTTGGATATATAACTTATATGCCATTTACTGGTAAAGAAGAAAAAGATTTAGTAGGTACTTTATCTAATTACTTAAGTGGCTTTGAAGACTTATTTGATGTAGATTTAAAAGTAAAATATTATAATAATATTGAAGAATTAAAAAAAGACTTATCAAGTGGTGAATTAGATTTAGCCTTTGCTAACTTTAGTAAGAATGGTTTAAATATTGATACCATTTTAACTACTAATTTATTCGAAGAAAAATATGTTGTCTTATCCACTGAACCATTTGCTATAAATAGTATCAAAGGATTAAAAGATAAAGAAGTAATAACAGTAAAGAATACTTATATAAATGATTACTTAAATACAAATAGTATTAAGAATACTGGATATAATAATACAGATGACTTACTTAGAAATATTAAAAATAAAAGTATTGTCGTAATAGATAAAGCAACATATGATTATTATAAAACAAGAAAATTTAGTGATTTTAAAGTAATATATGAAGGAGTATTACCATATAACTATAGTTTTATGATTAGAGATGTAAATAAAAATAAAATCTTTAGTGAGATGTTTACATATTATACATCTTCAGTAAATTATGATACTATAAAATATAAAGATAATACAAATTCAAAAATATATGAATTTAGTCTTTTAACAACTTTCTTATTAGCAATCTTAGTAATTCTAATAATTATCTTCTTAATATTCTTTATTAAGAAAAAGAAAGAAAATAGTACAATTGTAACTAATAATGATAAATTAAAATATATTGATACAATGACATCATTAAAGAATAGAGCATATTTAAATTTAAAAATAAAAGAATGGGATGATAATGTTATATATCCTCAAGCATTTGTAATAATAGATTTAAATAATATTAAAGATATTAATGATAGTCATGGTCATGAAGAAGGAGATACCATTATTAAGAAAGCTGCGAGTACATTAATTGTTAATCAAGAGCCTAATACAGATATTATTAGAACTGATGGTAATGAATTCCTAGTATATATGGTAGGCTATAGTGAAAAAGATGTTATAAGTTATACCAGAAAAATATATAAAGAATTAAAAGAACTACCATATGGTTATGGAGCCGCTATCGGGTATAGCATGATTATGGATGATATCAAAACTGTAGATGATGCCATTAATGAAGCTACTATTGATATGCGAAATAAAAAGGGAAATAATAATGGATAAAATAGTAGGTAAGGTAAAAAAGCAAATAGAGAAAGCTAAAATAAAAAGATACTTCAAAAAACTAATAGAGATTCTAAGTTTAAAAGAACTTAGAATCTTACCTGCTTACTTAGCCTATAGTTTCGTATTAGCAGTAGTACCAATCTTAACTATAATAGTCATAGTAGCAAGTTTCTTTTCTATATCTATTGATTCCGTAATATCTCTTCTTACCGATTTACTTCCTAGTTATGCCAGTAGAGTAGTTGTAGATGCTATCTCAGGACAAAGTTTTGACTTTAGTGTTGGATTATTAAATATAGTTACTTTCTGTATTGCCGCTAATGGTATGTATGCTATTATAAGTGCTTCTAATAGTCTATATAAAATAGAAGAAACAAATATAATTAAAGATAGACTAAGATCAGTAATAATACTATTAGTCATAATAGTACTTTTACTATTCTTAATCTTAGTACCTATGCTAGGAGAACAAATATTAGAATTACTTAGAAATAGTAAACCATTTACTGGTATAATAGATGAAATGATAATGGTATATAATATAATAAAATGGCCTATAACATTTATAATAATATTCTTAAATATAAAATTAATATATCAAATAGCTCCATCTAAAGAAATAAAAAGTGAAGAAACCACTATTGGAGCCTTTATAACAACCTTAGGCTGGGTAGTATTTACTGCTTTCTTTGGTTATTATATTAAATACTTTGGTAGATATGACTTAGTATATGGAGGATTATCTAGTATTATAATATTATTAATATGGGTATATACATTATGTTTTATCCTAATATTAGGAATAGTAATAAATACAATGAAGTATAATAAATCATAATATAATCATAATAATATTGATAGTATTACTTAAATAAAGACAGACTACAATCATAGTAATACTATTATCTCCTTATATATGAAGTCTAAATGACTTAAGTGAGTTTAAAGCTCACTTTTTTTAATGCCTCTTCAGCCTATAGTCTTCCGAGCTATTTTTATCATTGATGTATATTTTATCAAAAATAGTTAGATATTGCTAAATTAATTACCAAATTATCATAAAATTACACCAAGAGGTGATTTATTAATTATATTTGCCGATAGTACATTTACAAATAGCATTAGAAGAGAAGTTGTACTGAAGAAGAGAAAGAAGTAATACAAAATAATATATACTAAATAGAGAAACCAAAATATTCCTCTATTTTAGTATTAAATAACAATAAATAACATATATTTAAGTAGGTGATAACATGCTAAAAAGAATGTCTATAAAAAAAATCATAGTATCTACTACCGCTATTATTTTATTGTTAGTAATTTATTTAATACCGAGTAATAGAAAAGATATAGATTTAAAAAATAACACATTAGAGTATAGTTATAACAATATAGTTAGTACCATTTATTTAATAGATAGTAACAACTATGTAGCAAGAACAACAATACCCACTTGTAAATGTGAAGGAGTTGATTTAGCTAAAGATTTAGTATATGGTCTAGTAATAGGTGGACCCAAAAATAATATAATACCAAACGGTTTTAGAAGTATAATTCCTCCTGATGTAAGTATTAAAAATATCGAATTAAAAGATAAAGTATTAACAATTGATTTCACAAAAGAATTACTAGAAGTAACCAAAAATGATGAAGAAAAAATGCTAGAAGCAATAATATATACCTTAACAAGTATTGATGGTATAGACAAAGTAATAATAAAAATAGAAGGTGAAACATTAACAAAATTGCCAAATAGCAAATTAAATGTACCAACAGTATTAGATAAAAGCTACGGAATAAATAAAAGTTACGATCTATCAAATTTAAATGATATATTCTCTTATACTACTTATTATACAAGTACTTATAATAATAATAAATATTATGTTCCAGTTACCAAATATATAAATAGTAAAGAAAGTGATGTCGTAAAAGTAATCATTAAAGAACTAGGTAGTAGTCCAATATATCAAACCAATCTAATGAGTTATTTAAATGCCAATGTCACACTAAATAGTTATGAATTATTAGATAATAACTTAAAATTAAACTTTAATGAACTCCTGTTAAATGACTTAAATAGTAAGAGTATCCTAGAAGAAGTAATATATACCATAAGTTTATCAATGGATAATATTTATAATAATCTAGAATCAGTATCATTTTTAGTAAACAATGAAGAAATATATACCATAAATATCAAAGATATTAAGTAAAAATCTTGATTTCGTGTAAAAGTATTTCAAAATATATTAAAAAAATCCAGCAATACAAATAGTTTATTATTATTAATACCTAATTATTATAGTAAAATTCTAATTCTTAATTTGAAAAAATTAAGAATTTTTATTTGACTAATAATATAACAAATGATATACTTTATATAGAGAGTATGGAAGGTGAAACATAGTGAACAATAAAAAAGTAAAAACATATGGATTAGTGTTAGGAGTTACTTTATTTGTACTTTTAGTCGCAGGATTTACTTATGCAGCATTAACATGGAGAAGTAATAATATAACAATAAATGGAAGCACAGAATGTCTAGATATTGATTACACTAAAGGTCAAGATATTACTGGAGGAAATTTATTACTATTAGATAAAAGTAAAATAATAAGTAATAATAAAATTACCATAACAAATGGTATGGTATTAAGTAATTTAACTGCTAAAATAAAAAGTAGTTGTACTATTGATGGATATTTGACACTTAATTTAAAAGTAACAAGTCTAAATAGTGCTTTTACTTCATCAGGAAATAGTACTGGTGGTTTAAATTATGCATTAGTTAGTTATGATCCAGAAACATATTCAACAGTAGATGTTACAACATTAAATGGAAAAACTTTTGATATAATTGGAACAGGGGCCATAACAAGTACTAGTACCATAAAATTAAAAGATGTACAACTATCAAAAGATTCAACAGTAGCATATATGATTATATTTTACTTAGATGGTGATTTAACTAATAATGATGCCGTTAATACTACTAGTAATTTTAAAGCAACTATAGAAGGAACTATAACACAAGGAAATATAGGAGGAAATTTACCAACAACTTATCAGGAGGTAGAATATATTAGCAGTACTGGAACAGAGTATATCAAAACCAATGTTTATTGTGGATATGATGATACAGTAAAATTAGTTTTAGAAGGAAATTTTATTTCTTCTTCCAATAGTGGTGCATGGCAAGGTGTTAATGCATATTTACAACATAATTTTACTAGTAATGCTGTTAGTGATGGTAATTCAAGCCTTAGCATAGCTGATACTGATACAATTACAATTTCCTATAATGGTAGTACGCATACAGAATCACTTAGTACAGCGAGTTCGGGTAGTACAATTACTCGTAGTTGGAGTGGCTCGTCATCTTATGGAGGATATGTTACTATTTTGAAAATGGGTGACCTACAAAATATATATAGTGGAACTGGAGTCGTTAGTAACTTAAGAAGAAGTAAAATATATGTTAATGGTAGTTTAAGTTTGGATTTAATTCCCGCTAAAAGAAAAAGTGACAGTGCAGTTGGTATGTATGATATAGTTAGTAATACTTTTTATACTAATAATGGTACTGGAACATTTGGCACTGGTAATAATGTAAGTAGTTAATTATTAAAATATTTAAGGAGGACATATGGATAATAAAAAATTTATATTTGGCGTAATAGCATTATTATTACTAATGATTGGAGGTACTTATGCCTACTACAAATGGAGTAGTACAGAAAACATTAATGTAAATGTCAAAATTGAAGGTGGTTCAGTTACCTTTAATGGTGGAAGTAATATAACAGGAGTATTAATACCAACCGCCACTAAAGAAGGTGGCATTAAAAAAGATATAACAGTAAAAGCCGATACAGTAGGAGCAACAATGAATTTATATATGGATTTAACAACAATTCCAACAGAATTAAAAGAAAAATCATTTGAATATGAATTATATTA
This sequence comes from Firmicutes bacterium CAG:321_26_22, assembly GCA_001916775.1. GTDB lineage: Bacteria > Bacillota_I > Bacilli_A > RF39 > UBA660 > CAG-302. Next base: position 50,277 of record MNTB01000035.1, on the reverse strand, counting down.
TAATGATACTACTTTAGTAAAAAAAGGAAATTTTGCAGCATACAATTCTAGTAGTAATGTTAATGGTATATCATATGCTACAAGTGGAACAACGACATTAACATTATTTACTGGTAGAGATATTAGTACAACAAGTACAGATAAATATACATTATATTTATGGTTTAATGGTAAAGATTATACCAATCCCAATACAATGCAAAATAAAACCTTATCATTTGATTTATATGCAACTGGAGAAAATGCTACATTAGCAGGATAATATCTATTATCTTGCTTTTCTTTTGGACAACAAAAAAACCCTTATTACTAAGGATTTAATTTCTAAGTGGTGTCCTGGTGGAGATTCGAACTCCAGACCGATCGCTTAGAAGGCGATTGCTCTATCCAGCTGAGCTACCAAGACATCGGACAATATAAATTGTACACCAATAGTTTAAAAAAATCAACCCCTTTTTTGAAAAAAATTGCTTTTTTTGTTTTTTTTCGATATAATCTATTTAGAGAGGTAATAAATATATGAAAAAAATATCTAATATAATATCATTTTTACTATTAATATTATTATATAACTTCACTAAAGATAGCAATATGTTTCTTTTAACCCTAAGTTTTAGCATGTTAATTATTTATACCAGCATCTTTAGTACCACTAGTATAAAAAGCAAACTAGAAACATTATATAACAAAAAATATTATTATTCAATAAATAAAATATTTAAAAACAGTATTATTCTAGTAACAATAATTACATTGGTATTAACATTAATAAGTTATCTAACCAGTCTTCTAATAAATATAAAAGGACTATCAATAGTAAATATAAGTATGTGCGTATATTTATTAACTAGTACAATCATAAAACTAGAAGGAGAATACATAAGTATAATAAAAAGCAAAAAACTAGGAAATAACTTATTAAATATTTATAATATAGTAAATAATATATTATTACTAATAATTATAATATTATTATATAAAGTATTTAAGTTAGAAAACTATTTAAATATAAGTATATTATACCTAATAAGTTTAATACCATTTATAATTATTAATATCTTAATATATATATTTATATTCAAAAACAAAAAAGAAGTCCAAAAAAGAGAAGAAAATAAATTAAATTATATTAAAGAAACAAAGAAAATATTAGTTACTAATAAAATATCTACTATTTTTAATATAATACAATCATCATATATATATTTAATCATAGTAATATTATACTCTATATTAACAAATAAATATAATTATAATTATGATACAATAGGAATTTATATTACTAGTATATACTTCTATGGTATAAATACAATCTATTTCATTTATAAAATAATAAAAAGTATATATATTGATAAATTTAATGAAATAAAAGATAAAATAATAAATAAAGAAAATTATAATTTAATTAATATTATAAATAAAATAGTTAGTTTATCAATATCATTAACTATATTATTAATAATCATATCAAAGCCATTAAATAATCTATTGTTTAATAATAAAGATATGAATATAATTCTAAATGTAAGTTATATATTAGTATTTTATATATTATATAACTTAATAATAAACTTAAATATAATATGTAATAAAGAAAAGAATATAATAATAACCTTATTTACTGGTTTAATAATAACCTTAATTACTAGTATACCAATAATAAATTCATCATATCGAATGGGATACAATTTAGTAGGAGGTTCTCTTATTTCAATAATACTAGGAATAACTATTAGTATAATAATAGGAATAATATTAATTAAAAAGAAACTAAAGTTATCTTTATTAAATAATTTTAATGATATATTAAACATGATATATGAAAATATAATATATTCTTTAGTACTAGTATTGTTTACCTTTATAGTAAAAGTAAATATAAATAGTATAATAAAAAGTATTCTAGTAATAATATTTTATATTTTCATTACCATCATATTTTACATAACTAAGGAAAAAATAACCAAGAAAAAGGTGCAATAATATTGCACTTTTTTCTTAATTATGGTATCATTATTTTAGTATGATAGTGGGGAATGACTATGAAAAAAATAAATGATAAAAGTAAAATTTATATGATAGTAGGAGTAGTAATATTAATAATAGCAATAGTAGGTAGTACATATGCTTATTACCGTTATGTATTAACTTCTACTAATGTAAATACCATAACAAGAGGCTTAGATTATTATATTAATTATGCTAAAGGTACTGATATAACATCGGGAACATTAAATCCGAGTAAAGATTATACTGGTGGAAATAATATAACAGTTACTTTGAATAAGAAGGATAATACTTATAATATTTATGGTCATATATATTTGGATATATCAAATATAAGTACTGCTTTAAGTAGTAGTAATGCTTTGAAATATGTTGTTTTAGAAGGTACTACTAAAATATCTGAAGGCGTATTAGGAGAGGTATCTTCTGGTGAATCTTATTTATTAGCAGTAAACATACCTTTAAAAACTACAACTACAACATATACAATATATTTATGGTTTGATGAAACAAATAGTAACGCATTATCTGTTGAAAATACTTCGGTTAGTGCCAAAGTAAGATGTGAGGCTATGATGCAAGAAATAGATGATGAAACATATACTGCTGGGATAGCATCACATATTAAGTTTATGTATAATGGTAGTACAAAAACACCTGTAGTTAATAATAATATTACTTATCAATATGATACTACACATAGTCTTATGAAAGATGTGGGTGGTAACATTCGTTATTATGGAGCATCACCAAATAACTATATATATTTTAATTGTAGTGATTATTATAATCAAACAGATTCTACATGTGAAAAATGGAGAATTATTGGAGTATTTAATAATAGTGTGAAGTTAATAAGAAATGATTCAATTGGTTTGTATTCATGGGATAATAAGAATACATCTACTGGAGCAGAATCAGTCTATGGTAAAAATGATTGGACAGATGCCAGACTAATGAAACTCTTAAACCCCGGCTATGAATCAGAAACTACTGGAGGAAGTCTATATTATAATTTAAAAAGTGGTAATTGTTATGCCGGACAAAATAATGCTACAAAATCATGTAATTTTACTTCAACAGGAATAAAGAATGATGTAACAAGAAATTTAATTAAAACAGTTACATATACAACAGGTGGTTGGAATACAAATATTGTATATCCAAATTTTATCTATGAAAAAGAGATGGGAAAAACGGTGTACACGGGCAGTACTATTTCATGGAAGGGAAAAGTTGCTTTAATGTATCCATCTGATTATAGTTATGCTGCTGATTTATCTAAATGTAAAGACTCATCGGGAAATTCGCTAACTATAAACAATTATAATAGTAGCGTAAATAGTTATCAGTGTAGAAGTAATAATTATTTATATAAGGGGGTATATGAATGGTTGATTACTCCACATTCTGGATATTCTGATAATGCATGGGGTGTAACCTCTGCTGGTCATGTTTATGGTAGTGCTCATGTTAGTGAAAATTGGACTGCTCGTCCGGTACTGTTCTTGAGTGCTAGACAAGGAGTTGATACTGGTGATGGTACAAGTTCTAATCCATATAAGTTATCATTAAATTAAAGATTAAAAATGAATAAGGAGGGAAATAGTAATGAAGAATATAACTAATTATTATGTTGATAATAAGAATAATTTAATTAGTGATAAAGATTGTTATATTACTGGGAAGAAGTTTAGATTTACTATTCTTTCTCCTAGATTAATTAGATTAGAATATAATGAGAAAGGTGTATTTGAAGATAGAGCTACTTCTCTTGTAATTAATAGAGCCTTCCCTAAAGTAGAATATTCTATTACTGAGAGTGAGACTTTAATACAAATTAATACTGGAGTATTTACTTTAACATATGTTAAAGATAGTCCTTTAAAATCTAATGCTTTATCTAGTAATATAAAAGCTATTATAAATAATAGTAAGAAAGAATGGCAGATAAATAGTCCGGAAGTAAGAAATTTAAGAGGTATTAATTATTCTATTGATAGTGTTAAAGATAAGATTGTTTTAGATAAAGGATTATATTCTTTAGATGGATATTGCCTATTAGATGACAGTGGTTCTTTAGTATTAGATGAAAATGATGTCTTTATTGAAAGAGATTCTGGTGTTAAAGATTTATATTTATTTATGTATGATAATGATTTTGAAGGATGCTTGCAAGATTATTTTACTTTAACAGGATATCCTAATATGATACCTAGATATGCCTTAGGCACATGGTGGTATAAAAATAATAATTATAAAGAAAATGATATTAAAGAGTTAGTAGATAAATTTAATCATGATAATATTCCTATATCAATATTCATGCTAGGAGACTATTGGCATGATCAAAATAATGGTTATACTCCTTGTCTTGATTTAAGAAGTATAAGTAATTATTTAAGTCAATATAAAATTAAATTAGGAGTAACAATTAATCCTAAAAATGATATTAAAGAGGGTAGTAATGATTATAATTTAGTTAGTAATTATATTAATACTAAGAAGTTTAATTTTATACCTTTTAGTAATGATAAAATTGGTATGTATATAAGTTTATTTATAAATAATTTAGAAAATATGGGTGTAGACTTATTTAGTATAGATTATAATAACCCATTAGATAGAATAAATTTATGGAAGATAGATCATTATCATTATGGTAAGAGAGTAATTAGTAACCGAAGAGGCTTAGTACTTAGTCGTAATAGTGGTATAGCTCCTCATAGATATCCTATTATATGGAGTGGAAAAACATTAGTTAACTGGACTACTTTAAATCTACTTCCTCGATATAATCTTCAAGGATATAATATTGGGGTATCATATATTGCCCATCCAATCGGAGGTTACCGAAGTGGTATAGAAGAAGATGAATTATATTTAAGATATATGCAATTTGCCTGCTTTTCACCAATCTTTTTACTTGCTAGTGAGGGTGGAAAGTATTATAAAAGAGAACCATGGAAATGGAATCCTAGTATAGAAAGTCATATTAAATACTATATGGAATTGAGATATAAATTAATACCATATATATATAGCGAAGGCTATAACTATCATATAACAGGACATGGTATAGTAAAACCATTCTATTATGATTATCCTAAAATAATGGATGAGCCTAGTTATAAGAATCAATATTTCTTTGGTAGAGAGTTTTTTGTAGCTCCAATTACCGAAAGAAAAAACAGTGTTATAAACAGAGTAATGAAAAAAGTCTTTGTACCAGATGGCATATGGTTTGATTTCTTGCAAGGTAAAAAGTTTGTTGGAGGAAAATATTATAGTAACTTCTATCGTGATGAAGATTATCCTGTCTTTGTTAAAGCCGGATCTATTATCCCACAAAGTGTAAATATCAAAGAAGATATACCATCATCATTAGAATTACTAGTATATCCTTTAAGTGATGGTGAATACTTACTATATGAAGATGATGGCTTTAGTAATAACTATGACAGAGGAATATATATGATAACCAAATTTAGCTATCATTATGAAGAAGACAATTATAAATTTAATATACATAGAGAAAGTGGTAAAAGTTTACTTGGTAAAAGAACTTATCTAATAAGATTTAAAAATATAAAGAACATAACTGAAGTAATTATAAATGATAAGATGATAAATTATACATGTTATTATGATAAAGATGATTTTATAGTTAAAATCGATAACTTAATAACAGGAAGAGATTTAGAAATAAATGTCAAAGGCAAAAATTCTTTAGTAAGTTCAGTTAGTTTAGTAAATGAAGAAATAAAAGAAATATTATATGATATTAATATAAATACTAGTTTAAAAGAAAAACTTGATGAAATACTATTTAGTGATCTTGAAGTTAGAAAAAAGAGAATAGCACTTAGAAAATTAAAGAGAAAGGGATTAGATAATAAATATATTAAAATATTTATTAATTTACTTGAATACATTCAAAAAATATAGTATAATACACAGGTATATGGAGGTAATAAGATGAAGGAAATACTAAATATATTATTGGAATACATAATTTCTTATGCTTTGGTCTTTCTTCTCTATTACCTCATTTTTATTAGAAAGAAAACAAAGTATAACAAGAATAAAGTACCAGTAGAATATTATTACTTAGTAAGTCTATATGGACTGAGACAAAAAGATATTGATTATAAAAAGTTTATGTATATATCTGGTTTAGTAAATACATTTATAATAGTTACTACTTATATAGTAGTATCTAAATTATTAAATAAATGGTTTATTCAATTACTTTGTGGTATAGTAATAATTATACTATTAATAATTATTTGCTACGGAATTTTAGGTAGATATTATCAAAAGAAACAAAACATAGAGAAGAGGAAATAAGATGTATAATTTTAAGAAGATAGAAAAAAAGTGGCAAGAATATTGGGATAATAATGAAAGTTTCAAGGCTATAACAGGTAGTGATAAAAAGCCTTACTATATATTAGTAGAATTCCCTTACCCATCTGGTAGTGGCCTTCATGTAGGTCATGTAAGAAGTTACACTGCTCAAGATGCACTTGCTAGAATGAAAAGAAGAGAAGGATATAATGTATTATATCCAATGGGATGGGATGCATTTGGTGCTCCAGCAGAACAATATGCTATCAAAAACCATATTCATCCCAAAGAAGCCGTAAAAGAGAATGTTAAAACATTCAAAGGACAAATGAAAAAACTTGGCTTTTCATTTGATTGGAGTAGAGAGTTTTCTACTACCGATCCAGAATATTATAAGTGGACACAATGGCAATTCTTACAATTTTATAAACATGGAATGGCCTATAAAGCAACTATACCAGTAAATTGGTGTCCTAATTGTAAGACAGTATTATCTAATGAAGATGCTGCTGGTGGCGTTTGTGAAAGATGTGGTGAAACAGTAGTCCAAAAAGAAAAATCACAATGGATGCTTAAAATGAGTGAATATGCAGAAGATTTACTTACAGGACTTGATGATACCAATTTCAAAGAAAGAGTAAAACTAGGTCAAATAAATTGGATAGGTAAATCTACTGGTGTTGAACTTGATGTTAATATTGTAGGAGGAGGTTCTTTCTCTATATTTACAACATGTATTGAAACAGTATATGGTATAACATTCTTTGTAATAGCACCAGATGGTAAGCTAATTAAAGAATTAATGCCAAGAGTAGAAAATAAAGAAGAAGTTAATGCTTATATTGAAGAGACATCAAAGAAGTCTAGTATGGATCGTACAGAACTTAATAAAGGTAAAACAGGTGTTGAAATAAAAGGTGTTAAAGCAATCAATCCAATTAATGGTAAAGAAGTACCTATTTTCTTAGGAGACTTCGTATTAGGAGATTATGGAACAGGAGCCGTTATGGCAGTACCTAGTCATGACCAAAGAGATTTTGAATATGCTAAAGAACATAATCTAGAAATGATTGAAGTAATATCAGGAGGAGATACTACTACTAAGGCTTTTGAAAAAGGTGAGTACTTAGGTAAAGGCTGCAAACTTATTAATTCAGAAGAATTTACTGGTATGACAGTTGAAGAAGCTAAAGAAGCTATTACTAATAAACTTGAAAAAGAAGGTATTGCTAGAAGAGTAAATAATTATAAGATGAGAGATTGGATTTTCTCTAGACAAAGATTCTGGGGTGAACCAATACCTATGATTTATTGTGAAAAATGTGGCTGGCAACCTATGGATGAAAAAGATTTGCCATTACTACTTCCTGATGTAGCAGAGTATGAACCTACTGATAATGGTGAATCACCTCTTGCTAAGATAGAAAGTTTTGTTAACACTACTTGTCCAAAATGTGGTGGACCTGCCAGAAGAGAAACAGATACTATGCCTAACTGGGCTGGCTCATCTTGGTATTTCTTAAGATTTATGGATCCACATAATGATAAAGAATTTGCTAGTATGGATGCTATGAAATATTGGAATAGAGTAGACTGGTACAATGGTGGTATGGAACATACAGCTAGACACCTATTATATGCTAGATTCTGGGTACAAATGTTATATAATTTTGGTTTAGTACCTAAAAAAGAAATGATTTGGACAAGGGTCAGTCATGGTATGGTACTAGGTGATAATAATGAAAAAATGAGTAAGAGTAAAGGTAATGTTATTAATCCTGATGATATCGTAAACGATTATGGAGCAGATACTTTAAGAGTATATGAAATGTTTATGGGAGATTATGAACAAGATGCGCCATGGAGTACCGATTCATTAAAAGGATGTAAGAGATTTATTGATAGAGTAATCAGATTAAAAGATAAAGTAGTAGAGGGTGAAGAATACTCTAAAGACTTAGAAGTATTAATTAATAAGAGTATTAAGAAAGTAGGATATGACTTAACACATATGGCTTATAATACAGCAGTTTCTACACTTATGATTTTAGTAAATGCTTATGATGAAAAAGAATCAATTACTAAAGGTGATTATAGAGCATTACTTGATTTACTAAATCCAATTGCTCCTCATATTACTGAAGAATTAAATGAAAGTTTAGGATACACACCAATCTGTGATAGAGCATGGCCTACATATGATGAAGATAAAACAATTGATAATGAAATAGATATAGCAGTTCAAGTTAATGGTAAAGTAAGAGATACTATTAGAATTAAGAAAGATTCTTCAAAAGAAGAGTTAGAAAAATTAGCTATGGATAGTGAAATTATCAAGAAGTGGTTAGAAGGTAAAGAAATAGTAAAAGTGATTTGTGTACCTAATAGAATAGTTAATATCGTGATAAGATAACCTTAATTGGTTATCTTATTCATTTTTAGTAATGATTTTAATAAAAAAATATACAAAAACTGCTTGAATAACTGGGAAGATAATGCTATAATTATTTTGTTACTACTGCCCTGTAGCCAAGCGGTAAGGCATCAGACTCTGACTCTGACATGCGTTAGTTCGAATCTAACCAGGGCAACCAAATAAAAAAACAGCCCTATTAAAGGGCTTTATTTTAGATATGATTAGTGGCCACAAGGATTGCATCTATTTTGTGAACAACCATTACCCCAAAATAGAACAAAGAAGATAAGTAATATTACTATAATTATCCAGTAAGATCCTGTTCTATAGCCATAACCATATCCATAACTTGGATATCCATAACCATACATAGTAGTCATTTCTCCTTTCAATATATTATACTAAACTAAGTGATAAATGAATATAATGGATACCTAAATAAATAAAAAGTAGAGGTGAAAAACATGACAAATAAAGATTTAGCAGATTTAATATTTCCTAATTTAGAGCACGATGTAGATTATTATGAGAGTTTATATCCAGAAAGAGAATTAAAAGAAGGAGAAAAAGTAACAAGATTTGCTCCTAGTCCAACAGGGTATATGCATATTGGAGGATTTTATCAAGCACTTACTGATTATGTACTTGCTAAAAACTCTGGCGGAATATTTTATCTTAGAAATGAAGATACCGACAAATTAAGAGAGGTAGATTCAGCAGTAGAATTAATAATGTCTACTTTAAGAGAATATGGAATAGTACCTGATGAATATGAATATAAAGGTGAAATGGTAGGTAATTATGGTCCTTATATTCAAAGTGAAAGAAAAGATATATATCATGCTTATATTAAGAAATTAATTGAAATAGGAAGAGCATATCCATGTTTTTGTACTAGAGAAGAACTAGATGAATTAAGAAAAAATCAAGAAGAAAAGAAAATGCGAACTGGATATTATGGAAGATATGCTAGATGTAGAAATATTAGTGTAGATACCGCTATTGAAAGAATTAAGAATGGTGAACCTTATGTTATAAGATTTAAATCTGAAGGAGATTTTAATAATAAGATTATTTTTGAAGATTTAACTAAAGGTAAACTTAGTTTGAGTGAAAATGATACTGATGATGTAATAATGAAAAGTGATAGTATGCTTCCTACTTATCATTTTGCTCATGTAGTAGATGACCATTTAATGCATACTACTCATGTCGTAAGAGGAGAAGAGTGGTTACCTAGTGTTACTAAACATATTGAGATGTTTAGAGCATTAGGATTAAAACCTCCTAAATATATTCATACACCACTTATTATGAAACAAGATGGTGATATCAAGAGAAAGATAAGTAAGAGAAAAGATCCAGAAGCAAGTATGAGTTTCTATAAAGAAAAAGGATATCCTACAGTAGCAGTAATAGAATCATTAATGACAATTATTAATTCTAATTATGAAGAGTGGCATAATGCTAATCCAGATAAGACTTTCTTAGATTTTACTTTCTCACCTAAAAAGATGTCTCCATCAGGAGCTCTATATGACTTAGAAAAATTAAATAACATATCCAAAAATTATATCAGTAGAATGACTAAAGATGAAGTATATAATTATTTATCTAAATGGTCTAAAGAGTATGATCAAGATTTTTATGAATTAATAACTAAGTATGAAGAATATACAAAAAATATATTAAATATAGAGAGAGAACAAAAGAAACCAAGAAAAGATTATGCTAGTTTTAGTGAGATAAAGAGTCAAATATTCTATATGTATGATGAATTATATAATCCTACTTCTTATGAATGGGGTAATATTACTGATAAAGAAGAAATAATTAGAATACTAAATACTTATATTGATAACTATTTTGATGTATCTGATAAAGAAGTATGGTTTAATAAAGTAAAAGAATTAACTGATAGTTTAGGATACTGTAGTAATATGAAAGAATACCGTGAGAATCCAGATAATTATAAAGGATCAGTAGCAGATATTTCTACTGTCCTTAGAGTAGCCCTAACTAGTAAGAGTATGACTCCTGACTTATATGAAATTATGAGATTACTAGGTAAAGATAGAATAATAAATAGAATTAAAAATCTTGAAGAAGAACTTTAATGTTCTTTTTCTTTTATCTTTTCGAGCCTGTAGTCTCTCAAAGTGTAAGAAAGCCTAAGGTCTTTCTTACAAAAAATTAATATTTTTTAATATCTATGTTATAATTATATATAGATAGAAAGGAATTAGATAATATGGAAAAAGCCAAAGTATACTTTACTAAAGAAATAACTGAAGAATCTTTAGTAAAAATATATGAAAAATTAGGAATAGAATTAAAAGGAAATGTAGCAGTAAAATTACATTCCGGTGAAGAAGGAAACCAAAATTACTTAAGACCAGAATTTGTAAAAAATATTATTGATAGAGTAGGAGGTACCGTAGTAGAATGTAATACTGCCTATGATGGAGCCAGAAATACCACTGAAAAACATAAGAAGTTAATGACTAGTCATGGCTGGGATAAATACTATAAAGTAGACATTATGGATAGTGAAAAAGATATAACTTTAGATATACCAAATGGTCATGTTATAAATAAAGATTATGTTGGAAGTCATTTAGATAATTATGATAGTATGTTAGTATTATCACACTTTAAAGGCCATCCTATGGGAGGATACGGTGGTGCTTTAAAACAACTATCAATAGGAGTAGCATCAAGTAGAGGTAAAGTATACATCCATACTGCTGGTAAAACAACAGATGCAAATAAATTATGGGATAATTTACCAGAACAAGATAAATTTCTTGAAGCCATGGCCGATGCGGCTTCCACTGTACATAATAAATTTCAAGGTAATATTGCTTATATAAATGTTATGAAAAACATGAGCGTTGATTGTGACTGCTGTGCAGTAGCAGAAGATCCATGCATGAAAGATATTGGCGTACTTGCAAGTTTAGACCCAATAGCAATAGATAAAGCCTGTATAGACCTAGTGTATAATAGTAGTGATCCAGGTCGTGATCATTTAGTAGAAAGAATAGATTCAAGACATGGTACTCATATCTTGAAAGCTGCTGACAAATTAGGGTTTGGAACTACAGATTATGAATTAATAAATATTGACAAATAAAGTATTGTCAAAATAAAATAAATATGATAAAATAATAATGTCTTAAAAAGAAAGACATTATTTTATGGCCTGTTGGTGAAGTGGCTTAACACATTGCCCTCTCAAGGCAACATTCATGGATTCGAATTCCATACAGGTCACCATATAAAAGCACAAGACTTGAACAAGGTCTTTTTTTCTTGCTATTTTATAATATATAGTGTATAATATCACCCGAAGAGAGGAAAGTATATGGATACAATTATTATTGGCAAAAATCAAGAAGTATATAGTACACAAATACCCGAAACAAAGAAAAGCCAAGAATTTGACCTAAGTAATATCAATAAAAAATATCAACCTAGAATAAAAGCATTTCATACAATATTAAAAGAAAGTGTATCTCCAGAATGTTTAAATACATTTTATGATAGAATAACTACTTCAACTATTACTTATAGTAAATTAAAAAACTTTTTATATCGTTTTTGCTATATTAAAGTAACTGGTGAATACCTAGTAAAAGAAAACGAAATACATTTATACGTAAACAGAGGTCAAAGAACAACATTAACTCACGAATTATTACATTTATCGAGTTCCTATGTAAATCAAAAAAGAGAGCATTATCAAATAGGCTTTTATCAAGAAAACCCAACTCTAGTTTTAGGAGATGCCCTAAATGAAGGCTATACCGAATACTTAACAAATAAATTATTTCATTTAGGTTATAATTCTAGTGATTACCTTTATGAGTCAATAATAGCTATGTTAGTAGAAGAAGTACTAGGAGATCGAACAATGCAAAAACTATATTTCACTGGAGATCTGTATAACTTTATTAATAACTTATGTCAATATACCACTATTGATAATGTAAAAAAATTTCTATTCCTAACAGATTATGTCCTAAATAACCGCTATAAAATAACAAGAAAAAAAGCCAGTATTGAAAGCATATCCTATATAAATCAATTTTTACTAGAAGTTTATACCAATAAATTAATAAAACTATATCAAGAAAAAGAAATAACTTTATTAGAAGTTTATCAATTACTAGAAATATTTACTTATGAATTAAAACAACTTCTAGATATAAATTTACCAATGAAGAAAGAACATTTGAAAGAAAATATCATAAAAAACAAACAATTAGTAATGTATAATATTAAACAAAGGTTATAAAGAGAAGCAAAGAAATAATGCCCGATATAACGCTTTGATATATCCTACCTTTAAAATAATTCCTATACCGAATATCTTCAAGTATTGATATTACTTGAAGATGAATTGATAAACCACCAAATGATATAATCATTGAAGAAAAAACAACCTTGTAAATGTCTTTAATACCAAGAAGGGATAAAGAAGATAGTCCCATAGTCATTTCCAAAACACTTTTAATAATGACAGATAAATAGATATTAAGATTAAAAATATAACAAATTAAAGTACTAATAATTAAGAAAGAAGTAACAGTACCTGCAATCATAAGTAGGGTATTGATACTTTTTTTAATACTATTAGTAAGAACCATAGTAAAGCTTTGACAATTACTACTTTTAGATATATAATTGTTACTAGGAATATTGTTGTTTCTAAATAAAATAGCAATAATAATATTCGATAAAATATGACTAATAAGAATAATAATACCATAAATATCATTCTTTAAATAGAAGGTACCAACTGTCTGAAGAATAAATAAAGGATTAGCAAAATGAGTAAATAAAAGAATATATTCAGCTTCATTCTTATCAATAAGTTTAAGATCGTAAGAACTTTTAATAGCAATAGCATTACCAGGGAACCCCGATATTAAAGAAATAAATAATACTAAGACGGCTCCTTTACTTATATTAAATAATTTAGATATAAAATTAGTAATTACCTTAGGAATAAACACAACAAAATTATAATTAGTTAAAATATCCGCCAAAATAAACATAGGTAGCATAGAAGGAACTAAAGTATTAAACCAAATGTAGAATGATGTTAAGATGGTATTAGATACCAAGTTTTTATTAAATAAAACCAAAATTAAAATCAAAAAAGTAATTAGAACAATAATTAAATTAGAATATTTTTTCATAATTTAATATATGATATAACATAAGAGAAAAGAAGGAGAATATAATGAAAATAAAAGAATTTATTAAAGAGAATTATAAATTTATAATACTAATGATTATGATAGTATTATTCTTTAACATCAAATTGCCATACTATATTATGGCACCTGGTGGTACAATTAATATTACTGATAGAGTAGTAATGGATAATTATAGTAAGAGTAGTAAAGGAAGTTTAAATATGCTCTATGTAAGTGAGTATGAAGGAACACCGGCTTCCTTATTGATGGCCAAATTAAAAAGTTATGATATAGAAAACAATAAAGATAGACAAATATTTAACGAATCAGTAAAAGAAATCAATAGAAGAAATACCATTATGCGAGATAATTCTCTAGATATTGCTACCATGGTTGCTTATACTGAAGCTGGTAAAGATATCAAGATTAAGAGTAAAAAGAATGTTGTTATTGCTAGAACTAAAGATAATGGTCTAGAAGTAGGAGATATAATAATATCTGCAGATGGTAAAGAAAGTGATGATGTTAGTGATATTAGAAAGATTATTAATACTAAGAATGAAAATGATACAATAAAATTTAAAGTATTAAGAAATAATAAAGAAATAGAAGTGGATAGTAAAATATATTTAGAAGATAATTCTAAAGTAGTAGGAGTTATTATTATTACCGAGTATGATTACGATGTTAATCCTAAAGTAGATATTAAATTTAAAAATAGTGAATCTGGAGCTTCAGGTGGACTTATGTTGACCCTTACAATTTATAATGCCATAACAGATGAAGATATTATCAAAGACCGCAAGATAGCAGGTACTGGTACAATATCTTTTGATGGTACAGTAGGAGAAATAGATGGTATTAAATACAAAATAATGGGAGCAGCCAAAGATAATGTTGATATAGTATTTGTTCCTACCGCTAATTATGAAGAAGCAGTTATGACTAAAAATAAATATAAATATGATTTAGATATAGTAAGAGTAGATACTTTTAAAGAAACAATAGAGTATTTAAAAAATAATTAATATATATCCCTCTAAGTTAATACCTTAGAGGGCATTTTATATAGTAACTTGATTAGTATTATTTTGTTATCAATCAAAAGTGAGACTGAATCTCGCTTTTTTAAATATTTATAAGTAGTAATAAAAGCATATATTTTTCAATTAAAAAATATAACATACAACTGTATCAAAATAAAGATATAATATTGACATCAATGTAAGTCAATATTATAATAAACACTATAAAGATTGGAGGCAGCGGTTATGTATAAATCATATAGGTTTAGATTTTATCCTAATAAAAAGCAATTAGAGTTAATAAATAAAACTTTTGGAAGTAGTAGATATGTATATAATTATTATTTAGATAAAATGAAAAACAAAGGATATGTAAGTGCCTCCACTAATATAAAAGATTATACTAGTATTTTAAAATATAATACCCCATTCTTACAAGAAGTAGATAGTATAGTACTAACTAAATCCATATTTAATTTAGATGATGACTACAAAAAACTATTTAATAAAACAGGGGGCTATCCCAAACATAAGAGTAAATATAATAGAAATAGTTATAATATTCCTTCTACATACAAAAAATATAAAGATAAAGAATATTGTAATATAGAATTAGATTTAACTAATAGACAAATAAAATTACCTAAATTAAAATGGGTAAAAATTAGAGGATATAGAAATACAAATAATATAAATGGTAAAATAAAAAATGCTACTATATCAAGAGAACCAAATGGGAAGTATTATGTATCTATCTTATATGAAATGTATGACAAAGTGCTAATAATAAAACCCAGAACTATTGTAGGGATAGATTTAGGTATAAAGAAATTATTAACCTTATCAGACGGAACAGTCTATGATAATAATAAATATATAGATAAATATACGAAAAGAATAAAAAGAAAACAAAGAGAATTATCAAGAAAAGAAAAAGGTAGTAAGAACTACTACAAATGTAAAAAAGAACTAGCAATACTTTATAGTAAACTAGCTAATGCTAGAAAGTTTTATACACACAAAATAACTAAAGATATAACTGACGAATATGATATTATTACTTGTGAACAATTAAAAACTAAAGAAATGATTATTAAAGGCAAAGATAACAAACTATCTAGTAAAATAAACGATGCTACATTTAGTGAAATAATAAGACAATTCCAGTATAAAGCAAGGTATAAAGGTAAAGTTTTTTATCAAATAAATACCTATTATCCATCTAGTCAAATATGCAGTAGATGTAGCGCTCAAGATAAAAGATATAAAGATTTAACAAGAAGAGAATATAAATGCCTTAAATGCAATCAAGAAATAGATAGAGATTTAAATGCAAGTATAAATATTATGTTTGAAGGATTAAAGTTATATATGAAGAATTACGCTAAAATATAGAAAAAAGAACAAGATTTCTTAATAATTAAGAAATAAGTACGGTAGCGACTATCGGATTTTAAGTCTGCGGAGAAGTCTGGTTACAGAGTCTATGAAACAGAAATCACATCACTGTGAAGTGATGTAAAGCACTTGTTCATCTTAGTTATAACACTTCACCCAGGATATAATAGGGCATATTGATGCATCATTTATAGACGTAAAGGCTATAAATGACTAGGAAAAACCCTAGATTTTCCTAGAAAACACCAAATAATCCGAAAAAAGTGAAAAAAAGTCATTTTTTTACTTGATTTTCATATGATTATAGGGTATAATTGTAGAAGTGTGACTGGCTTAGATGTGCGAAGTTGCTGATACACCCGGTTAAGTTGTCAAATAAAATAAAGGGATATCAGGTAATTCGTTCGGAGCCATGTCTATACCAAGATATAGGCGAAGGGAGGACAACAAAATGGCAAAGGAGAAAGTGAGAATTAAATTAAAAGCTTACGATCACAGAGTTCTAGATAGTGCTGCTGCTAAAATAGTAGCTACTGTTAAAAGAACTGGTGGAGTAGTATCTGGACCTGTACCATTACCTACTGAAATTGAAAAAATTACAATTTTAAGAGCAGTACATAAGTACAAGGATTCAAGAGAGCAATTTGAAAAAAGAACTCACAAAAGACTAATTGATATCACAGACCCTAGTAAAGAAACTATTGAAGCACTTGCTCATTTAGATTTACCTAGTGGTGTTGATATAAAAATTAAAAAATAATTAATAGGAGGAAGAAAATGAAAGGAATCTTAGGAAGAAAAAAAGGGATGACTGAAGTATTTACTACTGATGGAAAGCTTATTCCTGTAACTGTTATTGAAGTTGAAGATAATGTAGTATCACAAATCAAAACTAAAGAAACAGACGGATATGATGCAATCCAACTTGCTACAGTTGATAAGAAAGAATCAAGAAGTAATAAACCTGAAACTGGTCATCTAAAAAAAGCAAATGCTACCCCTAAGCGCTTCTTAAAGGAAATCAGAGGTGCTAGTGTTAGCGAATATGCTTTAGGAGATGTTCTTAAAGCTGATACTTTTGCTGCAGGAGAAATGGTTGATGTAACTGGTACTTCTAAAGGTAAAGGTTTCCAAGGTGTTATTAAAAGATACAATCAAAGTAGAGGACCTATGAGTCATGGATCTCAATATCATAGAGGAGTAGGTTCAATGGGTACATTGTTACCAATGAGAGTTTTACCAGGAAAGAAATTACCTGGACATATGGGTCATGAACAAGTAACTATTCAAAATCTTGAAGTTATTAGTGTAGACCTAGAAAATAATGTTATCTTAATTAAAGGAAGTGTTCCTGGACCTAAAAACTCTTTAGTATTGGTTAGAACTTCAGTTAAAACTGGTGACAAAGTAAATGAACCAGTAGAATTAGTAGTTTACGAAGAAGGAGTTACTTCTGAAGAAGTAGCAGAAGAAACTATGGAAACTATTGATGAAGAACTAGCGAGTGTTGAAACATCACAAGAAACAGCAGAATAATTAGTACTATATAATAAAGAAAAATAATTGTGATGATAAAGGAGGAAATTATGTCTAAGAAAATAGATGTTTTAAGTCTTAAAGGCGAAAAGGTAAAGGATATAAAATTAGAAGATAACATATTTAATATTGAACCAAATGATGCAGTAATTAAAGATGCAGTTGTTGCCGCTATGGCAGGAGCTAGACAAGGTACTGCTAAGGTTAAAACTAGAAGTGAAGTTGCTGGTGGTGGAAGAAAACCATACAGACAAAAAGGAACTGGTAATGCAAGACAAGGAAGTATTAGAGCACCACATTATAGACATGGTGGTATTGTATTTGGACCAGTACCAAGAGATTATTCAAAGAAAATGAATAAGAAAGAAAAGAGATTGGCTCTTAAGAGTGCATTATCTTATAAAGTATTAGATAAAGAGTTAGTAGTAGTATCTACTATTGAATTTGAAACTAATAAAACTAAAGAAATGGTAAATTTATTAGAAGGATTAAATCTTACTAATCATAAAGTATTAGTATGTGTTAAAGAACTTACAGACAATGTTTGTTTAGCTGCTAGAAACTTAGCTAATGTAAAAGTTGTTTTACCAAGTGAGATTAATACTTTTGATTTAATATCTTCAGATAATTTATTAATTGAAGAAGAAGCATTAACTATGCTAGAGGAGGTGCTTAAATAATGAATAATTATTTAGATATAATCTTAGCACCAGTTATTACTGAGAAAACTGCTAATATGGAAGCAGAAGGAAAATATGCTTTCAAAGTAGCAAATAAAGCTAATAAAACTGAAATTAAACAAGCTATCGAAAAGAAGTTTGGTGTTAAAGTTGAAAAAGTAAATATTACTAATTCTCATCCTAAGAAAAAGAGAGTTGGAAAATATACTGGTATGACTAGTAAATATAAGAAAGCTATAGTAACTTTAAAGAAAGGTGAAACTATTAGTTTCGACTAGTAAGGAGGGAATGTAATGGCAACATCAATAAGAGTTTATAAACCAATGACTGCTGGTACAAGACAAAGATCTGTATTAACAGGTAGTGAAATCACAAAAAAGACTCCTGAAAAAAGTTTAACAGTTCCTGTAAAGAAAACTACTGGTAGAAATAATCAAGGTAAAATTACTGTTAGACATAGAGGTGGCGGAGTAAAAAGAAAATATAGATTAATTGACTTCAAGAGAAGAAAAGATGGTATTACTGCTATAGTAACTGCTATTGAGTACGATCCAAATAGAAGTGCAAATATTGCTCTAATCACTTATAAAGATGGAGAAAAAGCATATATCATTGCTCCTAAAGGATTAACTGTTGGTACAGTTATTGAGTCTGGTGAAAATGTTGATATTAAAGTAGGAAATGCACTTCCTATTATGAATATTCCAGTTGGTACTGTAATTCATAATATTGAATTAAAACCAGGTAAAGGTGCAAGCTTAGCAAGAAGTGCTGGAGCATCTGCTCAGATTCTTGGTAGAGAAGAGAAATATGTTTTAATTAGATTAGGTAGTGGTGAAACAAGAAGAATCTTAGGTACTTGTAGAGCTACTATCGGAGTAGTAGGAAATGAAGACTACTCACTAGTAAAAATAGGTAAAGCAGGAAGAACTAGACATAAAGGATTTAGACCTACTGTTCGTGGTTCTGTTATGAACCCTAATGATCACCCACATGGTGGTGGTGAAGGTAGAGCTCCAATAGGTAGAAGTGGACCAATGACACCTTGGGGTAAACCAGCTCTTGGATACAAGACAAGAAAGAATAAGAAAGAGTCAGATAAATATATTGTGACTCGTCGTAAGAAATAAAGAAAGGAAGATTAAATAATGGCTAGAAGTATTAAAAAAGGACCTTATGTCTTTGATAGATTATTAAAAAGAGTAAGAGCATTAAATGAATCTGGTAAGAAAGAAGTAATAAAAACTTGGTCACGTCGTTCAACAATCTTTCCTGAATTTATTGGTCATACTTTTGCAGTACATAACGGAAAAGAATTTATTCCTGTATATGTAACTGAAGATATGGTTGGACATAAATTAGGAGAATTTTCTCCTACTAGAAAGTTTGGCGGACACGGATCAGACAAGAAATAATTTTCTTAAGAGGAGGAATTAGAAATGGAAAGAACTGAAGCTAAGGCTGTAGCTAAGACAGTTAGAATATCTCCTAGAAAGACAAGACTTATTATTAACTTAATAAGAGGTAAGAGTGTTGATGAGGCAAGAGCTATTCTTGCTAACCAACCTCAAAGAGCATCTAGAGTTATTTCTAAAGTACTAGAAAGTGCTACGGCAAATGCTGTTAATAATTTTGGCATGAAGGAAGAAAATCTTTATGTTAAAACATGTTTCGTAGATGAAGCATTAGTAATTAAAAGAATCAAATTTGATTCAAGAGGTCGTACAGGTAGAAACGATCATAAGACAAGTCACATAACTATAGTAGTGGCTGAAAAATAAAAGAAGGAGGACACTTTAATGGGACAAAAAGTTAGTCCAACAGGACTTAGAATTGGAATCAATAAAGACTGGGAATCTAAATGGTATGCTGAAAATGATTTCGCTAAGTATTTAAATAACGATTATAAAATTCGTAAATATTTAAATAAGAAATTTAAAAATGCTAATATTTCTAAGATTATCATTGAAAGAAATGCTAAAAGATGTGAAATCTTTGTATATGCTGCTAAACCAGGTTTAATTATTGGTCAAAGTGGTGTTGAAATTGAAAAAATTAAAAAAGAAGTATCTAAACTAGTTGGTGAAGAAGTTCAAATCTCTGTAGTAGAAATTAAGAACCCAGATATGGTAGCAGAACTAGTTGCACAAAACATTGCTCATCAAATCGAAAATAGAGTTTCATTTAGAGTTGCTCAAAAGAAGGCAATCAGAAACACTATGAAAGCTGGAGCAAAAGGAATTAAAACATTAGTATCAGGAAGACTTGGTGGTGCTGATATTGCTCGTGGTGAAGGATATTCAGAAGGAACTATTCCTCTACATACACTAAGAGCAGATATCGATTATGCTACTGCTGAAGCAGATACTACTTATGGAAAAATTGGAGTAAAAGTATGGATCTATAAAGGTGAAATACTAAGTAAGGGAGGTAATTCTCATGTTGATGCCAAAAAGAACTAAACATAGAAAAACTTTCCGTCTACCTTATGAAGGTAAAGCAAAAGGAAATACTGAACTTCATTTTGGAAGTTATGGTTTAATGGCAAAAGAGGGAGCATGGATTACTGCTAACCAAATAGAAGCTGCCAGAATAGCTATGACAAGATATATGAAGAGAGGTGGTAAGGTTTGGATTAATATATTCCCTAACTTATCACTAACTAAAAAACCTCTTGAAACAAGACAAGGTAAAGGTAAAGGAAATCCTGAAGTATGGGTTGCCGTTGTTAAAGAAGGAAAAATAATGTTTGAAATTGATGGAGTAGATGAAGCTACTGCTAGAGAAGCTTTAAGACTTGCATCACACAAATTACCAATTAAATGTAAATTTGTGAAGAAAGAAGAAAGTGGTGAAGTAAATGAAAACTAATGAACTTAGAAAATTAACCACCGAAGAACTTAATAAAAAAGTTACTGAATGTAAAGAAGAACTTTTCAGTTTAAGAATGCAAAAAGCTACTGGTATGATTGAAAAACCTTCAAGAATAAATGATCTTAGAAAAGAAGTAGCAAGAATTAAAACTATTCTTAATGAGAGAAGAGAAGGGTAAGTGAGGTATAGAATATGAAAGAAAGAAAAGAATTAATTGGTATTGTTGTTTCTGATAAAGCAGATAAAACAATTACTGTTAAAGTAGAAACTTATAAGAAACACCCATTATATGGCAAGAGAGTTAAATATTCTAAAAAATATGCTGCTCATGATGAAAATAATATGGCACATGTTGGAGATAAAGTTCGCTTAGCCCAAACTAGACCATTGTCTAAAACTAAGAGATATGAACTAGTAGAAGTAATAGAGAAAGCTGTTATTCTATAAGCTCTTTAGTCGGAAGGAGGAAATAATATGGTACAACAAGAAACGCGTCTAAAAGTCGCAGATAACTGTGGAGCTCGTGAAGTATTAGTAATTAGAGTTCTAGGTGGAAGTAAAGTTAAAACAGGTAATATTGGAGATATAGTTGTTGCTACAGTAAAGAAAGCTACTCCTAATGGTACTATAAAGAAAGGCAAAGTTGTAAAAGCTGTTATAGTAAGAACTAAAAGAGGAGTTAGAAGAGATGACGGTAGTTATATTAGATTTGATGATAACGCTTGTGTTATTATTAAAGATGATAAGAGTCCAGTAGGTACTAGAATTTTAGGACCAGTAGCACGTGAACTTAGAGATAAAGATTTTAATAAGATTGTAAGTTTAGCTAAAGATGTGCTATAGGATTTAAGGAGGAATTATGAAGAAACTTAAAACAGGCGATAAAGTAGTAGTAGTATCTGGTTCCAATAAAGGAAAAGAAGGTAAAATTACTAAAATATTAGATTCTAAAGTAATAGTTGAAGGTGTTAATATAGTTAAGAAACATTTAAAACCTAAAAATAATGGTGGTAATGGTGAAATAATTGAAACTGAAGCTGCTATTCATGTATCTAATGTTATGTTAGTAGATCCAAAAACTAAAAAGCCTACAAAAGTAAAAATTGAAAAAGATAGTAAAGGTAATAAAGTTAGAATATCTAAAAAATCTAACGAA
Source organism: Firmicutes bacterium CAG:321_26_22 (assembly GCA_001916775.1). GTDB lineage: Bacteria > Bacillota_I > Bacilli_A > RF39 > UBA660 > CAG-302. The sequence goes on along the minus strand of MNTB01000035.1, from coordinate 27,628 downwards.
AAAATTAACTAATAAAAAGGATAGGAACAATTAATAAATGTTCTGAAATTTGGAAGGAGGGCGAAGTATGAACCGCCTAAGAGAAAAATATATTAAAGAAGTTGTTCCAAGTTTAACAGAAAAACATGGTTATACTACTCCAATGCTAGTTCCAAAGATCGAAAAGATCGTTGTTAATATGGGAGTAGGAGATGCTACTGTTAATTCTAAAAACTTAGAAAATGCTGTAAATGAATTAGAAAAAATTACTGGATTAAAAGCAGTAGAAACTACAGCTAAAAAATCAATAGCTTCATTTAAAGTAAGAGAAGGACACAAAATTGGTTGTAAAGTAACTTTAAGAGGAGACAATATGTATACTTTCTTAGATAAATTAATTAGTATTAGTTTACCTAGAGTAAGAGATTTTAGAGGATTATCTCCTAAGAGTTTTGATGGAAGAGGAAATTATACTATTGGTATTAAAGAACAAATAATTTTCCCTGAAATTAAATTTGATGAAGTTGAAAAAGTAAGAGGTATGGATATTGTTATCGTTACCACTGCTAAAACTAATGAAGAAGCTTATGATTTATTAAGTGAACTTGGAGTTCCTTTTAGGAAATAATGGAGGAATAATAAGATGGCAAGAAAATCAATGATTGTTAAATCAGAAAGAGAACCTAAATATAAGGTTAGAAAATACACTAGATGTAAAATATGTGGAAGACCACATGCAGTACTTAAAAAATATGGAATTTGTCGTATTTGTTTTAGAGAACTTGCATACAAAGGTCAAATACCTGGTGTAAAGAAATCAAGTTGGTAAACCCAACAATAAAAGAAGGAGGGATTTATAATGACAGATCCAATCGCAGATATGCTTACAAGAATTCGTAACGCTAATCAAAATAGAGCATCTTCAGTTGTAATTCCTACATCTAAAGTAAAAGAAGAAATAGCAAAAATCTTAAAAGATGAAGGATTTATTGAAGACTATACTATTGATGGTGAAGGAGTTCAAAAAAATATTACATTAACATTAAAATATAAAAATAAAGAAAGAGTAATTACTGGTCTTAAGAGAATATCAAAACCTGGACTTAGAGTATATGCTGGTAAAGATGAATTACCTACTGTATTAAATGGTTTAGGAATTGCTATTATCTCTACATCTAAAGGTATTATGACTGATAAAGAAGCAAGAAAATTATCTTTAGGTGGAGAAGTAGTTGCTTATATCTGGTAAGGTGAAATAATGAGCCGTATTGGTAAAAGAGTTTTAAGTATTCCAGAAAATGTTAATGTAAATGTTGATAATAATACTGTTACAGTTAAAGGACCTAAAGGGGAACTTACCTTAGATTTAGTTAAAGGTATTAATGTTAAAGTAGAAGATAATACTGTAGTAGTAGAAATGACTAAAAATGATAAGTTTACTCATGCTATGCATGGTACTACTAATGCTAATATTAGAAATATGATTATTGGTGTTAGTGAAGGTTATAAAAAAGGATTAGAAATTGTTGGTGTAGGTTATAAGTTTAATGTACAAGGAAATAAACTTACTGTATCAGCAGGATATTCTCATCCAGTTGTTATGGAAGTTCCAAATGGACTTACTGTAACAGGAATATCTAATACTGAAATTGAAGTATCAGGTATTGATAAAGAAAAAGTTGGTGAATTTGCCGCTAATGTAAGAAAAGTAAGAAAACCTGAACCTTATAAAGGAAAAGGAATTAAATACAAAGGTGAACAAATTCGTCGTAAAGAAGGAAAGAAAGCTTCTAAATAATAAATAGGAGGATATAGGTATGATTAAAAAAGTTTCAAGAAATGAAATGAGAAAAATAAGACATACTAGAATCAGAGAAAATTTATCTGGTACTAGTGAAAGACCTAGATTATGTGTATTTAGATCTAATGCTAATATTGAAGCTCAAATCATCGATGATGTTAAAGGTGTTACATTAGTTAGTGCATCATCACTAGAAAAAGAATTAAATCTTAAAAATGGTGGTAATGTAGAAGCTGCTAAAGTAATCGGAGCAGAAATAGCAAAAAGAGCTAAAAAAGCAAAAATTAATACCGTTGTATTTGATAGAGGTGGCTATCTTTATCATGGACGTGTTAAAGCTTTAGCAGAAGCTGCACGTGAAGGCGGATTAGAATTCTAGAACAGAGGAGGAGAAAATATGGAAGAAAATAAGAAGACTGAAGTTAATACTGAAGTAAAAAATACTGAAGTTAAAACTGAAGGTAGAAGAAACGATAATAGAAATCGTAAATTTGATAAGAAAAAACCTAGAAATAATAACAGAACTTCTAAACCAAAATCTGATCTAGAGGATAAGGTAATTGAAATTAGAAGAGTAACTAAAGTTGTTAAAGGTGGTAGACAATTTAGATTTGCTGCTACTGTAGTAGTAGGAAATAGAAAAGGACTAGTAGGTCTTGGTACTGGTAAAGCTAAAGAAATGCCAGATGCTGTTAAGAAAGCTACACAGGCTGCTAGTAAGAATTTAATAAAAGTTGATCTAATTGATAATAGAACAATATCTCACGATATTATCGTTAAAGAAGGAGCAGTAAGAGTTATGCTTAAACCTGCTAAAGAAGGTACTGGAGTTAAAGCTGGTGGACCAGTTAGAGATGTACTTGAACTTGCAGGAGTTAAAGATGTATTATCTAAGAGTTTAGGATCTAGTACTAAGATTAATGCTGCTAGAGCTACTTTAAATGCACTTAAAGCACAAAAATCTTCAGACCATGTTGCTTACTTAAGAGATAAGAAAGTTGAGGAATTAAGATAATGAAATTACATGAATTAAGTAGTCTTGATGGCTCAGTTAAGAATAGAAAAAGAGTAGGTCGTGGACCTGGTTCTGGTACTGGAAAAACTTCTGGTAAAGGTGAGAAAGGACAAAACGCTAGAAGCGGTGGTGGAGTAAGACCTGGATTTGAAGGAGGTCAATTACCACTATTTAGAAGATTATCAAAAAGAGGATTCAACAATTATGAATTTAGAACAGTATATAGTACTGTTAATGTATCTGATTTAAATAGATTTGAAGATGGTACAGTAGTAGATACTGCTTTATTAAAAGAAGTAGGTCTAATTAAGAAAGAACTTGATGGTGTTAAAGTATTAGGAAGTGGCGAACTAACTAAGAAATTAACTGTTAAAGCTAATGCATTTACTAAGAGTGCACAAGAAAAAATAGAAACTATTGGTGGAAAAACTGAGGTGATTTAGATGTTTAAAAATCTAAAATTAATCTTTAGTCCTAAAAATAAAGATATTAGGAAAAGAATTGGTTTTACACTAATGGGACTCCTAATATTTGCTCTAGGTACAACAATTCCTGTACCTGGAACTAAGGGGGCTATATCAAGCTTAGGATTATGGGAATTATATAATGCTATTGGTGGGGGAGCACTTAAGAACTTTTCAATATTTGCTCTAGGTGTTATGCCTTATATCTCTGCTAGTATCATTACTGGAATATTACAAATGGATATTATTCCTTACTTTACTGAACTTAAGGAAAGTGGGGAACAAGGAAGACAAAAGATTAATCAAATTAATAGATATCTTGGTATTGTTTTAGCTTTCTTACAAGGATTTGCTATGGCATTTACCTTTGTAAAAGGAGCAGGTACTTTAGAATATATGAAGATTGCATTATTCTTAACTGGTGGTACAGCATTCTTATTATGGCTAGGAGATCAAATTACTCAAAAAGGTATTGGTAATGGTATATCACTAATTATTATGGCTGGTATTATATCTACTGTACCAAAAATGTTTATTGATACATTTAGTACATTTATATTAGATGGTAATACAGCATTATTCTTAGGAATAATTAAGTTTATTGTCTTTATCTTATTCTATCTTGCAATAGTAGTAGGAGTTGTCTTTGAAGAATGTTCAGAAAGAAGAATTCCTATTCAATATTCAAATAGAACGGCATCTGCTTATGGTGCAAAACAAAATTATATTCCATTTAAATTAAATTCCGCTAATGTAATGCCAGTTATCTTTGCATCAGTAATCTTGTCTATACCAACATTTATAGCAGGTTTACTAGGAGAAGATTCTGGATTCTCAGTATTTGTTACAAAGTATATTAATTATACAACACCTACTGGATTTGTATTATATATAATCTTAATATTTGTATTTGGATTCTTCTATACAAATATGCAAATTAATCCTAAAGAACTAAGTAAAAACTTAAATAAAAATGGTGGTTATATTCCTGGTATTAGACCTGGAGTAGAAACTGAAAAATATATTTCTAGAATATTAAATAGAATTACTTTCTTAGGTTCAACATTTATGGCTATAATAGCAGGTCTTCCAATTGTATTTAGTAGTTTTATAAATACTGGATTACCTACATCAGTATCAATTGGTGGTACTGGAGTACTAATTGTAGTAGGTGTTGCTATTGAGACTTGTAGACAAATAGAAAGTAGTTTAATAAATAGAAATTATAAAGGAGCAAGATAATGAAGAATATTATATTTGTGGCAGCTCCTGCTGCCGGTAAAGGTACCATATCAGCTAAAGTTTGCACTGAATATAATATTCCTCACATATCTACTGGAGATCTTTTAAGAAATGAAATTGCAGCTTCTTCTAAAATAGGTATGGAAATAAAATCCGCTATGGCAAGAGGAGAGTTTGTATCTGATGAAGTTATTACCAAACTTCTAAAGAAAAGACTTGAAGCTAAAGATTGTAAAAAAGGTTTTATCCTAGATGGATATCCTAGAAATATTAGTCAGGCTAAGACTTATGATAATATTTTAAAAGAATTAAATTATGATGAGGGTTTAGTGGTATTTCTTGATATAGATAGAGAGCTTGCTATGAAAAGAGCATTATCTAGAGTGGTTTGCTCTAAATGTGGACTATCTTATAATTTAATAAATAAAGAATATGCTCCACTAAAAGAAGGTATCTGTGATAATTGTGGTTCATTACTTAAAACAAGAAGTGATGATAATGAAGAATCTTTTATAAATAGATTTGATACTTTTATGAAAGAAACTTATCCTTTACTTGAATATTATGAAAAGAAAGGTAATTTACTTAAAATAAAAGTAGATAATATTACTACTGATGATATCTTTGATGAAATAAAGAAGGTAATTAAATAATGATTACAATTAAGAGTGAATATGAATTATCACTAATGAGAATTGCTGGTAGAATAGTATATGATACGCATCAGTACATAAAAGACTATATAAAGCCAGGAATTACAACTGGTGAACTTGATAAACTTGCTCATGATTACATTATTAGTAGAGATGCTACTCCATCATGTCTTGGATATGAAGGATATCCTGCTAGTATATGTATATCGGTTAATGAGGAAGTAGTACATGGTATACCAGGTAAAAGAAAATTAAAAAATGGAGATATAGTTACACTTGATATTTGTGCTTGTTATAAAGGTTATCATGGTGATTCGGCATGGACTTATCCAGTAGGAGAAATAAATAGTGAGAAGAAATATCTTCTAGAACATACTGAAAAAGCTTTATATGAAGGTTTAAAACAAGTAAAAGCTGGAGTACATCTAGGAGATGTATCTAATGCTATTGAAGAATATGCTACTAGTCATAAACTAGGAGTAGTAAGAGAACTAGAAGGACATGGTATTGGAAGTAATCTTCATGAAGATCCAGGTGTACCTAATTATGGTAAAAAGGGTACTGGTATTATCTTGAAAGAGAACATGACAATTGCTGTAGAGCCTATGTTAACTTCTGGTACAAGAAAGATATACTTACTAGATGATGACTGGACTATTATAACAAGAGACAAAAAACCATCTGCTCACTTTGAACACACTATTATTGTAACTAGAGATGGCTATGAAATACTAACAGGAGATGATAATTATGAGTAAAGAAGAACTAATTGAAGTTCAAGGAAAAGTAATTGACAATTTACCTCAAGGAAAGTTCAAAGTAGAACTAGATGGGGGACACACAGTAGTTGCCCATGTTTCTGGTAAAATGCGCATGAACAACATACGTATCTTACCAGGTGATACTGTGGTTATCGCTATGTCGCCATATGATCTAACACAAGGGCGTATAGTATATAATAAGAAATAGGAGGGATGAATAATGAAGGTAAGAGCATCCGTAAAAAAAATATGCGACAAATGTAAAATAATCAAAAGAAATGGAAAAGTAATGGTAATTTGTGAAAATCCAAAACACAAACAAAAACAAGGTTAATAGGAGGAAAAAATAATGGCAAGAATTAAAGGTGTAGATATACCTAACGACAAAAGAATTGAAATATCTCTTACTTATATCTATGGTATAGGAAGAAATTTATCAAAAACAATTCTTAACAATGCTAAAGTTGACTTAAATAAGAAAGCAAAAGACTTAACTGATGATGAACTTTCTAGAATAAGAGCAGAAGTTGAAAAACATACAGTTGAAGGAGATCTTAGAAGAGAAGTTAACTTAAATATTAAAACTAAGATGGAAATAAATTCTTATCAAGGAACTAGACATAAAAAGAATTTACCAGTAAGAGGACAAAGAACTAGTAGAAATGCTAGAACTCGTAAAGGTAAAGGAAAAGTTGTTGCTAATAAGAAAAAATAATTAGGAGGAAAATATGGGAAAATATAATTCAAGAAAAAGAAAAACTAAGAAAAATATTCCTGCTGGTGAAGTACATATCCATTCAACTTTCAATAATACAATTGTAACTATTACTGATCTAGAAGGAAATGTAGTAAGTTGGGCTTCTGCTGGAACTCAAGGCGTAAAAGGAAGTAAGAAATCAACTCCATTTGCTGCTGGTATGGCTGCTGAAGCTGCTGGTAGGGAAGCTACTGCTGCTGGAATGAAAACAGTAAACGTTAAAGTTAAAGGTTTAGGTTCAGGTAGAGAAGCTGCAATTAGAAGTTTACAAACTGTAGGATTAGAAGTAAAATCAATCACAGATGAAACACCAATTCCACATAACGGTTGTCGTCCACCTAAAAGAAGACGTGGATAATTAGGAAAGGGGAATCCAAAGATGTTAAAATTTGAAAAACCAGATTATAAAGTAAAAGAATATATAAAAGATTCTCATTATGGTAAATTTGAATTAGAACCATTAGAGAGAGGATTTGGAACTACTTTAGGTAATGCACTTAGAAGAGTTATGTTATCTTCATTACCAGGAGATGCTATTACTTCAGTAAAAATTGATGGAGTTGCTCATGAATTTCAAAAAATTGATGGTGTAGTAGAAGATGTAACTGCTATTGTATTAAACTTAAAGAGTATTGTTATTAAGAATCATGCTAAAGATGAAAATAAAATAATTAGACTTACTAAAAATACTCCAGGAGTAGTAACTGCTGGTGATATTGAGAAAGATGCTGATATCGAAATCTTAAATCCTGACCAAGTAATTGCTACATTAGTAGAAGGTGGAAGCCTTAATATGGAAATGACTATTGGATCAGGAAGAGGTTATGTAGTAGCAGAAGATAATAAGAAACTATTACAAAAGGATAAAACTAAAGTAGGAGCTATAGCTATCGATAGTTTATATTCTCCAGTAGAAAGAATAAACTATGAAGTAGAAACTGCTAGAGTAGGTCAAAATAATAACTTTGATAAGCTAATATTAGAAGTATGGACTAATGGTTCAATTTCTCCTGAAGAAGCTTTAGCATTAGCAGCAAGAATCTTAATTGAACATTTTGAAATATTAACTAGTTTAAATGCTATTGCAGATGAGACAGGATTAATGATATCTAAGAGTGAAGATCCTAGTGTTAAAATATTAGAAACTTCAATAGATGATTTAGATTTCTCTGTAAGAGCATATAATTGCTTAAAGAGAGCAAACATTTTAACTCTAAAAGATTTAGTAGATAAATCTGAAAATGAAATGATGAAGATTAGAAACTTAGGTAAGAAATCTTTAAAAGAAGTTATGGATAAAGTAAAAGACATGGGTCTAAACTTTAGAGATGAAAATTAATATAAGGAGGTAATTATGGCTTATAGAAAATTAGGTAGAGATAATAAGCATAGAAGAAGTATGCTTGCTACTTTAACAAAACAACTTATTGAAAATGAAAGAATAGTTACTACTGAAACTAGAGCTAAAGAAGTAAGAAAAACTTTTGATAAAATGGTAACTTATGGTAAAAAAGGTACTTTAGTATCAAGAAGACTTGCTTTAGCATTCTTACATAATGATAGTAAGGCTGTTGATAAAGTATTTAATGAATTAGCACCAAGATATAAAGATAGAAATGGTGGTTATACTAGAATAATTAAGAAATCTGAAAGAAAAGGAGATTCTGCTTTAGAAGTTATTCTAGAATTAGTATAATTATTAAACTTAAGATTTATTCTTAAGTTTTTCTTTTTCCCTTTCAGACTTTATAGTCTTCCAGGGTATTTTTGAGCCTAGGTCTCAAAAATAAATACATTTGTATTACATATAAAATACTTGTAATTACTTATAAATAAAGACTTCACAAACTAAATAAAATAATAGTCAAAAAATAATTGACTATTATTTCTTATTAATATATAATGTTTATGCGGTAATATCTGGTGGTGTTCTCTCCTTTTTTAACTAAGTTAAGGAAAGAGTGATGCTATGCTGAAAAAACAAACAGAAATGGGGGTTTTAGTAAGTGAATGAAGTCATACTAATAATATGGCTTACTTTAGTTACACTATACTTAATTGATAGTTGTAACCATAGATAAAAAATGAGCACCCTTCAGGGGGTGCTTCATTGATAAAACAATGGAGAGAACACCTTTTGAGAATAAGGCGTTACCCATTTTTATTATGGATAAATTTCTCTTTCCGTATACATTGTACCAAAATTTAATAAAAATATCAATATTTATATTGAATTATTTAAAACTTTATGATATGATTTATGCATAGGTAAGAAATAAGAAGATTTACGAAAATCCTAAATTCGCAAATCAACAAGAAAGGAGCCCCTCTTATGGAAAAGGTATTATTTGCAGAGGTTAACTACAAGTTAATTAGGGGGGGGTCAAAAAATCTAATCTAAATATAATAAATAATAATATAGATAAAGACTATGAAATAACTAATAGAAATATTAGTGATTTTTCATAGTCTTTTTATTTGTAATTATCTTAGTTAGAAAGTACTTCACTGTGAATATAATAGCTTATAACTATTTACTTATAGACTATGATAATAGGCTATAAGTAATATGAAATGACCTAGGCATTTCATAATATAAAATATAATAAAAACATATAAAAAAGCATATATTTTAATATAAATATATCTTTTTTTTAATTATTTTGATATAATGAAGTAGGAGAGTGATATAGTGAGAGTAATAATATCTGCTGGAGGTACAGGAGGACATATATATCCTGCTTTAGCTATAATTAATAAAATAAAAGAAGAAGAACCAGATAGTGAAATATTATATATAGGAACTACTGATAGAATGGAAAAAGATTTAATACCTAGTTTAGGTTATAAATATGAAGCATTAGAAGTAAAAGGATTAAAAAGAAAATTAACTTTAGATAATATTAAAACAGTTACTTGTTTTATATCCGCTATTAAAAGGGCTAAAGAAATAATAAAAGATTTTGATCCAGATATCGTAATAGGGTGTGGTGGTTATGTAACTGCTCCTGTTATATATGCTGCTAAAAAGTTAGGTAAAAGAACATTTATACATGAACAAAATAGTGTTGTAGGACTGGCTAATAAATTTTTATCTAGATATACAGATAAGGTAGGAGTATCTTTTGAAAGTACTATAAAAGATTTTCCTAAAGATAAAGCTATACTTACTGGTAATCCTTGTAGTGAGAAGGCTCTATCAATAAAGGCTACTACTAAAGAAAAATTAGGTGTAGATAAAGATAAAAAATTAGTATTAATAGTAATGGGTTCACTTGGTAGTAGAAGTGTTAATGATCGAATATTTAGTTTCGTAGATAAATTTAGAAATAAAAACTATAGTGTAATAATAGTTACTGGTAATAGTTATTATGAAAGAGTAAAAGAAAGAAGAGTACCAGACAATGTTAAAGTAGTACCATTTATCTATGAAATGCCTTCGGTTATGAAGATTACAGATTTAATGGTAACAAGAGCAGGAGCTTCTACTATGAGTGAAATAACGGCTTTAGGAGTACCCGCTATATTTATACCAAGTCCATATGTAGCTAATAACCATCAATATAAAAATGCTAAAGATTTAGTAGATCAAAATGCTGGTATTATGTTAGAAGAAAAAGATATGACTGATAGAAGTTTAATAGAATTAATAGATAAGACATTAAATGATAAAGATAAGATTAAAGATATTAAAGATAATTTAAAGAAGATTGGTATTAAAGATAGTAGTACAAGAATATATAATATTTTAAAGGATTTGATTATAAATGATAGAAAATTTTATTAAGAATTATGAATATTATAAGAATGTTAATTTAAAAAAATATAATACTTATCGTTTAGAATGTTATGCTGATTATTTAATATTTCCTAAAGATATAAATGAATTAGTAGAACTATTAGATTACTTAAGACAAAATAGAATTAATTATATTATCTTAGGAGGAGGCTCTAATGTAATTCTTGCTAAGCCTTGCTTTGATGTTGTTGTTAAACTAGATAAATTAAATAATATTACTATTAATGATAATATTGTAGTAGCGGAAGCAGGCGTACCTCTTATTAAACTAGCTAATGAATGTATGAAAAATAATTTAGATGGTTTAGCTTTTGCTGGTGGTATACCTGGTATGGTTGGAGCTAGTACCTCGATGAATGCTGGTGCATATAATGAAGATATGTCTATGGTAGTAAAAGAAGTAAAAGTAATAGATCCTGATTTAAAAATAATTACTTTAAATAAGGAAGAATTAGAATATGCTTACCGTGATTCTTTTCTTAAAAGAAATAAAGATTATGTTTGTATAGAGACTACTTTCGAAATGAAATATAAAGATAAAGATGAGATAAAAGAAGTAATGAATGATCGAAAAAATAGAAGAGTATCTTCTCAGCCATTAGATAAACCTAGTGCTGGTTCGGTATTTAGAAATCCACCTGGTATGTCGGCGGGTAAGTTAATTGAAGATGCTGGTCTTAAAGGATACATTCATGGTGGGGCCATGGTTAGTGATAAACATGCTAATTTTATAATTAATAATGGTACTGCTACTTACGAAGATATTATTATGCTAATTGATTATATTAAAGAAAGAATTAAAGTAATTTATGATATAGATTTAATATTAGAACAAGAAATAATAAGGTGATATTATGCCAGAAAAAAAGAAAATAAAGGTTAAGGTTAAAAAAAGAAGATTAAAAGTAAAGAAGATACTTGTAACTATATTAATTATGGGTATACTAGTATTATCTTTTCTTTATATTAAAAGATTACCAATTACTAATATTTATATAGTAGGTAATAATATATTATCTGATAAAGAAATTATTGATATTTCTGGTATTGGTGATTATCCATCTTTTATCACTACTTTTGGTAGTAATATCAAAGATAAATTAATGGAAAATAATTATATTAAAGAAATAAAAGTTCAAAAAAAAATATGGGGCAAAGTATATATTTATGTTACCGAAAAGAAAGTACTTGCTTTATATAATGATAAACTCTTATTAGAAGATGGTCTACTAGTAGATAATAATTATAATGTAATGAGTGCTCCTATATTAATTGGAGATATTACTAGTATAAAAGAAAAATTTATTAAAAAGTTCTCATTAGTAGATAATGATGTCTTACTTAAGATATCGGAAATTAGTTATGTACCTAATGAAGTAGATAGTGAAAGATTTTCTTTAAAAATGAATGATGGTAATCTAGTATATATAACATTACCTAAAATAACAAAGATAAATAAATATAATAGTATATATTCAGGATTAGAAGGTAAAAAAGGAATTATTTACTTAGATTCTGGTGATTATGTTGAAGTGAAGGAATAGTTTATTCCTTCTTATCTTTTATTATGTAATAGTCATCTATATTACTAAATTTATTTTTAATTTCTTCTAACTCATTATTATTATGAATAGTCCATAAAAATATTTCTTTATCTTTAATCTTCTTTATTTTATTATTACTTATTAATTTATAATTAGTAATAATAAAATTATAATTATTTCTTCTATAAAGTAGTGTAATTATTCCTTTTTTATATTTACTTTTAATATACTTAATAATATTCTTATCAAAAGAGGCTAAATAAATATTTTTATTATATTTATTTAGAGTATTCATAAGAATATCAGAAAATACTTTATAGTTATTATTAGTTTTAATATCAATTAAAAATATTTTATTAGTATCAATATCAAGAATCTTATCTAAAGTAGTTAGATAATTATTTTTAATTAAATCACTATAGTTGGTTTCTTCAATAACATTTAAATTAACAAGAGAATTGTGAGATAAAACTATTTTTTTATCTTTAGTTAATCTTATATCGAATTCTACTCCTATGCTTTCTTTATCTTTAAGGGCCTTCTTAATAGCAGTATAAGAATTTTCTTTAATATCTTTTGAGGTTATACCTCTATGAATAATATATTTCATAATTAATTGTATGAAAAGTATTGAAAAAAAATTAATTTTATGATAACATTTAATCATAGGAGGATAAGAAAATGAGGAGTAAAAAAATATTAAATTTATTAATTTTTATGTTAGGGATATTCTTAATATCTAGTACCACTGTTTTAGCCGAAGATGTAAGTATTAAAATAGATGATAGCCCAAATGGTAAAGTTATCACTAAAGACCTTGGTACTTCAGTTGGGGATATATCCGCTCACGTAAAAAAAGCAACAACAGGAGAAATATTATATTGTTCACAATATGCATTAGGCAATCCGGGTATGGATTACACATGGAATTGTAATAATAAAATAACCAAGAATAAAGAAGAATTATTATATGTATTAAATCAAGAACCTAAAAATGCGCCAGCAGATTTTAATACAACAGAACAAGATAAATTCTTTATCAAACAAATGGTAGTTTGGCGTTATACCGAACCTGGTCCTGATTTATTTACTGGTTTTGACTATAACCGTGATTCAATTTCTAAAGCTATTCAAAGTATGATAAATGCTGCTGATACATACAAAAATAAAAAGTATGATATTGCTTTAACAATTGAAGGAAGCAAGACCATGAGTCTTACTAGTGATAGAAAATACTATGTTAGTAGCAAAATCAATTTAGGAGGAACCAATTTATCAGGTAATATATCAGTAAGTGTAAGTGGTGTAAATGGTGCCTTTGTTACAAGTGATGTTAATGCTACTAGTGGAAATACATCATTTGAAAGTGGAACTAAAGTATATGTAAAAGTGCCAGCAAGTAATATAACAAAAACTAGTACCATAAAATTAACTGCTAATGGAAATTATATAAGATATATTGGTGACATTTACAATTGTACACCTGGTACTGGAGATACCGGAATACAAAATGTACTTCATTACAAACCACAATCAGAAACAAAGACAATATCTGATGCTATTGATTTAAATGTAACATTAACAAATGTAACAATATCAAAACAAGATATAACATTTTCTAAAGAACTTCCTGGTGCTACCTTAGTTATTAAACAAGGTAATAATATAGTGAAAAAATGGGTTTCTACTACTATACCAGAAACATTCCAACTAGCACCCGGTACTTATACTTTAGAGGAGAGTATTGCTCCTAGTGGATATATTAAATCTACTGAAAAAATAGAATTTACAATTACTGCTGAAGGTAAAGTAACAATAGAGGGAAAAGAAGCAACAACACCATTAGTTATGCAAAACAAACCAATCATGGTTTATATATCTAAAAAGAGTATTAATGGAAAGACTGAACTACCAGGAGCTAAACTAAAAATAACAGATAAAGAAGGAAAATTAGTAAAAGACCTAGATGGAAATGATTTAGAATGGACTTCTACTACTAAAGAAAAAAGTTTCCATTTAGCCGCAGGTACTTACTATCTTACTGAAACAATTGCACCAGATGGTTATGAATTATCTGATACTATAATAGAATTTATAGTTACTGAAGATGGTAAGGTAAAAATGGATAAAAAAGATGTAGATGGTAATCTAATTGTATTTACCAATACACCAGCACCTGAAGAAGTAAAAACAGGTAGCTTCATATTATATATAGTTGTAATAGGAATAATTTCCGTAGGACTAGTTACTTACTATGTTATGAAAAAACAAGAAGCATAAAATACTATGCTTCTTTTAATTTGACTTCAAACTAAAATTGTGTTATCATATAAAGCACTTTAAGGGGGAATTATAATGTCAGATTTAACAATACAATTATTAAAACTAATTAACGAAGGAAAGAACTTAAATGAAATAAGTGAAACATTACATATTTCACATAAAAAAATATTTAATTATCTAACAATGATAAAAAATAGTGGATATGATTTCAAAAGAAGTTATTATTCAAATGGTGATATAATATATATACCAGAACTTCGATATACCATACCACCCACTAATGAAGTAAATTTATTGATGTCACAAAACGATGAAACATTAAGAGCAGTAGTAATTTCTGATACTCATATTGGTAGTGAAAAAGAAAGATTAGATTTACTCGAAGACGCTTATAATTATTGTGTACAAAAAGGAATACATATTATCTTTAATTGTGGTGATTTACTAGATAATATAGCTAATCAAGGTAAAACACTAAGTGAAGATAGAGTCAGTTATTTATTAGAAAAATATCCTTTTGAGAAAAACATTTTAAATTTTATCATTTTAGGAAACCATGATATTAGTCCATTAAAAGTTTATGGTCAAAATCTTATGACAATACTAAATAATTATCGTCATGATCTAGTTACAATTGGTTATTGTGAAGGATTAATTAATGTTAAGAACGAAGCAATTGTACTTAGTCACCCATATGTTGATAGTTCTCTTAATACAGATAAAAGAAGTAAAATAGTACTTTATGGTCATTCCCATTTCTATCGAATAAAAAGTTTCGCTCAGCAATCACGTTATATTGGAATAAATGTTCCTCCATTATGTGATATATTTACCAAAGATATAAGTTATCCTAGTATTCTTGATATGGAACTATCATTCGATAAAGGTAGTTTTGATCGTTTAATCTTAAAACAATTAATCCCTATGTATAGTTCTTTTGTTCCAGTTAATGAAAATGTTTACTATTTTAAAGGATATTCAAGTACAAACACAGAAAAAATAACTGAAGAAAATTCACCTAAAGTAAGAACATTAACTCCAGGAACAAGTCAAATAGATAAATTTAATGCTAGATGGAATAAATAGTTTATAACAGAAAAGAAGATACTAGTTATTTTCTTTCTAATATTAAAATATAGGTTAGAAAGTATTTCACTGCGAATATAATATCTAATAATTATTTATGACTAGATTATAAGCTAGTCATAACCAAGAAAGACATAGACTTTCTTGGAATAAAATATAAAAAATACATAAAAATAGTTGTAATTTAATATAATATATGGTACAATTATATTCGTTATGGGATAATCCGCCTATATAATATATAGTGATTATCTGAAAAAGAAAGGAAGTGTATATACGATGGACATTATTGAAAAAATAACTGCTAGTCAAATGAAAAAAGATTTACCTGAATTCAGAGTAGGAGATTCTGTTATAGTAGGATGTATTATTACTGAAACTAAAGGTGGAAAATCTAAAGAAAGAGTCCAAGACTTTAAAGGTACAGTTATTGCAAGAAAAGGTAAGGGAGTATCTGAAACTTTCACTGTAAGAGGAGAGTACTCTGGTATTGGAGTAGAAAAAACTTTCCATGTACATTCTAATAAGGTTGCTTATATTAAGATTGTTAAACCAGGTAAAGTTAGAAGAGCTAAATTATATTTCTTAAGAGACAGAAAGAGTAAGTATAATATTAAAGAAAGAAGATAATAGCTTAGCTATTGTCTTTTTGTTTAGAGGTGGAAAATGAAAAATATAATTAAAGAATTATTACCATATGCTTTAATATTGGGTGGAGTTATCTTAATTAGAACTTTTATTGTTACTCCAGTTATTGTAAGTGGAGACTCAATGAAACCTAATTTACATAATGGTGAATTATTATTAGAAAGAAAGATTGGTTATAATAGTACTAATATTAAAAGATTTGATATCGTTGTAATTAAAGAAGGTAAAGAAGAGATTATTAAAAGAATAATAGGTCTACCTGGAGAACATATTAGTTATAAGAATAATAAATTATATGTAAATGATAAAGTATTAGAAGAAAACTTTGATTTTAGAAAGACTAATGATTTTAACTTAGAAGAAATATGTTCTTGCAATAGTATTCCTGAAGGTAAATACTTAGTATTAGGAGATAATAGACCAATATCAAAAGATAGTAGAATGATTGGTCTTATAGATGAAAAAAATATTTTAGGTAAAGCAGTATATCGTATTTGGCCAATATCTAAATTTGGAAATATATATAATTAGATGTAATTTATAGTTACATCTTTTATTATATTTAGACAATAGTAAATAATATTTTTATCTTCTTTCATAAAATAAATTGAAAGGAGATTATGATGAATAATAATTGTTTTGATAATAAAATTAAAAAAATTTTAGATTGTGGTAAACATTGTAATTGTATTCCAGTTATTGTAGGCCCAACTGGGCCAACAGGTCCAACAGGACCGCAAGGTCCTGCTAGTATCACTGTAGGAGTAACTACTACTACTGATCCTGGTACTAATGCTAGTGTTACTAATGTAGGTACTGATGATAACGTTATTTTAAATTTTAATATACCAAGGGGTGAAACAGGTCCAATTGGTCCTCAAGGAATATCTGGAACAGAGGGCCCAACGGGGCCAACTGGACCGCAAGGTCTTCAAGGAATACAGGGACCAACAGGACCAACAGGGCCAACAGGTCCAACTGGACCACAAGGTCTTCAAGGAATACCTGGAACAGAGGGCCCAACGGGGCCAACAGGACCGCAAGGTCTTCAAGGTCTTCAAGGTCTTCAAGGAATACAGGGACCAACAGGGCCAACAGGGCCAACAGGTCCAACTGGACCACAAGGTCTTCAAGGTCTTCAAGGAATACAGGGACCAACAGGACCAACGGGGCCAACTGGACCGCAAGGTCTTCAAGGTCTTCAAGGAATACAGGGACCAACAGGACCAACAGGGCCAACAGGTCCAGCAGGACCTACCGCTATTGAAACTTATGGTCGTAAATACAATACTAGCACAGATAATATTTCTTTAGAAACTAATATAGCTCAAAATATTCCACTTGGTAATAATGGACCTACTAACAATATTACAACTGCTACACAAAATACTCTTACAATAACAGAAAATGGAGTTTATTTAGTAGAATATGGTTTTTCTGGAAGTTCAAGTACTAATGCTACATTGACTGTTGAGGTAAATCAAAATGCTAATGCTATAAGTGGTACTTCAATTGTTAAAACTGTAACCGCTAATGACAATACAGATTTTAACAGTAGTACTATTAATTCATTTGCTGTTGGTGACGAAATAGGATTAAGTATTAATTCTTCTACTACTGCTACAATAACACCTGCTAATGGTACTAATGCTTATTTGAATATTGTTAGAATATCTTAAGAAAAAGCATCTCTTCGGAGGTGCTTTTTTCTAGACAAATTATTAGAAGTCATTACATAGCAATTCAATATGCTTTAAAATATAAATATAAAGGCGAACCTTTAGTGACGGATGTATTATTAGATAGAAATTTTAGAGTTCCCCGTATTAAAATTGCTTTGGGTAGTCATTACGATTTTTATATTCGCGCTATGGCAAAATTAGGATTTGAAAATTATTCGACGTTGCAGATTGAAAAAAATATTAGTAAATAAAATGAAAGAAAATAATGGTGATATTGAGAAAGTAAAGCAAATAATTCAAAAATTAAAAATTGAAATTCTCGAAAAAGAAGATAAAATTTTACATCAATTTGACAAAACCCCTTAAATATGCTATAATTTAACCAGTTGTGAAACAATGGGGGTTGCAGAATAACTAAATAAGCATAATAGTAATCTCATTGTATCTACAATGAGATTTTTTTAGGGGGAATTTAAAATGGAAGGAAGAACAAAATTTAACTACGGTTATAATAGCGGATTAATTACTATGAAGGATATTAATTATATGTTTAATATAATTAATTCCAATTTAAGTGAAGAAGAAAAAGCTATAAAATTATATTCTTTTTGTAATCTACATAGTTTGATAAGTAATAGAGATCTTTATAATACTTTGGAATTAGAACAAGTGGAAAAATTTAAAGAATTAATAAGAGTTTATAGAGACTATGAAGCTAAAGGTTTATTTAAAAGTGCTAAAAATCCTTATAAATGTACTTTAGAAGAAATTGCATTAAGATTAAAAAAAATAAATTCAGTATTTGAAATTATGAATTCTGAAGCTAAAGATTATACTAAAGTAGAACAATTATTATCACTATTTAAAAGTGCTGAAGAATTTAGAAAAACTTATGCCTTATTTAACAAATATGGTAAAAAAGATGAACGTTTAAGTTTGGCCAGAATTGCACTTGATAATTTCGATTTATTATATACTAAATTTAAAGAATATGAAGCTAAAGGTATTATTGATAATGTTAGATATGTATTAAGTATTCAAAACTATTTACAAAATTATGAGTATGCAAAATTTGCAATAGGACACTATATTGAAGCATCAGAAAGTTATAAAGAGAGTAAATTTTTATCAGAATTAGGATTAGATAAAGACATATTTAACTTCTGTGTTTCAACAATAGAAGAATTAGATGTTGATTTATATAAGCAATTTTTAGAAAAGAAAGAAATTAACAAAAAAATTCGTTGTGTAAAAAATGCTGAAACAATAACTAATTTAGCAAATGGTATTAATACTGGTATTTTATCAGATGGAACACAATTTGACTTATTTGAATTCATAAAAAGAATACCATTTAAGAGAAGCAATAATTTTACATTTGCTTTAATAGACTTTATGAAAAGAAATAATCCGGATGATATGAATACGATTATAAAATACATATATAGTAATGGACTAAACACGCCGTCTGCTTTTGCACCTTTGGATTTTAAGGAAATTTATACTACCAAAACAATTATAAATGGCGTAGAAATTACAAATGCTGATAACAACATCATTATAGACTATTTAAGAGTTAATAATATACCATTAATTCACAAAACCTATGTACTTGCTAGAACAAAATATCTAAATGGTGAAATCACGACCGAAATGGTACAAAAACAAAAAGAACAATTAGAATTAAATAAAATTCCAACAAAAGTGTTGATACCAAGTAAAAAATAAATTTAATAGGAGAATAAAAAATGAAAAAATATTTAAGTTTATTAATAGAACAATTTAAACAAGCTAATAACATTAAAAATGTTGACATTAATTCTCAAGCTTTTATATCAGAGTTTTCAGAGTGGATCAAATTAAGACAAGATGTAAGTAAAAACTATTTAGCATTATTAGAGTATATGGAATTATCAAAGTTTGCTGACTGTGATACTGCTGAAGTTGGTAAAGGTAGATATGATACTATTGTAAAACCATTTAATACTACAATTATTACACCACATATATCAGGGTTGGAAACACTAGGAAATGAACGCATAATAAATGCTGAACTTGTAGTTATGGGAGAAACACCTGCGTTATTTGGTGCTAATAAAAATGGTAAACCAATATCTTTATCATCTAATTTAACATTTATGACCCAGAATCCTTATACAACTATTGAAATAAGAAACTGGGAGGACTTACATAATAGTGGTGAAAGTGATATTATTGTAGGTGTTTATGGTAGTATATATGATAAAGATATAGAATCAAAATTAAAGCAAATACAAGAATTAGAAGAAAAACTAAACGGATCATATATAAGAGAAGATGCTGTTATAGGTGATACTTATTCTTATGCTATTGCTAGTAAAAGAAAAGTGAAAACACCTGTTAAGACTCATATACATACGAGGTAATTAATTATTATGGATAGATTTTCAAAAGTAATTACGACTAATGAGATGAGTATTAAAGCTGAAATTCCACTACCTTATAGACCAAAATATTCAAGATTAGATATTTCTTTTGATAAGTTTAATGAATTTATTAATAGATATTTGTCAGGAAGTATTAGATTGCCATTACTACAAGCTACTATCTATGATGAAGCTGTTATTACATCACAAGAAGATTTTAATTTAAGATACCAATTTTTAAGAAAAATAAATGAATTAAATTTCAAAAAAATATCATTTAGATTATCAGATAGTACAATGCCAATTTATAATGCAATTATGGAAAAAATTGGTTGGAAACATACGGATAAGACTGAATTATTTATGAGTATTGATCGTAATCCTAAAGAAAGAAAAGATTTAAGACTACAATCTGCTCAAGGTAAAATAATGATGCCAGAAGAAAGTCTAATCTGGGTACCGGCTACAATAATTCATAAACTAGAAGGTAAAGTTGATGAAGAAACGCTAAAAAAAGCAATAAAATTAAAAGAAATAGTTTTTCAATATTACACGAGATTAAATAGTTTATATCATACAGAGGACTTTACCGAATTTGATAAAATTTGGTTAGCTTATGATTTTATAAAAAGACATATAAGTTTTGCAAATGAAGCTACAAGATATGAAAATGGAAGACAAGTTTTATATAATCCAAATAATAGATACGATTTTGTATCAGAATCATTAGGTACTTATCAACATAAAAAAGGTGTATGTGAAGGACAAGCAAGATTTATGCAAGCACTTTTAAATAATCAATATTTCAAAAGTGATACAGTAGCAATTAATGGTGTGTGTCCTTTAGGTAATCACGCATGGGTAGGATCGGTTGTTAATAATCAATTATATCAAACTTGTTTGACTATGGCTGGTCCATTCAAAGATTTAGGTACTAAAGGTTATGTTCCCGATATAAGCGAAGTTTATCCAAAAATATATGGAACATCATCATTGAGTAATCAAGAATTAATGCAAATACAATCTCATATAAAAAGATTAAGAAAGTAAAATAAAATAACCAATTCTTTTGAAAAGGTTATTTTTTTATATTAATAAAGGAATAATACTTGAAATTACAATTAATTCTTTTAGATGATTTATTTTATCGAGGAACATGACCAGCAGGACCATCAGCTTAGGTATTAAAAAATAAATAATCAAAGTAAATAAAGAAAGGTTTTCCTTTCTTTATTTTGCTAAATTATATATTTATCTAGACAAAAAATAATAACCATGATATCATTAAGTAGTAGAGGAGAAAAATATGAAAAAGAAAATATTAATAATTATCGTAGCAGTATCAGCAGTATTATTATGTCTATTTTATTTTTTAGTATTAAAAAGTGATAAGCGTAGAATTACAACTAAAGGAGTAGAAGTAGTACCTACGATGAACGATAAGATAGATAGTGACAGTACTTGGTGCGGAACTTTTCAATTAGTATGGAATGACATGATTAATGAAGTAGTAGGACAAGATATTTCATTTGAAGATAGTAATGATATGGTTACTAATTTAAATAAAAAAGATTTTAATACTTCAATGATATCAGAAGAATATTATTATAAGAAGTATGATTTTAAGACATTAAGTTTAAAGAAAGAAATTGAACAAGGTATTAAGAATAAATTTAATCAGACAAGTGACATACTAGATAGTTTTAATTGGGAACAAGATGATCTTGATAGTGATAATGATAGATATTTCTTTTATACAATGTTATATAGAGAATTTGAGTATAATAAGAAATTTAGTGTATTAGATAAAGATAAATTTAACAATTATGAAAATATCAAATATTTTGGTATTAATAAAAAATCTACTGACGAAGTAAGAAATCAAATAGAAGTATTATTTTATAATGATAAAGACAATTTTGCTATAAAATTGCATACCAAAAATGGAGATGAAGTTATATTATATAAGAATCCTAAAGGTAATACATTTAATGAAATATATAATAATATGACTATAGAGAATAATAATTATAAAGGAAATAAAAACTTTACAAAGAATGATGAATTTAAAGCACCAATGATTGACTTCAATGTCAAAAGAGAGTATAATGAATTATCCGGTAAACCATTTATTTCCAAATTTGGTAAAGAATATGTTATAGATACGGCGATTCAAACAATTAGTTTTTCGTTAGATGAAAAAGGTGGAAGAATTAAAAGTGAAGCCGCTACTGACGTGAAGACAACCGCTATGCCTGATATGGAAAAACCAAGGTATTTTAATATTGATAATACATTTGCTTTATTCTTAAAAGAAGAGAGTAAAGATAAACCATATTTTGCAGCTAGAATAGAAGATATAACAAAGTATCAAAGTTAGGAGGTCCCCAAGTGATAATTACATCATTAACAAATAATAAAATAAAAGAATTATGCAAATTAAAAGAAAAAAAATATCGTAACAATACCAATACATTCTTAATTGAAGGTAGAAATATAATTAATGAAGCCCATAAAGTTAAGTTACTAAAAGAAATATATTTACTTGAAGGAAAGAATATTGATATAGATGTACCAATTACTTATGTAACAAAAGAAGTAATGAAAAAAATATCTAGTACCGATAGCATTCCAGATGTAGTAGGAGTCTCGCTAAAAAAAGAAATTTCCTCACTAGGAGAGCGCCTTTTATTACTAGATAATATTCAAGACCCAGGTAACCTAGGTACAATAATTAGATCATCTAAAGCATTTAATATTGATACAATCATAATGTCTCCTAATACAGTAGATATGTATAACCCAAAAGTACTTAGAGCAACAGAAGGAATGATTTTTCATATCAATATAATAGTAAGAGAATTACCAACTTTTATTCAAGAAATAAAAAAAGCAAACTATAAAGTATATGGTACCAAAGTCGATGGCGGAATAAACGTAAAAGATACAACCATTACCAAAAAATATGCTTTAGTAATAGGTAATGAAGGAAATGGTATGACTGAGATAGTAGGTAATCTATGTGATGAATATCTATATATAAAAATGAATAAAGAAGTAGAAAGTTTAAATGCCGGAGTAGCAACTTCAATACTTCTATATGAAATGGATGATAAATATGACACTAATTAAAATAGGAAAAATAGTAAATACTCATGGTATTAAAGGCGAACTTAGATTATTATCAAAATTCCCATATAAAGACAAAGTATTTATAAATAATATGAAAATATATATAAATAAAAAAGATGAAGAAATAATAAATACATATCGTAAACATAAAAACTTTGACATGATTACCTTAAAAGGCTATAACAATATAAATGAAGTATTAAAATATAAAGGAAAATATGTCTATGTTGAAGATAGTGATATCACTTTAGAAGATAATAAATATCTAGATGAAGAACTAATAGGTCTAAATGTTATATATGAAAATAATAATAAAGGCCTTATCACAGATATAGAAAGATATGATAAAACAGTGTTATTTAATATTAAAAATAATGATAAGAATTACTTAATACCATATAATGATAATTTAATAGATAAGATAGATATTAATAATAAAAAGATCTATATTAAAGATATTAAAGGTCTATTTAATAACTAGTTTATACTAGTTATTTTTATTAAAAAATACATAACCCCAAAATAATTCATAATAGAGACTCCCTAAGAGGCTCTATTATGCCGTATGGAGACTATCTAAGGCTCCATCGGAATAAAAAAATAAAAAAAATTTAGCAATCTCTATTGACAATTGCTAAAATAGTGTTATAATTATAGATGTAAATACAAAGGAGAATGATAGTATGAAGAAAAGACAGTTTAAGACAGAAAGTAAGAGAATATTAGATTTAATGATAAATAGTATATATACTAATAAAGAAATATTCCTAAGAGAATTAATATCCAATTCTAGTGATGCATTAGATAAGTTATATTATTTATCACTTACTAATAAAGATATAAAAGTAAATAAAGATGATTTATTTATAAGAGTAGATTATAATAAAGATAAAAGAACTATTACTATTAGTGATAATGGTACTGGTATGACTGAAGAAGAGTTAGAAAATAACTTAGGAGTAATAGCAGAATCAGGTTCTCTTAAGTTTAAAGAAGAAAATAAAGAGCAGAATGATGTTAATATAATTGGTCAGTTCGGCGTAGGCTTCTATTCAGCCTTTATGGTAAGTGACAAAGTAACCGTAGAATCAAAATCATATAAAGATGATAAAGCCACTATCTGGGAAAGTACTGGAGTAGATGGTTATACCTTATCACCATCAGATAAAAAAGAAAATGGTACAATAATTACTTTACATCTAAAAGAAGATACTGAAGATTATAATTATAGTGAATTATTATCTGAATATAAATTAAGAAGTATTATAAAGAAATACTCTGATTATATTAGTTATCCAATTAAGATGGAAGTAGAAAATAATAGAAAGAAAGAAGATAGTGATGAATACGAAACCTATAAAGAAGTAATAACTATCAATAGTAGAATACCTCTATGGAAGAGAAATAAGAAAGATATAACTGAAGAAGAATATAATAACTTCTATAGTGATAAGTTCTTTGATTACAACAAACCACTAGATGTATTACATTTCAATATCGAAGGCAATGTTAATTATAATGCACTACTTTATATACCTAGTCATGCTCCGTATGATTATTATAGTAAAGAATACGAAAAAGGATTACAACTATATACTAATGGTGTATTAATAATGGATAAATGTAGTGAGTTACTTCCTGATTACTTTAGTTTTGTAAGAGGAGTAATTGATACCGAAGATATACCTCTAAATATATCTAGAGAGACATTACAAGATGATAAAAATATTAAACTAATAGCTAAAAGTATTGAGAGTAAAGTAAGAAATGAATTACTAGATTTACTTAAGAATAACAGAGATAAATACTTAGAATTATATAAAGCCTTTGGTATGCAATTAAAGTTTGGTATTTATAATGATTATGGTATGCATAAGGATAAGTTAGAAGATTTAATTATGTTCTATTCATCTAGTGAGAAGAAGTTAATTACTCTAGATGAATATGTAAATAAATTAAAAGAAGAAGATAAGAATATCTATTACTGCGCTGGAGAAACAGTTGATAAGATAGATATGTTACCCATGAAGTACTATACTTAACTGATTATGTTGATGAGTTTGCAATAATGGCAATTCATGAGTATAAAGGAAAGACTTTTGTTAATGTTAGTAATGAAAGTACAGATTTATCTACTGATGAAGAAAAAGAAAAGATAAATAAAGAAAATACTGATAATAAAGATATGCTAGAAGAAATGAAGAAAGTACTAGAAGGTAATGTAGAAGAAGTAAAACTTACTAATAAACTAAAGAGTCACCCAGTATGTTTAACTACTACTGGAGAAGTATCTACGTCAATGGAGAAAGTAATTAATGCAATGCCTACAGATGAGAAGATAAAAGCAAGTGAGGTACTTGAAATTAATGCTAGTCATAAGATTGTAGATAAATTAAAAGACTTATATAAAAATAATAAAGATGAGTTTACTAAATACACAAAGGTTATTTATTATGAGGCAAGATTAATTGAAGGACTTCCTATTGATAATCCTACTGAGTTATCTAATCTTATGTGTGATATAATGGCAAATAAATAATATAATTTTAAAGGAGATGATTTGTATGTTGCCAAGTAGATTATTTTTTGATGATAGTTTTTTCAAAGGAGATGAAAATATTAAGAGTGATATCTATGAAAAAGATGGTAGACTAGTCGTAGAGATGGAAGCACCTGGATATACTAAAGATGATATTAACATTTCTATTGATAAAGGTACATTATCTATTACATTTGAGAAAGAAGAAGAGGATGAAGAAAATAAGAAATATCTTCATCGTGAAAGAAAGAGTTATAGTAAAGTATCTAGAAGTTTCTATCTAGGAGATATTGATGAAGAAGATATTGATGCTAGTTTCAAGAATGGTGTATTAGTAGTTAGTGCTCCTAAAAAGAAAGAAATAGAAACTAAGAAAACTATTAGTATAAAAGACTTTGAATAAGAGTCTTTTTTCTTTTTATAGCCCTCTAAGCCAAAGTCTTAGAGGGTTAACTAAAGCCTTAATATATATGTCTTTAGTTAAAGTATCAACCATACATATCATATATAAGCAGATATTTTATATAAATATTTCTTGTCAATTATTGGTGTAAAAAGAACAAAAATTGACAAAACATCTTGATTAAAATATTAGTTATGGTATAATTATGTTAAAGATAGGAAACCTATCTGAAGAAAGGAAGAAGAGAAAAATGAAAAAGAAAATGGGATTTGCAGTACTAAGTATTGCAGCATTTATGTTTGCTATCCATTCAGCTAGTGCCTTAACAGAATATAAGTTTGATGGATGGTATGCAGAAAATGGCTATGGTTCTAAGACAAAAGTAGATGAAAACATTACTAACTTAAAAGGTAATGAAACAGCGTCTGGTGGTATGTATGTAGGACCATTTAGCAAAGCTGCTAAAAATGTAAAATTAGCAGACGGAATCACTGAAGAAGTTCACGTTGGATTAGACTTCGATAAGATTAAAGAAGGTGAATACTTCGAAGCCTCATTAGCATTAAAGACAACTAATGATAATAGTGAAGAAAAATATGTTTCAGAAGCAGTAGTTATGTCACAAAGAGTAGGAGACAAAATTAAACTAACTGCAGGATGGGCAAAAGATTTCGAAGCATATATACAAGCAAAAGGAGTATATACTTATCAGTGGAAAATGTGGATTGAAACAGAAGAAAATGCTAAAAAAACATATGTACAATTCACTTTATTACAAGGAGAAAAAGAAATAGCTACTACTGGTAAAATTGACTTCGATACTTTAACAACAGCAGATACATTAAATCCAATAGCAGAGCAAAAAGATGTAACAGTAAAATATTTATGGTTCTGTAATATAAATGTTAAAGAAGGTGTAAACATTTATACTGAAGTTCCAACAGTAACTCTTACATTTGTATCTCCAATTAAAGGTGAAGAAGACGAAAAACTAGAAGTATATAAATACATGTCATTTACAGAAAGTGACATTGAAGAAATGATAAAAGAAATAAAAGCTTCTGCTAAAGAAGAAGGATATAAATTTGAAGGATTTTATGCAGATGAAAAATTCACTACAGAATTTGATTTCACTAAACCTTTTGAAGGAAATGTATCTATTTATACAAAATTAACTAAAATTGTTAATGAAAGCCAAACTAAAGAAGAAGAAAAAAATCCTAAAACTTCTGATATGAACTTAGCTTTAATTCTTACTTCTTTAGGAATTGCTTCAGTAGGAGCAGTTCTAGTATCAAGAAAAAAACTTGCTAAAGCAAATAGATAATTAGAATAGACAAAAAGTTGAAGTTGTAAAATAAAAGTAGACATAAAAGGAATGTGTCTACTTTTTTGATATAATAAAAGAAGAAAGGATAAAATAATATGAAAAGAA
>MNTB01000034.1 GCA_001916775.1 Firmicutes bacterium CAG:321_26_22 | reverse complement strand
TCAAATTTTAAAACAAGTAAAGTAATAGATATGAATAATATGTTCGCCGATTGTTCTAGTTTAACAACACTTGATTTATCTAACTTTGATACATCAAATGTATTATACATGGGTAATCCATATAATTATAGTTATGGAGGAATGTTTAGAAATTGTAGTTCTCTTACAAATTTAAATATAAGTTCATTTAATACTTCAAAAGTAAAATTAATGAGTAATATGTTTCATGGATGTTCTAGTCTAGTAACACTTGATTTATCAAATTTTGATACAAGTAATGTAACAGCAATGGCATCAATGTTTGAAAAGTGTACTTCGCTTAAAAATTTAAATCTATCTAGTTTTAATACAAGCAAGGTAATTTATATGGATTTTATGTTTAGTAATTGCAATAGTATTGAAAATTTAAATTTGAGTAGTTTTAATACAAGTAAGGTAACTAATATGGTAAATATGTTTACTAATTGTTATTTGCTTAAGAAATTAGATTTATCTAGTTTTGATACATCAAATGTTACAAATATGGCTGGTATGTTTAGAGACTGCTCAAAACTTCAATATTTAAATATTAATTCATTTGATACAAGTAATGTAACAGGTATGAATAATATGTTTCGTGGATGTAACAATTTAACAACTCTTGATTTATCAAATTTTAATACATCAAAGGTAGTAACTATGTCTCTTATGTTCGATGGATGCACTAATTTAGAAAATTTAAATTTATCTAGTTTTAATACATCAAATGTAACAACTATGTATAGTATGTTTAGTGAATTATCTATAAGTAAATTAGATTTATCAAATTTTGATACAAGTAATGTAACAGATATGAGTAGTATGTTTTATGAATGCAAAAATTTAATTCAGTTAGATTTAAGTAATTTTGATACTAGCAAAGTTACTAAAACTGGCAGTCCATATGGTATGTTTTCTGGATGCAAAAATTTAAAAACAATATATATATCCGATTTATGGAATATGAGTAATGTAACAAATTCAGTAAATATGTTTCATAACTGTTCTTCACTTACTGGAGCAGTACCATTTGATAGTACTAAAACTGATGTAAGTATGGCTAATTATACAACAGGATATTTAACATATAAAAAGAATACTAATTAAGAAGATACTAGTTTATCTTCTTTTTACTTGGAGTTATCTAAGTTAGAAAGTATTTCACTGTGAATATGATATCTTATTGTTTCTTCCTAGACTATAGACTAGGAAGAACATGAAAATACCTTGGATTTTCATGAAAAGTATAACAAAAATAGTAATTTTATTAAAAAGTATATAATTAATAACTTGCATAAGAAAAAGTTATATGCTATACTTAAGATGGTGATAGTATGAAGAAAGTTTTAAAAGGATTAGGAATAGTTTTAGTAGGAGTGTATGCCATAGTAGCAATAACACTAACAGTATTTTTATTAAATTATAATAAGTATAATATAACAGAATTAAATAATAAATCACTTATAATAGTAAGAGATGAAGAATTAAAACCAGATTTTCAAAAAGGTGATTTAGTAATAGTAAATAACGATGCTAATAAAGATATAAAAGTAGGAGATAAAATATTCTTCTATGACAATTATAAACAAACAGTATCAGTTAACTTAGGAACAGTATTAGAAAAAGAAACAATAACCAAAGAAGAATCAACATTTGTTGTAGATGGTGATCATGCAGTATCTAGTGAATATGTAATAGGTACCGCTAGAACAAGTAAAACATATAGTAAGTTAGGCACTATACTAGGAATATTAGAATCAAGATTTGGTTTCTTATTTATGATAATATTCCCAATATTAATATTATTTATTTATGAAATATATGTTGTAATAAAAGAATTAAAAGAATCAAAATATGATGATGAAGATGAAGAACCAAAAAAGAAATCTAAAAAAGATAAAAAAGAAGTAGTAGAACAAAAAGAAGAAATAAAAGAAATCAAAGAAGAGAAAGATGAAGAATAAAAATATTTTAGTAGTAGTATCATTAATCTTAGTATTTATAACAATATATATAATAAGAGATACATATGGACTATTTGAAAGTAAAAATATAATGAATACAAATACAAATATAGCAAAATGGAATGTATTAATTAATGGAACAGATATAAAAAGTGGAGAAAACTTTGTAGTAAATTCTGTTAATATAGTAGGTTCTGATAGTGTAAAAAATGGTAAGATGGCACCAGGTACAGAAGGATATTTTGATATATTAATAGATCCTACTGATACTGATACATCAATATTATATAGTGTTACCTTTGATTTTACCAAAGTAAATGGTAGTTTTGCTATAGATAGAATAGAAGAAACCACTAGTGGTAATTTAATTAGAACAGGAGAAAATACTTATAGTAAAGTAATAACTCTAGAAGAAATAAAGAATAAAGTAACAAATACAATAAGAGTATATATAAAATGGAATAATGTTGAAGAAAATAATGAAGAAGATAGTAAAATAGGCTTAACTAAAGATAATTTTATTAGTATACCAGTATCTGTTTCTGTTATTCAGTATCTAGGAGAACCAGTAGTAGAATATCAAAATGAATAATAAAGCGGTGATATAAATGTTAAAGTATATAAATAAAATATTTCAAGTATTTATTGATATCTTAGTATTTATAATCACCGTTTTAATTTTTTTTTCATTATATAATTTTATATCACTAAAAGTATTAAATAAAGAATATTCAAATGTATTAGGAGTTAGTATCTTTGAAATAGTAAGTGGAAGTATGGAACCAACACTAAATGTTAAAGATTTAATAGTAGTAAAGAAAACCTCTAATATTAGTAAGAATGATATAATAACTTATATAGATGGTAAAGATTTTATTACCCATAGAGTAATAAAGATAGAAGGTAATACTCTTACTACTAAAGGAGATTCTAATAATAGTGATGATGTTAGAATAGATAAATCTAAAGTAATAGGTAAAGTAATACTTAGAATACCAAAAGGTGGAGTATTAAGAGAAGTATTTACTACTCCTAAAGTAATAGTGTCAATAGTAGTAACATTAATATTAATAAGTCTAAGTATATCTTATATACCTAAAGATAAAAGAAAAAAAGTAGTATCTTTAGATGATAAGTTTGAAGATCCAGATTGTATATATAAAAAGTAGGTGAAGTATATGTTTGATAGAAGAAAATTATTAAAATCTAATAAATTAACAATAGCTATAATATTACTCGCCGTAGTATTAACATTAATACCAATAGCCTACTCTAAACTATTTTCTAAAACAGACTCAGATTCTAAAATAGAAACAGCTTTATATATATTAAATACTGACTACTATGAAAAAGAAGTAAAATTAGATGAATTAGTACCATCAGATACACCATATGTATATAATTTCAAAGTAGCTAATAATGATGGTAAAAATAGATTAGAAACCAAATTAGAGTATACTTTAAAAATAGTTACTACAACTAATTTACCACTATCATATAAATTATATATGAATGAAAATTATAACTATAATGCAAGTACTAATATCATAACTAAAGATACAATTGAAAAGACAGGGGAAGATGGAGCCTATTTTAGAACTTTAGAAACCGCTAAGCAAACCTTTGGTTTTGATAAAGATGAAGAAAATATCTATCATTTAGTAGTTACTTTTCCTAAAGAATATGATAGTTTTGAATATCAAGATATCATTGAAGGAGTAACAATATGTATAGAATCAAAACAAATAATAGATAAAAATGCTTAGTAAATAAGGCTTCAAAAAAGTTATGCAAAAAATGTCGAAATATCTATTGCAAATAAAAAGGAAGTATGATATACTGAAATAGTAATAGTAGGAGAGAAGTACTCTCAGATTCTTAATAAAAAGGAGTGATAAAATGGAAGAAAAAGTTCTTACTAAAGAAGAAAAAGAAAAATTAAGAAAAGAAAGACAAAAGAGAAGAAAATACAGATTGTTGATATTATTACTTCTAATGCTAGGAACTGGAACAATGCTTGCTACATCAACCTACGCATGGTTTACATCTAACAAGAACGTTTCAGTAGAAACATTAAAAGTAAATATCGAAGCTAAAAATGGTATCCAAATATCTGCTGACGGAACAAAATGGAAATCAATAGTTCAAAAAGCTGACTTAAACGGTGCTCGTAATGGTAACTATAAAACCGCTGTTAACCAAATTCCAGGCGCATTAGAACCAGTTTCAACAGTAGCAGTACCAGATGAAAATGGCTACCTACCTATGTACTATGGAGTAGTTGAAACATCAGATACAGTAACTAATAATGGTGAATATATCCTAACTGCTACTAAGACTACTGAAATGGATGATAATGTTAGAACTGAAGGAGAAGCTGATACTGCTAAATTTATTGCTTTTGATTTATTCTTCAAAGTTAACGAAGATACACCTATTTACTTACAAGCAAATTCTGGTGTAACTAGTGCAGATGCTAATGATAGTGGTATTAAGAATGCATCTAGAATTGCCTTTGTTACTTTAGGAAATATTACTGATGGTTCTGCATTAGCAGACATACAAAAATTAAATGCTGGTGCTGCATCAACTGTTACAGTATGGGAACCAAACTTTGATGTTCATACACCTGCTGGTATTGCTAATGCTAAAGACGTATATGGCATTACTACTACTGAAGCAAATGGTGAATTAGTACCTTACTCTGGTATTAAAGCTACAATTCTAAAAACAGATGATATCCTATTAGGAGATGCTACTCAAGCAAAACATGAAGATAAATTTACAACAGTAACTCCTACCAAATCTACAGTAGCTGATTTTACTACTAATACAGAATTATTTACATTAACTAAAGGTATTACTAAAGTAAGAATCTATATGTGGGTTGAAGGACAAGACGTTGACTGTGAAAATAATGCATCAGGTGGAAATATTAACTTTGACTTAAAGATTAGCACAGTTAAACAATAAAATAAATATTAAAGAAAGTGAAATCTTTCTTTTTTTGTGGATTTCTTTTCAAACTGTGGAATAAAAAACTTTAAAAAATATCCAAAAAGTAATATAATAAATTAGAGAGGTGAAACAATGAAATTAGAAAAAATATTAAATAACATTGATTATAAATTAATAAAAGGAAGTCTAGATACCGAAGTATCAGGATTATACTATGATTCCAGAAAAGTAACTAATGGTTCAGCTTTTATATGCTTATCAGGAACTCAAGTAGATGGTCATGATTATATTGAGTCCGCTATTGAAAAAGGAGCAACAACAATCATTATCGAAAAAGATGTTGAAGTACCTGAAGATGTAACTGTAGTAAAATTACCAAATACTAGAAAGAATTTATCATTATTAGCCATAAATTATTTTGATAATCCTGCTAGTAAATTAACTATGATAGGAATAACAGGAACCAAAGGTAAAACAACAACATCATGGATGATTAAGAATATTCTTGAAGAAGATGGTCACAAGACTGGAGTTATAGGTACAATGGGAGTATTTATCGGAAACACTCATTACGATACTGTAAATACAACTCCTGAAAGCTATGATATACAAAAATATCTAAAAGAAATGGTAGATGATAAAGTAGAATATGCCATTATGGAAGTATCATCTCAAGCTTTAAAAGTAGGAAGAGTAGAGGGCCTTTCCTTTGATTACGGAGTATTTACTAACTTAACCAAAGACCATATCGGTGAAGGAGAACATGAGAATATGGAAGACTATATTTATAGTAAAAGCCTATTATTCCAAAAATGCAAACATGGTATACTAAACATTGATGATATCCACTATGAAGATATGATAAAAAATAGTACTTGTGATATACATACCTTTGGTAAAAATAAAGAAGCTAATCTTTTAATAGATAATATAAAATTATTAAGAAAAGAACATTTTATAGGACTAGAACTGAATACTAAAGGAATCATAGAAGATACTTTTCTAGTAAATACACCAGGAGAATTCTCAGCCTATAATGCTTCTAGTGCTATTTTAACAACATATCTAATAGGATGCAAAGTAGAAAATATTAAAAAAGCCCTATCAAAAGTAGCGGTAAAAGGAAGAGTAGAAATAGTACCAGTATCTAGTAAATATAGTGTTATAATAGATTATGCTCACAATGGAGTATCAATGCAAAGTATACTAGAGACTATGAGAGCATATAATCCAAAAAGAATCGTAAGTTTATTTGGCTGTGGTGGAAATAGAAGTAAAGAACGTCGCTATGACATGGGTGAAATATCCGGAAGACTAGCAGACTTTACCATAGTAACTGAAGATAATTCTAGATATGAAGATATAAATGATATCATGAATGATATCGAAATAGGCTTAAAGAAAACATCCGGAAAATACATAAAAATACCAAGTCGTAAGGATGCTATAAAATATGCTATTGATAATGCAAAAGAAGGAGACATAATTCTTTTGTTAGGAAAAGGTCATGAGACATATCGTGAAATAAAAGGTGTAAGAGAACATTTAGATGAAAGAGAAATAATAAAAGACATCTTAAATAACAAATAAATATTTACAATAAACAAAATATCTGCTAATATATAATTAAAGAAAAGGAGAGTGCAGAAATGTTACCATTTAAAAGAGCAAACATCTTATTACCAAAAGATGTAGACATGACCAAATGGTCAGTAGTAGCTTGTGACCAATATACAAGTGAACCAGAATATTGGAAAGAAGTAGAGAGTATAGTAGGTTCTTCACCATCAACTCTAAATCTAATCTTACCAGAATTATATTTAGAAGAAGAAAATGTTGAAGAAAGAATCAAAAAGATAAATTTAACAATGGAAGACTATTTAAAAGAAAATGTTTTCCAAGAATATCCAAATACTATGATTTATCTAGAAAGAAAACAAAGTGATGGTAAAGTAAGAGAAGGATTAATGGGAATGGTTGACTTAGAAGACTATTCTTATGAAAAAGGTTCTCAAACACTAATAAGAGCAACTGAAAAAACCGTAATTGAAAGAATACCACCAAGACTAAAAGTAAGAGAAAATGCTCCCTTAGAATTACCACATATAATGATTTTAATAGATGATGAAAAGAAAAATATTATCGAAAGTTTAAAAAACAAAGTAACAGCTAAAGATATCGTTTACGACTTTGACCTAATGGAAAATGGAGGTCACATTAAAGGTTATAACTTATCTGATGAAGTAATTAAAGATATTGAAAAAGGATTAGAAGGCCTTATGGATAAAGATTACTTTGAAAAGAAATATAATGTTAAAGATAAAGGAATACTACTATTTGCAATGGGAGATGGAAATCATTCATTAGCAACCGCTAAAGCAAATTATGAAAACTTAAAGAAAACTATGAGCAAAGAAGAATATTTAAATAATCCAGCTAGATATGCCCTAGTAGAAATAGTAAACTTACATAGTGAAGCTTTAGAATTTGAACCAATACATAGAGTAATATTTAATACAGATGTAAATAACTTAATTGAAGAATTAAATAAATATTATGATATCAATGAAGAAGGAAAAGGGGAATACTTTGAATTGGTAACAAAAGATTTTGATAAAAAATTATATATTAGTAATCCCAAATCTAATATAGCAGTAGGTTCTATTCAAATGTTCTTAGATGAATACCTAAAAGATCATGAAGGAAAACTAGATTATATTCATGGCGATGAAACAACTAGAGGTATGGGCAAAGAAGAAAATAATGTAGCCATTCTATTTGAAGCAATGCCTAAAGAAGAGTTATTTAGAACTGTAATATTAGATGGTGCCTTACCAAGAAAAACATTCTCTATGGGGCATAGTTATGATAAGAGATTCTATTTAGAAGCAAGAAAAATAAAATAATAAAATTAACCAAATTTAGGTTAATTTTTTTTAATTATATGTTATACTTATAGTAGGTGATAAAAAATGAAAAAGTTAAATATTTTTTGCATAATAATAGGCATAATATGCTTCTTAGTAGCGGGTTACATAGTAACAGATAAAATATTAATAAAAGAAGATAATAAAATAGAAATAGATGAAGAAAAAGAACTAAAAGATATAAATAGTCATTTATCTAAAATAGGTTCTCCTCTTGGTTGGTTAATAGTAAAAGAAGGTATTGATAGTCAAGATGATAATGGTAAATATAGTCCTAAATATAATTATAATTACCTAGAAAAATATGAAAATAGACAATTATTTGTTATGGAATATATATTAAGTTATCAAGATAATATAGATAGTTTTACAGTTTTATCAGCAGGAGACCAGTCTGTAGTTGAAGATACTCCTACTAGTGATTTTACTTTAGCATATTTAGATTACAAGATATTTAATAAATACTATAAAGAATTACTAGGAGAAGATTTTAAAATAACTAAAGGCAAAATGGGTAATACTAAGTATGATAAAGATTATGTTTACTTTGATAATAGACATCCTGGTAGTAATGGTGTATATGTATCAATGATTACTAGTGATAAAGTAGAATATAAGAAAGGAGAATATATAGCAAGTGTTAAAACTACTTATAGTACTAGACTAGCAGATATTCTAGATAAAGAAACTAGTGATGGTATAATATCATATACAAAAGATGGCAATAATAATATTATATTAAAATCATTTATATTAAAGAAGTAGAGAGTTATCTCTTTTTCTTTTGCCCTTACAGCCTTATATAAAATAAGTCTTTCAGAGTATGACAGAGCCTAAGGTCTCTGTCATAGCACTTTTGTTATAAAATTCATGAAAAATATTTACTTATTTAGCATAATATGGTACTATATAAATGGCTTTTCAAAAAATATACACAAATATTGATTTAATAATCCCAGTGCCTAATAGGTGGATATTAAAAAAGAGATATTTGGAAGCAAAACGAAAGGAGAGTGTTTAATATGACAGTAGTATCTATGAGCTATTTGTTAGAAGCAGGAGTTCACTTTGGTCATCAAACTAAAAGATGGAATCCTAAAATGAAAGAGTATATTTATAACTCTAGAGATGATATTTATATCATTGACTTACAAAAAACTGTTGCTAAAATGGAAGAAGCATATGAAGCATTAAATAAAATAGCAGCAGAAGGAGGTAAAGTTCTATATGTAGGAACTAAAAAACAAGCCCAAGAAGTATGTAAAGAAGAAGCAGAAAGAAGTAACATGTATTACATGACTGAAAGATGGTTAGGAGGAACATTAACAAACTTCAAAACTATTAGAAGAAGAGTAAATCGTCTAGAAGAAATCGAAAAAATGGAAAAAGATGGTACATTTGATAGATTACCTAAGAAAGAAGTAGTAGGACTTAAGAAAGAATACGAAAAATTAAATAAAAACTTATGTGGTATTAGAGAAATGACTAAATTACCACAAGCAATCATTATTGTAGATTCAACTAAAGAATATAATGCAATAAGAGAAGCTAAAAAATTAGGTATTCCAGTATTTGGTCTAATTGACACTAACTGTGATCCAGACGATGTAGATTATGTACTTCCAGGAAATGATGATGCTGTAAGAAGTATCAAAGTAGTACTTGGTTCATTAACAAATGCTATTATTGAAGCAAATGGTGGAACTATTATTGATTATGTAAGTGAAGATGATAAAAAGCCTGTTAAAGAAAAAACTTTTGCTAAAAAAGATAAAAAAGAAGTAAAAGAAACTAAAGAAGTTACTGAAAAAGAAGAAATCAAAGAAGAAAAGCCAGAATTAGATTTAAATATCTTAACAGTAGCAGAACTTAGAGATTTAGCTAAGAAAAAAGAAATCAAAGGCTATTCAAAAATGAAAAAAGAAGAATTAATTGAAAATTTAAAATAAGGAGGAATACTATGATTACTGCAAATATGGTAAAAGAGTTAAGAGAAGCAACAGGAGCAGGAATGCTAGATTGTAAAAAAGCTCTTACTGAAACAAATGGTAATATGGAAGAAGCAATTACTTGGCTTAGAGAAAAAGGAATTTCTAAAGCTGCTAAAAAGCAAACAAGAATTGCTGCTGAAGGATTAGCTAAGGCTAAAGTAGAAGGAAATAAAGCTGTTATTGTTGAAGTAAATTCAGAAACAGACTTTGTTGCTAAAAATCCAGAATTTACTGGATTAGTAGATTTAATTGCTACTGCAATTTTAAGTAGTAATGTAAAAACAGTTGAAGAAGTAATGAAATTAGAAGTAGAAGGTAATACTATTGAAAATATTATTATTGACAAAACTGCTACTATTGGAGAAAAATTATCATTTAGAAGATTTGAACTAGTAGAAAAAGAAGATAATCAAGTATTTGGCACTTATTCACATATGGGTGGAAAAATTGTTACATTAGCAGTTTTAGAAGGAACTGATGAAGAAGTAGCAAAAGATGTTGCTATGCAAATAGCGGCTATGAGACCACTATATTTAGATAAAGATTCAGTACCTACTGAAAGAGTAGAAAAAGAAAGAGAAATCTTAACTGAACAAGCAGAGAATGAAGGACTAGATGCTAATAAATTACCTATGATTGTAAATGGAAGATTAAATAAATTCTATGAAGAAGTATGTTTATTAGATCAAGGCTTTGTAAAAGAAAACAAAATGAAAGTATCTAAATATGTAGAAAGCAAAAATATGAAAGTATTATCTTTCGTAAGATACGAAGTTGGCGAAGGTATGGAAAAAAGAGAAGAAAACTTTGCTGACGAAGTTGCAAAACAAATGAATGCATAAAATTAGAAACAGAAATGTTTCTTTTTTTCTTGCTCTAATATTGCTATTATGATATACTTAAATTGAACATAAAGTAAGGAGGAAAATGAATTTATGTACGACTATGATTTATATGATTATTCAGCAGGAGTATCCACAACATCATCAATAGGAACATTTCCATTAATAGGAGGAAGTCTAGCTTCTATACTAATAATAGTTAGTTTGTGGAAAATCTTCAAAAAAGCTGGTAAACCAGGATGGGCTTCTATAGTACCAATATACAATATGATAGTACTATTAGAAATCACAGAATTACCATTATGGTATATAGTACTATTCTTTATACCATTTGCTAACATATATGCATTATTTAAAATATACATTGAGTTAGCACATAAATTTGGAAAGTCTACAGGCTTTGGAGTAGCAACAGTATTCTTTAGTATTGTATGTCTTCCAATATTAGCATTTAGTAAAACAGCAGAATATAAATAAAAAATCGATTAGAATTTCTAATCGACTTTTTTTCCACAATTATCACAAAATTTAGCATTAGGTTTTAATTTAACTCCACATCCTAAACAAAATCTTTCATTATTAGAAGTACCTTGTTTTTCTTCACCAAAAGGTCCATTAGGACTAACAGAAATATTGCTATCAAATTGATAACTACTAGATAAACCAAGAATCATGACCATAACAGGAGCAAATAAAGTTCCTAAAATAGCAATTGGAACATGATTTTGTTTCATCTTCTTACCAATATTCCAGAAGATAAAGAATCTAGTTACTAAGGTTGCAATATTAGCAACATAATCAAGACCATTAATTTTTAACATACCAAGAATAGTACCAGAAATAGCAATAAGAAAATACCACCAATTAAGTCCAGATATTTCTACAAGCACATATGTGTTATAAAATGGAATAATAGCTTCCCATCCTTGCTTTCCGGCTTTTTTAAATAACTTCCAAAGTCCAATAACATAAACTGCATATAATGCTATAACCAAAAGCAATATAAATATAGAGCCTCCTAAAATCATTGCTAAAATATTATTTTCCATAACTTACTCCTTTCATTATTTAATATACCAAAAAAACATAATAATTACAATATCAAAATAAATATTTATTAATCTTTAACTAATGGTGTAAAATTTTCAATAGCGGTAACTAATTTAGAATGCCTAATAACAAAATGAATATTAGGATTACTATTTTTAGATAATATAACATACTTATTAATAAGTATATTAATAGATATATTAGTAAATATATAATCTGTTTGATAATTAATATTATAATTATTATTTTTCTTAGCAAAGTCTTTAGTAAGACTTAAATGTTCTAAGTATTCATCATAAGTATAACTAATACATTTATCTAAAAATATATTTTCTAATGAAAGATTAATTATATTATTTTTATTATAAACATAAATATAATCATTAATAGTATTTTTAACAAGTATAATTTTAATATTCTTTTCTTCCATATGCTTATATTTAATAATATTATCAATATTATTTCTTTTTAATATTTTTATAAGTAAAGAATTACTCATTGTAAATAGTGGTAAAGAAGATAAATATCTTTTTCTATTACCATGAGTTTCCATATCCTTTTTTAGAAAAGTATAAAAGTAATTATAATTATCACTAGTATAAATATCCATAAGTGAATTAGCTTTTTTTAGTAATAATTGTGCCTTTTCCATATAATAGTCAAGTTCTTTACTATTATTAGTTAAAGAATACTTACCATTGTCATGAAATCCTTTAATACATTCACCATTTAAAGCAGCAACACCAGATACATAAGTTAAATGTTCAAAAATATTATTTATATTATCTTTAAAATAAAAGGGTGATATTTGCCCAGTTATATATATTGGAATCCAATTTTCTAGACCTAACATCATCTCATTAAATGGTCTATCCAAATTATGAATAATATTTAAATATAATCCCTTTTTTAAACATAATGCAATAGATCATCACAATTTTTACTTAAAACAGTAGCCTTAAAGAAATCAAGTTCACCTTTCTTCATTTCCTCAATGCCATAGTAGTTTTTCTTCTTTAAACAGCAAAAAGCCTTATAAAAATAGTATTTATAAGGCTAATTAATCAAAAATGGCGTCCTCGACTAGAATCGAACTAGCGACCTATTGCTTAGGAGGCAATTGCTCTATCCTACTGAGCTACGAGGACATAAATAAATTATATCACATATTTATATAAAAATAAATTAAAATTTAATAAAAATCAACATCTCCAAAAAAGACTCTTACAATCAAATGAAAAGTTTCTTGGTATAACCATATAACTTTTTACTATAATAGTATTACTATTAATAGTTTTATTATTATAAGTAAAAATACAATTACTCTTTAAATAGAATTGTCTATTATATTTCTTCTTAATACGAAAGGTCACTATAGTATCTGTATTAGCTGCTATTTCTTCCAAATTAATTTTAAGTATATGAGTATCACTATCATAAGAATATTCACTACCACTAGCGGGTCTACTATTAATAGAAATACTATTTTCTACAAAATCTACTAATGTTGTATCAATTATATCTATAATAACTGAGTTAAAAAAATTAGTATTATTTTTATTGCTTATTATTGCCATTGTATAAGTTAAAAATCCATCTCTCCAATTTTGCTTATCTGCTGCTTTAGTAATAGTTAATTCATTAATTAAATTCACAGTAGTAATATTTGATGTAAGAAAAGTTAATATTTTATTATAAACACCTACCACTTTTACAGAATTAGATAGTTCATTCATAGTTTACAACCTGATAAAGTATATGTTATCTTATAAAAAATAGTATAAAAAATATATAATTTATGGTATACTTAAATGGAGGTAAGAATATGAAAAAGAGAAGTAAATTAATTGTTTTAATTTTGTTATTAGGAGCTTTATTTTATTGTAAAGATGATATTTATAATTATACATATAGTTTAATAAATGGTGATAGTAATAATAGTTCTAATATTGAAGATATAACGGATTATAATGGTAATAGTTATGTTATTGTTAATGATAATATTCCTTATTTTAAAGAAGAAGAATATACTACTAATAGTTTTGAAAAATATAGTGAACTTGATTCATTAGGTAGATGTGGTGTTGCTTATGCTAATATAAGTAAAGACTTAATGCCTACTGAAAAGAGAGGTTCTATTGGTTCTATAAAACCAAGTGGTTGGCATACTGTAAAATATGATCATATAGATGGTAAGTATTTATATAATAGATGTCATTTAATAGGATACCAGTTAACTGGAGAAAATGCTAATGAAAAAAATCTAATCACTTGTACTAGAAGTATGAATACTAAAGGAATGTTACAATTTGAAAATATGGTAACTAAATATATCAAAGATACTGGCAATCATGTTTTATATCGTGTAACTCCAGTATTTGAAGGTAATAATATAGTAGCAACAGGAGTAGAAATGGAAGCCTACTCAGTTGAAGATAATGGTGAAGGTATAAAGTTCAATGTCTTTGTTTATAATATCGAAGATGGTGTTATAATAGATTATAAAACGGGTGATAGTAGACTTGCAAGTTAAATTTAGTATATAGTACTAACCGCGAATATGATAGGTCCAAAGAGACTCCAATATAGACTAAGAATTAGGCTAGATTGGACATGAAAATACCTTGGATTTTCATGGAAGGTGATAAATGTTATTGTAAATACTTTGATATTTTGTTATACTATAACTAGATGAGACATATTTTGTAGTAGGTGGTAAAATGGAAAACTTTTATATATGGCTTTTGTTAGCAGTAATACTTGGAATAATAGAAATATCTACAACTAATTTAGTTAGTATTTGGTTTGTGATAAGTAGTTTATTTGCTATGGTAAGTTCATTATTTACAGATAATATATTAATACAAATTGCTATATTTGTTTTAGTAGGAGTATTACTTATGCCTATTAGTAAGAAGTTATATAGTAAAATAAAAGTAAATAATACCAAAACAAATATTGATAGAATAATAGGAATGAAGGGGATTGTAACTGAAGATATTATTAAAGATGATATAGGAGAAGTAAAGGTAGATGGTAAGAAATGGTCAGCTTATTCCGATACTGATATTTCTAAAGGAGAAAATATAAAAGTATTATCTATTAATAGTGTTAAATTAAAAGTAAAGAAATGGGAGGAAAAATAATATGGAATTATTAATTGCAATATTAGTAATAGTGGTAATATTTATAATACCAAATATTAAAGTAGTACCACAAGCTAGAAGTTATGTTATAGAAAGACTTGGTAGTTATTTAACTACTTGGAATAATGGTTTACATTTTAAGATACCATTTGTAGATAGAGTATCTAATAAAGTAAGTTTAAAAGAAATAGTAAAGGACTTTGCACCACAACCAGTTATAACTAAAGATAATGTTACTATGCAAATAGATACAGTAGTTTATTTTCAAATAACAGATCCTAAGTTATATACTTATGGTATTGAAGATCCAATAAATGCTATTGAGAATTTAACTGCTACTACACTTAGAAATATTATCGGTGAGTTAGAACTAGACCAAACTTTAACTTCAAGAGATATTATAAATTCTAAGATGAGAAGCATTTTAGATGAAGCAACAGATCCATGGGGAATCAAAGTAAATAGAGTAGAAGTAAAAAATATACTTCCACCTAGAGATATTCAAGAAGCTATGGA
The DNA here is from genome assembly GCA_001916775.1 of Firmicutes bacterium CAG:321_26_22. Lineage (GTDB taxonomy): Bacteria > Bacillota_I > Bacilli_A > RF39 > UBA660 > CAG-302. Next base: position 53,644 of record MNTB01000034.1, on the reverse strand, counting down.
AAAACAAATGCGTGCTGAAAGAGAAAGAAGAGAGAAGATTCTTCAAGCAGAGGGAGAAAAGAAATCTAGTATCTTAATAGCAGAAGGAGAAAAAGAATCTGCTATATTAAAAGCTGAAGCTCATAAGGAAGCTCAAATTAAAATGGCTGAAGGAGAAGCCGAAGCCTTACTTAAAATGAAACAAGCTGAGGCTGATGGTATTAGATTATTAAAAGAAGCTAAAGCAGATTCTTCAGTACTTACATTAAAGAGTTATGAAGCTTTAGAGAAACTAGCAGATGGTAGTTCTACTAAGATTATTATTCCATCAGATATGAGCGGAATAGCATCTTTTGGAACAGTAATAAACGAAATAATTGATAAGAAGAAGTAATCCATGTATATGGATTTTTCTTTTGAATATTTGTTCGTATTAAATTTCGGCTAAATCTATTGACAATATTTTAAAAAAGTGGTAGTATATATAACGATTTCAATGGGAGGTTTATGTTATGAAATTAAAAAAAATTTTATTTAGTTTAATTATGTTAGTTAGTATGTTATTTATCGGTACTGCTAACGCAGAGACTACTGCTCCAAGTAGTTACAAAGTAAGAGGTAGTGACTTACATGTTATTAATAGTCAAAAGTATTTAAAAGGAAGTACAAACTTCAATATGCAATTCAAAAAGAACACTGATGGAAAAATTATATATTGCATAGAAAAAGAAAAATTAATGATTTCTTCTACTAGTATAGAAACATACACTTTAGATAAAGAAATAAGTCCAAAAGTTGCATATATTATGCAAAATGGTTACCCAAATAAAAGTATATTTGGCGACACAGACAAAGATTATTATACAACAGGACTTGCTATTTGGTATGTATTAGAACCAAATTCAAGTGAGTTTGTAAACTTTGATTTAAAAAATGGTACATATCGTGGTGCTGCAAATGATGTAGTAAAAGCTATGGCTAAATTAGTAAATGGTGCTAATAGTTATAGTTATACAAACCCATCAATAAAAATTAATAATTCAAATAGTAATTTAACATTATCAAGTGATGGTAAATACTATGTTAGTTCAAATATTGGTGTAACAGCTTCAGGAATAGATGGTAATTACACTGTAAGTTTAAGCAATGCTCCAAAAGGAACAATTGTAACAGATAAGAATGGTAACATTAAAGGTACCTTTGCTGCTAATGAAACATTTTTAGTAAAAGTACCAACATCAAGTATTAGTGGCTTAACAGCAGAATTCAAGGCTAATGTATCTGCTAAAGGAGTAATCAATAAAGCATATGGTTACAAAGCTTCTCATGCTGATGTACAAAACACAGGAGCACTATATCCAGAATACAAAAATGTAAGTGATAATACAACATTAAAAGTAAATATTACTACAAGAGTAGAAATAACTAAAGTTGATGTTACTAATGGTGAAGAACTAGAAGGAGCACATCTAGTAGTTAAAGATTCTACTGGTAAAATTGTTGATGAATGGGATAGTACAAAAGAAGCTCATGTTATTAAAAATTTAGTACCAGGAGAATATACCCTAACCGAAACAATTGCTCCAGAAGGATATATACTTAGTACAGAAACAATTACATTTACTGTAAAAAATGATGGTAGTGTAACAAAAGTAAAAATGGAAAACACACCAAAAGATAAACCAATAGTAGTTATTAGTAAACAAGACGCTACTACTGGTGAAGAACTAGAAGGCGCTCATCTTGAACTTAGAGATGCTGATGGTAATTTAATCGAAGCATGGGTATCAGAAAAAGAGCCTCATAAAATTGTAGGACTTGCACCAGGAAAATACACATTAACAGAAATTCTAGCTCCAGAAGGATATGAGTTATCTAAAGAAACAATTACTTTCGTTGTTAAAGAAGATGGTACTGTTGATGGTAAGGTTATTATGTACAATACACCTGAAACGATAGAAGTACCTAGTACAGGAACATTCAAAACAATTACAACATCCTTAATTGGATTACTTATTATAGGATTAGGTTCTGTAATAGTATACAAAAATTATAAAAAGAATGAAGATAAATAATTTAAAATATCAAATAGCAGCGGGAGTAATACTAGTCATATGTGGAACTCTCGTTTTGCTTTCAGATTACATAAAAGATAAAAGGGATGTTGTATTTAGTGAGATGAATCTTGTATTATCATCAATAAACATGGATGAAAACTTAAATAATCAAGACAATATAACTTCTGACGAAAGTGAAGAACCAAAAGAAGAAAAGAATGACAATTATACTTATGAAGAATATTTAGGAATAGTAGATATTAGTAAAATAGGGTTATATAAAGGATTTTATAATAAAAATTCTAACCTTAATAATGTTAAATTTAATTTATATGTATTGCCAGAATCAAATTATCCAGATACTGAAAGTGGTAACCTTATAATCGCAGGCCATTCTGGTAATTATAATAATAGTTACTTTGCTAACTTATATTTACTAGAATTAGGTGATACTATAAACATTCATTATAATAACAAAAACTATGTCTATAAAATTGATAAGATTTATAATGAAGAAAAGACAGGTCGAGTAAGAATATTAAGAAATAAAAGCAAAACAACACTTACTCTTATTACCTGTACTAAGGATGATAATTATCATCAAACAATATATATTGCATATTTAATTAGTGTTGAATAAACCAAAAGAAAGGGGTGAATAGAATGTCTTATTTATCAATAATAGAAAAATTTAAAATATTATTTGATATGATATTAGATTTTAAAGTTATTTTTGTATTACTTGGAATACTAGTTATTGCTACATTTTTATATCTAATAAAAAAGATAGATAACAAAAAATACATATCAGCAATAATTTTAGCCTTACTTTTAACAATTGGTATTGATATTATTATCAATTATAAAGAATTATCTAAAGTATTTGATAATTTTATGACTATTTTCTTTAGTAATATTTATTTTCCATCTATCTATGTATACATAGGTACTTTGGTAATAGTGTTTATTGCCTTCATTGTTAGTATACTTAATAAAATGCTTAATAAAACATATAAGATTATTAATGGAATAACTTTCATTTTAAATAATATCCTATTAGTTATTATTCTAAATATCATTGCTAAAAATAAGATAGATATTTTTACTCCTAACTCTTTATATACTAGTATTAATTTAGTAGCTATATTAGAAATTAGTATGGGCTTATTTATATTATGGATACTATCTTTAATAGTAGTTTATACAACATCAGTAATATGTGATAGAATAGGAAGTAAAAGAAGAGAAAAAATTACTTGTGAAATAAATAATGAAGTGGAAGTTTCTAATGATAATAAAGTACCTACTTCTAGTCAAACTATTACCCCAGTAGAGGTAGTAGAAGAACCACAACCAATTTTATCATCAATTGATACTACAATTAATAATGATCTTTTAGATAACAAAGTTATAGAAGAAGAAAGTATTGAAACAGTAGAAGAGACAAATAACAATCTTACATTTGATGATATATTAAATGGTAACATACCAGTTAATTATTATGAAAACACACTAGAGATAGATGCTCATGATATTGTTAATCCTCAAGAAGTATTTGAAAATAAATATAAAGAATATAAAAATAATAGTAATATTGAATCATTTCAAGATATTGTTAATGATGTCAAAGAAGATAATGTTGTTATTATTAAGAAAAATAAAGCTAAAGAAAATCTAAAAAATAATACTATACCTTTACAAGAACTAGAAAACAACACATTAAAAGAGAATACTATTAGTATTAAAGAAGATATTACTAATACTAAAGAAAAAGAATTAAATATAGATATTAAAGAAGAGACTGAAGACAAAAAAACTACCACTAAAAAAGATATCTATACATTAGAGGACTACAAGAAGTTTGCTACTATGCTTACCAAACTAAAAGATTTTACAAATAGTAATAATATTAGTATTGATGATGCTGTTACTATTAGTTTAATTAATAATTATAGTATTGATGATTGTTTAAAGTTTAAAGAAATATTAGAGAGCAATTTGAATTAATTGTTCTTTTTTTTGTCAAATTAAATGACAAATACCTTGATAGAGATGTTATTTTATAGTATAATTGATATGGAATTGATAGAGAGAGTGATATAAATGACAGCAAAATATGATGAGAGTTCAATTAAGATACTAGAAGGCTTAGAAGCCGTTAGAAAGAGACCTGGTATGTATATTGGTTCTACTGATAAAAGAGGATTACATCATTTAGTATGGGAAATAGTAGATAATTCTATTGATGAAGCATTAAATGGTTATGGTAATCATTTAAAGATAGTTCTTCATAAGGATGGTAGTGTTAGTGTAACTGATAAAGGTAGAGGACTTCCTGTTGGTATGCATTCATCAGGTAAGAGTACGCCTGAGGTTATTTATACTGTACTTCATGCTGGTGGTAAATTTAGTGAAGGTGGCTATAAAGTATCTGGAGGTTTACATGGTGTTGGTGGATCAGTTGTTAATGCTTTAAGTTCGGTTATGGAGGTAGTAACTAGAAGAGATGGCGGAGAATATTATATTAAGTTTGAAGACGGTGGTAAGGTAGCAGTTCCTCTTAAGAAAGTAGGTACTACTAATAGGACTGGAACTACTGTTAAATTTAAACCTGATCCTACTATATTTTCGACAACAACTTTTAGTTTTTCTACTATATGTGAGAGAATGCAAGAGAGTGCTTTTTTAATTAGTGGTCTAACTATAGAAGTAGTAGATGAGATAGAAGGTAGAAGTGAAAAATATCATTATGAAAATGGACTAGAAGCCTTCTGCGAATATTTGAATGAAAATAAAGGGGTACTTCATAAACCATTATGTTTTAGTGCTAGTAAAGACAAAGTAAATGTATCAATAGCTATGCAATATACTGATAGTTATGCTGAGAATATTGTTTCATTTGTTAATGATGTTAAAACTAGTGATGGTGGTACTCATGAAGTAGGATTTAAGACTGCTATTACGAAAGTTCTTAATGATTATGCTAAGACTAATGGATACTTAAAGAAAGATAAAAGTTTTGATGGTTCTGATGTTAGAGAGGGACTTACCGCTATTATATCTGTTCAAATACCAGAAGATTTATTACAATTTGAGGGTCAGACTAAAGCTAAACTTGGTACTCCTGTTGCTAGAACAATAGTAGAAGCAATAGTTACTGAAAAGTTAAAATTCTTTTTAGAAGAGAATAAAGCTGTAGCTACGAAGATTGTTGGTAAAGCTTTAAAAGGAAAAGAAGCTAGAGAAGCTGCTAGAAAGGCAAGAGAAGAAACAAGAAAAGGTAAAGATAATAAAAAGACTGAAAGATTATTATCTGGTAAATTAACGCCTGCTCAAAGTAAGAAGGCTATGGAAAAAGAGTTATTTATTGTAGAGGGTGATTCTGCTGGTGGTAGTGCTAAACAGGGTAGAGATAGAAAGACACAGGCTATTCTTCCGCTTAGAGGTAAGGTATTGAATACTGAGAAGACAAGGATGGAAGAAATTTTTAAGAATGAAGAAATTAATACTTTGATTTATACAATTGGTGCTGGGGTAGGAACGGATTTTGATGTTAAAGATATTAATTATGGTAAGGTTATTATTATGACCGATGCTGATGATGATGGTGCTCATATTCAGTGTTTACTTTTAACTTTCTTCTATAGATATATGAAACCTTTAATTGAAGATGGTCATTTATATATAGCAATGCCTCCTTTATATAAGGTTAGTTATAGTAATAAACATGTATATGCTTGGAGTAATGAAGAATTAAAAGATGAAACTAGTGGTAGAGTAAACTATAAGGTTCAAAGATATAAAGGACTTGGTGAAATGAATGCTAATCAGTTATGGGAAACTACTATGGATCCTAAAGAAAGAAAACTAATAAAAGTAAATATATCTGATGCTGCTCTTGCTGAAAAGAGAGTATCTGTACTTATGGGTGATGCTGTAGAACCTAGAAAGAATTGGATTGAAGAGAATGTAATTTTTTCATTAGAAGATGACTATAAAATTGCATAGGAGGTAGTATGAAGAAAAGATTATTAGGAGCTTTTATTGTTTTATTTATATTAATAACTTCTTTATTGCTGGGAAATACTGTTTTTAGTATTACTATGACAGTTGTTTCTTTACTAGGTTTAAGAGAATTAATAGATATTAAATATAAAAAGAGAAAGATTGATTTGATAAAGATAATTAGTTATTTATTAATGATATTCTTTATGATAAATAATTTAGTGTTGAAATTAGATAATAAGGTAGTAATATGTATAAGTTTAATATCTTTGATATTACCTATTATCTTCTATGACGATAAGGATAGATATAATATAAATGATAGTTTATATTTATTTGGAATAATATATTTTATAGGATATGCTTTCTTAAATATAATAGATATGATGGGTAGTGATATATTTAAGGGTATATATATATTTGTAATAGCTTTTATTACTGATACGTATGCTTATATTAGTGGAATGTTAATTGGTAAACATAGATTTACTGATATATCTCCTAAAAAGACAATAGAAGGATGCTTAATAGGTGGAATTATGGGTTGTTTTATTGGTACAATGTTTTATTACTCTTTAGTAGGAGATTTGTCTATTATTAAGACTATTATTATGTCTTTGGTATTAGTATTTTTAAGTGAAAGTGGAGACTTAGTATTTAGTTCTATAAAGAGATATTTTGATAAGAAAGATTATTCTAATATTATACCAGGACATGGTGGTATATTAGATAGATTTGATAGTGTGATATTTGTATCACTTGGTATGTTAATAATGCTTAATATATTGTAAAGGAGGAAAATGAATGGCAATATTATGGTTTATATTAATATTAGGGGGAATTGTATTAGTTCATGAATTTGGACATTTTATCTTTTCTAAATTATTTGGTGTATATGTATATGAGTTCTCTATAGGTATGGGACCAAAGTTATTACATCATAAGAAGAAAGGTGGAGAGACTGAATATTGTATTAGGGCAATACCAATAGGAGGATTTGTTTCATTAGCGGGAGAAGATGCTGATGATAATACTAAAATAGATAAGAAGAGAATGCTATATACTAAGCCAGTATGGCAAAGATTTATTATTATGATAGCTGGAGTAAGCTTTAACTTTATTTTTGCTTTTGTATTATTATTTGTGATGGCTTTAATATATGGTAGTATTTCTACTAAACCAATTATAGCTAATGTTAGTCCTGAATATCCTGCTTATACTGCTGGTATTAGAGAAGGAGATAAGATATTATCAGTAGATGGTAATAAGGTATCTAGTTGGAGTGAGGTACAATTATATATTGCTTCTTCTAAAGGTAATGATATTTCTTTTGTACTAAAAGATAAAGATGGTAATAAGAGAACTGTAATAGTAAAACCTAATACGATAGAGGATAAAGATGGTAATAAGAGTTATGTTGTTGGTATAGGAATTGATAATACTGTTAGAAGAGGATTTGTTAGTTCTATTACTTATGCAGGAGAGGCTACTGTTAGTTTATATAAATTAATGCTTACTACTATTAAACAATTATTTACTGGTGGTGTATCTGCTAAAGATTTATCTGGTCCAGTTGGTATTTATTTGATAGTGGATTCACAGGCTAAACAAGGATTTCAAAATATTATGTATTTGACTGCTTACTTATCTATGAATGTAGGAGTTATTAACTTACTTCCATTCCCTGCTTTTGATGGTGGTAGAGTATTATTCTTAATTATTGAAAAGATAAGAAGAAAACCTGTGCCTGCTAAGACAGAGGCTATGGTAAATAGTATAGGCTTTATGCTACTTATGCTTCTTATGGTATATGTAACTTTTAATGATATATTAAGATTATTCTAAAAATATAGAACTAGTTAAAACTAGTTCTTTTAATATCCTATGAAGCCTTAGGTCTTCATAGGTAATAGAGAACCTTAAATAATTAAGTCTCTCTATTAATCATTTAGTTTAGGTAATTGACAAAGTTAAATAAAAATAATATAATTTCTTTAAGATGGAGGATAAATATGGATACAATAAAAGCAATAGAGGATAGAAGAAGTATTAGAAAATATAAAGATGTTAAAGTAAGTAAAGAACAAATATTGGATATATTAAATGCTGGTAGGTTAGCACCATCTGCTAAAAATAGACAACCTTGGTATTTTGTTAAAGTTAGTACTGAGATGAAAAATGAGATAGCAGATTTAATGATTAAATATGCTCAGAATAAAAATAAAGATGGTCGATTATATAGTGTTAGTTTTACTGCTAATGTAATAAAAGAAGCACCTGTACTTATATTGATATTAAAAAGTAAAGATGATGAGTGGGATAGATATGATATTTTATCAGTAGGAGCTGCTATAGAGAATATGTGTCTTAGAAGTACTGAATTAAATCTTGGTACTCTTTGGATAGGAGATACTGATTTTGTAGAAAATGAAATTTTAGATATGACAAAGCATAATGATATGGAGTTAGTTAGTTCACTTGTTATTGGTTATCCTAATCAAGAACCTAAGATGAGACCAAGAAAAGATTTAGAAGAAATAGTAGAATATTATGAATAAAAGACTTCGAGTGAAGTCTTTTATTTGGTGTATTTACCTTGGTAAGTATCTCTTTTTTTCATTTCTTTATCAATATCATTAAGTAAACAGAATTTTTTTAATAACCAAGTAGGTTCTATTAGAGAATCTTTATCGGGGTCAGAGGTAATTCGATGAATAACTATTTCTTCTCTTAATAATTCTAATTGTTTGATTACGATATCAATATACTCTTCTTTAGTAAGAATATGAAAGTGTTCTTTATTATATAAAGTTTCAATAGGAGTATCTTTACATATATTTAACATATGTATTTTAATACCTTGAATATCAAGATTATTTAAGTGCTTAACTGTATCTAACATCATTTCTTCAGTTTCATAAGGTAGGCCATTAATTATATGTACAACTACATTAATATTTCTATCTCTTAATTTTTTGACCATATCATCAAATTCTTTTAAAGTATGACCACGATTAATTAATTTAGAAGTACTTTCATGAATAGTTTGAAGGCCTAATTCTATTACTAAGAAAGTTCTTTTATTTAGTTCTTCTAAGTAATCTAGTGTTTCCTTGGTTATAGCATCACATCTAGTAGCAATAAATAAACCTATAACATTATCTATCTTTAATACTTCTTCATACTTTTCTTTTAATACATTAAGAGGGGCATAAGTATTAGTTCGAGCTTGGAAATAAGCGATATATTTATTACTAAACCATTTCTTTTCTATTACTTCTCTTACTTCATTAAATTGGGTTGTTAAATCTTTGTTAGGATTACCTCCGTGTTCACCTGAACCACTTTTAGAACAATATATACAACCACCATAGCCTTTAGTACCATCGATGTTAGGACAAGTAAAATTACCATTTAAACTTATTTTTATTACTTTATCATTAAATTTGTTTTTTAGATAGTAATTAAGTGTATGATATCTTTTATTATCTAATGTATATTTAAACATAATAAATCACCTCTTTATATTGTATCATATAATATAAAAAATACATAATAATAATGGTGATTATATGTCAAATATTAAAAAATATAATTTATTTATTATGATATCTACTATTGCAAGAAATATAGTAGAAGTCTTTTCTTCTGTACTATTATATAAAATGGGATATTCTTTAAAAGAAATATTATTATTTTTTACTATTTTATATTTTGTTGGAGGCATTATTAGTGTTATAGTTATTTATTTAACTAAATATATTAATGCTAAATATATATTAATACTTTCTAGTATAATTTTTAGTATAAGTTTTTATTTTATGTCTACGATGGATAAAACTATTAGTAATCTAATAATATTTAGTATTATATATGGAATAGGTTGTTATAGTTATCATAGTTTAAGACATTACTTTGCTATTAAGGCTATGGATAAAGAAAGAAAAAAAGAAATAGGAAGTATTTTAATTTTTAGTAATATTGGTTTAATTGTAGCTCCTATTATAGTTAGTTATGTTACTAAGAAATTATCTTTAATAGTACTTGCTATAATAGTTATTGTATTATCAGTAGTAGCAATAATACCTTTATTTAAGTTAGATATTAAAGAAAATAATAAGATAATTAAATATCAAAAAATAGAGAAGAATAAACTACTATTCTTTATCTTGGAGCAGGCTAAAGTAATTAATTTATCTCTTCAGCCATTATATCTATATTTATTTATAAATAATAAGATAGAATATATTGGTATATTTAATGCTATAATGGGTGTTAGTGCTTGTATATTTATTTACTTCTTTGTTAGAAAGATAGATGATAATAAATATTTTAAATACTTAAATATATTGTTTTGTATAATATTATTATTAAAATTAAATATTACTAGTAATTATTTGATATTAGTAATAGGTTTCTTTGAAGGTCTTGGTATTAAGATGTTTGAAATTGTATCAGCAGAAAATATTTATAATATTAAGAAAGACACTAATATAAAAGGGTATATAGTATTAGTAGAAATAATTTTTTGTTTTACTAGAAGTATCTTCTGTTTAATAGGTTATTTTATTAATGATATTAAGATAATATTATATATATCGATAGTATTAATATTTATAATTAGTTTTATAAAAAGAAAAGAGGTAAAAGATATATCTTAATATTTTATACATTTTCGGAATTGAATTCCGAATTTGTTGATATTTTAATGTGATAATATTATTAAAAAAGATAAAAAATTATGAAAAATGGCAGTTATCGATCACTTTTGGGGTCTAGATGGTCATAAGTGGTCGATAACTAATGGTTTAAAGGTAATTGGCATAGGATAACTTTTTTATAAGAAAAGAGAGAATTTACAAAAAATGTAAACTCTCTTTTAATTGTTGACCTAAATAATTATTTAATATATAATTATGTTAGGAAAGTTGTGATTAAATGAAGAAAAAAATATTAGTAATATTTCTAATAATGATTATAATGTTTATTCCTAGTTATAAGGTAGAAGCTAAGACTCTTCAAGATTTAAAAAATGAGTTAGCAGATTTAAAAGCTAAAAAGGCTGCTACTGAGAATAATAAGAATTTAACTGATAGTCAAATTAAGTCTTTAAGAGTAGATATTGATAATACACAAATTGAAATAGAAAATACGAAGAAAGAGATTATTGCTGCTACTGAGAAAATTAGTAGTTCTGAGAAAGAGATAGAGGAGAAAGATAAAGAGACTAATGAATTACTTAAGTTTCTTCAAGTATCTAATGGGGAAAATGTTTACTTAGAATATTTATTTGAAGCAGATTCTTATACTGATTTTATATATAGATATTCAGTCGTATCACAACTTACTGAGTATAATAGTAATTTAATGGAAAGTTTAAAGAAATTAGTTAAAGAATTAGAAGATAGTAAAATAACTCTTGCTAGTAAGCAAAAAGAACTTGAAGTGCAGAGTAATAACTTAGCTTCTAAACTTGCTACTTTGAAGGCTAATTTATCTAAATTAGAAGAAGAGGGTACTACTATTGATGAAGATATTGATGCTAAAGAAAAAGATATTAAATATTATGAATCAAAAGGATGTAAATTAAATCAAAATATTAATTCTTGTGTTACTATTCCTAACTCTAGTGGTTGGAAATTACCTCTTACTAGTGCTTGGGTAACTAGTGAATATCAAGTAGTTAGAACTGATTGTATTGGTTGTGGTGGTACATCACACCGTGGTATAGATTTAGGGGCAAGTGAAGGAACTTATGCATATGCTGCTGCTAAAGGAAGAGTTGCTTATATTGTAAGAAGAGGTTCGTGTGGTGGTAATATGGTTTATATTTATCATACTATTAATGGGGTTCCATATACGACTGTTTATATGCATTTATTAGAAATTAAGGTTAATGTTGATGATATAGTTGATACTAATACTGTTGTTGGTTTAACTGGTGGATTAACTACTGGAGCTATGAATCCTAGTCAGTGTTCTGTATCTTATGCTGGTAAGGGGGGCTATGATTATTGTACTTGTGGTGGTCACTTACATTTTGGAGTAGCTACTGGTAATGATGTTAGTAGATTTAATGCTAATTCCTTTAATCCAAGAAATTTAGTACCATTTGCTTCAGGTAGTTATTTAAAGAGATATTAATATAGAATTAAATTATTGACTAAAATATTCATTTAATATATAATTATTCTAGGAAGATGTGATAAGATGAAGAAAAAAATATTATTTATATTTATAATAATGACTATGGTGTTTATTCCTAGTTATAAAGCAGAAGCTAAAACACTTGGGCAATTAAAAAATGAGTTAGCGGCTTTGGAAAAGAAATACTCAGATAATCAAAATAAGAAAGAGTTGAATGCTAATGAGATTAAGGCTGTAAATAATGAAATAGCTTCAATTATATCTAGTATATCAAAGATAAAAAGTGATATAAAGAAATCAGAAGATGATATTATAAGTAGTCAAAAGCAAATAGAAGAAAAGAGTAAAGAAACTGATGAGTTACTTAAGTTTCTTCAAGTATCTAATGGAGAAAATGTTTACTTAGAATATTTATTTGAGGCTGATTCTTATACTGATTTTATATATAGGTATTCGGTAGTATCACAACTTACTGATTATAATACTAAGTTAATGGATGAATTAAAAGAGTTAATTACTACTTTGGAAAATAAAAAGAAAGAACTTGCTAGTAAACAGGGTACTCTTGAGGCTAAGAGTAGTGAGTTAAATAGTAAGATGATTACTTTAAAATCAAATGCTGAATCTTATGATAAAGAAGGATCTACGATAGAAGAAGATATTCGTGATTATAAGAAAGAGATTGCCTACTATGAAAAAATGGGTTGTAAGTTAAATCAAGATGTTAGTTCTTGTTTAGCAACTCCTGTATCTTTTGGATGGAGATATCCACTTAGTTATCTTACTGTTAGTGATAATTATACTGGGTATGCTTTTGAGAGACCTAATATTGGTGGTTATCATCATGGTATAGATTTATGGCATCCTAATATATATGGTGCTCCTATATATCCTGTTGCTAAAGGAACTATTGCTCGTATTGGTTGGATATCTGGAGGTGGTAATGCTATTTATATTTATCATAATGTTAATGGAGTAGATTATACTACTGTTTATATGCATATGAATAGTTTTGCTTCTGGTATGTATCAAGGTAAAGCAGTAACAACTGATGATGTTATTGGTTATGTTGGAAATACTGGTGTAAGTTTTGGAGCTCATTTACATTTAGGAATGGCTAGTGGTCATCATGCTACTTTCTTTAATAACTATTCATTTAATCCGAGAAATGTTATGGCTTTTCCTGGTATGGATAGTGGAGTTTATTATTATAGAAAATAAGGGCATTATTAAGCCCTTTTTAACTAGGAGGAACTATGGAAGGTTTAAATAGACAAGAAGTAGAATATAGAGAGAATAATGGTTTAAGTAATGAGGAGAAAGTTAAGTATACTAGAACAACTAAACAAATAATTTTATCTAATACTATAACACTATTTAATATATTAAATATTTCTTTATTAGTGTTAGTATTAACAACTGGATCACTTCAAAATTGTTTGTTTGTTGGTACGGTAATATTTAATACGGTTATTGCTATATATCAAGAGTTTAAATCAAAGAAAATATTAGAAAAATTAAAGGTAACAGATCAAGATACTGTAACAGTAGTAAGAGAAGGTAAAAAGATAGAGATACCTAAAGAAAAGATTGTTATGGATGATATTATTTATCTTACTAGTGGTGAATCGGCATTAGTAGATATGGTTGTTATGAAGTCTAGTAGTTTAGAAGTAGATGAATCTGTTATTACTGGGGAATCTGATGCTATTATTAAGAGAAAAGATGATAAGATTATGTCTGGTTCAATAGTTACTAGTGGTAGTGCTTATGCTAAAGTAATTAGTGTTGGTAAGAATAATTATGCTAATAATTTAATTAAAGAGGCTACTTCTATTAAAGATAATTCTTCATATTTACAAAATACTATTAATAAGATATTAAAGATAATTACTTTTTTAATAGTACCAGTGGGAATACTATTATTTGTTAGTCAATATTTTTATAGTGGACAATCTTATAATGAAGCTATTTTATCGACAGTAGCGGGTATTATTGGTATGATACCAGAGGGATTAGTACTTCTTACTTCAATTGCTTTAACGGCAGGTGTTGTTAAGATGGCTAAAAAGAATGTTATTATAGAGAAGTTACATGGTATAGAGATATTATCATGTGTTGATGTATTATGTTTAGATAAGACTGGTACTATTACTGATGGTACTATGGAAGTAGTAGAATTAATTAAATTAAATGATAAAGATAATATTGAAGATATTATTGCTAATATTAATACTAATGATGCTAATAATTCTACTGATAAGGCTTTAAAGAATAAATTTGGTGTTAAAGATAATTTAAAAGTAGAAGATAGAATACCATTTAGTTCTGCTAAAAAGTGTAGTATTACTATAATTGAGGGAGTTAAATATTATTTGGGTGCTTTAGAATATATTACTGATAAGAGTATTAGTGATTATCCGGAACTAGATAAGTATGTAAAGAAAGGTTATAGAATAATTACTTTAGCTAAAGAAAAGAATAAATTAGAAGTAATTGGTTTTATTGTAATAAAAGATAATATTAGAAGTAATGCTGGAGATACTTTACGTTATTTTAAAGAACAACAAGTAGAAATTAAAATAATATCTGGAGATAATCCTAGTACTGTATCTAATATATTAAGACAATTAGATTTTGAAGGCTATGATAGATATATCGAAGGAAAAGATTTACCTAAAGATTATAATGAGTTAGTAGAAGTAGTTAAAGAGAAAACAATCTTTGGTAGAATGACTCCTATGCAGAAACAAATGGTTATTAAGGCTTTGAAAGAAAATAATACTGTTGGTATGATAGGAGATGGTGTTAATGATATTCTTGCTTTAAAAGAGGCTGACTGTGGTATTGCTCTTGGTAGTGGAGTGAGTGCTGCTAGAAGTGTATCTGATGTTGTTTTAAAAACTGATGACTTTAGTGTTCTTCCTAGTATTGTTAATGAAGGTAGAAGAGTAGTAAATAATATTGAGAGAGTAGCTTCAATGTATTTAATAAAGACAACATATTCATTTTTGCTATGTCTTTTATCAATTGGATTATCTCATGAATATCCTTTTTATCCAATTCAATTATCCTTAATTAGTTCAGTATGTGTAGGTATACCGTCATTCTTTTTAGCTTTAGAACCTAATTATAATAAAGTAGATAAAGATTTTATTGCTAAAGTATTTAGAAATGCTGTGCCTAATGGAATAACTGTTGTGTTAAATATCTTTATTATAATAATGTTTTGTACAATATTTAATAAAAACTTTGAGAATTATCGTTTAGTAGTAGTAACATTAACTGGTTTTATTACGTTGAGACTTTTATATACAATATGTAAACCACTTAATTTATGGCGTAAAATATTACTAATATTTTGTACAATTTCCTTTTTTGAACTATTAATTTTGCTTCCTGACTTGTTTTTAGTTTCAAAATTTGGTATAGTAAGTATTGTTTTTATTTTGTTACTTGCCTTTGTTGATACTTATATAATTGATTTTTTAAGTGAATTATTTGATAAAATAATAATAAAGATAAAAGAGGTAAAAAATGAAAAAAGAAAAAAAGAAAATAAATTATCTTAGAATATTATGGGTAAGTGGTATTTATATAGCTTTAATAATTATATTAGTACTAGTAGTAATATTCAAAGTTAAGTATGAAGGAAGATGATAATATGTTTGTAGATGAGGTATTAATTAATGTTCAAGCTGGAAATGGTGGCAATGGTTGTATGGCTTATAGAAGAGAAGCTTGTGTACCAATGGGGGGACCATTTGGAGGTAATGGTGGTAAAGGAGCTGACATTATCTTTAAAGCTGATGAAGGATTAAAAACATTAATAGATTTAAGATATCAAAAGAAAATAAAAGGAAATAATGGGGAAAATGGTGAAGGTAAAAATAAATATGGTAGTAATAGTGAAGATTTAATAGTAAAAGTACCAGTTGGAACTACGGTTAAAGATGCTGATACTGGTGTTGTAATAGCGGATCTTACTAGAAATGGTGAAATGGCTACGATTGCTTATGGTGGTAGAGGAGGTAGAGGTAATGTAAGTTTATCTTCTCGTAATAATCCTTGTCCATCGTATGCCGAGAATGGAGAACCTGGTGAAGTTAGAAATATTAAAGTTGAGCTTCGTATGATTGCAGATGTTGGACTAGTTGGTATGCCTTCGGTTGGTAAGAGTACTATTCTTTCTATGATATCTAATGCTAATCCTAAAATAGCAGACTATCATTTTACTACTTTATCTCCTAATCTAGGAGTAGTTAAGACTAAAGACAATACTTTCGTAGTAGCGGATCTTCCTGGTTTAATTGAAGGAGCTAGTGAAGGAGTAGGTTTAGGACATAAATTTTTAAAACATGTTGAGAGAACTAAGATAATTGCTCATGTTATAGATATGGCTGGTACTGAAGGTAGAGATCCTTATGATGATTATGTTGCTATTAGAAAAGAATTAGAATCTTTTAGTCCTAAACTTTTAACTAAAGAAGAGATTATTATAGCTAATAAGATGGATGGAGATAAGGCTAAAGAGAATTTAGAAGAATTTAAAAAGAAGATTAAAAATAAAAATATCTTTGAAGTTACTGCTTTAATTAATGAAGGTTTAGATGAAGTTATTAATAAATTATCTGAACTTACTAAATCTATTGAAGATACTAATTTATATGATGATGAAGTAGTAGAAAGTCATGTTTTATATAAATTTAAGAAAGAAAAACCTTTTACTATTATTAAGGATAAAGATGTTTATGTTATTAAAGGTGATGCTGTTGAAAAACTATTTAGAATGACTAACTTTAATACTGAAGAAGCATATGAGAGATTCTCTAATAAACTTAGAAGAATGGGTATTGATGAAGAATTAGAAAAAATGGGTATTCAAGATGGGGATATTGTTAGAATATTTGATTTTGAATTTGAATGGACAAGATAACCTAAGGTTTATCTTGTTTTTTGTTATAAGTTCTTATAGGTCTTTTATATCATAAGAAAGTCTAATGCCTTTCTTATGATAGTAATATATACATTTGTATGTATATATAAAATAAAAATAAATAGCCATATTATATTGACTATTAAGTGAAACTATAGTACAATTATTTAGGTAACACTTACATGGTGTATTCTCTCCAATTTCTTAGTATTCCTAAGAGAAAGGGGTGACGTCTATGATGAAAGAACTTTTTTACTTCTTAGGGGGTTGGAGGTTTGAGTAATGGAACTAGTCCTTGCATTTGCTTGGATTACTCTTATCACTATTGTCTATATAGGCAATATGATGCATAGAAAATAGACAAAAGAAGCACCACAGGGGGGTGCTTCGTAATCTACTTACGGAGAGAACACCTTTTGGAACTAGGTGTTACCCATTTTTATTATGGATAAATTTCTCTTCCTGTATACATTATACTAAAAAGTTATAAAAATATCAATATTTATATTTGATTTTTATATACACTTTTTAAAAAAAAATATTTTTATTACAAAAACAATTTTAAAATATAAAAAAATGTGGTAGAATATATTATGAGTAGGAAAGGTGATATTAATGGATAGTGTTCTTTTAATTACAATATCTGCCTTTATATTGGCTGTAATACTTATTATAGTTACGATTGTTATTATAAAAAGAAATCAGAATAAGAAGTATAAAAAGGAAATAGAAGAACTAGATATAAGAAAAAATAATTTAATAGGAGTACCTGTACTTAGTGAAATAACTAAAGTTAAAGAACTTATAAAAACAGATAATTTAAAAAATAAATTAGATGATTGGGATAATACTTTTACTACAATTAGAGATGAAAAGATACCTGAACTTACTGATTTAATATCAGAAGCTGATTTTTTGATTGATAGAAAAGATTATAAACAAGCAGTTAAAAAGATTACAAATATTGAAATAGAAATAAATTCTTTGAAAAAGAAAACAGATCATTTACTTGAAGAAGTTAAATTAATTACTAATTCAGAAGAAAGAAATAGAGCTCTTATTACTAAATTAAAAATAGTATATCGTGAAGATCAAAATAAATTTGAAAGATCAAAAAAAGAATATGGTGTAATAGCGGATTATTTAGAAAAAGAAATAGATAATATTGATGATTTATTTGCTAAGTTTGAGAAAGCTATGGATAATAATGATTATGTATCAGTAGAGAAGAAAATAAATTTACTTGATGATAAAATAACTAAATTAGGTAAATTACTTGAAGATATTCCTACAATAGTATTAATGGCTACTGTATTAGTACCAAATAAAATTGATGAAGCTATAACCTACTATTATCGTATGAAAAGAGATGGTTATCCACTTGATTATTTAAATGTTGAATATAATATTAAAGAAATAAAAAATAAGATAGATAATATTATGGAAAATTTAAAGAAATTAGAATTAGGAGAATCTATAATAGAATTAAAAACTTTTATTGAATATTTTAATGAATTATATAATGATTTTGATAAAGAAAAAGAATGTAAGGATTTATTTAGACAAAATATTAAAGATTTTAGTTATAAGATAGATAATATTAATAAAGTTGTTAGAGATATTTATCTTCAGATAGATGATATTAAATATAATTATAATTTATCTGATGAAGATATTAATAAATTTAGTATTCTTAATAAGAATTTAGAAAAAATTAATCAAGATTATAAAATATTAGTTGATCAGGGTAAAATGAAAACATTTGCTTATTCTAAATTAGTAGATGAATTAAATGGTTTATCACTTAAGTTATCTAGATTACAAGATGATTTGGATTTTCAACTTAGATCAATTACTAGTATGAAAGATGATGAAACAAGAGCAAGAGAACAGCTTGCTACGATTGAAAACTTACTTAAGAAAGCTAAATATAGACTAAAAGATTATAAAATACCAGTAATACCTAGTAGTTATTATATTGAACTTACTGAGGCTCAAGATGCTATTAGAGAAATTATTAAGGAATTAGATAGAAAACCAATTGTTATTAAGATACTTAATATAAGGGTAGATACTGCTAGAGATTTGGTTTTTAAAATATATAATAAGACTAATGATATGATTAAGATTGCTAGTATGTCTGAAAAAATTATAATTTATGGTAATCGTTATAGAAGTAGTTATGAGGAAATAGATATAGCCCTTAATAAAGCAGAAGAGTTATTCAAAAGAGGAAAATATAAAGAATCACTAGACTTATCAGTTAAAAGTTTAAGTTTTATAGATAAAAATATTGCAGAAAAATTTTAAAGTTTATTGATTTTTAAAAAAAAATGTGCTATTCTAAATATAGAGTAAATAGGGAGGAAATTTAAAATGCAAACAGTAGTAGATTTTTTGTTAGAATATTATATTTGGTTTTTAGTTGTAATAGTAATTTTACTCATTACAGTAGTTGGTTTTTTAGTAGATACTAAGAAAAAGAAAAAAATGAGAGCAAAAGTTAACGCTGAAGACAACAATGTTAATCAAAATAACATGAATGGTATGAATAATATGAATCCAAATAATTTTGATATAAATAATCCAAATACTAATAATATGTTTAATCAAAACATGAATAATAATATGATGAATAATCAATTCAATAACATGATGGATAATCAAAGTATGAATAACAACATGATGAACAATCAATTTAATAATATGATGGATAACCAAAACATCGATAATAATATGATGAATAATATGAATAGTATGCCATCAAATCCAGAGGTTACTAGTGTACCAAATGGTTTAAATAATACCACCAACACTAATGAAAATAATGATAGTTTCTTTAATCCACTATCAAGTCAAACACCAACATTTGAACCAAAACCAGTACAAAGTACACCAATTATGAATAATTCAAATAGTAATATGAATAATAATATGGTAGGAGTAACTCCAAATATACCAACTCCAGTAGTAGAACCAACTCCTGCTATTCAAAATCCAATACCAGAAGTATCACAAGTAATGAATAATAACATTAACCCAAATGAGATGTTAAATAATGGATTAAATAGTAATGTACAACCAGCAATGCCACAAAACAATATGCCATTACCTGAAACAAATCAAGCACAAGTAAATAATATGAATAGTTTTGGCCCACAAATAAATAGTGCACAACCGGTTGAAAATAATATACCTACATATAATAATATTCAACCAAATATTCCTGTAACACCAAATCAAGAAGTACAAAATGTAAATCCAATGATGGAAAATGTAAATCAAGGAATGCCAACACCAAATATGGAACAAGTACCTAATATTAATCCTAATATGAATAATAGTATTCCAAATATAAATATGCAGCCTAATCAAAACTTTTCAAATCAAATGAATAATCAAAATGGAATGCCTTTTACAGGAAATCAAAATATACCAAACAATGACAATTGGAGACTATAAGATTTAGGAACATCCTAAATCTTTTACTTAGAAAAGGAGCAATAGTATGAATGAAAATAACACTTCTGATAAAAATGTAGAAGTTTATAAAGCTTCTGCTAATAACTTAAATACTATTATTAGTAACCCAACAGTTAATATAAATGACACAATGAACATGAACATAAAAACAATGAATTCAGCTGACAATTATCAACCAAATCAAAATATTCAACCAACAAATAATGTTAATCAAACTAATGTTACTAATAACCCTCAAACTAATATCATGAATACAAATAATATAAATCAAACAAATAATGAACAAATACCAAATAATCAAAACAATTACACAACTACAGTAAGTACTAGTAATATAAATAGAACTTATGTAGCAACAAATAATAAACCTAAAAAAAAGACCATATCTATTACGATAGGTCCAGAGTTTAAAATTGCTATCTTAATTGTAGTCATTCTTTTAATATTTATATTTCTATTACCAATAATTAGTGATTTACTTCGTTAGATAGTTTTATTATCATATCAAAATCATCATCACTTGCCATAACATTTCTATGTAATTGATGACATTTAGTACAGTTATAAATAATTTTATAACTGTTTTTATATTTTTCAATACCAACAGGTTTCATCAAACCATGACATTCACAACTTCTATCACCAGGATTAATATCAAGATGTTTAGAATATAAACAAAAAGGGCAATGATCTCTAGCAGTATAACCTAATTTAGTTACTTTTTTACCACAATTTTCGCAAATAAAACTTTCATCAATCATATTAAATTTCTTCATAATCTTATTTTATCATATATTTAAGTAAAAAAACACCCTTTTTGGTGTTTTAGTAGTAAGGATATGGTCCATATGGTGGTCTTGGTCCATAATATACAGGATATGGATATGGTCTAGGATAAAAGGCAGGAGCTAATAATCCTCCAGTTATACCTCCTAATATAAATGGAGCGGCAAAACTACCAACAAATCTATCATTACGATAAGGATAAACCATTCTTCTATTATACATATAAAATCTCCTCTCTACAATATTATATAAAAAAACACCTTATAGGTGAAAAATATACTTTATTTATTTTGGCTTTTTTAGTATAATATATAGTGTGGAGGTAATTATGGAAGAAATAGTATTCAAAAGTGATGATTTAACAATAATGAGTTTAATAAATTATTTTATTACAGAAAAAAACTATAATCCAATGATTATACATGGTATTAATGATGAAATATGGCTAGAAAATTTAAATGAAGAATATAAAATAGTAAGAATAGTATCTCATCATATTCATAATAAAGAACAATTGGATTTTGATAAATTTAAATTAAGCAGAGTTGTAAAACAAGTAAAAAAGAAAACATTATCTTTTAAAGTAAAAGTATTAAATATATATACTGATTTAGAAGATGAAAAACTACTTAGTAATGATGATGTAATGATTAATAATGAAGAAGATATAAATAATCCTAAACTTACCAATGCTTTTCCTAATATAGTAGAAAAAACAAAGAGAGACGAAGAAGGATTAGAATATTTCATAAAAGTAACAGATAATATTAATAAGCAAAACGAAAGTAAAAGCAAAATAGCAGAAAAAATATTCTCTTTTAAAAAACCAATTATTACTTATAGTATAATATTTATATGCGTATTAGTATTTATATTAATGTATGTACTAGGTAATGGCTCTACTGATAACTATACATTACTCCTATTTGGAGCAAACTTAGATGCATTAACAAAAAATGGAGATTATTATAAACTATTAACTTCAATGTTTTTACATATAGGAATTATGCATTTATTATGTAATATGTATTCACTATATATAATTGGTAAAGAAGTAGAAAATGTTTTTGGTAAATGGAAATACTTAGTAATATATATATTAAGTGGTATAGCAGGAAGCATATTATCATTAGCATTTAATCACAACACCATATGTGCTGGAGCTTCTGGTGCTATATTTGGATTACTTGGAGCCCTTCTATATTTTGGATATTACTATAGACCATATCTAGGAGCAACATTAACAAGATCAATAATTCCTGTTATAGCAATAAACCTAATTGTTGGTTTCTTAGATAGCGGTATAGATAATTCAGCTCATATAGGTGGCCTAGTAGGAGGCCTATTAGTAGCCATGGCAGTTGGAGTACCTGATAAATCTAACAATAATAATAAAATAAATGGTATTGTATTATCTCTTATATATTTTGGATTTATTATATACTTATCATTTTTTAGATAAAAGAATTAGTTTATTTGAACTAGTTCTTTTCATTTTGCTCTTTAACTTATATATGATAGGTCTACTGAGACATCTTCTGTAGACTTAACATAAGGCTAGAGAAGACATGAAATGACCTTGGCATTTCATGAAAGAAAATAAAATATATTTATTTTTTTATAATTTTATGTTATATTATTATTATAGAGGAGAATAGATATGAATAAACCAGTAAGAATTAGTAGTAATGATAAAATAGATTATAATATAGAATTATATACTAAACCAGAACTTGTTTATATACCACTAGAAAATAAAAGTGGTACAACATATAAGTATCTAGTAAAAGAGGGAGACTACATCTATAAAGGAATGACTGTAGCCATCAATAAAGATAACAATTTCCCAGTACATAGTTCAGTATCCGGTTATGCCATTTGTGGTACTAATAAAATGATTAGTAATGGTAAGAAAATAAAATGTATTGTTGTCGAAAATGATTTCAAAGAAAAATATGAGAAAAGTAAATTAAAAAGTAAAGATATCAATAGTTATACAAAAGAAACATTTATTAATGATTTAAGAGATAATGGTATATCAGGACTTGGAGGAGCTGATTATCCTACTTTTTTAAAGTATAGTATGGATAATATTAGATGTTTAATTGTTAATGGTGTAGAATGTGAACCATTTGTTTCTTGTGATAAAGCAGTTATGGCTAATTATGCTGATTCTATATTAGAGGCTATTGATAATATATTAGAAATAGTAAAGATACCTAGAGCTATTATAGCTGTTAAAAGTAATGATATTAAATCAATTAGAATGTTTAATAAATATATTAAGACTTATCCTAATATTAGTTTAAGATTAGTAGAGGATGCTTTTCCTAATGGTTGGGAAAGACTAGTAGTTAGAAATACTCTTGGTATAGAATATGATAAATATCCTAGTGAAAAAGGTATTATTGTTAATAATGTTTCTACTATATATGCTATATATGAAATGTTTAAATATAATAGACCTCTTACTGAGAGAGTTATTACTATAACTGGTCCTGGTATTAAGAAAAAGAAAAATGTTAAAGTTAAAATAGGAGCTTTAGCTAGTGATATTATTAGTAATTTAGATGGATATAAAAATATAAAGAATCCTCTCTTTATTGTTGGAGGACCAATGATGGGTAAGAGTATGCCTTGTGATGATGTTGTTATTACTAAAGATGTTACTTCTATTATTATAATGGAAGATCATTTTGAAAAAAATTTACCTTGTATTAAATGTGGTAAATGTACGATGGTATGTCCTGCTAATATTATGCCAGTACTTATTATGGAAAATATTGATAATATAGATAATTTAAAGAAACTTAAATGTAACAAATGTATAGGATGCTCATTATGTAGTTATATTTGTCCTTCTAAAATAGAAGTTAGAGAATTTGTTAATATTGCTAAAGAGAAGGTGAATCATAAATGAAAGAATTTAAAGTAAGAAGTGGTAACTTTCTAAAGAGTAGTAATAGTACTTCTAATATGATGTATACTATATTAGTTGTTTTAATTCCATTTATTATATTTTCTACATATAAGAATGGTATTTATCCAATTATAAAAGGTTATGGTAATTTATATTTAGTATTTAAACCACTTATATTTGCTTCAGTAGCTAGTTTATTTTGTATTGTTACTGAATATTTATATTATTATATTAAGAAGGATAAAAGAAGTTTTTATAAGTTATTTAGTGAAAGTTATGCTATTATACCTGGGGTATTTTTATCACTTATTATTCCTATTAATACTCCTATATGGTTAGTAATAATAGGAAGTATTATAGCTAGTTTATCTAAAGTATTAATGGGAGGTTTAGGTAAAAATAAATTAAATCCTGCTTTAGTAGGTAGTTTATTTATTACAGTTATCTTTTCATCACTAACTGGTGGTTATCTTAATCCTTATGAAGTAGATGTAGTAAGTAGTGCTACTCCTCTTACTAATATGACCGCTAGTGGATACTTAGTTACTTATGATAATTTAGTTAAACCATATGGTAGTTTATTTAACTTTTTATTTGGTAATATACCAGGAGCTATTGGAGAGACTTGTAGTTTACTTTGTATTATTGCTTTTATATATTTGACTTATAAAAAAATAATTAAATGGAGAATACCTACTAGTTATATTGGTAGTGTAACTATTATTAGTATTATTATTTGTTTAACTAAAGGTATAGGTATATGGTTTATTCTATTTAATATACTTAGTGGTGGCTTACTTTTTGGAGCAGTATTTATGGCTACTGATCCAGTAACTACTCCTATTACAAGAAGAGGACAAGTAATAAGTGGTATACTTATGGGTATTATTACTATGGGTATTAGATATTTAACACCTTTACCAGAAGGAGTACTTATATCGATACTTATAGTTAATATTATTACTATATTTATTAATAAATTAAGTGTTAAATTATATGATAAAAAGAATATAAGTAATATTATATTAATTGGTTTTATTCTTCTATGTATTATATCTTCTTTTGTAATAGGTAAGAATATAATTACTAAGCCATTAGATGATACTTATGAAATATTATCTAAGGTTAAGAATGGGACTACTACTACATATAAAGTTAAAGGTATGGGATATGCTGGTAAAGGTAGTATAAAATTAAAGATTATCTTTACTAATAATAATATTTCTAATATTGAAGTAATTAGTAGTCATGAAACTTATACTAATATGATATATAGTAATGATTATTTAAATAAAATTATTAATAATCAAAATAATCTAGATAATCTAGATACTATTAGTGGTTGTACTTATACTAGTAAATATTTAAAAGAAATTGTAGAGAAGACTAAAGAAGACTATAATAAATAGTTTTCTTTTTAGTATAATGATTAAAAAAACAACCATAAGGTTGCTCTTCTAAGCGGGGCCTAGCCCCAACACGGGTCGAGTCCTAACCATCTTATACATATGGCAGACTCGTAACAAAAAAATACTTTTGATTTCTTTATAATTATACTATAAATATTAGATACTGTCTATATTTTAGTATATTTTTTTAAATTTAGCATACAATATAACAAGTGTTGACACTTGTCACAAAAAGTGATATAATTTATTAGAAAGGAGGAATGATGACAGTTGTTAAAAAAGTGATAAAGGCACTCGAAAATGATGGTTGGGTTCTGGTTAGTCAAAAAGGTTCACACATGAAGTTTAAAAAGGTTAACAAAGTTTGCATAGTTCCTAATCACAAAGGAGATATTCCTAAAGGTACTTTATCACAAATAGTTAGAAGTACAGGGATTAAGCTTTAGTTTCTGTCTTCGAAACTATTATTTACGATTGTTGTTTGATAATTATGAAAAAATATTTTTATCCTGCAATATTTTCTAAAGAAGGAGATGCCTATAATGTAAAATTTATTGATTTTGATAATATATTTACTTATGGTATCGGTTTTAATGATGCATATTATATGGCACAAGATGCTTTATATGCTATGTTACCAGAATATAAAGATAATCTTCCAGAACCAACTTATGATTATATGAAAATAAAAGTAAAAGATAATGAATTTATTACTATGGTTGAATTAGATCCAATTGAACATGAAAAGAGAATTTCTTCAAAAACAGTTAACACAACTGTAACAATGCCAGAATGGTTAAAAAATCTAGCAGATACTAAAGGTATTAATTTTTCTAAGTTATTGCAGGATAGTATAAAAAAAGAATTAAATTTAATATAGTTAACAGACTGCTATTATTCCTAAAAAGAGCTAAAAGCTCTTTTTATATTGTTATTTAATAGTTAGAAAGTACTTCACCTCAAATATGATAGTTTATTATGAATAGACTACAGGCTATTCATAACCATTAAAGACTATTATATATAGGCTTTAATGGCAATAATAAAAAATAAAAATAACTATAAAACATTTACTTTTATATCTAGAAATGTTATAATTAATACGAGTAGAGGATTGATAAGATGGCTAAGAAAAAAAAGAAAAAAGATGATGAAAAGAAGAAATTTGAATATAGTAATGAAGTAATAGGTATTATATTAATATTAGCTTCAATTATAGGTATTGGAGCATATGGACCTGCGGGTAATTTTATTAGAGCATTTGCTATCTTTTTAGTAGGAAATATTTATATATTTTTATTAATGGGTTTATTATTACTTGGAGGATATCTAATATTAAAAAGAAAGATGCCTAATTTTAGTAGTTTAAGATGGATAGGTTTTTATATAATAGTTATTTCATTCTTAGTATTATTACATATAAAATATATAACATTAAATAGTCAAGAAGGAGTAAAAATTATTACAGATACTTTTGATAATTTATTAAAAGCATTTGATGCTTCTTCAAATAAAGGATTAGTAGATAGCTTTAGTTATTATATCTCTAATAGTGGTGGAGGTATGATAGGAGCTTTATTTACTTATTTATTCTATAGTTTATTTAGAGATGGTACTAAGATAGTAGTTATTACTTTAATAGTTATTGGTACAATATTATTATTTAATACTAGTATTATAGATTTAATTAAGAAAATTAAAGTACCTAAGATTAAACATGAAAAGAAAGAAAAAGAACATAGTGAAGAAGAAGATAAAAGAATTATATTGTCTTCTAAAGACATAGATAAAGTTAGTGATAAAGAAGTAGTTAGTGAACCAGACATTCCAATAAAATCCGCTACTGAAATGACTAGTAGTAATGAAGGTAATAATGTAATGGAAAAACCGGAAATTAATTTAAATTATAAACTTCCACCTCTTAGTTTACTTAAAGTAGCTAAAGCTGGTAATGACAAAGAAAATATTGAAGCAGTTAAACAAAATATTGCAACTTTAGAAAAAGTATTAGCAGATTTTGATATTCCAGGTAAGATTAAAGAATGTCATATTGGACCATCAGTTACACAATATGAACTTGAATTAAAAGCTGGTACTAAAGTTAATAAACTTCTTTCTATTCAGAAAGAAATAGCTCTTAATTTGGCCGCTAAAGATGTTAGAATACAGGCTCCTATTCCAGGAAAGAGTACTATTGGTATAGAACTTCCTAATAAAGTAAACTCTGCTGTTTCATTTAGGGAAATATTATCTAAATTACCTGCTCCTAGTGATAAGACTATTCTTGCGGTTGGACTTGGAAAAGATATCATGGGTACAGTTAAATGGGCTGAAATTAATGCAACACCACACCTTTTAATAGCAGGTGCTACTGGTAGTGGTAAATCAGTATGTATTAACTGCGTTATAGCTTCTATTCTTATGAGAGCTAGACCAGATGAAGTAAAATTAGTAATGGTTGACCCTAAAAAGGTTGAATTATCAATGTATAATGGAGTTCCACACTTACTTACACCAGTTGTTACTGATCCTAAGAAAGCTTCTATTGCTTTAAAAAATATTGTTGTAGAAATGGAAAGAAGATACCAAGTATTTGAAGATACTAAGTGTAAAAACATTACAGCATATAATAAAATGTGTGAAACTAATACAGATTATGTTAAGATGCCATATATAGTATTTATTATTGATGAGTTAGCAGATCTTATGTTAGTAGCCGCTAAAGATGTTGAAGATTCAATTATGAGAATTACGCAAATGGCTAGAGCAGCTGGTATTCACTTAATCGTAGCAACACAGAGACCTTCTACTGATGTTATTACTGGTGTTGTTAAGGCTAATATTCCATCTAGAATATCATTTGCTGTATCATCATCAATAGATTCTAGAACAATATTAGACCAAACTGGAGCAGAAAAACTACTTGGTAAAGGTGATATGTTATTTAAACCAATGGGTGAGAATGTTCCTATTAGAATACAAGGTGCTTTTGTAAGTGATGAAGAACTTCAAAAAATAGTAGATTATACAATATCACAACAAAAAGCTAATTATGATCACTCACTTACAGAAGATAAGAGTGGTAGTGAGAATGGTGATAATACTAAGTATGATGATGGTTATGAATCAAAAGAAGAATATGATGATCCACTATATAATGATATTGTAGATTTTGCTATGGAATTTGGTAAAATATCCGCTTCTCTTATTCAAAGAAAATATCGTATTGGATATAATAGAGCTGCTAGAATAGTAGATTTACTAGAAGAAAGAGGTATTATTGGTCCACAAAACGGTTCTAAACCAAGAGAAGTATTAATAAAGAAAGAAGTAAGTAATGATAGTGATGAATAATTACTATCTTTCTTTTAGAGGGGTAAAATGATAGATATAAAGAAACACTATTATAATATGGGTAATGAAGATATAAATATGATGTTATTTGGAGACTTACATTTTTCAGATAAATTTAATGATAAAAAGCTAGACTTAATATATAACAAATTAAAAAATAGTGAGTATATCTTTATAGCAGGAGATCTATTAGATAGTACTGATGTAGTAAATAATATAGATAAGAGAGATAAATTAATAAAATTCTTAGAAAAGGTAAGTAAAAAAAGTAAAGTATTTATAACTCTAGGTAATCATGATTTAGCCATTAGAAATAAGCATAAAAAGGCAAAAGATGATAATAATGAATTTTGGTTAGAAGTATCAAAAATAGATGGAATATATTTATCTAGATATAATAATTATTATGAAGATGATAAAATTATAGTATATTTATTAGAACAAGATTATGACTACTACTACAAGAATAAACATGAATCCAGAGAATTATTATTAGATAGAATTAAAGAAGATAAAATATTATTTAATAATATGGATAGTAATAAAATAAAGATTGTACTTTGTCATTCTCCTATTAACATAAGTAATAAAGATGTTAGTAATGAACTTGAAAATTTTAATTTTATCTTTTGCGGTCATATGCATAATGGAATGATGCCATATTATCTTGATAAAATTATTAAAGGAAATAGAGGACTAATGTCTCCGGATAATAGATTATTTGCAGATAATACTAGAGGAGTAAAAGATATAAATAATACACATTTAATTATAAGTGGAGGTATTACTAAACTATCTAAAACATCAGGAATATTTAGATATTTTAACTTTGTTTATCCCATGAGTATAGATAATATCGTTATAAAAAAAGGAAAAATCAAGAAAAAGGTTGATATTTTGTAAAAAATATTATATAATTATTAGGCAGGTGAAATTTTATGGTAATTGAATTATTTAATCTTGTTGTTAATAATAAAAAGATTATTATTGATAATGATGTTGTTATTAATGACGAACTATTAAAAACTAGTACAATTAGAAGATTAAATAATGTCCATTTTAATGGATATCTAGATAGGTTAATAGATGATACTTATGAATTATCTGGTACTCTTAGTGGTACAATGATATTACCTGATGATATAACATTAGAGGACTATGAATATAATTTTACTAGTAGTATTGATGAAAAAATAGATGAAACAAGAATAAATTTTCAAAAAACTATTGATATTACGGAAGATTTATGGCAAAATATTCTTGTGGAAATTCCTCTTAAGTGTGTTAATGATAAAAATAAAGATTTAACACTTGAGGGTGATGGTTGGAGACTAATTAGTGAAGATGATGTTAAATTAGAGAATAATCCACTAAGTAGTTTAAAAGATCTATTATAGGGAAGGAGTGAAGAAGATGGCAGTTCCATTTAGAAAAGTAAGTAAAACTAGAAGAGATATGAGAAGAACTCATTATAAAATTACCGCTAACGGACTAGTAGAATGTACTAACTGTGGTGCTAAAATTAGACCTCACAGAGCATGTCCAAAATGTGGATTTTAT
This sequence comes from Firmicutes bacterium CAG:321_26_22, assembly GCA_001916775.1. Classification (GTDB taxonomy): domain Bacteria; phylum Bacillota_I; class Bacilli_A; order RF39; family UBA660; genus CAG-302. The sequence continues at coordinate 23,008 of MNTB01000034.1, read as the reverse complement.
AAAGGAGCAGATACTTCTAAAAAAGTAGTAGAAACTAAAGTAACTGAGGAAAAAGCTCCTAAAAAAGCAAAAGCTTCTAAAAAAACTGAAGAATAATAATTAAGGATAACATAGTGTTATTCTTTTTTTGTTGTAAAAAATTTTCTTTTGTGGTAAAATAAAGACACTTTGTGAAAGGGTACTTTTAAATAGAAAGAGGTTTTTTTGTATGAAAGAAATTACTACAGAAGAATTATTAAAAGAAATAGAAGAAAAACATAATAATTCTTTATTTGAAGAACTAAAAATCGCACTCTCGTGAATTAATTTGTGAGTTAGATTTTTCCTTTTTTGCTTCCAAAAGCATTTACTTTTACGCTTACATATGGTATGATTATTATGGTGATAATATGATTATTTTTAAAGGAAGAGGATATGTATATGGTATAGAGTATCATATAGTATTTTGTACTAAATATCGTAAAAAAATATTAACTGATAGTGTAAAAGATTCACTTTTTGAGATAATTATATTACTATCTCAAGAAATGGATTTTAAAATAATAGAAATTAATACAGATTTAGACCATATTCACTTGTTAATTAGTTGTAAGCCTCAGCATTATATACCTACTATTGTAAAAAGGTTAAAAGGCACAAGTGCAAGACTATTATTTAAATTATATCCAGAATTAAAAAAAGAATTATATGGTGGACATATGTGGAATCCTTCTTATTTTGTTTCCACTGTTAGTGATACACTAGAAGAAAATATTAAAGAATATATTTCTAATCAGGGGAAGTAGGTGTTATTTATGGAGTATACTTATAGTTTTAGGATTTATCCTAATGAAGAACAAATTGTTTTAATTGCTAAAACTTTTGGATGCTGTAGATTTATCTATAATTATTTTTTAGATTATTCTAATAGTAATGGTTATAGCTCAAAGTATACAAATAATAACATATGTAATAGAGAGTTAAAAGCAGAATATCCTTGGCTTAAAGAAGTAGATAAGTTTGCTATTACTAATGCTATTTATAATTTAGATAATGCTTATAAAAGATATATGAACAAATTAGGTAGTAAACCTAGATTTAAAAAGAAGAACAAAGGAGAATCTTATCAAACTAATTATACTAATAATAATATAGAAGTGTTAGATAATTACATTAAATTACCTAAACTAGGCAAAGTACCCACTAAAGTACATAGAAAAGTAGAAGGTACTATTATTAATGCTACAATAAAAAAATATAGTAATAATAAATATAAAGTAATGATATTAGTTAGAAAAGAAATTAAAAAGTTAGAAACTAATAGTTACATAGTAGGAATAGATATGGGAGTTAGTAATTTTGTTCATGATAGTTCTAATAACATATATAATGCTCCCAAAAAATTAATGAATACTTATGACAAAATAGGCAGATTACAAAAAAGCCTTTCTTTAAAAATGAAAGGCAGTAATAATTATAAAAAAATAGAAAATAAAATTAATAAACTATATGATAAATGTAATAATGTTAGAAATGATTTCTTACATAAATTAAGTACTAGTATTATAAACGAAAACCAAGTTATAGTAGTAGAAGATTTAAATGTTAAAGAAATGTTTCAAAATAAGAATATAGCCAAAGTACTTGGAGATATATCTATATCTAAGTTTATTAATATGTTAGAATATAAAGCAAGATGGTACGGAAGAAGGTTAATAAAGGTAGGTAGATATTATCCATCTAGTCAGTTATGCAATAACTGTGGCTATCAAAATAAAAAAATAAAAGATTATAGTATAAGAACTTGGCAATGTCCTAGATGCGATAGCATGCATGATAGAGATTATAATGCTGCGAATAATATACTAGATAAGGGAATAGAACTATTACTTATCTAATTAAATTATATATAGGGTAGGAACTATCCGAGTTTATGTCTCTTTACATTAATAATGATATTATTAAATGGAGAAAATTCTAATAGCAATGTTAGAAGCATGCAATTTTAAATTGTGTGATGTTCACGAAATATTTAAAAGAAGATAAAAAAGTTATAAAAGTACTATAAAAAAGTTAAAATTTATGATACAATTAATATGAAAAAATCGGAGGGAGATGGTTTTATGAAAAATTTTACAATGTATTCAGCATTACCTAGTGATATGAAACTAGATAGAGAAAGAAGTAAGGAAATAACAGGATTTGCTTCAATTGATAAGCCGTGGCTTAAATATTATACTGAGAAGGCCGCCACTAAGGAATTACCAAAGAAGACTTTTTATAGATATGCTAAAGATAATAATGAATATAATAAGGGAATGAATGCTATTAAATATTATGGCTTTAAAATGACTTATAAAAAATTTTTTGATATGGTAGATAGGGCTGCTAATTCATTTGCTGCTTTAGGAGTAAAAAAAGGAGACATTGTTACTATATGCTCTCCAACATTTCCAGAAACTATTATTAGTAATTATGCTTTAAATAAAATAGGAGCAGTTGCTAATAATATAGATCCTAGGACTAATGCTAAAAGAATAGAAGAAAATTTAAACAAAGTTAATTCTAAATATTTAATAGCACTAGATATAGCTTTTCCTAAAATAAATAGTATTATTAGAAATACCAATGTTAAAATGGTTGTATGCAATTCATATACCGATTCTGTACCAGCATTATTTAAGCCTATTTTTAAGAAAAAGGTAGATGAAATGCTTACTAAAAAGGGACTTCCAATACCTAATATTGCTTTTGATTGTTACGATGGTTTATATGTTTCTTGGAAAGCATTTATGAATATTGGAGAAAATACTGTAGCAAAAGAAGTAGAATATACTCCTAATATGCCTGCTGGTATGGTGTTAACAGGTGGAACTACTGGTCTTCCTAAGAGTGTTGAATTAACTAATGATACTGTTATAGCATTAATTGAACAATATAAAGATACTGATTTAGGATTAAAAAAAGGACAATCACTTCTTAATATTATGCCAGGATTTATTGCTTATGGTTGGTCATTTGGGGTAGTAATGGCTCCTGCTCTTGGAATTGAAGACATTATAATACCACAATTTGATCAAGATGAATTTGCTGATTATATTATAAAATATAAACCAAACCATATAGTTGGAGTGCCAACACACTATACTTCACTTATGAAGGACAAGAGAATGGAAAAAGTAAATTTTTCAAAATTTCTTAAATCTATTTCTGCTGGTGGTGATTATTTCTTAGAGGGTAATGAACAAGAATTTAATGAGTTTTTACATAATCATGGTTATGATAAAAATGTAATAGTAGGATTTGGACTTACTGAATGTAATTCAAGTGTTTCTACTAGACTTAATAAATGTAATGTTGTTGGTAGTGCAGGAGTACCACTTGCTAAAAATACTATTTCTATATTTGCATTACCAAAAGATGATAATGTTGAATATACTGATAAGGAACTTAAGTATGGTGAATATGGTGAAATATGTATAACTGGTCCTACTCAAATGTTAGGTTATTATAAAGATAAAGAAAAAACTGCTGAAGTTCAAATAAAACATAGTGATGGTTTAATATGGACACATACCAAAGATAGGGGTTACATGAATGAAGATGGTGTTTTATTTCCATCAGGTCGTATAAAAAGAATGATTATTAGACCAGATGGACACAATGTATGGCCAATGGAAATGGAAAATATAATAAAAAAGCATCCTTTAGTTGAAAATTGTTGTGTTGTTGGTATTCCTAGTAATACTACTACTCAGGGCGAGTTTCCAATGGCAATAGTAGTTTTAAAAGAAGATTGTCAATTAACTCCAGATGTAGTTGAAGAACAATTAAGAGAGCTATGTTTAACTTATTTACCAGAAAGAGATGTACCATATGAATATACATTTGAAAAAGAACTACCACTTACTGGTGTTGGAAAAGTAGATTTTGTTAAAGTTCAAGAAAATGTAAAGAAAAAAATAAAAAAAAGATAAAAAGGTTGTGATGAAATATGAATATGTTTACTATATATAGTTTATTTTATAGTGTATTACTTAATATAGTCTATTTTGCAAGGAAAAGACTTGTTACTTTTGAAAATAAGATTTTTGAGAAATTAATGATTACTAATTTAATTGGTGTAATCTTGGCTATAGGTAGTTATTTTACGATAGTAAATATAGATAAATATCCCATTTTTAATGTTATAGTATCTAAAGGATATATAGTTTATTTATTAACTTGGATTACTCTGTTTTCAGTGTATATATTTGCTATATCAATTGACGATAGTAAAAATAGAAAAAAGAAAATAAATAGGATAATAAAAGGTTTTTCAATATTATACGTTATATTTTTAATAGTTATAATTATAAAACCATTATATTATCATAATGCAGGAGGAGCTGTGTATTCTTATGGTCCTAGTGCAAATGTTATGTATGTTGTTTCTAGTGTGTATATTGCTATTTGGATAGTTAGACTTATTATAAATTATAAGAAAATTAGAGATAAAAAGTATTTACCAATTTTTGCATTTATGTTATTAGGAGTTGTTGTTATTATTATTCAAAAAAGTCATCCTGAATTATTACTTATGACTTCAATGGAAACATTTATTGTATTTTTAATGTATCATACAATTGAAAATCCTGATATGAAAATTCTAGAAGAAGTACATAGAGCAAAAGAAATTAGTGATAATGCTAATGAAGAGAAGACTATGTTCTTATATAATATGACTAATGAAATAAGAAATATTACTAAAGATATTGATTATTCTGCTGATGATATATTAGATGAAACGAGTAATAAAAAGGTTGATGTTGAAGTTATTAATGATGCTGCTAGAGAGATAAAAGGTAGTACTGCTAAGTTTACTACAATGACTAATGAAATACTTGATATAAATAGTATTGATAGTGCTAGTATCAAGGTGTATAATGATAAGTATAATGTTAAATTAATTATTAAAGAATTAGTTACCGTATATAGTAAAAAATGTAATGTTAAAAATATTGCTTTTCGTCCTAGTATAGCCAGTGATATACCTGAATATTTATATGGTGATAGTGTTGGCCTTAAACAAGTGTTAGATATTATTTTAGATAATAGTGTTAAATACACTAGTAGTGGTTATATTGAATTTAATGTTAATGCTATCATTAAAAATAATATAGCAAGACTTATTATTACTGTTGAAGATTCTGGTACTGGTATGAAAGCAGAAGATATAATTAAAGTATTTAATAAAAAGAATGATCGTAATGAAGATTCTCTTAATTTAAATAATAATTTATACAATGCTAAAGCTTTAATTACTTTAATGGGTGGTACTATTATTCCTAGTAGTATATATGGAACTGGTACTACGATGAAAATAGTACTTGATCAAAAAGTAGCAAAAGAATCAGATGAAAAATTAGATAAATATGAAGAAGTATATGATAAAAAGAAAATCTTACTAGTAGATGATAATATATCTACCGAAAAAATCATTAGTAAACTTATTAAAGGTACTAATATTAAACTAGATTATGTTAGTTTAGGTAAGGAAGCATTAGATAAAATTAGAGGTAAAGAAAAATATGATTTAATATTACTTGATGAAGTTATGGACCCATTAGATGGTGTAACAATAATGAAGAAATTTAAAGATATTAGAAACTTTAAAACAAATGTTATCTTACTTACCAGAAACAACGAATACGAATATAATGAAGAATATTTAACTTATGGCTTCAGCGGCTATTTACTTAAACCAATTAGTAAAGATAAATTATTTGAAATAATAGATAAGTACTTAAAATAGTACTTATTTTTATATAACCCTTTATGATAGTGACTATTATATAGGCTCTATCATACCCTGAAAGACTACAGGCTGTAAGGGCAAAAGATAAACCAAAATTTGCATTTTATCAAATTTTATGCTACAATACTAATCACTTAAAGGGGGGAATAATAATGAATTTCATAAATAGAGAACATTTTAATATATTTTTAAAAAACTTAAAACCATTAGGAATAGGATCCCAAGGAATGTGCTTCTTAGATGAAAAACATAAAATAGTATATAAAGTCTTTCATGAATATTTCGATTACGAAAAAAGCGATTATAAAGAAGAAGAAATACTAAGATTTAGTCATATCGATAATAAAACATTTATATGGCCTAAAGATGTATTAATAGTAAAAAATGAAATAGTAGGATACACCATGCCATATGTCAAATCCAAAAACTTATATGAAAGAAATCCACTATTAATTAATTTAGATAGTTTAGAAACAGCAATTCAAGAAAGTACTAAAGATATAAAATTACTTACAGACAATAAAGTAGCCATGTATGATGTCATGTATAATATTCTATATAGAAATGGTAAAATAGCCATAATAGATACAATGGAATATGGAACTAGTGAAGAAATATCATTAGATAAAAATATGCTACCTTTTAATTATGAATTAAAACTATTTCTAGTAGATAACTATTTCAATAACTTCATTACTAGTAGTAGATTACTAAATGAAATGTATACCTCTAATGCTAATTGCCTAGAATTTTTAAAACAATTTAGAACTAGTCTTAGTAATTATTTAGAAGAACCAATTACAACTCTAAACCAAGCTAAAATGTTAATAAGAAAAAACCCAAAACCCAAATACATCAGAAGTATAAACAATAAAGATAATTATTAAAAATAAAAATATTGACAAAGTAATAAAAACTATGTTAAATTATAGATGTAGTAACTCAATTAGTCCATTCGCGTTTTACTACCAGATAAACATAAAGTTTAAAGGAATAATGAAGAGCCTTAAGAATCTCCTCATGAATGGCAAATAAACATACAAAATTATTTTTGTGATTGTTTTTTGCGTATGTTCATGAAAGGAGGTTCTTTTTCTATATAATTATACAATCACACAAAAATATTAAAAAATGGAGAAAAAAATATGAAAATAAATGAGCAAAAATATTATGAAGAAATAAAAAATTGGGATTTCAGTACTTTTAACATAATAAGTGAAAAATTAACAAATTGGGATCTATATAGTATTCTAAGAAAAATAACAAATAAAAATTCAAGAATACTAGACTTAGGTACAGGTGGTGGAGAAAAACTATTAAAATATTTTCCCGAAGTCTCAGAAATACTAGGAACAGATTATTCAGAAGCAATGATAAAGACTGCTAAAGAGAACTTATTACAAAGTGGACGTAAGAATATAACTTTTAAAGTAATGGATAATTTATTAATGGATGTTCCAGATAAATATTATGACGTAGTAGTGGCCAGAAACACTCCTATAGATGCTAAACAAATATATTACTTTCTAAAAGAAGATGGTCATTTACTAGTTCACGGAGTAGATAAATATGACTGCTATGAACTGAAACTAATCTTTGGTAAAGGTCAAGCTTTCAAAGATACCAAACCAATAAGTATAATAGATTATGAAAATATCATATCAGCAGGTTTCAAAGATGTTGAACTAATACCAATCCATGTTAGAGAATACTTTAAAACAAGAGAAAGCTTATATAATTTTCTCTTAAAAGTTCCAATCATTGATGATTTTTCTGAAGAACAAGGTGATATCAAGGATCACTATCAAAGCAAGTTAGATGAAGAAAAATTAAATAAATATATTGAAAGAAATACATATCCTAGTGGCATAAGATTAGTAAGAAGATACTATGGAATATATGCTAGAAAGTAAACATAAATATGTTAAGATTATTTAACAATGTAACATTTAAAAAAAGAAATTGACAAGATAAATCAAAAGATAAAATAAAAATATTGACAAAGTAATAAAAAAGTACTAAAATCTAGATAAGAAAGAGGAGATAGACTATGAAAATAAATATAGTTTTAGTTAAATTAAATAGCTGGCTAGACTTATTTGAAGATAAGTCTATTTACTCGTGGAATTAAATTAATATAAATATTATTAATGTAATTTATAGACTTATCTTTATTAGGTAGGTCTTTTTTGTATATTTAATAGGAGGTTGTTATGAGTATATTAAGTAAACGGTGGTGTTTAATTAAATAATTTATAAATATAGAAAGAGAGGAAGATGAAAATGAAAAATATAATTTTAACAGGAGATAGACCAACAGGTAGATTACATATAGGACATTATGTTGGGTCTTTAAAAAGAAGATATAAATTACAAGAAGAAGGGAATTATGATGAATTTTATATTATGATAGCGGATTCACAAGCTTTAACTGATAATTTTGATAATCCAGATAAAGTAAGAAAAAATGTAATAGAAGTAATGCTTGATTATTTGGCAGTAGGCCTAGATCCAAGTAAAGTAACATTCTTTGTTCAATCAGGAGTAAGTGCCTTAACAGAATTAACCTACTATTACATGAATCTAGTAACAATAAATAGACTATTTAGAAATCCTACAGTAAAAAGTGAATTAAACGCCAAAAAATTCAAAGATAGCATTCCCGTAGGTTTTACAGCATATCCAATAAGTCAAGCCGCTGATATAACAGCCTTCAAAGCTAATATAATACCAGTAGGAGATGATCAAGAACCTATGATTGAACAAACAAGAGAAATAGTAAGAGCATTTAATCGAATATATAAAACTAATGTCTTACAAGAATGTACATCAATATTACCTGATAATATTTATCAAAGAAGACTTGTAGGCACCGATGGAAATACTAAGATGAGTAAATCGTTAAATAATTGTATTTATTTATCTGATGAAAAAGAAATAATAAAAGAAAAAATATTTAGTATAAAAACAACATCTAGAAAAGTAGAAGAACCAGGAATACTTAAAGACAATATTCTCTTCATTTATTTAGAAGCCTTTTGTACTGATACCCATTTTCAAAAGTATTATCCAGAGTTTCAAAACTTAGAATCCTTAAAAAAAGCCTATCAAAAAGGTGGAATAGGAGATGTTACCATAAAAAAATTCCTAACTGAAGTAATAAACGATGAATTAACTCCTATCAGAGAAAGAAGAAAAAAATATGCTAATAACATTGAAGAAGTATATAATATTTTAAAGGAAGGTACCACCAAGGCATCTAATAAAGCCAATAAAACATTAGAAGAAGTAAAAGAAGCAATGAAACTAAACTACTTTTCTGATAATGAATATTTAAATGAATTATTACAAAATAAGTAAAGTAATAATATCTTTTTGTTATCCCTCTAAGCCTAGGTCTTAGAGGGTTATTTGCAGCCTAAGGTCTGCAAATAATACCATCATTTATCATATATAAGTAGGAAAACTATAGTAAAATATTTACTTAACTAATATATTATGATAAAATAAATTACCAGGAGGTAGCAATGGACATTAAAGAAGAATTAATAAGAAGATATAGTTATTTATATGAAAATAAAGAATTAATACTTGCCATGTGTATTAATATAGTGGAGGATAAACCAAATAAAAGAAAACAAGAGTTAGAAAAAATAAAAAGAAAATACGAAAAGTCACCATATGATAAAACAAAAACAAATAAACAAATAGTAGATAGTCTTGAAAATGTTATTAAAAACATGAATGAAAGTACATATAAATATTATTTATTTAAAGATGTTAATCCAGAAATAGTAGAATTATATGAAGACTTTATACTAGGAGATCTTCCTTTGGAGGAGACAGACCTATATAGACATATTGAAGCCGTAAAGAATAATCAAGTCTACCTAGAAGCATTTAATAATATAATAAATGCTTTAGAGTATCAAAGACAAAAGAATATGCATTTAAAGAAAATGCCAACTTTTACAGTATGGAAAATATTATCTTATGTAAGAAGAAAACATATTAATAATGATACTATACTAAAAGTACTAGATAAATATTATAATCTAGATAGATATATGCTTACTAATTATAATTATCAAAGTGGTTATTATATTACCGAAGAAGAACTAAATGAAGATTATACCTTTCCTAATCCTGAAGTATATACTGGTAACATAATATTTAAATATATAGGAAATGAATATGAAGAAGAAGATAATTATTATATAGAAAAAAGTCTATATAGAACATTTAAAGAAAACTATGCTACATCTGCTTTTGTAGTTTTAGTAAAAGATGCTCCAATGATTGATTTAGATAGTAAGAAAGAATTATATCAAAAATATAATTATAATAAAGATAAAAAAATAATAAAGAAAAAGAACTAATTACGAATTATTTAACAGGAATAAGAAATAATAATTGACTAAATAAATAATTTATTATAAAATAATATTGTAAGAAAGGAAGAGATACTATGAATAGACTTACTACTAATAAAATGTGTTGTCAAGATCTATTAAATGATAGGTCTATTTCCTTATGCTTACAAGATAAATAAAGTATACGAAGAGGACTTATCATAATAGATAAGTTCTTTTATATAATAAATAAAAATATAATAATTAGGAGGATTAAAATGAAATTATATAACACATTAACAAGACAAAAAGAAGAATTTATACCATATGAAGGTAATAAAGTAGGTTTCTATACATGTGGCCCAACAGTATATCATTATGCTCATATAGGTAATATGCGTAATTATATAGGTCATGATATTTTAGATAAGACCTTAAGATATTTAGGCTATGATGTAAAAAGAGTAATGAATATTACTGATGTTGGACATTTAAAGAGTGACTCTGACTCTGGTGAAGATAAAATGGTAGCTAGTGCTAAGAAAGAACATAAATCAGTTATGGATATAGCCAAATTTTATACTGATGCTTTCTTTAAAGATTTTGATATGTTAAATTGTCGTAGACCAGATGTAGTAAGTCCTGCTACCGATAATATTGATGAATATATTAAAATAATATCCAAGTTACTAGAGGATGGTTATGCTTATGAAGCCGGAGGTAATGTTTACTTTGATGTAAGTAAATTAGAAGATTACTATAAATTAACTAACCATAAAGAAGATGATATGGTCGTTGGAGTTCGTGAAGGAGTAGACTTTGATGATAATAAGAGAAATCAAGCGGACTTTGCCCTATGGTTTACTAAGAGTAAGTTTGAAGATCAAGATTTAAAATGGGATTCACCATTTGGAGTAGGTTATCCCGGTTGGCATATAGAATGTACCGGAATTAGTTTAAAATATCTTGGTGAACATCTTGATATTCATGGTGGAGGAGTAGATAATATCTTCCCACATCATACTAATGAAATAGCTCAAAGTGAAGCATATCTAGGACATAAATGGTGTAATTATTGGTTTCATAATGAACATCTTATGGATGAATCAGGTAAAATGAGTAAGAGTAAAGGAGCAGTCTTATCAGTAAGTGTTTTAAAAGAAAATGGTTATAATCCATTAGCCTTTAGATTTATGTGTTTATTAAGTCATTATCGTAAACAATTAGTCTTCTCATATTCTGTTTTAGAACAAGTACAAAATCAATATAATAAATTAATAAATAAGATATCTTTAATTAAAGAAGAAGGTAGTCTCCAAGAAGATAAAGTAAAAGAATATCAAGATAGATTTAAAGAAGAATTATCTAATGACTTAAATACCGCTAATAGTATAACAATACTATATGATTTAATAAAAGATGATACCGTAAATGGTACTACAAAAAGATATTTAATTGAAGACTTTGATAAAATATTAAGCCTTGACTTAATTAAAGAAGATAATAATATAGATTCAGAACTAGAAAAATATATTCAAGATAAAATAGAAGAAAGAAAAATAGCTAAACAAAATAAAGATTATGCTTTATCAGATGCTATTAGAGATGAACTATTAACTAAAGGTATAGAATTAATTGATACAAGAGAAGGAACTACTTATAAAATTAATAAATAAGAGTTCTTTCTTTTGTTGTGTTACAATTGATGCGAAACATTTCTATACAAAAAAAGTGATTCAAGTTGTATAATATTGAGTTGAACCAAAAATATTATTTTGAAAGGACTTGAATCACTATGAATATTATAAATGAAAATAAAGAAAAAAGCAAAAGATATTTGCCACACGATATTAAAACTCGTGAAAATGCTGTAAAAACTTATAGAAATGGAAATTCAATTAGTTATGTGCTAAGAAAATATCATATTTCCAGAACATCTTTATATAGATGGAATAAAGCTTATGATGGTACATTAGAATCTCTTATGGATAAATCGCATAGACCGCACTCTCCGCATCCTAATGCTCATACAAAGGAAGAAATAAAATGGATAAAAGATTTGTTAAAGAGACATAAAAATGATAATCTTACTCTTGGCGAAATATGGTATAAATTAAGAATAAATAAAGGATATAAAAGAAACATTGGTAGCTTATATAGAGTAATGAGAAAATTAGGTTACTATAAACAAATTAATATTACTGGAACTTCTAAATATATTCCTAAAAAGTATTTTACACCTAGTATGCTTGGTGAAAAATGGCAAATAGATGTTAAATATGTTCCTTCTATATGCTTAAGTGACAAAGTACCGTTAGATAAGAAATATTATCAATATACATGCATTGATGAAGCAACAAGGGAAAGGTTTTTATATTGGTATGATGAACATACTCCTGCCAATACCGTAGATTTTGTAAAAAGATGTATTTCTTATTTTGAATATAAACCTTCAGAAATACAAACTGATAATGGTACAGAGTTTACTTGGAATCAAAGCAAAATGAAAAAGCTACATCCTTTAGATGATTTGTGCTTAAAGTTGGATATAGATCATCACAAAATAAGACCAAGAACTCCAAGACATAATGGAAAAGTAGAAAGAAGTCACAGAAATGATAACGAGAGGTTTTACAATACATTAATAATTAATAATTTAGAAGACTTAAGAGAAAAAGGAAAAGCATATTTAGAAAGAAGTAATAAAATACCAATGGCTTGTTTAAATTATTTAACGCCATTAGAAAAAAGAAAAGAATTAATTGTTTCTTTGCTTGTACAGCATAACACATTCATTTCTTTAGTCAATGCAAAATAAATTTAACTAACGTTAATCATTGACTAAATTCATTTCTGTGTTATTTATATAGTAGCAAAGAAAAAAACAACCCAATAATCAAATTGAGTCATTTTTACAAAAAATATTGTTTCACATCATTTACAAACGTACAATTAATAAATAAGAGTTCTTTCTTTTTTGCCTATGAAGCCTTATAACATAAGTCTTCATTAGGAATCATAGAGCCTAAGTATAGTCTCTATGATTAAAACTATGTAAAAAATATCAAAAGTATGATATACTATAAGAGTAATGTAGGTGATAAGAATGGAATTATTAAGGGTAGTAGATAAACTAGGAAATGATACTAATGAAATAATAGAAAGAGAAGAATTACATAATAGAGGTAAATTACATAATGAAGTAACTATATATATCATAAATGATAAAGGAGAAGTATTACTTCAAAGAAGAAGTAAGAATCGAAGATTTTGTCCTAATAAATTAGGAGTAATCGCTGGCCATCAATCATATCGTGAAGATATATTAACATGTGCTGTAAGAGAAACTAAAGAAGAAGTAGGATTAAAAATAAAAAAAGAAGATCTTCATCCACTTTGTGATAAGTATTTAGTCGAGGAAAAATATAACAATCATTATATGTATCCATATTATGTAATATGTAATCAAAAGGCTGAAGACTTTACAATTCAAAAGGAAGAATTAAGTTTTGTAAGATGGTATAAAATAGAAGAAGTAATAAGATTAATTGAAGTAGGTTCTAAAGAAGTAGTTTTTAAAAAGGATGAAATAAGATTATTTAAAAAATTACTAGAAGTAACAAAGAAAGACGAAAAAGAATCATTCTTCTTAAAAATAAAAAAATTACTCGAAGTCAATTAAATAGTTTACATAAAAACCCATAACTAAAGGAGAAAATAATATTTCTTCTTTTATTTTTCACTAAATTATGATAGAATTAAATTATAAGGTAGGTAGAAATATGAAACTAAATGAAAAAAGAATTGTAAATGATATAAGATTATTAGCATTAGATATGATAAATGCAGCGGGATCTGGTCATCCAGGAATAGCTCTAGATGCTGCTCCCACACTATATACACTATTTGCATATCACCTAAAATTTGATTTAGAAAGAAAAGCATGGTGTAATAGAGATAGATTTGTATTAAGTGCAGGTCATGGTTCAGCCTTATTATATAGTACATTATATTATTTATTAGATGAATTTAATCTAGAAGAATTAAAAAACTTTCGTAAAATAAATTCTCAGTGTACTGGTCATCCTGAATATAATTTAAACAATCGTATTGAAGTAACAACAGGTCCATTAGGAGAAGGCTTTGCTACATCAGTAGGATTAGCTATTGGTGAAAAATATTTAGAAAGCACCTTTAATAAAAAGAAAAACATTGTCTTTGACTATAAGATATATACCTTAGTATCTGATGGTGACCTAATGGAAGGAATATCTTATGAAGCAGCTTCCCTAGCGGGCAATCTAGGCTTAGATAATTTAATTGTTCTATATGACTCCAATGGTGTAACTGCTGATGGTGATTTAGATAAAGCTATGTATGAAAATATTCCTGATAGATTTGCTTCAATGAACTGGGAAGTAATTAAAGTAAAAGATGGCGAAAATATTGGTGAAATATCTAATGCTATCGAAAAAGCCAAAAAGAGTAAGAAACCAGTATTAATAGAAATAAAAACAACCCTAGGTATATATTCTAAGTATGAAGGAACTAATCGTATTCATTCTAATTTAGAAAAAGAAGACTTAGAAGAAATAAGAACAAAATTAAAAGGAGGACCAGCCTTTACCTATAGTGAAAATGACAGAAATAATGCTATGAAGTTTATTAAAGATGGAACTGAAGATTATTATCGCAATTGGTATTCTGAATATGAAATGTATATAGCTAATGCTACTGATAGTGAAAGAGATAAAATAAATTTAGTAATAGAAAATGAAAAAATATCTCTTGATATAGCAGCAGTTATTGATACTAGTAAGATATTTGAAGATAAAGCAATGCGTGATATAAATTATCAAATAATGAATGTTATTAGTACCTTTATACCAAACTTTATGGGAGGTTCAGCTGATTTATTCTGTAGTACTAAGACATATCTAAAAGGAAAGAATGAGTTTTCAGTAGATGATTATTCTGGTCGTAATATTAACTTTGGTGTTAGAGAGAATCTTATGGGAGCGGTCTTAAATGGTTTAGCCTTAACTAATATTCGTAGTTATGGAAGTACATTCTTAGCCTTTTCTGATTATATGAAACCATCTATTAGAATGAGTGCCATGATGAACTTACCAGTAACATATATCTTTACTCATGATAGTGTTAGAGTAGGAGAGGATGGACCAACTCACGAGCCAGTAGAACAACTAGGAGCCTTAAGAAGTATACCTAATTTATCAGTATATAGACCTGCTGATTATAAAGAACTAATGGGTTCTTGGACAAATATTCTAAGAGAAGGTAAACCATCAGCCTTAATATTACCTCGTGGTCATAACAACACAATGAAATACACTAATCCAAATAAAGTAGCGCGTGGTGGTTACGTAATTAGCGAAGTAAGAACAAGATTAGATTTAGTAATAATAGCAACAGGTAGTGAAGTAGAATTAGCGGTTAATATAAAAGAAGAATTACTAAAGAATTATATTGAAGCCAGAGTAGTATCAATGCCCAATATGAATTTATTCCTAAAACAAGACAAAGATTATCAGGAGCAGGTCTTACCAACAGGATATCGTCGTATGGTTATAGAATTATCAAATGATGCCAATTGGTATCGCTTTATCTCATCTGATGAAGATTTTGTTAACATACCAACCTTTGGTAAGAGTGGTAGTGAAAAAGAAGTATTAAATTTCTTTGAATTAGATATGACTGATTTAGTAATAAAAATAAAGAATAATTTATAATTCGACAAAATAAATAAATATAGTATGATATTTTATTTATGGTGATATAAATGAGAACATACTATATTTTTAATGTTAATAAATATTATAGTTATATGTATAAAGATAAACCTTTTAAGATGTATAAAATATTTGAGGAAATATATTATTCTAGAGATTATAATAGTATTAAAGCCTATCATGTATTAGAAGAAATAGCAAATCCTTTTAATAAGATAATGTTAAATGAATATATTTATAATGAATATAAATATAAATATGGATATAAGAGAAAAGATAATATTCATTATTTAAATACAACTGATAAGAGTATTTTAAGAATAAATAATTATAATATTAAGATAGAAACAGAAAATAACTATAGTATTTTCTTTAATGATATAAATAATTATAATAACAATTTATTTGTCTGTGATTTTAAAAATATGGATTATTTTTGGCTATCTAAATTAAATTCTTTACAAAATAATAATTTAATAGTACAATAACTATAGAGAGGAGAGAATAATATGCTTTGGGATATATTATATATAGTAATAGGTTTAGTAGTAGGATTAGTTATTGGTTTTCTAGTAGCTAGAAAATTAATGAAAAAAGAATTAAAAAAGAATCCTCCTATTAATGAGCAAATGATTAAGACTATGATGAGTCAGATGGGAAGGACACCATCTCAAAAACAAGTAAATCAAATGATGAAACAAATGAATAAGTTTATGTAAATTTATTCTTTTTTTGCCACTTCAACCATAAACAAGTTTATGTTTTACGCGGTATGATAGAGCCTATATAATAGTCTCTATCATAAAAAAATTATATAAAATATTACCAAGATATTCTAACTATAAAGATACTAGTTATCTTTCTTTTTATTTGGAATTATCTAAGTTAGAAAGTATTTCACCATGAATATAATATCTTATAGTTATTCATTACTAGACTATAGAATAGGCTAGTAATGACATGAAATGACTTAGGCATTTCATGAAAGGTATAAAAATTTAAATTAAACATATAAAAATACTTGAAAAACTACTAATAATTTGGTATTATTATAATAGTAAGGAATGGTAAATATGAAAGAAAATAATAGTAATAAGATAAATAAGTTTTTATTAGTAACAACCGTTCTAAGTATGATAATTCTTTTAATAGGAGGAACACTTTCTTATTTCACATTATCTACTATGAGTAAAATAGATGCCTTAGCAGTCAAATCAGGAAAAGTCGTACTAGGATTAGGAGTTTCACCATTATATACTGGACATGAATTAATTCCATTAAAAGACGAATACATAACTAGAGCTTATAATCAACGTTGTAAAGATGACCTAGGTAGTGGAGCTTGCCTTGCATATGGATTAGAAGTATTCAACTATGAAGAAAAAACAGAAGTAGAAGGCACAATAGATTTCAATTTGGGAACCATCGAAAACTTAAGTTATATGGTATTAGATGAAGATGGAAATACATATGTAGATACAACCCATATAGATAAAGATAAACCATCAGGATTAACATTAGGAAATAAATTTTCTTTAGCAAAAGCAACAGATGGTATTTATCCATCAAAAAAATTCATATTATTAATATGGCTTACAGACAACAATAAAGAACAAGATGAAACAGATGCAGGAGAAGTATTTACTGCTGATGTAACATATAGAACTTCTGAAGGTGGAAGACTTACAGCTAGTGTTGATGGAAAAAAATCAGCATCAGATAGTAATTCATCCATTGGCGTATAGGAGGTCAAAAAATGAAAAACAAAATATATATATCAGTAATGGCCGTCTTAATAATTAGTGCTCTAACATTCGGAGCAACATATGCCTATTATGTATCTCAAGATACCAAAACATTCACTGGAGAAATAGAAAAAGGTATAGTATCAACATTAAATTTAACTACTACAAAGTCTTCAACTAACTTAGTACCATTACAAGATAGTAAAATAAAAACAGCCATAACCAAAAGTAGTAATAAATGTATAGATAAAAATAATTATGAAGTATGTTCCCTATATACAATAACATTAACAAATACCAATGCTTCAGAAAATCTATATGGTTATGTCAAAACAAATACCACTACTTATACTACAACTAATTTAAAGTATCAAATATTTGATTCAAGTTATAATGCTATAACAGATGTCATGACCATATCAAAGACTGCTAATGATTTAGTATATTTCAAAAAAGGAACTACCCAAGTATCTATAACAAGTACAGGAACAAAAACATACTATTTAGCAATATGGCTATCTGATACTAATAGTGATCAGTCGTCAGACTATTCCAAAACATTTAATGGAGCTATAGGTTTTGAATTAGTAGGATCGCCATCAGATAAACTACAAGCAACATTATCATAAATATATAAAATAAACATATACTGTAACAAAAAATAGTTGACAGTATATTTTTTTTGTGATAAAATACATAAAGAAAGCGAGGGATAAATATGGCAGTTAAAATTAGATTAAAAAGAATGGGAGCAAAGAAAGCACCTTTCTACCGTGTAGTAGTAGCAGACTCTAGAAGTCCAAGAGATGGAAGATTTATCGATACAATCGGTACTTATAATCCATTAACAACACCAGCAGAAATTAAATTAAATGAAGAATCTGCAATTAAATGGCTTAACAATGGTGCAATACCTACTGATACAGTTAAAAATTTATTTAGTAAAGCAGGAATTATGGAAAAATACCATAATTTAAAGCAAGGTAAATAATGAATAATTTAGTAGAACTTACAGAGTTAATAATAAAAAAACTAGTAAAAGATTCCGAATCAGTATCAGTAAAAGAATTTGAGTCCGATGAAGATAACACCATTCTAATTGAAGTAATGGTATCATCAGAAGATATGCCAAAAGTAATAGGTCATGGTGGCAAGACAATAAATTCCATCAGAACTATAGTACAAGCAGCTTCATTCAATATGAACAATAAATTAGTTAAAATAAATGTTGACTCATACTAATAGAACCAAAGTGTTCTATTTTTTCTTTTACCTTGATTTTTTCTCTATAATATTTTATAATTAATATGGAGGCTAAATATGAGTAAAATAAAAAATATATATGCAAGAGAAATATTAGATTCCAGAGGCAATCCTACCGTAGAAGTAGAATTAACACTAGAATCAGGAATAAAAGCAGTAGCATCAGTACCAAGTGGAGCATCTACTGGTAAGAATGAAGCATTAGAACTAAGGGATAATGATAAAAATAGATATCATGGTAAAGGTGTATTAAAAGCCATAAACAATGTTAATAATATTATAAAACCATTATTAATAGGAAAAGATTCATTAAATCAAGAAGAAATAGATAGAATCATGTTAGAAAAAGATGGTACTGAAAACAAAGAAGTACTAGGAGCTAATGCCATATTAGGAGTTTCACTAGCTAATCTAAAAGCTGCTGCTAAATATAAAGGTTTAGAATTATATGAATACTTAGGAAAAGAATACGGTATGCCAAAATGTATGATGAATATCTTAAATGGCGGAGTTCATGCTAGTAATAATCTAGACTTCCAAGAATTTATGATAGTACCAAATAAAGAAGAATACCATGAAAACCTAAGAATGGGTTCGGAAGTATTTAATACTTTAAAAAATGTTCTAAAAGAAAGAAATTTATTATGTGGAGTAGGAGACGAAGGCGGTTTTGCCCCTCAAATAAATGATGCCAAAGAAGCCTTAGAGTTAATAAAAGAAGCCATAACAAAAAGCGGTTATGAATTAGGAAAAGATATAAATATTGCTCTCGATGTAGCAGCATCAGAATTCTATAATGAAGAAGAAGATATCTATTTACTAGAAGGAGTAAAATATACCAAAGAAGAATTAGTATCCTACTATCAGTCACTAGTAGATAAATATCATATCATCTCTATTGAAGATGGAATGGCTGAAGAAGATTATGAAGGATGGAAACTATTAACAAGTAAATTATCTAATATCCAATTAGTCGGAGATGATTTATTTGTAACCAATAAAAAACTACTTCAAAAAGGAATAGATATGCATATAGCTAATGCCATCTTAATAAAACTAAATCAAATAGGAACTGTAACAGAAACCCTAGAAACCATAAAACTTGCTAGAGATAACAATTATAAAACAATAATATCTCATCGTAGCGGTGAAACAGAAGATAATTATATATCTGACTTTGCTGTAGGCCTAAACTTAGGTCAAATAAAAACAGGTTCAATGTCCCGTGGTGAAAGATTATCCAAATATAATAGATTACTTAGAATAGAGGAGCAAATCAAATGAAAAAAATAGTAGTATTAATAATACCAATCTTATTATTAACAGCTTGTACAAGTAATGAAGAAGATAAAATAGCCTATCTAGAATATAAAAATGAATTAGAAAAACAAGAAACATTTAGTCCAGAAGATGAATTAGATTTTAATGTCTATTTCAATATCTCTAAAGAAGGAGAAGAAATAACTAACTATAGTATATTAATAAATAATCCCAAAGTAAATATGCATAAAGTAAAAGCATTATTAATACATAATTATATCATAGATGAAGCCTATCCATCTATAGGTATAATGGATAAACCAGTAGAATTACTAAAAGATAACAATAATAAAATAGAATTAAAAGGAAAAATTCAAACAAGTGAAGATATAAGTAATGTAAAATATAAATTATATATCGAATATACTACTGATGATGGAAAAGAAAATAAAATCTATTATGATGTAAAAAGAGGATAAATTATGACAAAAAGTATATAAAGAATATTATATACTTTTTTTGGTGATTAAAATGAAAGTTAAAGTAATAGATGAAGAACATGAAAAAGATCTAGAAAACAGTATAAACACCTTTATCAAAGAAAATAATATTGATATCATTGATATCAAACTATCAAGTTCATGTAGTATCTATGGTGAAGAACAAATATATTGCTTCACAGCCCTAATAATGTATACCGAAGTCAAAGAAGAATAAATTCTATATAATAAATATGGTTGATATCTTAATTTAAGACCTAAGGCTTAGAGTAACCCAAAAGAAATGTCAAATATTAAATATTTTACTTTATATAAAATAATATTTGTGATATTATATATATAGGGTGTAAATATGAGAACAAAAAAAATATTTTTAAATATGATATGTGATATATTACCATATCTCTTAATCGGAGTAGTAGGAATTATCAAAATGGATGTATTAATAAAATACATCGGAGATGTCGGTAATGGCTACTACCAAACAATAAATCAAATAATATCTTATGTCTTTTTAGCACAAGCAGGCTTTTCTGATGCCGTAATATATAGTTTATATAAACCATTTGCTGAAAAAAATAAAGATGACATAAATGCCATTTATGGCGGAGCCAGAAAAGTATTTAGAATAATAGGCTTTATCATACTAGGAATAATCTTCTTAGTAACATTAGGACTACACTTATTCTATAATTTTGAAGAAGGATATAAAGTATCAGCCCTAATATGTTTCTTTATTATATCAACATCATATCTAATATCATACTTTGGTAAAGGGCAAACATATATGGCCGTATTAAGTGCAGCCCAAGAAAAATATGTCTATTCCCTAATATTTAATGGAGTAAAATTACTTTGTGATATCCTAATAGTAGTAGTAACTATCAAATTTAAAACACTAGAATCAATAGCAATAGTAATATTAGCTATGAAAATACTAGAAGAAATAATAAATAGAATAGTAGTCAAAAAGAAATATCCAGAACTACATGAAATAGCACGAAAAGATACCTCAATGGTAAAAATGACCAAAGACTTAGCTTGGACCCAATTAGGATATCTAATACTAAATAATGTTGACGCCTTATTACTAATGGGCTTCAATGGCCCTGTAATGGTTAGTATCTATACAACCTATAATTATATATTAAGATTCCTAACCGAAATAGCATCTCGTGTCGAACTATCTAGTGTCTATTCCTTTGGCAATGTCTTTGCCAAAAAAGAAGAAAAAAGAGTATACCCTTTATTTAAAGAATATATGATGATGTTTATACTAATAGCCTTTAGTATGTGCTTAACATTCATGATTGGAATAAGAGGCTTCGTATCCGTATGGGTAGGTAAAGAAAACTATATCTTAGACTATATAACTATAGTATTATTTACTAGTACATCATTTTTAAATATCTTATATTTTCCATTAGTAGCTCTAATAAATGCTGATGGCTTATTCAAAGATAACAAAAAACATATCTTTATCTGTGCTTCAGTAAATCTAATATTATCCATAATATTAATAAATTACTTAGGCATAAATGGAATATTACTAGGTACAGGAGTAGCCTTCTTAGTAAATATAGCCTTAAAATCAAATCTAATATCTAAGAAGATAACTAAAGAAATAAAACTATCAAATATCTTAAAATATTATATAATAACAATCATACTATTCATAGTACTATCAGTAGCCTTAAAACCAATAGAAAATTACTTCCTACTAACAGCAGGTAGTTTCATAACAACAATACTAAAACTAGGAATAATATTTATCATCATAACATTATTAACATCCCTTATCTTATATGTAGTTAGTAACGATGCCAAAAATCTATTCAGAAGATTACTAAATCTAATAAAAAGAAAACTAAAAAAATAGAGAATTACTTTTTCTCTATTTTTTCTTTTCTATATTCTTCTAGTATCTTAATAATATTAATCTTATATTTAGGATATGCTTTAAATATTCTTCTATTAAGAAATTTACTCTCAATCTTTTCTTTAATTTTTTCTTTAATCTCTTCCGTACTATCCTTATCAATCTTTGATAAACTATTCTTAAGTTTAAATGAAGCATACATCGAAATAATAAAGTCAATAGTAAAGATAATCAACAAAATCAAACTAATAATATTTAAAGTATTAGTATTAATCTTAAGTAATAAACCTTCAAAGAAAGGATTAGCAAAATAAACTAAGAAAGTACCAAGTACTCCAAAGAAGAAAGCATTATTAAGACAAACTCTTCCATTAATGTTAAACTTGTAAATGTCAATCTTTTTTGTAGGTTTTTGGTAAAAATTTTTGTAGGTTTTTGGTAAAATTAAATTGTAGCTTTAATTAGCTACTTTTTTGATGTTCA
>MNTB01000015.1 GCA_001916775.1 Firmicutes bacterium CAG:321_26_22 | reverse complement strand
TTCTCTTTTTCTTTTCATATTATTTTATCCTTTCTTCTTTTATTATATCAAAAAAGTAGACACATTCCTTTTATGTCTACTTTTATTTTACAACTTCAAAGTAACAATTCTATTCGTCTTTTTTTATTCTTTAATATATATAGTATTGATACTATCAAATACTTTAAAAGTGATTAACAAGCCTAATTTTATCATTATCTGTATTAATAATATTCTACATAGAAAAAGCCTCCAACAAAATGGAGGCGCACTTAAAAAGTGAAAAAACACATTATGTACACTAATTAAATGTAATTTAATTGTACACTTTTATTTGTCAATGAGCTAAATAAAATACATAGGCTCCTTTTTGTTATTAATTATTTAGTTTATATATTGTACTTTTTTTATATCTTTTTTAGATATAGTTATTATCAAAGGGTAATGTAATTTAAACAATACTATTCATTTCCTTTTGTACTATATTTTTGTATAATTTCTTATTTTATAAGTGTTTATATGCACACTACTGCCCGAGATAATTGTAATTATGAAGATTATAAGCTTCATAATTCCTATGAAGACCTATGGCTTCATAGGTAAAAAGAATAAGACTTTTTAAGACTTATTCTTCTCTTAAAGTAATATTTAATTCTTTATTAAGTACTTTTAATATTTTCTCTACTCTAGTATTAATTTGTTCAGTAGTCATTGTACCATTATTATTACCTAATTTTATTCTTAAAGTAATAGACTTCTTACCTTCAGGTATTTTATCACCATTATATTCTTCAATAAATGATACTTCTTTAACCATAGTACTAACTATGTCATTTATCTCTTTCCAAGTAATTGAAGTATCTACTAATAGGGATAAGTCTTTTTCTACTAATGGGAATTGAGGTAAATGATTAAACTTATTAGTTCTTGATTTAAATGGTACTAATTTTCCAAAGTCTAATTCAAAGATAGCTATATTGGTTCTCTTGATACCTGATTCATTCATTGTAGATACTGATACTAATGATAATGAACCTATTATTTCATTATTTAAACTAATATTTAAGTAAACTTCTTTATCAGACCATGATGGTTTTTCTAGTCTACTTAGAGTAAGTTCTTCCATATGATTATATCTAGATAGGTTTTCTATTACTCCTTTTAATTCAAAGAATATTTCTTTTGCATTCTTACCTACTATTGCTCCAGTTAATAATTTCTTATGAATTGGTAATACTTCTTCTTCAGTAGATTCATGGTACTTACCTTTAATAAATACTTCGGCCATTTCAAATACTCTAAATGTATCAAAATATCTTAAGTTTTTACTTATTACTTCTAACATACCAGGTACTAATGAACTTCTTAGTATTCCTAGTTCTGGTGAAGGTGGTGTTGCTAATCTAATTGAAGTACTTATATCTATTTTAGCAGCTTTTATATATTTCTCATCTATCCAAGGATATGTAAATACTTCATTAAAATTACATCTATATGCTAGGTATTCTCTTAATCTTCTTTCTAATGTTACTTTAGGTTGATTTACTGAACTTGTAAAGTTTACTGGTAATGGTTTTGCATCAAAGTATTCATAACCTATTAGTCTTGCTATATCTCCTAGTACATCATCTTTCATAGATACATCACCAGTACTTCTCCATGTTGGAACTACTGTCTTAAAGATATTATTCCTATATTCTACTTTATATCCTAGTCTTTCTAATGTGTCTTTTATTTCTTCTACTGTTAATACTTTACCTAATCTTATATCTAGGAATTCTTTAGATACTTCTACTACTTCGTTTTTAGTAGGATTTGGATAATTATCTCCATAGGATATTATTTCACATTCGGGATATATTTCTTTAAATAATTGTAAAGCTAATGATAATCCTAAGTCTACTCTCTCAGTATCGATATTCTTTTCATAACGAATTGAGGCATCGGTCTTTTCATCAAATCTTTTACCTGAATTTCTTATTGTACCTGCGGTAAAGTCTGCCACTTCAAGGACTACTCCTGTTGTATCTGGTAAGATTGAATCTTTTCTACCACCTTTAATACCTGCTAATGCCATAGGCTCCTTGGTATCACATATTACTAGGTCATCAGTAGTTAAATCTATACTGTTTTCGTCTAGTAATAATAGTTTTTCTCCCTTGTTAGCATTTCTTACGATTATTTTTTCTCCTGTTACATGAGTTCTATCAAAAGCATGTAATGGTTGACCTACTGCCATCATTACATAGTTTGTTATATCTACGATAGCATTTATTGGTCTCATACCACCATTTGTTATAGCTGTTTGCATCCATATTGGAGATGGTTTTACATAAACGTTATTTATTTCTACTGCTGAGTATCTAGGACATTTAGTGGTATCTTTTATTTCGATATTATATTTCTTTATATTTTTATCTGGTTTTATTATTTCTAATTCTTTTAATGGTACTTTGTATATAGCAGATAATTCTCTTGCTATTCCATAATGTCCCCATAAGTCTGGTCTATTGGTTAGAGACTTATTATCTATTTCTAATACGGTATCATTCATACCAATTATATCAGCGATATTATCTCCTGGTTTGCAATCTACTTCTGATAAATCAACGATTTCGCTTTCATCTTTAGGTGGAAAATAGTCTTCTAGATATACTTCTGTTGCTCCACATATCATTCCATATGATGATACTCCACGCATCTTGGTTTCTTTTATTTTTACTAAGTCGCCTTCTCCATGCCAATATACTTCTGCTCCTGGTTTTGATATTACTACTTTTTCTCCTACATATAGGTTAGAACCACCACATACGATTTGGACAGGAGATTCTTCACCGATATTTACCATACATACTTTTAATTTATCAGCATCAGGATGCTTATTTACTTCTAATATTTCTCCTACTATGATATCATGGAACTTAAGGGAAGTATCTATTACATCTTCTACTTCTACTGTTCTCATTGTTAAATCATAAGATAATTGTTTATTTGTTATTTCTTTTGGTAAATCAACATATTTTTTTACCCAATTTAATGAAACTCTCATCTTTCTTACCTCCTACTTAAACTCTCTTAGGAATCTTAAATCCCCACTATGGAATAATCTTACATCATCTATACCATATCTCATCATTACTAATCTGTCTAATCCGATATTGATATAGAAACCAGTCCATACTTCTGGATCTAAGTTAGCACTTCTAAGGACATTTGGATGGATTACTCCTCCTGGCATTACTTCTATCCAACCATTGTGGTTACATACTTTACAGCCTTTACCACCACATACTAGACATTCCATATCTATTTCATAACCTGGCTCAGTAAATGGGAAGAATCCTTCACGCATACGTACATTTACTTTTTGGCCAAATACTTTTTCTAATATTGTTTCAATCATTACTTTACCTGATGCAAATGATAAATCTTTATCTACTATTAAAGCTTCATATTGAAAGAAAGCTCTTTCGTGTCTGGCATCAGTTGTTTCGTTTCTATATACTCTTCCTGGGTATACGAATCTAGCAGGAGCTCCATGTTCTAATAAGTATCTTACGGAACCTCCTGTTAAGTGTGGTCTTAAGCATAATCTTTCCTCAGCAGATTTATCTTCTGTTCCCTCTATCCAGTATGTATCCATTGATTGCCTAGCGGGATGATCTTTAGGAAAGTTTAGGTTATCAAAAGCAAACTTTTCACTACTGATATCATTCTCACTATATACTTCAAACCCTAATGATAAAAAGGCGTCGTTTAAGTCATAACACATTTGGGTTATTGGATGTAAGGCTCCAGTACTATTTATTTTTTTACCTGGTAATGTTACATCTATTTCTTCATCTGTAACCCTAGCATTATCTACTAAGTCTTTATCTTTTTCATTTAGTTTTTCATCAAAGTAATTTTTTATTTCATTAGCTTTCATACCCACTTGTTTCTTTGCTTCGACATCTAATGAACCTAGAGTTTTTAACACTTCGGTAAGTGGACTCTTCTTACCTAACAATTCTCTTCTTATTTCTTCTAATTCTTTACTAGATTTAGCACTATTTATTTTTTCTAAACCTTGTTTTTTTATTTCTTCTAATCTTTCTAACATAATTTCCTCCTTATACATTATCAAGAAGCATTATTACTTCTTCTTTACTATATTTTTTTTCATAATCTTTTATTTTCTTTACATATTCATTATGACTTATGGTTAAGTCTTCTAATGAATCATATACTATTTTATCTATATTCTTTACTCCGTACTTTATTAAATATTTTATATTTAAATCGGTATCTATATAGTTATCTTCAACCAGAGAAAGAATATAATTACTTTTATTTTTTAGTATCTTCTTATAAGTATCATTAGATACATATCTTAATAAATATTCTATATTATAGTTCATATTCACCTCTTTTTTATATTTAAAAAAGATGATACCTAAAAGGACGAATATTATTATCCGCGGTACCACCTTTCTTTATAACTATTGTTATACTACTTGGAATCTTTAACCAGATTAACGGTTAAGACTAAAGGGTGAATTCGTATTAGATATTTTATCAGGCTTCCATCATCCCCGACTCTCTATTAAACTTCTCTAATATTACTACTTCCTTATCATTGTCTTATTTTCTTTTTATACATCTAAATAATCTTTTTACTTCTGTAGTTTGATTTGTTAGAATATCTTCTTGTTTATTACCTTCACTTATATAGTTAAATCCATATCTATTTATATATTCTATTACTGCTAGTCTTAGAAGTGAACTCTTGTTTTCACTATCTATAAGTTGCATAATATAATATGGTTCTATCCTAGATAATTTGCTTATAAATTGTTGTCTTTGTTCATTATTCATAAATAGACACATATTATCTATGTTAATCTTTCCCATAAATATGTCATCTAGGACACTATTTAGTTTACTTTGTTTATATTCAAAACGATATTTGGGATTATTTGGTAATTCTTTAGATAGGATATCTACTACTTCTGGTGTTAGGTTGTCTGAAGCACAAGTATAAAAACTACTTATATTATCTAATCTATATATATCTCTAGATTCTTTCCTTGTGATTAATTGTTTAGCTAGAATAGGATTATATTTAGATACTTCAGAGAATTCTATTTCTCTAGGATACATCATACATACAGCCTGAGTTATCTTTTCATCCTCTCTAATATACTTGAATTCATTTTTTAGAATACTTCCTTTTCTTGGAAAGTTATTATATTCTATACATAAGGCTTCAATTGCTTTAGCATATAGATATAGTTTAAGGTCTGCTCCCATATCTTGCATTTTGTATAGTTCATCCATTGATGGCATAAATACTTCTTTCATAACTAATTCCCCCTTTAAATATAATTATATAGTCATTAAGTCTTTTTCTTTTTCTTTTAATTTTTCATCAACTATTTTATTATATTCATTTATTAATTCTTGTACTCTTTCATTACCTCTTTTTTCTTCATCTTCAGGTAATTCTAGATTACTTAATGCTTTATTAGCATCTTGTCTTATATTTCTTAAAGCTATTTTTGCTTCTTCTGCTAACTGTTTTACTTGTTTTACTAAGTCTTTTCTTCTATCTTCAGTAAGTGGTGGTATTACGATAAATACTACCTCACCATTGTTATTAGGAGTTACTCCTAAGTTTGCTTCAAAGATTGCTTTTTCTATTGCTCCTAAGCATGATCTATCAAATGGTTTAATTGATAGTTGTCTTGCTTCAGGAACGGATATATTTGCTAAACTTTTTAATGGAGTTGGTGTTCCATAATACTCTACCATTACACCATCTAACATATTAGGATTTGCTCTTCCTGCTCTTACATTAGTAAACTTATTTTCTAATGATTCTATTGTTAACATCATTTTTTCTTCTGTATTTAATATTGTTTCTTCCATAATTTCTCCTTTTTATATATGATATTTTACCATATTTTTATTATTTATTCAACATTTTTTCGTTATTTTTATTTATTACTATAATAGCAACCAAAACATTTATTTTTTAGACCTAGGCTAAAAAATACCCTATAGGACCTTAGGCCTATAGGGATATATAAATTATTTCTTATTAGATTTCTTAAGTTCACTAAGAATCTCTTCAAGTAATAATACTTCATCACTCTTCTTAGGTTCTTCCATCTTTTCTTTTTTATCTTCTTTCTTCTTATTAACACTAGTAAGTTTATTAATAAATTTAACCAATAAAAAGATACAAAAAGCAATAATAAAGAAATTAATAACATTATTAATTAAAGAACCATATCTAATCGTCGATTCTCCTACTTTAATAGATAAATTACTAAAATCATGGCCACCAATAATAATACCAATAACAGGCATTAATAAATCATCTACTACTGAAGTAACAATCTTACTAAAAGCAGACCCCATAACAACACCTACTGCTAAGTCTACAACATTACCTCTTTCAATAAAAGTTTTAAATTCATTTATAATTTTCTTCATATACTTCTTCCTCTCTAAACTAATTATACTATTAAATAATATCTAAGTAAAGATAATATTCAGAATAATACCAATCGTTATCCCAAGAACAACACCCGCTAATACCTCTAGTGGATTATGTCCTAG
The DNA here is from genome assembly GCA_001916775.1 of Firmicutes bacterium CAG:321_26_22. Classification (GTDB taxonomy): domain Bacteria; phylum Bacillota_I; class Bacilli_A; order RF39; family UBA660; genus CAG-302. Next base: position 1,623 of record MNTB01000015.1, on the reverse strand, counting down.
TTTTTCTTTTAAATTAGTACCAACAACTTTATTAATTACCCTAGCCTGATTACCACTCTCATATCTTATACCCATAGAATCATATATAACAATTAAAGAAAAAAATAAAGATAAAGCAAATAAAATACTAGTAACACCATAATTTAAATATATAATAGTAGTTAAACTACTAGTTAAAGTACTATGCGTACTAGGCATACCACCCATACCATCAAAGAATCTTTTAATATTTAATTTATGATACCTCTTAATTTCAATTATTACCTTTATAGTTTGTGATATAAGAGCAGCTATAAAAGGAATAATTAAATATTTATATAACATACTATCACCTATTATATTCTATTTAATAGTATCTAATAATATCTTACTTTTTAAATATATTCCAGAATATCGATCATAGTAATCCTCAGTAAACTCCTCTAATTCTTTTAATACATCTTTAGATATATCTAATTTATTTAACTTAGATATATCTACTAAATATAACATTCTAATTAACTTAATACTCTTAGTAGATATAACCTTCTCATTCCTAAGACAATTCTTACATACATATCCCCCTAGATAACTAGACATCGTAACAATATCATGAGTATTACCACATACTACACATCTATCAATAATAGGCATAATACCAAGATAATCTAATAATTTTAATCTTAATATAATAGTAATAGCCTCTGGATTATAATTATCATTAATCTTATCTAAACAATCTAAATATAATTTATATATATTCTTATTACCATCATGTTTATATACCTTAGTCACTAGTTCAGTAATATAAGTAACATAACTAATTTTAACAATATCTTTCTTAATATTATTATAACTATTAATAGTATCAGCATCAATTAATTTAGATAAACCATTCTCTTTATAATTAATATTAAAACTACCATAATTAAATTTAGTAGTAGTACTAAAAAAGGGACTTCTCACTTTCTTAGCCCCTTTAGCTATGACTCCTAGTAAACCATTCTCAGTAAAGATATTAATTATCTTACTATTATCTTCAAAGGGATATTCACTTACTATTACACCCTTTATTTTTTTATCCATATCATCACTTCTTTTTTTATTATTCCCTTTAAGTCTAGGTCTTAAAGGGTTACTTGAAGCCTTAGTCTTCAAGTAATATATCATCCATATCTATTATATATAAGCATTAACTATATATTTATTATTTACCTCTAGTTAATGTTTTACCAAAATTAAAAGCCAGTCATATGACTAGCTTTGTAGAATGCCTATCGGCACTTGTCATGATACTATTTAATAATAATATCATATAAAGCATTTCTGCTTCATGTACTTGTATTTTACAACATTTTTTAATTCTAGTCAATATTACATCTTTTCAAAATAAGTTTTGCATATTTATTTATATCTTTTGTTAAACCATATAGACAACTATCAATTAGATTTGTATCGAAAATATTAATATTGTTTTCTTTGCAATAATTTAACACACTTTCATTAGAAAAGCAATAATTATTTATTAACCTACATACAAAAATCTCTAGAGAAATCAATCATATGTTACACTTTTTTATAAAAAGTTCTTTTCTGCCTATAGACATATTATAAAAAAGTATTATGTTTGTCAAGGATGGCTTT
>MNTB01000033.1 GCA_001916775.1 Firmicutes bacterium CAG:321_26_22 | reverse complement strand
AAAATTTGTCAAGGATAAATAAATGGCAAAGCCATCCTTGACAAACATAATACTTTTTTATAATAAAACTATAGGCAGAAAAGAACTTTTTTATAAAAAATGTAACATATGATTGATTTCTCTAGAGTAGTATTTCTTAATTTTCTTCTTCTCCTATTGACTAAGTAAAAAATAATGACTATAATAAATAATTAACAAAATGAAGAAGGAAAGGAGTAATTTGAAAAAGTTAATATTAATATTATTAGGTATATCACTCTTATTAGGAGGAACTATTTTTATCATATATAAAAATAATAAAAATACCAAAGAAGAAGTAGTAGATATATTTAAAGAAGAAAAAGAAGAAGTAAAAGAAGATAAAAAAGAAGCCAAAACAACTAAAGTAATCGTTGACATAAAAGGAATGGTAGTAAATCCTGGTGTCTATGAAGTAGATAGTACTTCAAGAGTAAATGATGTCATATCACTAGCTGGAGGTCTTCTAGAAGGCGCAGACACTTCAAAAATAAATCTAGCCAAAATAGTTGAAGATGAAATGACTATCATAATTTATTCAACTGAAGAAGTACTAGAAAAATTTAGAGAAGAAAACTGTGTCTGTGAAAAATGTGATATTACTAATGATGCCTGTATTAGTAGTACCACTACTGATAATCAGTTAATAAACATTAATACTGCTGATGAAAAAGAATTACAAAACATAAATGGAGTAGGAGACGCAAAAGCAAAATCAATAATCGAATATCGTGAAGAGAATGGTTTATTTACCACTATTGAAGATATAAAGAATGTTCCCGGAATAGGAGACTCTCTTTTTGAAAAAATTAAGGCATATATTACAGTCTAAACATCTAATAAAAATAATAACCATTATAATCTTTATAATAACATTATTATATACAAACTACTATCCCTTTAAATCAAAGTATACAAAAGATGATAAAGAATTTATTGGTATAGTAACCAAATACGAAGTCAAAGAAGATAAAATAACTATAGAAATAAAAGCTAAAGAAAAACTATTAATAACATATAAATACCAAGATAAAGAATTTAATAATCTATCATATGGAGATAAAATAAAAGTAAAAGGAACATTAATAACCCCTAGTAAAAATACCAATCAAAATACTTTCAATTATCAAAAATATCTCTATTATAAAAAAATATACTATCTAGTCGAAGCTACTAGTATCAATAAAATAGCTAACAATCATAATTATCTATATACTATCAAAAATACCCTTTATCAAAAAATAAATAAACTAAAATCATCAAACTATATAAAAACATTACTATTCTGTGATAATACCTTATCAAAAGAAATAAAAGAAAGTTATCGCATTAATGGTATATCTCATTTATTTTCCGTATCAGGAATGCATATAAATTTCTTTGTAAGTATTATCTATCTTTATCTAAATAAAATAACTTACAATAAAAGAATAAAATATCTAATCACTAATATCTTTATAATCACATATCTAATACTCTTTCCCTCATCATCTCTTTTAAGAAGTGCCGTTATGAGTATCTTATATAGCATAAATTATTTATTAAAACTAAAAATAAAAAAAATAGATATTCTCCTTCTAACACTGGGAGTCTCTCTTCTAATAAATCCCTTTATTATTTATGATTTAGGTTATATCTATTCTTATACCATAACATTCTTCTTAGTATTATCTAGTAGTACTCTAAAAAAGAAAAACAAAATAAATAAAATAATCTATATATCACTTTTATCATTCTTAGTATCAATACCTATAACCATATATAATAGTTTTGAAATAAATATAATAAGTATCTTACTAAACATTATCTTAGTCCCAATAATAAGTATAATAATATTACCCCTAACAATATTAACATATATATTTCCTATATTAGATAGTATCTTATATTTATTTGCTAATACTCTAGAAACAATATCATTATTCATATCAAAAATAAATATAACCAAAATAATATTTCCTAAACCAAGTTTATTAATAATAGTATTATATTATATAATATTCCTACTATCATATCAAAATAAAAAATACTTCTATCTAAATATTATCTTACTCATAATAATCTATATATCTCCCTATCTAAATAGTAATTTTGAAGTAGTAATGTTCGAAGTAGGAGAAGCCGATTGCCATCTCATAAAATATCCCTATAACAAAAATACCATCTTAATAGATACTGGCAAAAATGAATATAAAATAAAAAATGAAGTAATACCATATCTCAAAAGTATAGGTATAAAAAAAATAGATTATTTAATAATAACCCATGGCGATGAAGATCATATAGGAGGCTCTATTACTTTAATAAATAATTTCCAAGTAAAGAATGTCATACTAAATAAAGGAACATTTACTGACATAGAAAAAGAATTAATAAAAAATCTAAATAAAAAGAAAATACCATATCAAATAAATATAAACAAAATAAACCTAAGTAATCATACCATATATCTATTAAATAATACAAAATATAATAATGAAAATGATAATAGTATCATAACATACTTTACATATCAAAAATACAAATTCCTTTACATGGGTGATGCCTCTATAACTACTGAAGATAATCTTCTAGAAAATTATAATCTAAATAATATATCCATATTAAAAGTAGGCCATCACGGTTCTAATACATCTTCAAGTAAAGATTTCATATCACAAATAAATCCCAGTATATCTCTAATCTCAGTAGGAGAAAATAATATCTATCACCATCCTAATAAAGAAGTAATAAATAACTTATCCAAAAGTAGAATCTATCGTACTGATATTAACAACATGGTAAAATTAACAATAAATAGTAAAGGAATATTAAAGGTGACTACTATTACATAAAAAGTTGCGCCACTGGCGCAATAATTGCTATGGTAACTATACCAAAAAGGGTCTACAATGTCGGCCCAATTGACTTGGTGACATTATTGTAAATTGCTATCACTAAAAAAATATAAGGAGGTTTAATGAAAAATAACTATTACAATGAAATAAAAAAAGAACTTTTAAACAATGAAATATATATAAAAGTAAAAGATTATTCAAAAAACAGAAATGAACTTAGTACCTATTACAATGTAGGTAAATTATTAATTGAAGCCCAAGGTGGTGAAGATAGAGCTAAGTATGGAGATGGATTAATAAAAGAATATTCATTAAAATTATCTAAAGAAATTGGAAAAAAATATAATATTACCACATTAAAAAGAATGCGACAATTTTATCTTATAATTGTAAAAGGTGCCACACTGTGGCACCAATTAAGCTGGAGTCATTATAGAGAGTTATTACCAATCAGTAATATAAATGAAATTAATTATTATATCAGCGAAATTGAAAAAAATAACCTAAGTGTAAGACAGTTAAGAGAAAGAATAAGAAACAAAGAATATCAAAGATTAGATGATAAAACTAAACTAAAACTAATTAATAAAGAAGAGATAGATATTAAAGATAATATTAAAAATCCAATCATTATAAAAAATAAATTAGATATTGATAAAGAAATAGTAAGTGAAAAAATACTTCAAAGACTAATACTTGAAGATATACCATCATTTCTAGAAGAATTAGGTACTGGTTATTCATTTATAAAAAACGAATACAAAATAAAAATAGGAGAGAGATATAACTATATAGACCTTTTGCTATTTAATATCGAATACAATTGTTATGTAGTAGTAGAACTAAAAGTAACAGAACTAAAAAAAGAACATATAGGTCAAATACAAATATATATGAATTATATAGATAAGTTTAAGAAAAATAACTCAAGATAAAACAATAGGTTTAATAATATGTAAAAAAGATAACAAATACGTAATAGAATACTCAAGCGATAAAAGAATATTAACTAGAGAATATATATTGAGTTAGGAGAAATAAATGAAATATTATAATGAAATAAAGAATAAACTAATAGATAATGAAGTATATAAAAAAGTAAAAGACTATTCTAAAAATAGAAATGATCTTAGTACTTATTATGAAGTAGGTAAATTACTTTATGAAGCAGGAAATAAATATGGAGAAGGAATTATTAAAAAATATTCAGAAAGATTAGTTATAGAAGTAGGAAAGAAGTATAATAAAAGGACACTTTTTCGTATGAGACAATTTTATAATATGATTGAAATACAAAAAGTGTCGCCAGTGGCGACACAATTGACATGGAGTCATTATTGTGAATTATTACCATTAAAAGATATTAATGAGATAAATTATTATGTCAAAATAACAATAGAACAATGCCAGAAAATTTATCAACTCCAGAAAAAAGTTTAAAAGAATTAGAAAAAGAGAAAAAAAGATTCAAATAAGCTATTTCAAGATAAAAATTCATTATGATTGTGATATAATAATTACAGGATGTGGTTATATGTCAAAGGAATCAAAATTATATTTATTTAGAGATAGAAAAGATTATATAAAGAAAATGACTAATGATGATGTAATAAATGTTATTGGTACAAAAGGTTCCGGTAAAACAACAAGTACACTGAAATATATTAATGATGATAATTATATTGTTATTAATTGTGATAGATTATATGAAATGCCAACTGATAAAGTTGTTGAGGATAAATATTTAACTGAAATAAAAGATTTTTTAAAAAATAAATATGGAAAAATATGTGAGGGTGAAGAGTTTGTAAATTGCTATAATGACATATTAGATTTTATCAAAAGTAAAAAGAAAAAAGCATTAATTGAAGGTAATGTAATCTATGATATTAAACCAATAACATTATTAAAAGGTACTGTAATTGTTAAAAGAACTGGAATAATAAAATGCTTTGTACGAGCGGTGAAGAGAGATTATCCAATTAAATATTTCATGAATCAAGAAATTGAAAAGCATGGTAAAATATTAGGAAGATTCTATAGACTTAAAGATATAATAAAAAGAAGAAAAAACATTTTTAAAATTTATCATGAAATTGAAAATATAATTGATGACTTAGAAACATATAAAAATGATTAACTGTAATTATTGATTTAATTGCAGTTTTTTCTTTATATAAATTCGTATGCATAAACGTATGTCATCACATGGCGATGAAGATCATATAGGAGGATCTATTACTTTAATAAATAATTTTAAAGTAAAAAAAGTCATATTTAACTGTGGTGAGTTTAACGATTTAGAAAAAGAATTAATTAAATTATTAGACAAAAAGAAAATTAAATATTATTCATGTATTAAAGAACTAAAGTTTAAGAAAAATAACTCAAGATAAAACAATAGGTTTAATAATATGTAAAAAAGATAACAAATACGTAATAGAATACTCAAGCGATAAAAGAATATTATCAAGAGAATATGAATTGATATAAAAAAGCATCCAATTTATTAGAAAAAATTTATTAAAAGAATGTTGACAAACAACATCAAAAAATGTATATTGTAATAAAAGGAGAAAATAAAAATGAAAGAAAAAATTGATAATGAATTTAAACCAAGAACATGGCTACTTGGTATATTAATATTTATTGCTCTTGTAATAGTAGTTATATTAATTAATAAAATAGTTCTTGTTAGTAAAGAAAGAAAGGAAAATTCTAAAAGTTTATTTGACATATTTGATAAAACATATAATGATATAGAAGATTCTAAAACAAAAGTCGATGAAGAATATCAAAAACAACTAGAAAAACATAATATTGATTCATTTAATAGTCCTCTTGAATTATATTCAGGTACTACAATAAGAAGTAATGTACCAAACAATATAGATAATATTATAAGTAGTAACAAGAAAAATAGTGACCATATAATTACTTTATGTTATCAAAATACTTGTACAGAAGATGAAAATGAAATGAGAACTATAAAAAAGAATTTTACTGAAAAAATTCCAACAAGTGATCCTAACTGGTTTGAAAAAACAACTCAATATTATGATATAATACTTGATTATGATGAAGCTGGTTATGTAAATAAGATTACTATAGAATGATAGAGGTGAGAAAATGGAAAGTATAATATATATAGTTTTAACAGTTTTATTAATCGTTATTTTAGTAATAATTGCTAAGTATAATAAACTAGTTAAATTATTTAATAAAATGAAAAAAGCCAAATCAGATATTGAGATATGTCTAAATAAAAGATTTGATTTAATGCCTAACTTAGTAGAAACAGTAAAAGGTTATAGTAAGCATGAAAATGGTACTTTAGAAAAAATTACAGCATTAAGAAGTGAATATAATAACAAGAATCATATGGATATAAAATCCGCTAATAAAATGAATAATGAACTTACCAAGTATTTAGCAGTAGTAGAAGCTTATCCAGAATTAAAAGCTGATACTGAGTATTTAAATCTACAAAGTGAATTAAGTATTGTTGAAGACCAATTAAAAGATGCTAGGGAAATATATAATCATGTTGCAAATAATTATAATACTGCTATTGAAGTAGTACCAAGTAACATAGTAGCGGCTATCTTTGGATTCAAAAAAGCTGAGTTATTTAAATTAGAAGACGCTAAAAAAGAAAACGTAGAAATAAAATTATAAACAAAATAAATTAACAAAATATAATTCAAAAAGGGATGATGAACTATTATCTCTTTTTCATGCATTAAAAAATATCCAAAAAGAGGAACAAAACTCAAACTACCAGCATATAGTATAATGTCATAAGAGAAATCTTATGTTTACATATAAGTAGTCCTCCTTAACCGGAGGCTATTTTAGTATATATAATTAACTACCATATAATAGATATGGCTGATATATTATTTTTAGATTACAAGCTAAAAATAACCTTCTAAGATTATAGCTTAGAGGGAATCATAAAATAAAAAATAACAAAAAATACTTGCATTTTATAAAAAGAATAGTTATAATGTCATAGAAAGGAAGCGTTATATGTCAAAAAAATTAGTAATCGTGGAGTCCCCACATAAAAGTAAAACAATAGAAAAATATTTAGGAAAAGATTTCAAAGTAGTATCTTCCGTAGGACACATCAGAGACCTATCAACATCAGGAAAATATGGCTTTGGAGTAGATATAGATAATAATTTTAAACCAGATTATAAAATAATCAAAGGAAAAGCAAAATTAGTAAAAGAATTAAAAAAAGATATCAAAGATGCAGACTTCGTATATCTAGCAACCGACCCCGATCGTGAAGGAGAAGCCATAAGTTGGCATCTATACGATACCTTAGGATTAAAAGAAGAAAACTATGATCGAATAGTCTTCAACGAAATAACCAAAAAAGCCGTTCTAGATTCATTTAATAAAGCTAGAAAAATAGATGATAATCTAGTGAAATCTCAAGAAACAAGAAGAATACTAGATCGTATCATAGGCTTTAGACTAAGTAAACTAATGCAGTCTAAAACAGGAGGTAAATCAGCAGGCCGTGTTCAATCAGTAGCCCTAAAGTTAATCGTTGATCGTGAAAGAGAAATAGAAGCCTTCATTCCTGAAGAATACTTTGAGATAGAAGCAAAATTTAATGACTTCGATGCCAAATTAGATACCTATAATCATAAAAAAATAGAAATCAAAAAAGAATCTGAAGCCAAAGAAATACTAAGTAAACTATCAAATGCCTTCAAAATAGAAAGTATTGATAAAAAAGAAAAAGCTAAGAAAAGCAAATTTCCTTTTACTACAAGTACACTAGAACAAGAGGCTTCAACCAAACTAGGCTTTACCTCTAAGAAAACCATGATGATAGCCCAAAAACTATATGAAGGAATAAATCTAAAAGATGGAGCAGAAGGATTAATATCTTATATGAGAACCGACTCCGTAAGATTATCTGATGAGTTTATTAAAGAAACCTATGGTTATATTAAAGATAATTATGGAAGTGAGTATGTAGGTTATGTAAAAAAGAGTAATAAAACTGAGAATGTTCAAGATGCCCATGAAGCCATAAGACCTACTAATATAAATAATAATCCAGAAAAAATAAAAGAATATCTAACTAATGATGAATATAAATTATATAGTCTAATATATTATAGAGCCCTAGCATCCCTAATGAAAGATGCCAAAGTAGAAGCAACTACTGTTATATTAGATAATAATAATTATCAGTTCAAAGTAAATGGACAAATCCTAATCTTTGATGGATACTTAAAAGTATATAGTAAATATGAAGATAGTGAAGATAAAGTATTACCAGACTTCTCAAACTATAAGAGTAATGTATTAGTAGCTAACACTATAGAATATACATCACATACAACAAAACCACCTGCTAGATATACCGAAAGTAAACTAATAAAAGAAATGGAAGAATTAGGAATAGGCCGTCCATCAACATATGCTAAAACAATTGATACCATTGAAGAAAGAGGTTATGTAAAAGTTATTGATAAAAAATTTATTCCTACTGAAGTAGGTATTGAAACAACCGATAAATTACAAGAATTCTTTAAAGATATCATTAATGTAGAATATACTAAGAATATGGAAGATGATTTAGATAAAATAGCAGAGGGTAACATGGAGTGGAATAAATTACTAAGTATCTTCTATCAAGAATTTGAACCAAAAGTAGAAGTAGCTTTCAAGAATATGGAAAAGAAAGCCCCAGAAGAAACAGGAGAATTATGTCCTAATTGTGGTAGTCCATTAGTAATAAAACAAAGTAAGTATGGAAAGTTTACTGCTTGTTCAAATTATCCAACTTGTAAATATATTAAAAGTAATAAAGAAGAAAAAGAAGTAAAAGAAATTATATCTTGTCCAAAATGTGATGGTAAAATATTAGAAAAGAAAACCAAAAGAGGAAAAATCTTTTATGGATGTTCTAATTATCCAAAATGTGATTTTGCTAGTTGGGATAAACCAATTGAAGAAAAGTGTCCTAATTGTAATGGAACATTAACGGAAAAAAAAGATAAGATAAAATGTATGAATTGTGATTATGAGAGAGCTAATTAATTTAGTTCTTTTCTTTTGCCACTTCAACTTTAAGTAAACTTAAATTTTCCGTGGTATTTTTGAGTCTACGTCTCAAAAATAAGAGTTATGTTGTAAGTAGTGAAATAAATTACAAAATTTTTCAAAATCAAAAAATGTAAATAATTAGCAATTATGTGATATAATATATATACAGATGGGTTACTTGTGAAGGAATAACGATGTGTTGGCAATGCCAGTAAGCATACTTTGTATGTGAGCATTCATCTCGCCTGGGGTACCCATCATTTTTAATTACCATTTTGATGAATTAAAAAAGATAATATTAAACAATAAATAAAAATATAAAGTACTTTGAACAAAAGTATTTTTTCTTTTACATATTCAAATAAAAATAATTATAAAATGCAATTAAATTGAACAAAAACAGTGAAATATTAGCAGAAATGTGGTATAATATATAAAGAAAAAACAAATACAAAAAGGGTGATGTTTATGGATAATAAAAAGTATAAAGAAAAAGTAGAAATACAAGAAAAAATAAGAAGAGTAGATGGTGCTATGGCCCAAGAAGGTATGCCATTAACAAAAGATATAAAGAAAAAATTATATAATTGTATAATAGGAAAAACCACCACAACAAAAGAAAGAAAAAAAGTCATTGAAAAGTATAGAGGAATCTATGGATAGTAAATATAAATACACATATGAAAAAACAGCTAATTATTGTTATGAAGGGACCGATACTCTAATCAACAAACTTAATATTACAAACGATAAAGATTTATTTAATGCAGAAAGAGAATTAGTATCTTTTAGAACATATGAACTAAATGAAAAACCATTAAAAGGTAACTTTGATTTTGATTATTTAAAAAAAATTCATAAATATTTATTTCAAGACATATATATATGGGCTGGCAATATAAGAAATTGTAACATAGCTAAACAAGATTTATTTTGTTTAAGTGAATATATTGAAACATTTGGCACAGATATATTTAACAAGCTAAAAGAAGAAAACTATTTTGTATATTACGATAATGAATTAACTATAGAAAAATTAGTTGATTTGTTTGCAGATATTAATGCTTTACATCCATTTAGAGAAGGAAATGGAAGAAGCCAAAGACTATTTATAGAATCATTGGCTAAAATAAATGGAATATATTTAGATTTAACGGAAGTAACAAAAGAAGATATGATTATAGCTAGCCACGAAAGTATAAAAGGAAATTATCATAAATTAAAAGAAATATTTATAAAATATAGCTATGCTTTAGACGATAAAGAAAAATTAAAATATATAAGTGATTATTGTTCTGACGAACTAAAAAAGATAATATTAAACAACAAATAAAAATATAAAGTACTTTGAACAAAAGTATTTTTTCTTTTACATATTAAAATAAAATAATAAATTATAGTTAGTTAACAAAAAATACTTTTAAAATATTGCCAATTAGTAAATAATAATATATAATTATATAGGAAATAGGGTGATAAAATGAAGAAAGTATTATTATGTATTATGGATGGTGTAGGATTAACAAAAAACAAAAAATATAATGCCGTATATAATGCCAAAACACCAGTATTAGATAAATTATGGGATAAATATCCTCATAGTCAATTAGAAGCATCAGGTACCCTGGTAGGTTTACCAAGAGGACAAATGGGAAATTCAGAAGTAGGCCATACCAATATAGGAGCAGGTCGTTTAGTATATCAATCATTAGAACTAATAAATAGTAAAATAAAAGATAAAAGTTTTTATAAAAATGAAGAATTATTAAAAGTAATAAATCATGTTAAAGAAGAAAATAGTAGTTTACATTTAGTAGGACTTTTATCAGATGGAGGAGTACATTCACATATCAATCATTTATTTAGTTTATTAGAATTATCCAAAAAAGAAGGATTAAAAAAAGTATATGTTCACATCTTTACAGATGGTAGAGATGTAAGTCCTACCAGTGGAATAAAGTATATAGAAGCCTTAGAAAAATATATGAAAAAATTAGGCGTAGGAAAGATAGCCTCATTAGGAGGAAGATACTATGGTATGGATAGAGATACTAACTTTGATAGAGTAGAAAAAGCCTATAATGCAATGGTAGTAGGAACTTCAGTTAAAGAAGCCAAGAAAGTATGGAAAGAAAGTCAAAAAAACAAAGTAACTGATGAATTCATAGTACCAGTAACTACTGATAAAAATGGTCTAATAAAAGATAACGATGGAATTATTTTCTTTAACTATAGACCAGATAGATTAAAAGAGCTTGCTAGTATCTTTACCAATAAAGAATATAAAAGTTTTGCTAAAGAAGAAATAAAAAATTTAAAAGTAGTAACAATGATGCATGTAGCAGATACCGTATTATGTCCATATGCTTTCGAGTTACCAGAACTAACAAATACCTTAGGAGAATATATAGCAAGTAAAGGATTAACCCAACTTAGAATAGCAGAGACTGAAAAGTATGCTCATGTAACATATTTCTTTGATGGAGGAATAGATAAAGAATACCAAGGAGAAAAAAGAATATTAGTACCAAGTCCAAAAGTAGCAACTTATGACTTAGAACCAGAAATGAGTGCTCATATGATAACAGCCTCATTAGTAAAAGAAATAACAACAAGTCATGAAGACTTAATAATATTAAACTTTGCTAATGGCGATATGGTAGGCCATACAGGAGACTATGAAGCCGCTATTAAAGCTGTTGAAACAGTAGATGAATGTATTGGTAAAATATTAGAAAATATCTCATTAGAAGAATATACCATTATAGTAACAGCAGATCATGGTAACTGTGAAGTAATGCGTAATAAAGATAATAGTATTAATACCAGTCATACTACTAATGTTGTACCATTTATCATAACCGATAAAAGTCTAAAACTAATAGATGGAAAATTAGGAGATATAGCCCCAACAATATTAACACTAATGGGCTTAGAAGTACCAAGTGAAATGACAGGTAATATCTTAATAAAAAGTAGAAAGAAGAGGTAATTATGTTAGAACTACTAAATACAAAAATATTTGATAATGAAAGAAATATCTTAAATGCTGATTTATTTGTTAATAATTTAAAACATACCTTTAAAGCATTTAAATTTAATACAAAGATAACATATGAAGTATATAGAAATATAACAATATATCATATAACATGGAATGATGATAAAAGCTATGAAGATATGTTAGAATTAAAAAAAGAAATAGCCTTAGCCTTAGGAGTAACTACTAATGAATTTGAAATAGAAAAAGAAAAAGAAAACGAAGTAAAAATAAAAGTACAAAACATGAAGAAAAGTACCTTATCATTAAAAGAATTACTAGAAGAATCTAAAGATAAAGATAATAATAATATACCACTAGGATTATCAGAAGAAGATAAAGTAATATATTTTAATATAGAAAAAGATAAGAATCTATTAGTAACAGGAGTAACAGGTATTGGAAAGACTAATCTATTTAATAATATAATACTAAATATCTTAATGAATAAAGATAAAACTAAAATAATTATTTTAGATTCCCAAAGTATAAATTATAATGCTTATGATAAATTATGTGAAGTAGTAAACGATGAACAAGAAATAATAAATAAAATAAAAGAAATAAGACATATCTTTGAAGAAAAAGTAAAAAATAATGATCAAAGTAGAATAATTTTATTTATTGATGAAATATATGAAATAATAAAAAATGATATAAGTGTAAAAGATGATATTAATTACTTATTAGAAGTAGGAGCCACTATGAATATTCATATTATAATGTCTACTGATAGTGTATTAGATGAAGATATAAATTATTTATTTGATAAAGATGATATATCTAAATTAAGTTTTTATCTAACTACAAGAAGAGAGTATAATAAATTCTTAGATAATTATATAGATAAAAGTTTAGGTAGAGATGGTATATATGTAAGTACCAATAGTACATTAACTAGAATAAGTCTCCCTTTAATAGAGGATGATGAAATAACTAGAGTAGTGGATAATTTAGAAGTAAATATATAAGTAATAGTAGTAAGGAGTATTTATGAAGAAGAAAGAAAGGGTAAAAGATCCAGACAAAATAAAAAAGAGAGATAACATTTTTACCATTATATTAAGTATTTGTGATGTAGTAGCAGTAGTAGTATTATTTCTTTTATATGGACCATTTAATGGTTTCAGAGACTTTTTAGTAACTACCGCTATGAGTACTATGAATCATCAATACTTTGCTACTACTTTCTATAGTGATGAATATATAAATAAAGTATTAGCAAGACATAGTATTAAAGAACCAGATGGAAATACTGATATTAGTGAAATAATAGGTAAAGAAGAAAATTATATAGATGAATATGATAAAGAAATATTAGATAGAAATAAAAAAGATATTTATAAATTAATAGAAATAAATGAAAAAGGATTCTCTGGATATTTAGTAGCTATTTATGATCCATCTAAAATAAAAGTAACTTATAGTAAAAACTTAGGTTATTCTGGAGAATATTTAGTAGATATGGCTAAAAGAGAGAATGCCGTAGTAGCTATTAATGGTAGTGGATTCACAGATGAGGGTGGTCAGGGAAATGGCGGTCAAGCTATCGGAACTATTATTTCAAATGGCAAAATAATAAGTGACTATGGTTATAGTCAATATGGTGGTGGAATAATAGGCTTCACTAGTGATAATAAATTATACTTAGGTAAAATAAGTGCTGAAGAAGCAATTAACATAGGTATAAGAGATGCTGTAGAATTTGGACCTTTCCTAATAGTAAATGGTAAGAGTGCTTTTATAAATGGTAATGGAGGTTATGGTATTCATCCAAGATCCGCTATTGCACAAAGAAAAGATGGTATCGTATTATTTTTAGTAATAGATGGAAGAAGTCTAAAAAGTAAAGGTGCTGATATGAATGACTTAGTAGATATCTTACTTAGATATCATGCCTATAATGCATCAAACTTAGATGGTGGTAATTCAAGTGCTCTAGTAATAGATAACAAAATAATAAACCATCCAATTAACTGGGATAACTTAGAACAAACAAGACCAATAGGGTGTGGATTTGTGGTAATAGAATAATAAAAAAATACAATCAAGCATAATATTTAAGTATTATGCTTGATTTACTTATCGTTAACTAATTTGCCAAACAAAAAAATAAATGATATAATTAATCCATAAGGAGGAGATAAAATGAAAGGAATAATATTGGCAGGAGGTTCTGGAACTAGATTATATCCAATAACTAAGGAAATTAGTAAGCAAATGTTACCAATATATGATAAACCAATGATATATTATCCATTGTCGGTATTGATGCTTGCTGGAATTAGAGATATACTTATAATATCTACGCCACAAGATACTCCAAAATTTGAAAGAATGTTAGGAGATGGCAGTAATTATGGCATTAAGTTAAGCTATAAAGTTCAAGAAGAACCTAAAGGGCTTGCCCAAGCATTTACCATAGGAGAAGAATTTATTGGTAAAGAAAATGTAGCAATGATTTTAGGAGATAATATATTTTATGGAAATGGATTACAAGAAAAATTATCCAATGCCATAAAAAATACCGAAAAAGGTTTAGCATCAGTTTTTGGATATAATGTTCCAGATCCTGAAAGATTTGGCGTTGTTGAATTTGATAATGCTGGTAGAGTAGTTTCAATAGAAGAAAAACCTGAACATCCAAAATCAAATTACGCTGCAACTGGCTTATATTTTTATGATAATAGAGTAATTGATTATGCAAAAAATCTAAAGCCATCAGCAAGAGGTGAATTAGAAATAACAGATATTAATAAAATATATCTAGCAAGCAAAGAATTATCAGTTGAGGTACTAGGAAGAGGTTATTCTTGGCTTGATACAGGAACATTTGATAGTTTAAATGAAGCATCTGATTTCGTTAGAAGCGTTCAGAAAAACGGACAGATGATAGCATGCTTAGAAGAAATTGCATATTTAAATGGTTGGGTAGATGCAGAAACCATAAGAAAAATAGGTGAAGGCATGAGTAAAAATTCATATGGAAAATATCTTATTGAACTTTCTAAAACTGATTTAAATAAAGATCCAGTTAGAGTTTTATCCAGGAGGAGCAATTAATGAAAATGCTAAAAACAGCCTTAGAAGACTGTTATATAATTGAACCAGATAGATTTGGTGATGATAGAGGGTATTTTTCCCCATACTTTATTCAATCAAATTTTGATAAATTGGGTTTTGAAGGAGTAGTTCAAGCAAATCGTAGTAAAAGTGCTAAAGGTGTAGTTAGAGGCTTACATTTTCAAAAGGATCCTAAATGTCAAGCAAAACTAGTTGAAGTAATTAAGGGGGCTGCTATAGATGTAGTAGTAGATATCAGGGAAGATTCTCCAACATATGGAAAATGGTTAAAAGTGTTGTTAGATGAAAACAATAATAGACAATTATATGTTCCTAGAGGATTTGCCCATGGTTTTGTCAGCTTGAAAGATAATACTGTTTTTCAATATTTAATTGATAATGATTATGCCCCAGAATTAGAAGATGGAATCCTTTGGAACGATCCAGAGGTAGGTATTGATTGGGATAGTATATTTAAAGAGTATAATATAAATAAGCCAATTTTATCAGAAAAAGATATAAAAAGAGAATCATTATCAAAGTGTAAAGCACGTTTTAGGAGAAACAAATAATGAAATATTTAATCACAGGCGGAACCGGTCAATTAGGTCACGATATTGTAAAAGAATTAATAAGTAGAGGAGGACTTAATTACCTTGCTCCAACTACTAAAGAGATGAATATTACTAATAAAGATGAAGTAGAAAAAGTGATTCTTGGCTACAAGCCAGATATTATATTCCATTGTGCTGCCTATACTGCTGTAGATAAAGCAGAAGAAGATAGAGAAAACTGCTATAATGTAAATGTTAATGGAACAAAAAACATAGTATCAGTAGCAGAAAAAATAAATGCTAAAGTAGTATATATTAGTACAGACTATGTCTTTGATGGTACTAAAAAAACAGAGTATGAAACAGAAGATATTACGAATCCAATTAATTACTATGGTTATACCAAACTATTAGGAGAAGAAGTAGTAAAAAAATTAAAAGATTATCTCATTGTTAGAATATCTTGGGTATTTGGGGAAAATGGAAAAAACTTTGTTAAAACAATGCTTAATTTAGCAGAAACAAAAACAGAATTATCTATTGTTTCAGATCAAATAGGAAGTCCTACATATACAAAAGATTTATCTAAATTACTTTTAGATATGATAGAAAATAATAAAAAAGGCTTATTCTTTGCCACAAATGAAGATTTTTGTTCATGGTATGAATTTGCTGAATACATCTTTAAAATAAACAATATAAATATAAAATTAAATAAAATATTAACAAAAGATTATAAAACTTTAGCAAAAAGACCACTTAACTCTAAATTAAGTAAAAACAAATTAGATGAAGAAGGATTGACAAGACTACCTAGTTGGCAAGATGCAGCTAGTAGATTTTGCAAAGTATTAATGAAGGAGAAATAAAATGAAATATTTAATTACCGGTGGTGCAGGATTTATTGGAAGCAATTTTATGCACTACATGACTGAAACTTATCCTGAAGATATGTTTGTTTGCATAGATGCACTTACATATGCAGGAAATTACAACAATATTAAAGAACTAGAAGGAAGAAATAATTTTAAATTTGTACATGGTGATATTACTGATAGGGAACTTATTGATAACCTATTTAATGAAGAACATTTTGATTATGTAATCAATTTTGCTGCTGAAAGTCATGTTGATAACTCAATAAAGAATCCTGGTATATTTTTAACAACTAATATATTAGGAACTCAAGTACTTATGGATGCTTGTAGAAAATATGGTATTAAAAGATATCATCAAGTTTCAACAGATGAAGTATATGGTGACTTACCATTAGATAGACCTGATTTACTATTCAGTGAAAGTAATCCGATCAAAACATCTAGTCCATATTCAGCATCAAAAGCATCAGCAGACTTATTAGTTCTTGCTTATGCTAGAACATTTGGACTTCCAGTAACAATATCAAGATGTTCTAATAATTATGGCCCTTATCAATTTCCAGAAAAATTAATTCCTGTTGTAATAAGTAAAGCTTTAAATAATGAACCTATCCCAGTATATGGTAAAGGAGAAAATGTAAGAGATTGGATTCATGTACATGACCATAATGTTGGAGTAGATTTAATCGTTAAACATGGTAGAAATGGTGAAGTATACAATCTAGGTGGTCATTCTGAAAGAACTAATTTAGAAGTAGTAAAAACAATATTAAAAGAATTAGGCAAATCAGAAGATTTAATTACATTTGTTGCAGATAGACCTGGTCATGATTTGAGATATGCAATAGATTCAACAAAATCAGAAAAAGAATTAGGTTGGGATAGAACTTATACTTTTGAAGATGGTATCAAAGAAACAGTAAATTGGTATGTTAACAATCAAGAATGGATTAATAATATAAAATCAGGTGAATATAAAAAATCTTATAAAAAAACAAGATAATATAAATAACAAAAAGTAGATACAACAATCTACTTTTTATTATAGTATTTTAAGGCTAGATGATTTTCTTTTAAAATCAATGATTTAAATTTATAAAAATTAAACTTTTTGTTAACAATTTAATAAAAAAGCAAAATTGGGTTGCGGACATCAGTGACATATGTTATACTATTATTGGTATTAGATGCCTTATATTAAAGGAAATAGGTGATAAAATGAAAGAAAATAATATAGCCATTTGTATAAAAAATATGAGTAAAGATTTTATTATATATGGCGATAAAGCTAATACTCTAAAAGAGAGAATAATTAGATTTAATAAGAATAACAAAGAAATAAGGAATGTATTAAAAAATATTAATATTGATATAAAAAAAGGCGAAACAGTGGCTTTAATAGGTGTAAATGGTTCAGGGAAATCAACATTATTAAAACTGATTACTAGAATAATCTATCCTACCAGTGGAGCGATAAAAGTAAACGGAAAGGTATCATCGTTGCTAGAATTAGGTGCTGGTTTTCATCCTGACTTTTCTGGCCGAGAAAATATATATTTTAATGCTTCAATATTTGGCTTAACAAAGAAGGAGATAGATGATAGATTGGATAGTATAATAGAGTTTTCTGAGTTAGAAGAGTTTATTGATACTCCAATCAGAACATATTCGTCTGGTATGTATATGAGACTCGCTTTTTCTGTTGCTATAAACGTCGACGCTGATATAATATTAATTGACGAAATACTAGCAGTAGGAGATCAACATTTTCAAGAAAAATGTATGGATAAAATGTTAGAACTAAAGAAAAATGGAAAAACAATTGTCTTTGTATCCCACTCAGCTGGAGCAGTTAAGTTTTTATGCGACAGAGCAATTTGGCTTAAAGATGGAGAAATAGAAATGGATGATAAGACAGAGGATGTATTAAAAGAATATGAGAAAGTATGTGGTTAATTATGCAAATATTTAAAGAATTATATAATTATAGAGAGTTTTTAAAAACATCTATTAAAAAAGAATTTAGGGGAAAATATAAAAAGTCATTTTTAGGAGTATTATGGAGTTTTTTAAATCCATTATTCCAACTATTAATTTATGCAATAGTTTTTCCATTTATATTAAAAAATAATGTAGATAATTATACTATATTTTTAATAGTGGCATTAATGCCTTGGAATTTCTTTAATATGACAATTCTACAAAGCGCTGCTTCAATTGTAGCTAATAGGGGAATTATTAAAAAAGTATATTTTCCTAGAGAAATATTACCAATTAGTACTGCTACTAGTAATTTACTTAACTTTTTAATTACTGGCATAATAGTATTTGCAGCATTATTAATTAGCGGTATAGGAATAGGAACATCAGTGCTAGTACTACCATTAATTATAATTATACAATATATTCTTCAATTAGGACTTGCATTTATATTCTCTTCTATAACAGTTTATGTAAGAGATGTAGAATACTTACTTAATGTATTTATGATGCTTATGTTTTATTTGTGTCCTATAGTATATTCAGCAGATATGATACCCGCTAGATTTCTACCAATATTTAAATTAAATCCTATGTTTCATATTATAAGTTATTATAGAACTATATTATATGATAAACAAATACCTAATATGTCACATGTATTTATATTACTTATAGCATGCTTGTCAATATTAATAATAGGATATTTAATATTTCAAAAATGTAAAAAAAGATTTGCAGAGGAGTTGTAAATATGGAATATGAAATTTTAGAAAAATTGATATATGGAATTAAAAAACCACACTTATATTTAAAAATTAATGTTGATTCTAATATAGAAAAAATAGAAATTCATATAGATAAAAATGTCAAAATTATTGACACTTCTAAAAATGAAAACGAAATACTTATAGATATGGACTTACCATCAAATATAAAAAAAGTAGAAGTTTATATAGTTGGCCAAGGACATTCAATTTCAATATATAATAAGCGTTATGATTATATGGTTCGAACACTAAAAATTCTTAGTAAGCCATTTAGAATGTTATGGGATAGAATTTCATTTTTCGTTAGACCAATAAAAAAAGCAATCAAGATTGCTTGGACAAGACATCATTTTTTGATTCCACCACATAGAATTAAAAGATATATTAAGTCATTAAATCAAAATTATAAACATCCTATGCCAACTAATCTATTAAATCCTGAAAGTACCAAGGAATACAATATTTGGTTAAATCAACAAAATCATAAAATTGTAGATTTAAGCTTTAAATATAAACCTTTAATATCTATAATTATTCCAGTCTATAATGCGAGCCCAACAGATTTAGAATTGTGTATACAGTCTGCTTTAAATCAAACATATTTAAATTTTGAAATTTGTATTTCCGATGATAATTCAACCCAACAAGAAACAAAAGATGTACTAAAAAAATATGAAAATAATGATAAAGTAAAAATAAATTATAGAAATAAAAATGGAATGATATCAAAGAATATGAATTCAGCTATTGAAATATCAAGCGGCGATTTTATTGGCTTTCTTGACAATGATGATTTGCTAGATAAAAACGCATTATATTATATTGTAAAAGAACTAAATAGCAATAAAAAACTTGATTTAATTTATACAGATGAAGATAAAATTGATGAAAATGGTAAATATTGTGAACCTAATTTCAAAACAGATTGGGCTCCGGACACGTTGCTAAGTATGAATTATATATGTCATTTTACTGTAATAAGAAGAAAAGTGCTAGAAAAAGTAGGCTTATTTAGAAGTGAGTATGACGGCGCACAAGATTATGACTTATTTTTAAGAGTAACAGAAGTGACTACCGCCATTTCTCACATACCAAAAATATTGTATCATTGGAGAAAAAGTCCTAACTCAACAGCAGCAGAAAGTGGTAATAAGAACTATGCAAGAGAAGCTGGAAAAAAAGCATTAGGGGCGGCATTAAAAAGAAGAAAAATCAGTGCAGAAGTTAGATATGATGAAAGAACACCATTTTATATAATAAATTATAAAGTTATTAAAGAACCAAAAATCTCAATTATAATACCAACAAAAGATTGCAAAGATATTTTAGAAAAATGTATAAATTCAATATATGAAAAAACTAAATATAAAAACTATGAAATCGTAATTGTAGATAATAATTCTGAAAAAGAAGAAACACTTGAATATCTACAAAAAGTACAAGAAGAACATGAAAATATTCGCATTATTAAGGACAATGGTAAATTTAATTATTCAAGAATAAATAATGATGCAATAAAGCAAACTAAATGTGATTATGTAATGCTATTAAATAATGATACAGAAGTCTTAACAGAAGGTTGGTTAACAACAATGGTTGGATATGCAATGCAAAAACACATTGGTTGCGTTGGAGCTAAGTTACTGTATCCAGACTATACAGTACAACACGCGGGTGTAATACTGGGTTTAGGAGGAGTTGCCTCTCATGCTTATATTGGCGCACATCGTGATGATTTGGGCTATTTAGGAAGGCTTAGTGTTCCGTATGATTATAGTGCAAACACCGCTGCTTGTTTGTTAGTTAGCAGGAAAAAATTTGATGAGGTTGATGGGTTAGATGAGAATTTAGAAGTCGCATATAATGACATAGACTTTAATATCAAATTATTAGAAAAAGGTTATTATAATGTTACATTACAGCAAGTTGAATTAATTCATTATGAATCAAAGTCAAGAGGATTTGATACAACTCCTGAAAAAAAGAAAAGATTTGAGCAAGAAATAAAATATATGATGGATAAATGGCAATATCAAATTAAAAATGACAAATTTTATAATAAAAATTTCTCGAAAAAAGCTTGGTTTCAGCTTGAAAGGAGAAAGTAATGATTAGTAGAAAAAACGCAATATTATGTATTGCATATTTATCAATATCATATTGCTTATTCTTTATTGCTATAAACAAGTTTCAATTTTTACACTTTTCAGTAGATTTGCTAATAATGTTTAGCATTATCAATGCTTTTGTTTCTGCCCATTTTATATTTGATATAAAAAAAATGTATGATCTAATATTTAAAAAAAGGTATATTATAGGTTTTATCATTTTTACATTTTTAGTAATAGGAAAATACAACGGTTCGTCAATTGAAATATGGAACAGAATAATACAACCAAGTTATCAATTGAATAATGAAGTAATAATAGGAAAGCCGAGGGATATAAGAAGTGATGAATGGCTTGTCAGTACACCTATAACATTATCACAGGCAACTGGGCAAGTAAATTATGCTGAATATAATAATTTACTTGGAGCAACGCAAAACCTTGTTACTTTGAACCCGAAATTACCAAACAAAAATATATTTAGTTTACTGTCTTCACCAAATAATATTGGCTATTTATTATTAGGAAAAGAAAGAGGATTTTCATTTTCATGGTATTTTTGTTATTTTCTACTTTTCTTCTCATCGTTAGAAATGTTTTTAATAATAACAAAGCAAAAAAAAATACTATCATTTTTAGGGGCAATTTTAATCACATTGTCTCCAGTAATTCAATGGTGGCAAAGCCCACAAATAGTATCATATGGGAACTTAGCAATAGTAATATTCTATTATTTTATTAAAAGCGATAATAAAAAGAAGAAATTTTTATTATCAATATTATTTGGTTATTCGGGTCTTCTCTATATAATGTGTTTATATCCTGCTTGGCAAATTCCATATGGTTATTGTTATTTAATACTAATGATATGGATAATTGCAAGCAATAAAAATAAAGTTAGTTGGAAAGATTTAATTTATATTATACCAGCGGTAAGTGTTATAGCTATAATAATATTACCATTACTAATATCGAATAAAGAGGTTTTTGAAATTACAACAAATACAGTTTATCCTGGTCAAAGATTAAGCACAGGTGGTGGTGAATGGCGTTTACTATTTACATACATAAATAGTATTTATTATCCATTTAACGACTTTGGAAATCCATGTGAATTTTCTCAATATATATCTATTTTTCCGATACCAATTATTTACGGCATATATACAATGGTAAAAAACAAAAAGTTTGATTTATTTATTTGCCTAAGTACAATAATACTTATAATCTTATGTGCTTGGATATGTTTTCCAATTGGAACAATATTCTCAAGAATATCGTTATTATATATGACAACAGAGGCTAGGGCACAAGTAGCTGTTGGATTCTTATCAGTTATTTTACTAATATATATAATAAGTAATTACCAAACAGAAAAAATTGACAAAGTAGATTTTAAAAAAATAGTGATGTTTATCGTTTCTGGAGTATGCGCCCTTATCATTGTGAAGGTATCTAATTCAGTTACTGAAGATATATTTTCGGGATATGTTAATCTTAATACATCAATTATTTCTGGTACAATATTGACAATAGTAATATTTTTGATATTAATAAACTACAAGAAAACAAATATTTTTCTTTCGATAATATTAATAATAATATCAATTATATCTGGTGCAATAGTTTCACCAATAAATAAAGGGATAGATGTTTTTTATACAAAACCAGTATCAAAAGAGATAGATGATTTGGTTTCTAAAAATAAAAGCTCAATTTTTCTTGCATCAGACAGTGGCATTACTCTATCAAATTATATTGTAGTAAATGGTGCAAAAACTATTAACACGACTAACTATATACCTAATCTAGAATTGTATAAGAAACTTGATGTAGATAATAAGTATAATGATATATATAATAGATATGAACATGTAGCAGTTAATATAGTAGATAAAAAAACAGAATTTATTTTAAATCAAGATGATTATATAACAATTAATCTTAATTATAGTGATGTATGTAAAATAAATGTTGATTATCTAATAACTAATAATAGCAATGATAATTATAATAGTTTTAATCTAATTTATGATGAATATGGAATTAAAATTTTTAGAACAAACTGTTAGTAAAGAGTGATAAAAAATAAAAAAATATCACTTTTTTTGATATTTATTTTACTTCTAATGTTATAAATGATATAATTATATTGTATATCTGGTTAAAGGAGTAGTGTATATGAATACAAAAAAGCAAAAAGTTCTATTAATAATTCCAGCTTATAATGAGGAAGAAAGTATATTAAATGGAGTTAATAAGATATATAATTACAATAAAGAAAATAATACAAAATATGATATTGTTGTTATTAATGATGGTTCAAAAGACAATACCGAAAAAATATTATGTGAAAACAATATTAATCACATAAAATTGATTAATAATCTTGGAATAGGAGGAGCAGTACAAACAGGATATAAATATGCCTTAGAAAATGACTATGATATAGCTGTACAATTTGATGGAGATGGACAGCACGATATAAGGTATGTAAGAGATGTTATTAAACCAATAACAGATAATGATGCAAACATGGTTATTGGCTCAAGATTCATTGATAAAAGTACAAGTAAGTTTAAGTCTAGTAAAGCAAGACAAATGGGAATAAAAATGATTTCATTTTTTATAAAGTTAGTTACCTCAAAGAAAATATATGATACCACTAGTGGGTTTAGAGCAGTTGATAAAGAGTTAATTAAAAAATTCTCAAACAGTTATCCAGTGGAGTATCCTGAACCAGTATCGACAACTGAGATACTAAAAATGGAATATAAAGTTAAAGAAGTAGCAGTAAGCATGAATGAAAGAGAAAATGGGATATCAAGTATAAGAATGTGGAAAAATTGTTATTATATGATAAATGTAATACTTTATATTTTGGTAATAGGAATAAGGAGGTATAAAAAATGAGTTTAGCATTAAAAATTGTATCAATAGCATTTTTATTGTTATTAATATTTATGATACTTCATTTACTAAAAAAAGATAAAATAACAATAAAGTATTCAATAGTTTGGTTAATACCTTGTATAGTTCTTTTAATATTTACGATAATACCAGGATTTCTAACATGGACAACGAGGGTACTTGGCTTTCAAACAGCTTCAAACATGGTATTTGCTTTATTAATAGCGTTATTAATGATGATAAGCATAGTGTTAACTGTAATTGTTTCAACTCAAAAAAATCAAATAAGGACTTTGATTCAAGAAGTGAGTATATTAAAGGAAAGAACTAAAGATGAAAAATAAAAATTTAAAAAAATCATTTATTTGGAACACACTAGGTAGCGGATTCAATGCCTTTAATTCATTGTTTTTTCTAATAATAGTTACAAGAATAAATGGTGAAACTGAGGCTGGAATATTTACATTATGTTATGCAACTGCAGGCCTTCTGTACATAATTGGTACCTATGCAGGAAGAACATATCAAGTGACAGAACAAAAGCAAAATATAGGAGATAATGAATATATACTTAATAGGATAATAACAATAATCATAATGCTCGTTGTTGGAATGATATTAGGGTTCACATCAAACTATAGTGGTTTAAAAATTAAAATGTTATTAATTTTGTGTACAGTAAAAGCATTAGAAGCATTTTGTGATGTTTTCCATGGCATATTGCAAAAAAATGATAGGTTAGATATTGTTGGAAAATCAATGTTTACACGAAGTATATTAAATGTTAGTTTTTTTCTAATAATTGATTTAATATCAAAAAATATATTACTTGCTTGTTTATCATTAATAATAATAGACATTTTAATTCTAGTATTTATAGATATAAAATATAGTAAGAAATATAAAATAGACAAAGAAAAAACAGATTATAGAAGTGCTCTTAGCATTCTTAAATTAGGATTTTATACGTTTGGCTTTACCTTATTATCAAATTATTTGATAAATATACCAAGATATGCTATAGATGAATTTCTAGAAGAAAACTATCAAACAATCTTCGGAATAATTGTAATGCCGGGAACATTTATAACAATGTTAAGCCAATTTATAATGCAACCTTTGATAATAAAGATGAAGGAGCAGTGGATAAATAAGAATAAGCAAAAATTTGATGATATAGTAAAAAAAACCAGTTTTGCAATAATTGGTGTTGGACTAATATCAGTAGTATTAGCATATTTTTTTGGAATTATGGTTTTAAATTTTCTTTATAATTTAGAATTAAATAATTACCTATTATCGCTGATAATAATTTTAATTGGAACAACATTTTATGCACTATCAGCCTATTTATCAAATTGTTTGATAATATTTAGAAAAACTAAAATACAATTATTTATTTATTTAGTAGTGGCCATATTTGGAATTGTTATTTCAAGGGTTTTAGTAAGTAAATATTCTTTTATTGGAGGAATATATAGTTATTTACTTATCATGCTATTGCTATTTATTATATACATAATAACATTTATCTTAATAAATAATAAAATTGTTGATTGGAAAGGAACAAAAAAATGAAAAATAGAATAGAGGAAGTAATTAATAGTCAAATAGACAATTTAAAAAATTTAAAAGAAAGTGATTATAGTAATAAATTAATAGAAATATCGAATTTAATAACTAAATCAATAGAAAAAGGTGGAAAGATCTTAATCGCAGGTAATGGAGGGTCTGCTGCCGATGCACAACATTTTACTGCTGAATTGGTAGGAAGATTCATGAAAGAAAGAAAAGCCTTAGCAGCCATTGCATTAACAACCGATAGTTCAGTATTAACATGTATGGGAAATGACTATGGATTTAATGATATTTTTGATAGATAAATAGAAGCATTAGGTCATGAAAATGATATTTTCTTTGGTATATCAACATCGGGAAATTCAGAAAATATAATAAGAGCAGTAAATAAAGCCAAAGATATGGGAATAAAAACAGTAGGATTACTTGGCAAAGATGGTGGTAAATTAAAAGAACTTTGTGATTATAATATGATTCTGCCATACAAAGAAACCGCTAGAGTACAAGAACATCATATAATGACAATACATTTAATATGTGAATTTGTGGAGAATTACTTTTATGAAAAAAAATAGTGCAAAATATATGTCTGAATTTTCACTAAAATTATATAATATATGCCAAAGAATTCCTGCGTTTAGATATTTCAAAGTTATATTATATTATGTAGATTTTTTTCTGTTATTATTTATACGAAAGCCAAAATATATAGATAATGGTAAAAAGAAGATATTAATTATTTATAATTATGCATTCGGTGATGGTATAATATGGCTATGTAGTATGAAGCATTTAAGAGAACTATATGCAAAGAAAGATTATCATATAACTCTGATATGTCAAAAGGGTTTAAATACTTTGTATGAAAATGAAGACATTTTTGATGAAGTTATTGGTTATGATTTAACAAAAGCAACATATAACTTAAAAACTAGATATAAGCTATATAAACTTCTAAGAAAAACATATTATGATATAGTATTAGACCCAATTGGATGTGCAGAATGCACAACAAATGTTTTTATGAGTAGAGCAGCTGTTGCTAAAAATAAAATCACCATTTTAGATGCAACATTAGATAATTATATGTGCCCAAAATATATATATAATAGAATATATACAGAAATATTTAAATTAAATGAGCCCGGAGTTTCATTGATAGAATTTTATGCATTCTTTCTTAGAAAGTTAGGACTTAAAAAATTTAAGGTTAAGTTAGAACCGATTAGAGCAAAAAAAATACAAAAAATTAGTTTACCAAAAGAATATTTTATAATTTTTCCTAGTTCAAGTACTAATTTAAAAAAATGGCCAATTGAACGCTATGCGCAAATAGCACACAGGATATACAAAAAAACAAAACTTCCTATATTGTTTTGTGGTACAGCTAGTGATATAGAGGCAATTAATGAACTAAAGGAAAAAACAAAAGATATTCCTCAATTTGATATAGTTGGTGAAACATCATTACTGGAATTTATATATGTTGTTAAAAAAGCAAAGTTCGTAGTAACAAATGATACAAGTACATATCATATAGCGGTTACCAATGAGATACCAGTTGCAATAATAACTGGAGGTTACACTTATAATAGATATGTTGAATATAAATTTGATGGCAACGAAAAGTATAAAAAACCATATATAATTGTACATAAAATGCCATGTTTTAACTGTGATAACAAATGTTCTAAGATAAATGAAAGCGATAAAATATGGCCTTGCTTAGATGCAATAACAGTGGACTATGCATGGAAGATAATAGAAAAAATGATTGATGAATTGTAGGTGTAAACATGAAAATTAATGAATTAATAAAAAATATTGATAAAAAAAGAATATTAGTAATAGGAGATATAATGTTAGATAATTATTATTTTGGTAAATCTAGTAGAATATCTCCAGAAGCTCCTGTACCAATTTTACTTGAAGATAAAAGCAAAAAAGTATTAGGCGGTGCCGCAAATGTAGCCCTAAATTTGATAAGTGCTGGACAAGATGTAGCCATCATGAGCGTAATAGGAAAAGATATTAATGGTAAAAATATGATTGCCATGTTTCAAGAAAAAGGAGTTAATACAGACTTAATAATAGAAGATGACTCCAGATGTACAACCGTAAAAAATAGGTACATAGGGCAAAACAATATGCAGATGTTCAGATTTGATCAAGAAAACAGTTTACCCATATCAGAAAAAATATCAGATGCATTATTGAAAAAATATAAAGAAAACATTAATAATTTTGATTTAATAATAATATCAGATTATAATAAAGGCCTTTTAAATGTTAATAATACACCAAAGATGATTGAAATAGCAAATTCACACAATAAAAAAGTTATTATTGACATCAAAGAACCAAAATATGAAAAATATTATGGGGCATATTTAATAAAACCTAATTTAAAAGAATTAAGTGACATCACTAGTATGAGTATAGAAAGTGACAAAGATATTGAATTTGCTGCCAGAAAATTAAAGAAAAACACAAATTGTGAATATGTACTAGTAACAAAAGGTGCAGATGGAATGTCACTACTTTTAGAAGATAAAATGGTTAACATTAATTGTGTATCAAAAGAGGTGTACGATGTAACAGGAGCGGGAGACACTGTAATATCGTATTTATCGGTAGGTATTGTAAATAATTATGACTTGATAGATAGTGTAAATATTTCTAACTATGCTGCAGGTGTTAAAGTATCCAAAATGGGAACGTATGCGGTTACTCCAGAAGATATAATAGACTACGTAATTGATAGTAATAATGTACTTGATGAAAATAAAATAATATCTGCAGATGATTTATCTGAAAAGTTAAAAGGCAATACTAAGAAGATAGTATTTACTAATGGCTGTTTTGATATATTTCATGTTGGTCATTTGAGATATCTGAAAGAAAGCGCAAAATATGGAGATATACTAGTGGTAGGGGTAAATTCAGATGCTTCAATCAAAAGATTAAAAGGTGCTAAAAGGCCAATAGTTCCTCAAGCAGAAAGAATGGAGTTGTTATCATCACTTAGTTTTGTGACATATGTAGTACCATTTGATGAGGATACGCCATATGAGATAATAAAGAAAATCAAGCCAAATATAATTACAAAAGGAGGAGATTATAATCCAAATGACGTAGTTGGTAAAGATATAGTAGAATCTCAAGGTGGAAAAGTTATTATATGTCCATTAATAGAAAACAAATCTACAACAAACATTATTGATAAAATATTAGAGGCATATAATGAATAAAGCAATATTTTTAGATAGAGATGGAACTATTAATATAGATTATGGTTATGTTCATGAAAAAGAAAAATTTAAATTTATAGATGGAGCCCTAGAAGGTTTGAAAATATTAAATGACTTAGACTATACCCTGATTATCATAACTAATCAGTCAGGAATAGGGAGAAAATACTTTACTGAAAAAGAATTTAAAATTTTAAATACCTATATGTTAGAAAAATTAAGGGAAAATGATATAAATATAGCAAAAGTATATTATTGCCCACATATAGATGAAGATAATTGCAATTGTAGAAAGCCAGGATTAGAATTGTTCTATCAGGCAATAAAAGAGTTTAAAATTGATCCTAGTACTTCTTACGCGATAGGAGATAAAGAAAGAGATTTATCAATATGTTCAAAATTGAAAGTTAAAGGAATATTACTTACAAATGATAAAAATAATGACTATATTTGTAAGTCGAGTTTGTTAGAAGCGGCAAAGTATATTGCTGATAGTAATAGGAGTGAAAAAAGATGAAAATACTAGTTGTCTGTCAACACTTTTATCCAGAGAATTTCAGAATAAATGATATATGTTTTGAATTAGCAAAGAAAGGTAATGATGTAACAGTTTTAACAGGGTTACCAAATTATCCGAAGGGTAAGGTGTCGAAAGAATATAAATGGGGAAAAAATAGGAATCAAATAATAAATGGTGTAAAAATAAGACGATGTTCTTTAGTAGGAAGAGGTAATTCCACTATAAAGATGATGATAAATTATATGTGGTTTGCCATTTTTGGAAGTATAAAAGCACTATTAATGAAAAAAGACTTTGATATAGTTTATGTTTATCAGCTTTCTCCTATAACAATGGCATGGCCAGCTATTGTTGTTAAAAAGATTAAAAAGATTCCACTAATAATACATGTATTAGATCAGTGGCCAATTAGTATTACAACCGGTGGTATTTCAAAAGAATCATTACCCTATAAAATCTTAACTAGATGGAGTAAAAATGTTTATAATTCAGCAGATTTAATAACATGTAGTTCAAAATCGTTTAAGAATTATTTTATAAATGAGTTAAAAATATCAAAAGAAAAGGAATTTTTGTATTTACCATCTTATGCTGAGAGTGAATATGAACTTCCAGGAAGTATTGAAAATAAAGTATTTGATTTAGTTTTTGCTGGAAATATAGGACCGGCACAAAGTGTAGAAACAATAGTAGAGGCTGCAAATATTCTTAAAAAAAATAAAAATATATTTTTTCATATTGTTGGCGACGGTTTAAGCAAAAAAAGTTGTGAGGAATTGGCCCAAAAATACAAATTATCAAATATAAAATTTTATGGATATTTTAATGTTGACAAAATGTCAAAATTTTATAAAATGGCCGATGTATTTTTAATAACCATGGTTGATAATGAAGTAGTTAATAGCACGCTACTAGCAAAAGTTCAATCATATATGCTAGCAGGTAAGCCAATAATAGGGGCAATAAATGGCGAAGTAAAAGACGTAATAAAGGAAGCAGATTGTGGTCTATGTTGCAATTCTTTAGATTTTAAAGAACTTGCTAAAATAATATTGCAAGCAAGTAAATCAGCATCATTAAAGAAATGGGGAGAAAATGCTTATAATTACTATTCTAAAAACTTTGATAAAGATAAATGTATAAGTCAGTTAGAGAATGTAATGAAAAAAGAAATAAAAAAAGCCAAAAATAATAAGTAATTATTAAAAAAAGTTTAAAAAAGAATTAAAAAGTGTTATAATTTTTTTGGAGGTATATATATATGAGTATATTTAAAGATAAAGTTTTGTTAATAACTGGAGGTACTGGTTCATTTGGAAATGCAGTATTAAAAAGATTTTTAGACACAGATATTAAGGAAATTAGAATTTTTTCAAGAGATGAGAAAAAACAAGAAGATATGAGAATAAAATATAAAAATGATAAAATAAAATTTTATATTGGGGACGTTAGAGATTATAGAAGCATAGATGATGCAATGGATGGTGTAGATTACATATTTCATGCAGCTGCATTAAAACAAGTTCCTAGCTGTGAGTTTTTCCCTGTTCAAGCTGTAAAAACAAATGTGTTAGGAACAGATAATGTATTAGAAGCAGCAATTAATCATAATGTAAAGAAAGTAATTGTACTTAGTACAGATAAAGCAGCATATCCTATTAATGCTATGGGAATGAGCAAAGCACTAATGGAAAAAGTTGCTATTGCCAAAGGAAGAAATCTTAAAGAAGGAAAAACTGTAATATGCCGTACCAGATATGGCAATGTAATGGCAAGTCGTGGTTCTGTTATACCATTATTTTGTGAACAAATTGCTGCGGGAAAACCACTTACAGTTACTAATCCAGAAATGACTAGATTTATGATGACACTTGAGGAAGCAGTTGATTTAGTAATTTATGCTTTCGAACATGGAAAACAAGGCGACCTTTTTGTTCAAAAAGCACCAGCTGCGACGATTGAAACATTAGCAGAAGCAGTAAAAGAACTTAAAAATAGTAATGTTCCAGTGAACTGCATAGGAACTAGACACGGCGAAAAGTTATATGAAGTATTAGTTACTAAAGAAGAAATGGTAAACGCAATTGATATGGGAGATTATTATAGAATACCAGCTGATAATAGAAATCTTAATTATCAGAAATATACAAATGAAGGAAACGCTGACTTAAATGATATTGAAGAGTATAATTCACATAATACAACAAGATTGGATGTTGAAGGGATGAAAACTCTGCTAAAAAAGTTAGATTTATTTAAATAGGAGGTATCTATGAAGGTATTAATAACAGGCAGTAATGGTTTTATTGGAAAAAATCTTGTTTCACATTTACAAGAAGAAGATAATGTAGAAATAATTACATATGATGTTAAAGATAATTTTTCAAAAATAGAAGATAATATAGATGATATTGATTTTATATTCCACTTAGCAGGTGTTAATAGACCTCAAAGCGTAGAAGAATTCTATCATGGTAATTCAGATTTAACAAAAAAAATAGTAGACTTAATAAAAAATAAAAATATTCCATTATTAATTACTTCAAGTATACAAGCAACAAAAGATAATGATTATGGTAAAAGTAAAAAAATAGCAGAAGATTATATTATTGATAATTTAAAAGAATACTATATTTTTAGACTCCATAATGTTTTTGGTAAATGGTGCAGACCAAATTATAATTCTGTTGTTGCAACATTTTGTTATAACATTTCACATGATTTAGAAATTAAAGTAAATGATCCAAATACTGAACTGTCTTTAATATATATTGATGATATTATTGAAGAATTTATTAGAGTAATGAAGGGAAGTAAACCTGAAGAAATAAATGACAAATATTGTTATATTAATCCAAGGTATAATGTTACTTTAGGATATATTACATCAAAGTTATATGAATTTAAAGATAGTATGAATTCTATATATGTCCCAAATACTGGTAACGATTTTATAAAAAAATTATATTCAACATATATCAGTTATGTTGATGTCAATAAAACAGTTACTACAGCAACAAAAAACGTAGATGAACGTGGAGCATTTATAGAACTTATGAGAACATATGAAAATGGTCAATTTTCAGTTTCTTTCAGTAAACCGGGAATTATAAGAGGAAATCACTATCACCACACAAAATTAGAAAGATTTATTGTAATTAAAGGTAGAGCAAAAATAAGCTTTAGTAGTGTAATTGATGATAATGATAATTATTCATTCATTGTAGATGACAATGAAATAAAAATAGTAACTATTCCAGTTGGATATACTCATAATATAGAAAATATCGGTGATGATGAAATGATTTTAGCCATTTGGTGTAATGAGTTGTTTGACAAGGAAAAACCAGATACATACTATAAGAAAGTAAGAGAAAAGAAGTAGGTGGAAAAATGAAAAAATTAAAAGTAATGGTTGTTGTAGGAACAAGACCAGAAATTATTAGATTATCTGAAGTTATAAAAGCTATAGATAAATATTTTGAACTTGTTTTAGTTCATACAGGTCAAAACTATGATTATACTTTAAATCAAGTATTTTTTGAAGAATTTGGATTAAAGAAACCTGATTATTATTTAGATTCACCAGGAAAAAATCTTGGTGAAACAGTAGGCAACATTATAGCAAAAAGTTATGATGTTATCAACAAAGTTAAACCAGATGCTTTACTAGTATTAGGAGACACTAATAGTTGTTTAGCAGCATATTCTGCTAAAAGATTAAAGGTTCCAATTTTCCATATGGAAGCAGGTAATAGATGCTTTGATTTTAATGTTCCAGAAGAAATAAATAGAAGAGTAGTAGATCACATAAGTGATATTAATTTAGCCTATACAGAAAATGCTCGTAGATATTTAATCAATGAAGGAATTAAAAATGATTTCTTATATGTTACAGGCTCCCCTATGAAAGAAGTTTTGTATAAGAATATGGATAGTATTAATAAGTCAGATATCTTAAAAAAACTAAATTTAAAAGAAAAAGATTATTTCGTTGTTAGTGCACACAGAGAAGAAAATATAGATATAGATTCTAATTTTACTGAACTTGTTAATTCATTAAATAAAGTTGCAGAAACTTATGGTAAAAAGATAATTTTTTCTACTCACCCAAGAACTGCTAAAAGAATTAAAGAAAAAAATATTAAGTTTAATGATTTAATTATTAACATGGAACCAATGGGATTTTTCGACTACGTTAATTTACAAAAAAATGCCTTTTGTGTTTTATCAGATAGTGGTACAATTCCAGAAGAAAGCTCCATCTTGAATTTTCCTGGAGTTTCTATGAGAAACAGTACTGAAAGACCTGAAGCATTGGATGCAGGTAGTATTGTTTTAGGAGGAGTCAATGAAAGAGATATTCTAAATTCAATTGAGCTTGCCGTTAATTCATATGTTGAAGGTAAAGAAAGTCCTGTAAGAGATTATAATGACATTAATGTATCAGAAAAAGTTGTTAAAATAATCCAAAGTTATTATAATATTGTTAATGAAAGAATATGGAAAAAATAAAAAACAGAAAAAAACTATGATATATAGTTTTTTTTCTTATTATATAGTATAATAAATATAAGAAAGAAGTGAATTTATGAAACATATTTTTATAATTGGTGCAAGAGGATATAAAGCAAGCTATGGAGGTTGGGAAACATTCGTAACAAAATTAGTAGATAATTATAATGATGAAAATACAATATTTCATATAAGTGGATTATCAGAAAATAATAACAAAATAGAATATAAAATAAATAATAGAATAATAACAGATTCATTTTATATTAAACAAAATGGCGGAATGAAAATGTTACTATGTACTATAAAAGCATTTATGTATTATCTAAAATATATTAAAAATAACAATATTGAAGATGCCTACATTTATGTGTTAGGATTAAAGTTAGGACCATTTTTAAAATTATATAAAAATAAAATAAATAAATTGGGAATTACAACTTTAGTTAATCCAGATGGATTGGAACATGAACGAAGTAAATGGAGTTATCCAGTAAAAAAATTCTTTTTACTAAGTGAAAAATGGATGTTATTTAATTGTAACATTATTGTATGTGATGCTAAAGGAATTAAGAAATACATTGATTCAAAATATCCAACATTAAGAAAAAAAACAATATATATAGCATATGGTACAAATAAAGTTGATTTAAGTGATATTAATGAAAAAGGAGTATTAGAAGAATATGGTTTAAAGAAAGATAATTATTTGTTGATGGTAGGAAGATTTGTTCCAGAAAACAACTTTGAATTAGTAATTAATGAATTTATTAAGTCAAATATTAATAAAAATTTAGTAATAATATCAAATTTATCTTCATCAAACTATTATAATGAAATAATTTCAAAAACAAACTGTTTAACTGACAAAAGAATTATATTTATTAATGGTGTATATGATGAAAAAAAACTAAGCACGATAAGAAAAAATGCTTATGCATATATTCATGGGCATTCTGTAGGTGGAACTAATCCATCATTACTTGAAGCACTTAGTCTAACAAAATTAAACATATTATATGATGTGAACTTTAATAAAGATGTTGGTAAAGAAAGTTGCTTATACTTCAAAAAGGATGGAAGCTTAACCAAAATATTAGATAACATTAATAATTACGATAGAAAGAAAATGGGTAAAGAAGCAAAAAAAATAATAGAAGAGAACTTTACTTGGCAAATAATAGTTGATAAATATAAAAATATATTCAGAAAGTAGGTAAGTATGAAAAAGAAAATAGCTCTTATCCTTGCAATAATAACTGAAATAATTATAGTATTCTTTGAAAAGAGTTTAAGTAATTCCTTTTCTGTAGACAGATTTTTAATACTATCCCTTATATCTTTCTTTTTCTATGCTCACTTTATATTCAATATAAAAAATATGTACAATTTTATTTACAAAAGAAGATATCTATTGGGATTAATATTTTTAATTACAGTAACTATTTTTGGCTTTCATGGTTCATCGATATCCGTATGGAATAATATTATTCAGCCTAACCATAATATTAATGATGGCGGATTAATTTTAGGAATTCCAAGATTAATAAGAGGAGATGAATATTTAGTATCAACACCAATGATTTTTTCACAAGTAAGTAATCATTTTTCTGCTACTAGCAATGTTTTAATGGGTCATAGTTCATTAGTAACAATGTATCCATCACTTCCTTGTTTTAACATTTCATTACTTAGTAATATATTTAATATTGCATATCTAATTTTACCAATTTCAAATGCATTTGCATTTTGTTGGTATGGAAAATTATTACTAATATTTTTTGCTACATTTGAGTTGAGTATGTTAGTTACAAAAGGAAAACGTTTATATGCATTATTAGGAGCAATGTTAGTAACATTAAGTCCTGCATGCTCTTGGTGGTCTGTTATGCCAATACTGGGGTATGGTGCACTCGCAATAGTAATACTGAATTTATTTCTCAAAGAAAAAAGATTATTATTTAAAATTATCTATACATTATTATTTTCCATAATTGGTATATCATATATTATGCTACTATATCCGGCTTGGCAAGTTCCCTTTGGATATGTATATTTGTGCTTTGTAATATGGGTTTTGTATGAAAATAAAAAAGAACTAAATAAAAGTCAGTTTATATATTTGATCATTTCTATAGTAATAATTGCAATGTTTGTATATCTAATATTCAAACAATCATATAGCATTTATTTAATAACCGCCGCCACTGTCTATCCGGGAAATAGGTTTACAACTGGTGGATATGGTTCCCATTATTTGCTTGATTATATGATAAACATATTTTTTCCATGTATTCCATTTTATAATCCTTGTGAGTTTAGTAATTTTATAGGATTATATCCAATACCATTGATTGTAACATTTTTAAGCACTATAAAAAGCAAAAAAAGAGATATATTATCAATAGCACTATTAATAGTTGGAGTATTTTTATCATTATGGAATTATATAGAATTACCGAAGGGAATCGTCAAACTAACTTTGCTTTCATTTTCAATTCCTGAAAGAACATATATTGTAGTTGGTTATATATGTACATTTTTAATTGTTAGAAACATGTCACTAAATGAAAAAGATGAAACAAGTAAAAAAAGCAAAATATTATCTACAATTTTATCCATAATTATAGTGGTTTCTATAACACTAATATTGAAAGAGAATTTTAAAGAATTTATAAATATATATATGTTCATAATAATGAATATAGTATTTATCCCAATAGTTTACATGTTATTATTAAACGATAAAAAGACTAACAAAAAACTATCAATATGTTTAATAATTTTATCATTATTTGCAGGAGGTACAGTTAATCCAATTTCTAAAGGAACTAATGTATTAACAGAAAAACCATTTGCTAAAGAGGTACAAAAAATAGTAAAAGGGGACAAAAATGGAAAATGGATAACAGTTTCATCAAATTATGCTATAGCCAATTATCTAGTAGCAAATGGGGCATCAACAATAAATAGTACAAATTATTATCCAAATCTATCGTTATGGCATACGCTTGATAAAGAAAAAAAATATGAAAATGTTTATAATAGATATGCACATATTTTAATAGAATTAACAAATGAAGATACAAATTTTGAATTAATTACACAAGATACAATTAAACTGAATATTAATATTGAGGATATAGATATTCTAAAAATAGATTATATTGTCAGTCAAGAGAAAATTGATATTCTTAAAAGTAGTACAATGACATTTGATAATATATATGCAGATGATGGCATTTATATTTATAAATTAAGGAGGAGTAAATAATGAAAAAACTTTTTTCAAAAATAGAAAAATTTATAAGATTAGTAAAAAAATCAATATATTTTGCATGGCATAGACATCACTTTTTAATACCGCCAAGCGCTATGAAGAAATATATAAAATCATTTATAGTGGTATTAAAGAGAGGAAATAATGTTTCAAATTTATACACAAATCAAAAAGCATATCTAAAATGGATTGATGATAATAAAGAAGAAGTGACTTATAAAAAATTTAAATATAATCCATTAATGTCATTTGTAGTACCAGTATATAATGCACCAAAAAAATTACTTAGTGAATGTATTGATTCATTATTAGCACAAAGCTATGATAATTTTGAAATATGTATTGCTGATGATCATTCAACAAGTGATGAAACAATAGAAACATTAAAAGAGTATGAAAAAAACAAAAAAATAAAAGTCATCTATAGAAAAGAAAACGGTATGATCTCCAAATCGAGCAATGATGCTATAAAAATAGCTAAAGGAGAATTTATTGTATTGGTGGATAATGATGATACTATAGAGAAAGATGCACTATATTATTTTGTTGAAGCATTAAATGGAGATAAAAAAATTGATTTAATATATTCAGATGAAGATAAACTTGATTATAATGGAAAAAGAATGGAACCCCATTTTAAACCAGATTGGTCTCCTGATACATTTATGTGTTTAAATTATATTTGTCATTTAACAGCAATAAGGAGAAGTATTGTAAACAAAATAGGTGGATTTCGTAGTGAATATGATGGAGCACAAGATTATGATTTATTCTTAAGAGTGACGGATATTACTAATAATATATATCATGTTCCCAGAATTCTATATCACTGGAGGCAAACCAAAACTTCAACAGCAGGATACTTAGGAAATAAATCATATGCTTATATAGCAGGAAAAAAGGCCCTTGAGGATACTTTAAAAAGACGACATATAAAGGGAAAGGTATATGATAATCCAAAAGTTAGTACATACCTTATAGAGTATGAAAATTCAAATCCAAAAGTATCAATAATAATCCCTATGAAAGACAAAGCAAAAATAACTAATACATGTTTAGAATCATTATATCAAAAAATGACTTATCAAAACTTTGAAATAATTATGGTTGATAATGGAAGTGTAGAAAAAGAAACCAAAGAAATGCTTGAATATTATAGTAGTACATATAGTAATTTTAAAGTATTAAGAATAGATGGTGAGTTTAACTATTCTCATTTAAATAATGAGGCAGTAAAAAAATCAACAGGAGAATATATATTATTTTTAAATAATGATGTTGAAGTTATAAATCCTAAATTTTTAAGCGAAATGCTAGGCTATGCTGAACAAAAGCATGTCGGTTGTGTTGGAATAAAATTGTTATATTCAGATAAGAAAGTTCAACATGCAGGAGTAGTTCTAGGATACGGAGGAGTCGCAGGACATATATTTGTCCCATATGATTATAATGACGTTGGTCTATTTGGAAGATTGGCTATGCCTTATAATTATACAGCAGTAACAGCAGCATGCTTATTAATAAAAAAATCAAAGTTTAATGAGGTTGGAGGATTTGATGAAAAATTAAAAGTAGCACTAAACGAT
The DNA here is from genome assembly GCA_001916775.1 of Firmicutes bacterium CAG:321_26_22. GTDB lineage: Bacteria > Bacillota_I > Bacilli_A > RF39 > UBA660 > CAG-302. The sequence goes on along the minus strand of MNTB01000033.1, from coordinate 37,240 downwards.
GTTGACCTTTGTTTAAAAGTTTTAGAAAAAGGATATTACAATGTTTGCCTTTCTAATATTGAAATGTATCACTATGAATCTAGAAGCAGAGGATATGAAGTGACAAAAGAAAAACAGGAAAGGTATAAAAGAGAAGAAACATACATGATAAGCAAATGGGACAAGGCACTCAATAATGATAAATACTTTAGTAAAAATAATTTCTAAGGAGACAAAAAATGCAAGAAAAAATTAATAAGACTAAAAAAAACACTAAGAGTAACAAGCATAATGCAGAAAAGAAATATAATAAAACTAAGAAAATAAAAAAAGGATTGCTAGCACTGGTGATAATAATAGTAGTTTTAATTGGAAGTGTTACTACAATATTCATATATAAGCAAAATAATAATAAAATTAATGAAGACAAAAAATATATTCTCTTAAAAAATATAAAAAATAGTTATAATAAGTTTGTAATAACAAATAAAAATAGCAAATTATATGACGAAAATGAAAATATCATAGGAGAAGTTACCAAAGGAACCTATTTAGTGTTAGATGATATACCTGATAATTATGATAAAGAATATTTTAAGTTAAAGTATTCAGATATGTATATAAAGTATACCGATATCGCCGAGAGTGAAGAGAAACAAGAGGATAATAGATATGATAACTATATTCCATTCAATAAAAGTATAATTACTAATAAAGATACTAAATTATACATAGATGACAATACATATTATACTATTGATAAACAAATAGAATTACCTATATTAATTAATGATACAGATAAATATTATGTTAGTTTTGATAATAAATTATTATATGTTAGAAAAGATAGTAGTGAAGTTGTAGAAAAAAATAATAGTAACGAAGAAGTAGCAACATCACTAGCAGTTCTCAATTATCACTTTGTAATAAATAAAGAAGCAGGGGAAGATAAGTTATGTGAACCATCAAGTATTTGCCACACAGATACTCAATTTGAAAGTCATATAAAGTATATTAAAGACAATGGCTTTTATTCAATTACTATGAAAGAATTAGAAATGTTTATTGACAATAAAATAAATTTACCAAAAAAGTCAGTATCAATAACAATAGATGATGGTTGGTTTGTTGCTAGAGCAAAGAATATTTTAAATAGTTATCAAGTTATGGGAACGTTATTTTTAATAGGGTATCTTGCTCCAGTTAGTGACTATGCTTCACCATACCTTGAAGTTCATTCTCACACATGGAATTTACATAATGTAAGTAATTGTAAAGAAGGAAGAAGTGCTTTACTTTGTTACGATAAAAGTAAAATAGTAGATGATTTAAAGAAAAGTAGAGAAAGTCTTAATAATTCAACATATTTCTGCTATCCATTTTATGAATATAATGACAATGCTATTAGTGCATTAAAAGAAGCAGGGTTTACTATGGCCTTAACTGGTGGCAATAAAAGAGTGACTAGAAATATAAATAAATTTAAAGTCCCTAGATATGTAATTTATAACACAACAACTACTGATAGACTGGCTAAAATGATCACATAATTAAAGTTAACTAGAATGTAAATATAACAAATAAAATTGCCAAAAATACAATTATATTATATAATATAATTGTATTAGTTATTTAAGGAGTTGTATTAATTATGGAAATAAAGAACATATTATTAATGGTATTAGTAACATTTGTTTTTGTTGCACTATTTATACCGGTAGTAAAGAAAATAGCAGAATTTATTGGGGCAATGGATATACCGAATGAAAGAAAAATACACAAAGTACCAATGCCAAGATTGGGTGGCCTTGGAATATATGCCGGTTTTTTATTGGGATATATATTATTTGGAATGCATTCAATAAAAATGAATGCGATACTAATTGGAAGCTTTATAATAATAATTACTGGTATTTTTGATGATATAAAACCAGTACCTGCTAAATGGAAATTACTTGCTCAAACAGTAGGAGCTTCTATAATTCCATTATATGGTGGAATATTATTGCAAGACATATCAGCATTTGGCTTATATATAAATTTTGGTATATTAGCATATCCAATAACTATAATATTTATTGTAGCTATAATTAATTGTATTAATTTAATTGATGGAATGGATGGTTTGGCAGCGGGAATATCAAGTATCTATTTCATGACAGTAGGAATAATAGCAATATTATTAAACAATTCTTCTGGACTAGATATATTGCTTACATTCATAATGTTAGGAAGCACCTTAGGATTTCTAGTTCATAACTTTAATCCTGCTAAAATATTTATGGGTGATTCTGGTAGTATGTTCTTAGGTTATATAATCGCAGTAATAGCCTTATTAGGTTTTAAAAATATAACATTAACATCATTTCTAGTACCAATGTTATTACTTGCAATACCTATTATGGATACATTATTTGCAATATTAAGAAGATTAATAAATCATAAACCACTAGGAGAACCAGATAAAAATCATTTACACCATCAATTATTAAGATTAAGATTATCACAGAGAAAAACAGTATTAATAATATATTTAGTAGATATTTTATTTGCTATAGCATCTATACTATATGCCGTTGGTAATAAGATGTTAGGTACTAATAAATATGGTATTATAATATATATAATACTATTTGTACTTACATTACTATTAGTATTAAAAACAAATATAATTTGGAATCATGATAAGAAGAAGGAAGAAAAATAACCTTCCTTTTTCCTATGGAATTTATTGATTACAAATAAAAATTGTGATATATTAATATTAATGATAAAACATAAAAGAAAAGAGTGATACTATGAATATAATAGATATAATAATTAAAAAAAAGAATAAAGAAGAACTTACTGAAGAAGAAATACAATATGTAGTAAATAACTTTGTAAGTGGTGAAATAAAAGATTACCAAATGTCATCACTACTAATGGCTATAGTTATAAATGGAATGACTGATAATGAAGTAATCTTTTTAACAAAGTATATGATGTTATCAGGTAGTATATTAGATTTAAGTAATTTAAGTAATGTTGTAGATAAACATTCAACTGGTGGTGTAGGAGATAAAACAACTTTAATAATATCACCAATAGTAGCATCCTTAGACTGTAAAGTAGCTAAAATGAGTGGAAGAGGTTTAGGTTACACAGGAGGAACTATAGATAAACTAGAGAGTATACCTGGATTTAACGTTAATCTAACTAAAGAAGAATTTATAAAAGAAATAGAAGATATAGGAATGGCTATAACTAGTCAAACATCAGATATCGCTTTAGCGGATAAAAAGATATATGCTCTAAGAGATGTAACTGGTACAACTGAGAGTATACCATTAATTGCTTCATCGATAATGAGTAAAAAAATAGCATCAGGTTCAAAGAATTTAGTATTAGATATAAAAGTAGGAGAAGGAGCCTTAATAAAAAATATTGAAGATGCTAGACATTTAGCTAATTTAATGATCAAAATAGGAAAAGAAAATAATATGAAAGTAATATGCCTACTTACTAATATGAATATACCACTAGGAAACAACATAGGTAATTCATTAGAAGTACTAGAAGCTCTAAATACACTTTATTATGTTCCAAATAACAATTTAACTAATCTATGTATTGAATTAGCTAGCTATATGGTTGAATTAGGTTTAAATATTTCTTATGAAGAGTCAAAACAAAAAGTATTAGAAGTACTTAATAACAAAAAAGCTTATAACAAGTTACTAGAATTTGTAAAATATCAAAATGGTGATATAACAAAACTACCAAAAAGTAGCAATATATATGAAGTAAAAAGTGAAAAAGAAGGATATTTAACTAATCTTCACTCATTAGAAATAGCTAAGTTATCTAGTAATCTAGGATCAGGAAGAAAAACTAAAGAAGATAAAATAGATTATTCTGCTGGTATTATCATAAATAAAAATATAAATGATAAAATAAATATAGGTGATACTATCTTAACATTATACACTAATAAAGAATTACCACAAATAGATAAAGATAAATTATTTGTAGTAAGTAGTATGCCAAATAAAAATGTAAAATTAATCTATGAAGTTATTAAATAATATTTACAAAAAAGATAAATTATAGTATGATATTAAACGTGAAAGAAGGTATAAAATGGAAAATATGACTATGGATAAATTAGTTAATTATTGCAAACAATATGGATTTATATTTCAAGGAAGTGAAATATATGGAGGACTTGCTAATACCTGGGATTATGGTCCCCTAGGTAGTAGACTTAAAAATAATGTTAAGGATGCTTGGAGAAAAAGATTTATTCAAGAAAGAATTAATGCCTATGAAGTTGATGCTGATATTTTAATGCATCCTAGAGTTTGGGAAGCAAGCGGACATGTATCTAGTTTTTCAGATCCTTTAGTAGATTGTAAAGAATGTAAAACAAGACATAGAGCAGACAACCTTATTAATGATTTCTCAAATAGTAGTATTGGAGATGCAATGAGTAAGGAAGAAATGATGAATTATATAAGGGAAAATAAAGTCCCTTGTCCTAAATGTGGAAAAAGTAATTTTACTGATATTAGAGAATTTAATCTAATGTTTCAAACTTATCGTGGTGTTACAAACGATAATAAAAATGTTGTATATTTAAGACCAGAAAATGCCCAAGGAGAATATGTTAATTTTCTAAATGTTCAAAGAACTATGCGTAGTAAATTACCTTTTAGTATAGGGCAAATTGGTAAAGCATTTAGAAACGAAATAACTCCAGGTAACTTTACTTTCAGAACTATTGAATTTGAACAAATGGAATATCAAACTTTTTGTAAAAAAGGTAGTGATATGGAATTATATGAGTATTTTAAAAACTATGGTAAAAAGTTTTATATGGATTTAGGTATTCCAGAAGAAGATTTAAGATTTCACGATCATGAAAAATTAGCACACTATGCAAAAGCAGCATGCGATATTGAATATAAGTTTCCTTTTGGTTGGGGAGAAATAAATGGTACTCATAACAGAACTGATTTCGACTTAACTCGTCACCAAGAATATAGTGGAGTATCTCAAGAATATCTTGATCCTGAAACAAATGAAAAATTCATACCATATATTATTGAATCTACTTATGGATTAGATAGAACTGTCCTTGCTATTTTATTTAATGCATATAGCACAGAAACACTAGAAAATGGTGAGAATAGAGAAGTATTAAAATTACATCCTTATTTAGCACCTTACAAAGTTTGTGTATTACCTTTAGCAAAAAAATATCATAAGGAAAAGGCACAAGAAATATATAAAAAATTAAGTAAAGAATTTATGACTACTTATGATGAATCAGGTAGTATTGGTAAAAGATATCGTAGACAAGATGCAATAGGTACACCATATTGTATAACAATTGATGAAGATACCATTAATAATGGTACTGTTACTATAAGAGATAGAGATACAATGCAACAAACTACTATTAAAGTAGAAGAAATAGTAAAATATATTGAAGAAAGAATAAAATTCTAGATATTTCAAGAAAATTCTTTCTTTTTCTTTACATATTTACTTCTAATATGCTATAATTATTATGAAAATAGTAGGTGACGCAAGTGGAAGAAAAAAACAAAATAATAGAATTATATATAGAAGAAAAAATAAAAGAATTAGAATCAATGTCAATGTATGTACCAAATGAAAATAAAGAAAAATTACTAATGGCATTTATGAATAGAAATGAAGATATTAATGTCATAAAGACAAGAATAGATACAATCTTCAATAATAGTGTAGCAGCATATAAAGAAAACTTAGAAAAAATAGGTTTTACCTATGATGATGTAGTAAAAGTATATGAAAAAGTAAATAAGATGAACAAAACTACTGCTAAACTATATTTAAGAGGTGGCCTAGTTCCTTATCTTTTACTAGGAGAGCCTTCAAATAGAAAACATAATAATTTAGATTTAATATGTAATAAAAAAGATACTGCTATGATAAGAGAAGTATTTAGAAAAAACAATTTATATGATCCTAAAAGAGATAGTTTAACTTACACTATAAATAATATAGATTATGGTTTCCAAGTAATAGTAGATGGTATAAAGGTAAATATAGCAGTATATGAAGAGAAAGAAAATGGAATAACTGAATATATCTTCGATTGCCATAACAGAATAGGAATAATAAAAAACATTAATGTTAAATTAAGTGAATATATTGTGCCTTATGTTTCATCAGATAACAAAAAATATATGTCAGTTTCTTTAGAACTAATAGTGGCAGATAAACTTATGTTAAATAGAGATAAAGATAAATTAGATATAGAAAAAATAAAAGAATGTAATGGAATAAGTGAAGATAAAATTAAAAAAATTCCACTACCAATTGTAAAAAAAATAAAGTTAGTAGGAGATAATTTAGAATTTACTAGTACCATGCCAAGAATCAAACTAGAAGTACCTAAGAAACAAGATAGCAAAGGTTTTATTAATATTGGTACAATTCTACTTTTACTAGCAGTAATAGCTTGCATTATATTAGGAAATAGATAGACTTTACAAAGTCTATTTTTTATATTAAAATATTCTATGTGATGTTTATGGAAGAATTATTAAATAAATGCGAAATATGTCCTAGAAAATGTAAAGTAAATAGAAATAATGGTGAACTGGGTTATTGCAAAGCCTCAAATAAAATGAAAATAGGAGGTTATCATCTTCATATGTGGGAAGAACCAATTATTACAGGAAAAAATGGTTCAGGTACCATCTTTTTCTCTTATTGTAATTTAAGATGTGCATATTGCCAAAATTATGATTTAAGTTTTGACTCAGTAGGAGAATATATAACTATAGAAAGATTATCTGATATAATGCTAGAATTACAAGAAATGCAAGCAGAGAATGTAAACTTAGTAACTCCTACTCATTATATACCATTAATAAAAAATAGCATTGTTTTAGCCAAAGAAAAAGGCTTAAAAATACCTATTGTATATAATACATCGGGTTATGAAAGTGTTGAAAGCCTAAAAACATTAGAAGGACTAATAGACATATACTTACCAGATTTTAAATATTATGATAATAGTTTAGGAAAGTACTCTTCAGTAGCAGATTATTTTAATATAACTTCTCTAGCATTAAAAGAAATGTATCGTCAAGTAGGTAAACCAAAGTATAATAAAAAAGGAATGTTAAAAAAGGGTGTAATAGTAAGACACTTAGTATTACCAAACAATTATCAAGATTCCAAAAAAATAATAAATTATCTATATCAAGAATATAAAGATAATATAATACTAAGTATTATGAATCAGTATACAATAACAAAAATAACAAAATATCCAGAATTAAATCAAAAAGTAGATCCAAAAGAATATGATAATTTAATAGATTATGCTTACAATCTAGGAATTAGAAACTGTTTTACTCAAGAAGAAGAAAGTCAAAGTGAAAGCTTTATACCTAAATTTAAGGGTGATACCATAATCTAAAAAATACTAGTTAATATTTTAGTATCAATAAGCGTCAAAGTTAGAAAGTCTACACCCCAAATATAATATCTTATAGTTGTTCATATATAGACCTAGGCTATATATGACATGATAAGACTTTAAAGCCCTAAAGGATTATCATGAAACAAAAAAACAATTGACAAACCCTATAAAATGTGGTATAATCGTAATACATTTCGTTTGAAATCTAGGGGGAGTAGGTTAAAATGAAAAATAGTTTTGTAATAGAATATTTAAATGAAAATGAATTTAGAAAAAAAGAGCGTGCTGTCAAAAAATATAATATGTTAGCATATAAAAAATTAGCATTTGATTTTTATCCATCATTTAGAGATGGAAACTTCAAAGGAATAGTAGTATCTAAAAATACTAAAGATGGAATTACTAAATATGAATTAAAATTACCAACAGATAGAATGTTTGCAGCAGTACATGGTGATGTAAAATTACATTACACAGTATATGAAAGTCAAAAATTAGTAATGCTAGATACCCTAACACCAGAAGATATCTTAACTGAAGGACATCAAAAAGAACTATCAACATATAAAGGTGTCATGGTATCAAAATCTCATGCTGATCGTGATATGTTCAAGATAAATCTATTAAATATGTTAGACAAATAAGAAGCACCTGCTTCTTTTTAACTTATTATAAATAAAAAAACTTAATAAAATATCAAGAGGTGTAAAATGAAAATTGATATAAATAATTATGAATATAATGAAATAATAAAAGATATTTTAAAAAATAGAGAATTCAAAAAAATAGAATCTTGTCAACATCACAAGATTAATAGATTAGAACATTCCAAAAGAGTATCTTATTTTTCATATAAAATATGTAAGTATCTAAATTTAGATTACATTGAAGCCGCTAGAGCAGGCTTACTTCATGACTTCTTTTTAAATAAATATCATACCGGTAAAGATTGTAAATTACTAATTAGTCATCCCAAAATAGCCTCAAACAATGCCAAAAAACACTTTACATTATCTGATAAAGAAATAAATATAATAGAAAGTCATATGTTCCCAGTAAATATCAAAATACTTCCAAGATATAAAGAAAGCTTAATAGTAAGTTTAGTAGACAAAGTAGCATGGGCATATGAAAAAGCAACAGGCTATTCTAAAGAGATAAACTATTACTTAGGTAAAACAACAATTTTAATATTTTTATATATGACAAATTAACTTAAATCTTGTATTTAAGTTTTTTTTAGTAAAAATGTCAATTTTTGTGGTATACTATATCTAGGTGGTAGAAGTGGAAAAAAGAAGAAGAAAAAGGAAATTAAAAATAGGGAGAATTGTAGTAGCAATAATAATATTAATAATAATATTATTAGGAGTAATCTTTATTATAAATAAAGGTAAAAAAATAATTATAAGTAAAAATGAATTATACTTAGCAGCAGATAACAATATAGTAAAACTATATATACTAGATGAAGAAGAAAACATGAAAGAAGAAAAAGAAGTACCTCGTGGTACTAAAGTAACATCTTATAATGATAAGATAGACAAAGATAATACAAATTATACAAAAATAGAATATGAAAAAAATAATTACTATGTCATATCATCATCATTAGTAAAAAATATAAAAGATGTAGTATTAGAAAAAGAAAAATATGTTAGAACATCAGTAACAGTATATGAAAATGAAACTGATTCAAAAATATTATCATTTATCAAAAAAGGAAATAAACTAGATATAACAGGTTATGATAATCTTCTTGATGATGGTAATGTTAATATGTATAAAATAAAAGCTAATGACATAGAAGGTTGGGTATATTCCAAATATTTAGTAAATGATGAGCAGTCCGCTAAAGAAGTATATAATGAGAACGGTGTCTATGATATTCATAAAGACCGAAAGTTCAAAGGTAGAGAATTATATGGAGGTAAACCATCAACTTTAGATTATTATCCATATGAAAAGCCAGAATTTGCAGATAATAAGTTGTTAAAAAATGCTAAGAGTATGTATTTAAATGCCGGTGTAATCGGTTCTATAGATAGTTATTTAAAGATAGCCAAAGAAAATGGTGTTAATGCCATAGTAGTAGATATAAAAGATGGAGCTCTTGCATATTCATCAAATGTAGCTAAAGAAATATCTCCAACTGCATATGCTACCGCTATTAATAGTAATGAATCATATAAATCAGCTATTGATAAAATAAAAGAAGCAGGTATCTATGTGGTAGGAAGAATAGTAGTATTTAATGATACCCATTATGGTAAAGATCATCCAGAAGATTGTATAACATCAACAGCCTCAAGTAGATTATGGCCATCAGCCTATAGTAGAGGAGCATGGTATTATAATGTTGAACTAGCTAAAGAAGCAGTAAAAGAAATGGGCTTCAATGAAATACAATTTGATTATGTAAGATTTCCAGAAGATGCTTATAATATGTCAATAAAAGGAAATAGTGATTTTAAAAATAAGTATGACGAAGAAAAAGCCGAAACTGTTCAAAACTTTCTTTTCTATGCTAGTGATCAAATTCATAAAACAGGAGCCTATTTATCGGTAGATGTATTTGGCGAATGTTCTGGTGAATATGTAACAGCATACGGTCAGTATTGGCCCGCTATATCTAATGTAGTAGATGTAATTAGTTCTATGCCATATACCGATCACTTTGGTAGAAGAGTAGATACCTGGACAAATGCTTATCAAACAGTAAATAATTGGGCTAAAGGAGCAGCAACAAGACAAACTGAGATACCAACTCCTGCTATAGCAAGAACATGGATTACAGCTTATGATACACCTTACTGGAACCCAACAGTAGTATATGGTGCAAGTAAAATAGAAGATCAAGTAAAAGCATTATATGATGCTGGTTTAGATGGCGGATTCATAACTTGGAATTCAGCATCCAGTCTAGCCAAATATGAACAAATAAAATCAGCATTTGCAAAAGATTACCAATAAAATTACTATCCAAATAGAAAGGAAACATTATGAAAACAATAGAAGTAGAAAATAATAAATACGAATTAATAAAAGATTACAAAAATGCCTTCGATTTAGATGAATTTATTAGCCACTATACAGACTTTTTTGAAGACTATGATTATTTACTAGGAGATATAGCCTACAGTAAATTACGTCTAAAAGGCTTCTATGACGAAAAGAATAAAAAAGCAAAGCCAATTAACAATTATAAAAATGTCAATAAGTATCTAGAAGAAAATTGTGCTGTAGAATGTAAATATTATATTTTAAAAAAAATCAAAGATGAAGTAAAATAAAGCTTCATCTTTTCTTAAAATCGCTATACCAGTTAAGTTACTAGTTAGTTAACAAATATCATTTAGTAGAGCCAATAATTCTTTCTAAGTAATATAATAAATATATATTCATACTATGTGTTATTCTAGAAAATGTGTTAAATAAACACAGAAAGAGGGGAATTATGGTAAATAATATATTTGAAAGAAAAAAAATAAATTTAGAAAAAGTAGTAAAGAAAAGCAATAATTTAATGAATAAACTTCTTATATTAGATTTACTAAATAATGATAAATTAAATAATTATATAATAGAATTAACACATAAAAAAATATATATCAAAGGTCCCACTATTATAAAAGATGGATACTTAACAGAATATGAACAATTCGTATATGTTTTAGATAACTTTATATCTCATTTCATAAATATATTTAATAATATAGATTTAGTATATAAAGTTATACCTACAGTTATAAGTGATAACAAAGAAAAAGTATTATTATCCAAAAGAAATTATTATGATAGTAGTAATATCAAGTATTATAACAATGAATTTAATAAAATAATAATATCTATCTTCTATAATAATATCTTAACCTATAGAGAAGAATTAAATAATCATTTACTCGCAGTAGATATAGACTTAGATAAAATAAATTTTGAAAAATCAAATGATATCAACAAAATACTATTTTTATTAGAAGAATTATATTTTGTAAATAGAAATAGATATGGAATAATAGCTTTATTTGAAGTCACTAATAGCGAAAACTATAATATCTTTTTAAACTATTATGAATTAATATTTAATATATATCAAAAGAATATTAACTTTATCAAAGAATATCGTAAGTTTAAAGAAAACAATAATATGTATTTAAATGTATAAACAAAAAAAGCTAACCAAAAGGTTAACTTTATTTTTTTAAATGGTGCCTCGTTGGAGATTCGAACTCCAGACCCTTTGATTAAAAGTCAAATGCTCTACCGACTGAGCTAACGAAGCAAAATAATAATTTTGGTTGCCCCGGCTAGATTCGAACTAACGAGTGCCACAGTCAAAGTGTGGTGCCTTACCGCTTGGCTACGGGGCAATCAATAACCAAACCAAAAGTGGTGGAGGGACATGGATTTGAACCATGGAACCCGAAGGAACAGATTTACAGTCTGCCGCGTTTGACCACTTCGCTATCCCTCCAAAAAAATGGTGCCGAAAACAGGAATTGAACCCGTAACCTACTGATTACAAGTCAGTTGCTCTACCAATTGAGCTATTTCGGCAATGGTGGGCGATATAGGACTCGAACCTATGACCCCCTGCTTGTAAGGCAGGTGCTCTAACCAACTGAGCTAATCGCCCATTGTCTCATGACATTCAATACTATACCATCTCTTAGTACCTCTTGTCAAGAGTTTTATAAAAAAATTTTATTTTTTTTTACATTTTATCAGTTATCTCTTTAATTTTAATATTAATCCAATTGTCAAGATTATCTTTTAAAGGTTTAAATCCCCCTTTAGTTTCAGCCATTCTCTTAAGCTTAGCACCATCATTCTTATAATCAATATCTTTTATACTAAGTCTTAATTGATTATCATCATCATTTACATCAACAACCTCTGCATAAATAGTATCCCCAACTTTTAAATAATCATTAACATTTTTTACATATCCATAAGAAATTTCTGATATATGAATTAATCCATCATAGTTTTCATCGTTAGTGTTAACAAAAGCCCCATATTTCTGAACCCCAGTAACAGTAACTTTTATAACATCGTTTTTACTTAACTTTTCCATATTATCTTCCTCACTGCCAATATTATAACATTTTTTTAGTAATTTTAGAATAGTTCTTGTACTTTTTATAAAAAAAATATATAATAATTATTGGGTGAGACAATGAAAGATAAAGAAATAGAAAAGAAAATAAATGAAGTATTAGACAAAATAAGACCATACTTAGAAAATGATGGCGGTTCAGTAAAATTTAATAGATATGAAAATGGTGTTGTTTATGTAACTCTAGTAGGAGCTTGTGCTGGCTGTCCGCTAGCGTCTTCCACTCTTGAAGATGGTATTGAAACAGCACTAGTAAATGAAATACCAGAAGTAATAAAAGTTATAAATGAAAATTAATATCTAAACGAGAATCAAACCCTCGTTTTTTTAACCATTCAATTTCAGGAATACTATAATATTTATTAAGATATAAGTATACACTATATAAAAATATCTCATATCTATCAACATTATTAATAATGTAATTGAGTTCCTTTTCATCTTTTTTACCCCTGATAATTTCATCATATAACTTAAAATAAAAACTAGGATACAAAATTCTTGCAAATAAAATCCTTATTCCATATAAAGAAAATTTATTATAATAAAAATATTCATCTAATTTTTCAAAAATATCTTCATCATTATTAAAAAAGCTAAGTTTAATATATTCAGCTAAATCTCTAGACTTATGATCAAAAATAATATTTAGTGGATCAAAAAGAGAACAATATAAATTATTATGTGCAATAACCTTACTATCATTCTCATCAGGAGTAGTCTCTCTTTTAGTATTAACAACATAAGATATAGCATTTTCCGCCATACCAACATAGTAATCAAAAGATTCCCTAATAAGAGGATATTTTTTTTCATTTTGTCCTATCTGCGTCTCGTAGTAGTCTACTAAATTTCCCCATAAAATCTCCCAACTATTTCTCTCTAAACTTTTAATATTTGGAATCTTAATAAGAGATAAATTAGAAATAGTAGATAACCTAATTTTCTTATTTTTTTCAATAGTTAAAATAAGAATATAAAGAGAATTATTAACAGCAGTTACAATATTATTATCTTTATTCAGAATAATTCTATCAACATTAACATAATTAGCCATATATAAATTAAGATTATAGATATCCCTAATATTATCCGGGTTACCATGAAATAATTTAAAAACATACATATTACCATTACTAAAAAAATAATAATCATCATCAATATTCTTAAGATTATCAAACTTTAAATTATAGTAAAAACTTAATATATTTTCCATAGTATCCCTCATAATAATTTTATTAAATAAAAATAAAATATAGACTAATAAATTTAAATATGATAAAATAAAACTAGGAGATGGAATAGTGAAAAGAACAATAAAAGATTTTGATTTAGAAGGAAAAAAAGTAATAATAAGATGCGACTTAAACGTCCCTATGGAAGATAATATCATAACTGATGATACAAGAATTGTAGCTAGTCTTAGAACAATAAAATATGCTCTAAGAAATAATGCTAAGGTAATTTTATTATCTCACTTAGGTAAAATAAAAAAAGAGGAAGATAAAGCTAAGAATAGCCTTTATCCAGTATCAATAAAACTATCAGAATATCTAAATAAAGATGTTTTGTTTTCTCCAGAAACTCATGGTCAAAAGTTAACTACAATGGCCAAAAATTTAGAAAAAGGACAAGTCCTACTAATAGAAAATACTAGATATGAAGATATTCCAGATAAAAAAGAATCCAATTGTGATGATAATTTATCTAAGTATTGGGCTTCATTAGGAGAAATATTTATTAATGATGCCTATGGTTCTTGTCATCGAAATCATGCTTCTGTAACAGGAATACCCAAATATTTACCAAGTGGTATTGGCTTTTTAGTAGAAAAAGAATTACAAAAAATCGATAATATTTTAGATTCCAAAACCCATCCTTTTGTAGCAGTACTTGGTGGAAAAAAAGTAGATGATAAAATAACACTAATAGAATCATTAGTTCAACAAAGTGATAAATTAATAATAGGAGGTGCCATGTCATTTACCTTCCTAAAAGCCAAAGGCTATAATACTGGTAATTCCATAATAAGTACTGAGCATTTAGACTTTGCTAAAAATATGTTAGATAAATATTCTAATAAAATAGTTTTACCAATAGATTTCATAACCGAAACAGGAGTTAAAGATACTGAAGAATTCTCTTCTGATGATATTGGCTATGACATTGGACCTAAAACCATAAAACTGTTTGAAAAAGAACTAGAAGGTGCTAAAAGAGTAATATTAAATGGCCCTATGGGTTTATTTGAAGATAAAAGATACTCTAAAGGAACAAGTAGAATATTTAAATATTTAGATAAAAATAAAATCAAAACAGTTATTGGAGGAGGAGACTCAGCATTCGCTGTTAATAGTTTAGGCTTTGCAGATAGCTTTTACCATGTATCAACAGGTGGTGGAGCCACTATGAAATACTTAGAAAATAGGTCGCTAGTAGGAATAGAGGCTATTGAAGATAAAAAAGAAGTTAACTAGGAGTAAATAATTATAAGCAAATCAATCAAAATAACAATAATATAAAAAATAACATAAAAAATAAAAATAAGAATATATAATTATAATTACCCGGTAATATAATTATATTAACGTAAGGAGTAACATATGAAAAAAATAATCGTACTAAATCATAAAATGAGTTTATTATATGATGACTTATATAATTATATTGAAAGGACAAACAACATAGATACAGATAATGATATCATTATTTGTCCATCAAGTATTTATTTAGAGGCTTTTGCTAACAATTCCGATTGGTTAGTAGGAAGTCAGAATTTAAATTACAATATTGATACCAAACATACAGGAGAAATATCAACCGATCAACTAAAATCCTTAGGTATTGAATATAGCATAATAGGGCATTATGAAAGAGTAAGAGATTTCAATGAAACTGCAACAATCATAAATAGCAAGTTATTAGCGGCCCTAGATGCCAATATCTTTCCTATCCTATGTTTTGGTGAAGGAATAGAAGAAGAATATCAAAAGACACTACCAAAACTACTAGATAGCTATTTAAAAGATGTAGAAAATATAGAATTCATTATTTTTGCCTATGAGCCAACTTATGCAGTAGGAACAGGGGCATTACCAAATAAAGAAAGACTACAAGAAACAACTACTTTCATAAATAACTACCTAGAAGAAAAATATAAGAGAAAGCCAATATTACTATATGGTGGTTCCGTTGATAGTAGCAATATTAAGAAAATTATAAATATGGATACTCTTGATGGTATCTTATTAGGAGACATTTCATCGAATATCAAAGAAGTAGAAAGAATTATGAATGAAATATAAAAAATAGAGAAGTACCAAAAATATTTCTCTATTTTTTTAATAATAAAGAGTATAATTCGACATATTTTGCTTTATTAATGTAGTACAATCAAGTAGTAAGAAAGAAGGGTAGAAAAAATGGAAAAAATAAAAGTACTAATGATTGACGACAATATCAATCTAATAGAAATGGTCGAAGACTATTTCGAAAACAATCCAAGAATCGAAGTAGTAGATAAAGCATATGATGGAGAAGAAGGACTAAAAATAATAAAGGAAAATAAACAAAAATATGATCTAGTTATACTTGACTTAATTATGCCAAAAAAAGATGGACTAGGAGTTTTAAAAGAATTAAAGAAAGAAAATATGCACCTCAATATAATTGTGGCAACATCATATAATGCACCGGATACCATAAGAAAAGTAAGTGAGTATGGTGTAAATTATTACATATTAAAGCCATTTGACTTAGCAGAATTAGAAGATAAAATTTTAGATACATTTAATACATCAGAAAAGAAAACAATCAATTTGCTAAATAACAATCTTCAAATATCAATAAGTAAAATGTTACACGAACTAGGAATGCCATCTCATATTAAAGGTTATCAATACATAAGAGAAGCAATTTCTATGGTATATAACAATCCTGAAATAGTAGGAGGAATAACCAAAGAATTATATCCTGAACTAGCCTCAAAATTCGATACCACAGTATCACGAGTAGAAAGAGCAATCAGACATGCTATCGAAGTATCATGGAATCGTGGAGATTGGGATCTTATGGAAGATGTCTTTGGCCATAGTGTTGACATCGATAAAGCTAAACCAACCAATTCCGAATTCATAGTTACAGTAGCGGATAAATTAAGATTAGAATTCATAAAACAATTAGCATAAGAAAAGGCACTCTAAAAAGTGCCTTCTTTAAATATAAAAAAACTATTCTTTTTTTCAAAAATATGGTATATTATATTTAGTAGGAGGCTATTATGAATGATATAGAAAAACAAATCGAAGGAGTAGAAGAAAATGAAAATAAAGAAAGGAATATTAATATGAATAGACTAAATAAAAATAATGAAAAAAATAAAACCATTATGTATATAGTAGTTGGTATAACAATATTACTTTTAGTAGGAGCCATAATATATTTAGTAATAATTAATAAAGACAATACTAATAAAGATATTAAAGATAATAAAGATAATGATGCAGTAGATAACATCAAAGATACTGACAAAGATACCACTATTTCTTATGTAAGTTGTGATGGTAATACAGCCCTTTTAAATGTTCGAAATAGTACAGCAGGAGATATTATCGATGGATTATCCTGCTACCAAAAAGTTAATATAGAAGAAGAACTAGAAGGTAATGAAGCATGTGATAAGTGGTATAAAATAAGTTACCAAAAGCATGATGATAATTATACTGGTTATGCCTGTGGTACTTATATTAAAAAGAGTAATATAAAAGAAAGTACTATAAATAAAGTAAAAGAAATAATTGATAAGGCTAATGAATATTATGAAAAAACCATGGTAATGCCTTACTGTGGTAATACTACTGATGTCAAAGATATTACTTTTAAGAATGAAGATGGTTCTACTTTTACTGGAGAATATGTTAAATCTGAATATAAAACCATCGATGAAATAAAAAGTTATCTAAATACTTTTGCAAGTCCTAGTTTATTTAAAACAGAACTTAAGTTATCAGATATTAATACTCCTAAACAATATGATGATTATTATGAAATAGATGAAAATCTTTATTGTAGAAATTATTCTGGTAAAGGATGGAAGAGTAATTATACTGGAAACTATAATATAGAGATTACTTCTAGTAGTGATAATAAATATATGATTAATATTTCTTATGAGTATCTAACTGATGATAGTAAGTGTGATCTTAAAGATTTATCCAAATGTAGTAATAATAATTTTAAATATCAAATTGGTAAAGTTGTAATTGAAGATAATATTATAACTAAAATGGATTTTCATGAATAATAATATTTAAATTTTTCCTTTCCTCTAAAGCCTAAGGTCTTTAGAGGTATTTTTATGTCTAAGGTCATAAAAATAACAATTATATCTAAAAATAGTCTACACCCCAAATATAATAAGTATGGTTGATACTTATATGAAGACACTTTGTCTTCATATAACACTAGCAAGATTATAGCTTGCAGTGCCAAACATAAATGTAAAGTAATAAAAAAAAGACTATATATGTAGAAAAAGATCGAAAAAGATGTTATAATGTATAAGAGGTAGAATATATGAAGAGAGTATTATTAACATTAACAATCTTTTTGTCTTTTATAGGAGTAGTATCCGCGAGTACTACAGGAACAGTATACTGTCCAGATAATGATGAACCAGTAAACCTAAGACCAAGTATTACAAGTCCCGCTAATAACTCATTAGTTTGTAATAGTACAGTTGAAGTATTAGATACCAATGCCGGTACAAATCCAAGTTCCGGTTGTACAACATCATTTTATAAAGTAAGACAAGGAGTTTTAACAGGCTATGCCTGTGGAGACTTTATAAAAGTAAATCTTCCTAGTACTACCGAAAAAGGAAAAGTATTATGTATTGAAGATACTTCTCCATTAGGAGTCTATTCTGATTTAAGTAGAAAAAACAAAATAACTGGTTTAAGTTGTGATACCGAAGTAGAAGTATTAGATAAAAATGCAGGTAAAGATGGTAAAGGAACATGTCCTACTAGTTTATATAAAGTAAAGTATGGAAATACAACAGGCTATGTATGTGGTAAATATATAGGTTCTTCTGATAGTAATATTAATCTAGATACAACAGATTTAAAAGAATATCGAGCCAACCTAAAAAAGAGTGGCTTTCCAGAAAGCTATTTAGATGACTTAGTAAAGTTGCATGCCCTATATCCTAAATGGAAATTTATTCCCTTTAATACTAATCTAGATTTTAATTATATCGTTAATCTAGAACATAAATCATCAGGACGAAGTCTAATCGAAGACTATTATGGTAATCTAGACGGCTTAAAATCAACAGCAAGTTGGTCATATAACTATTTCACTAATGTCTTTAGCACCAACTTTACTGGAGGAGGTTCTAGATGGTATGCCGCAAGTACTAGTACTATAGCATATTATATAGATCCAAGAAACTTCTTTAATGAAAGAAATATCTTTATGTTTGAAGACTTATCATATAACCCATCATTCCATACTAGAGAAGGAATAGAAAATATGTTAAAAGGAACTTTCATGAGTGGTAAGACTGCTAGTAGCGATGGTAAGACTTATGTAGATGCCTTCATAGAAGCTGCTAATACTTATCATATAAGTCCATATGTATTAATATCAAGAGTAATTCAAGAAGTAGGAGCATCAGGAAGTACTATCGTAAGTGGTACAGTAGCAGGTTATGAAGGCTATTATAACTTCTATAACATTGGAGCCACTGCCGAAGGTGGAGATAAAAATCAAACCATTATCAATGGTCTAATATATGCCAAAAACCAAGGCTGGAATAGCCCATATAAAGCCGTAGTAGGAGGAGCATCCTTCCTAAGTAATAACTACGTAAATGTTGGACAAAAAACAGAATACTTACAAAAATGGGATTTAATAGGACCATCATATGCTGATCATCAGTATATGCAAAATATCCAAGCCCCATATTCCCAAAGTTATAAAACATATAATGGCTATAATAGTACTAACCTGCTAAATAGTAGCTTTGCCTTCTATATACCAATATTTAATAATATGCCCGATAAAGTTGCTTTCCCAAATACAGGAAATCCTAATAACTATTTATCTAGCCTAACAGTAAACAAAACAAGACTATTTAGTAGTCCTACTAATGACACTAACTTCAGTATTGAAGTAGAAAGTGATGTCTCATCAGTAACAGTAGATGCAACCAAAGTCTATAATGGTGCTACTATAAGTGGTTTAGGAACAGTAGCCCTAAATAGTGAGAAGACCAATATAAACTTAACAGTAACCGCCGCTAATGGTGATACTAGAAAATATACCATTAATGTAACAAGAAAGAAAGCTCCAGAACCAACTCCTGATCCAAAGCCAACTCCTGATCCTGGAGATAATACCAAAGTAACAACTAAAGAAGTACTAGATAAAGCCGGTATCAAATATAAAGATAACTACCTATATGGTTTTACCTTAGGTAAAGATATCAATGATACCATTAGTAAATTAAAGAGTACTAACTTAGAAATAACCATAACATCATCAAAAGAATCAGGTCTAATAGCTAGTGGAGATAAAATAAAAATAAAAACCAATAGTGAAGAAAAAGAATATATAGTAATAATCTATGGTGATGTAAATGGTGATGGTAAAATATCATCAGCAGACTATATCAAAATAAAAAATCATATCATGGAAACAAATAAATTAACTGATATAGAAAAAGAATATGCTGATGCCAATAAAGATGGAAAAGTCTCATCAGCAGACTATATCGCTATAAAAAATCATATAATGGAAGTAAGTAAAATAATTCAGTAGGAGGAAATATGAAAAAAGTAGTAAAATATTTAAGTATAATAATATGTACATTCATAATATCAATAAGTTATGTAAAGGCCGCTAGTTACGATGTATCAGTAACAAGTAATACCGTAACCGTAGGAAATAGCATAACCCTAACCATAAAAGGAAATGATTTAGCAGGTAAATTTACCTTATCATCCTCTAATTCAGGTGTTGCATCACTATCCGGTAGTAGTCTTTGGATAGATAATAACAGTCAAAGTGTAACCATATCGACAAGTAATGCCGGAACTGCCGTAATAACAATTACTCCAACTGATGTAACATCATATGATGGTAATACCATAACCGGAAATAAAACCGTAACCATAACCGTAAATAGTAAACCAACATCAAACCCTAGTAATGGTGGTAATAAAACCGGAACAACAACTACTCCTAAACCAACCAAAAAAAAGAGTAGTAATAATAACTTGTCTAGTCTAACTATCGAAGACCATAACCTAGATAAAGAATTCAAAAAAGAAGTAACCGAATACTCTGTAGTAGTAGAAAACGATGTCAAAAAAATAAAAATAAATGCCCAATTAGATGACTCTAGTGCCAAAGTAGAAGGAACCGGCGAAGTAGAAGTAAAAGAAGGCAATAACAAAATAGAAATAAAAGTAACCGCCGAAGATGGAAGTACTAAGACTTATGTTATCAATGTAACCGTAAAAGAACTAAATCCTGTTGAAGTAACAATAGGCAAAAAGAAATACACTATCGTAAGAAAAGAAGATGAAAACATAACTATACCAAGTAATTATGAAAAATCCACTATCACAATAGGAGAAGAAGAAGTACTATGTTATAAAAATAGTAAAACCAAAAATATCTTAGTTCTATTAAAAGATGAAAAAGGAAATACCAAACTATATAGCTATAATGAAAAGACTAAAAAATATACCATATATAATAGCCTATCAGTCGGAGATATTACCTTTAATATAATAGATATGCCTAGTAATCTAGTACCAAAAGGCTATAGCAAAGTATCATTTACTTATGACAATAGCAAACTAGAAGGATACCAATTAATAGAAAAAAATAAAACATATGCCGCTGACGACAAAGTAAAAGGAAGTGACTTCTACTTATTCTATGCCATAAACGAAAAGACAGGAGAAAAAGCTTTATATGTCTATGATAAACTAGAAGGAACAATCCAAAGATTTAATAGTGACTTAGTAAATGCCTACAAAGACGAAAACAATAAATACTTCATGTATATGTTAATATCCTTAGGTTTACTTGCAGTATCAATAATTACACTAGCAATAGTCCTAATAAAACAAAAAAAACATAAAACCAAATTTGCTTAATATAATATAGTATCATTATATATAATGACAGAGAGAAATATGAGGATTCATGTTTCTTTCTTTTTCTTTCATATTTTATATATAAGATAATATAATTAATTAGAAAGAAGAGGAATAAATATGATAAATAAGAAGAATTTATGGTTTTTAACATTATTTAGTTTAGTATTAGTATTATCTATCTATTATGTAACAATGCCTAATGAAATATTTGATAAAAATATCAAAGAGACTACTACTGATAATAGTACTACCAAAGTAGAAGAAACAAGTATAATATCAGCCTTAAAAGTAGAAGATGATAATAATGTCATGGATAAGATAAATAGTCTAAAAGAAAAACTAACTAGTACTGATATAAGTACCGAAGAAAAAAATAGTGTCTTTGAAGAATTAAAATTATTAAATAAAAATTCTTCTAAAGAAGAAACAATAGAATTAAAAATAAAAGAATTATGTAATTGTGAAAACTTTGTAAAAATAGATGGTGATAATATAAGAGTAGTATTAGATAGTAAAGATTCAAATACTAGTAGTGCTAATAATATTATGCGTTTAGTCCAAAACGAATTTGATGATAAGATGTATATTTCAGTTAAATATAATTAGTAGATACCTCTAAAGCCTCAGGTCTTTAGAGGTATTTTTATGCCTAAGGTCATAAAAATAATCAAAAAATATCACATATAGTGGTAAAAATTACAAGTAAAAGTGTATTAATATATGAAGGGAGGAAAATAGTATGACTTAGAAGTAACTTATCCAGAGAATAATTAGGAGTTAAATGTGAAGAAAGAAGGAAAAATGAGAGAAGAAATAGATAAAAAAGTATTAAGTGAATGTAGTTGTAATTACATAATAGATGGAGATAATAAAGTAAAAACAATTAAAGTAGTAAGACTTGATTTTGATAAGTGTTATGAACTTATGCATGATGATAGTATACCAAAAACTAATGTATTAAGGTGGGGAAGTATTTTTAAAGCTAAGACTATTAATGAAATATCAGAATTATTGGGAGATGATTTATTAACTCCCGAAAAAAAAGAAAAACTCTTAGAAAGTATTAGGACCGCTAACAAAGATAAAGAGTTATTAGCGGCCTGGGAGAAAGATAAAGATGCCTGGAAAGATAAAGGAAGTCTATACATAAGTATCGAATAATAAAAAAATTTTTAAAAAGAGGTAAAAATTAAAAATAAAAGTGTATTAATATATGAAGGGAGGTAGAATGAAGAAGAAACTCATCATTAAGCAAGATGGTTTTAAAGATTGCGGAGCAGCATGCCTTCTATCAATTATTCGTTATTATGGGGGTGATATAGCAAAGGAACGACTAATTGAATTAGTAAAGACAACTAAGGATGGGACTAGTTTCTACAACATAGGTTTAGCAGCTTCTCATTTAGGGTTCGAAGCTAAAGGATTTAAGGTAGATGAGATAGATAAAATAAAAGAAGTAAATTTACCCTTTATTAGTCAAGTAAATAAAAATGGTTATATGCATTTTGTAGTAGTCTATAAGATTAATAATAATAAAATACTTATAATGAATCCTAGTACTGGTAAAGAAGTAATAGATATTTTTGATTTTAGTAATATGTGGACAGGCTATATACTATTATTAGAAAAAGTATCAGAGTTACCTGTTTATAAGAGTAATAAAATTATTAAAAAAATAATTTTAAAAGTATTAAATGATAATAAGAGTAATATTATTATTGTCTTTATACTATCTTTTATCTTTACTTTACTATCATGCATAGTAGGTTTATATTCTCAAATAGTATTTGATAAAGTGATAGATACAGAACTACATAATTTAAAATTAATAACAATAGTATTCTTCATTTTGTATATTATCAAGAATATAACTAGTTTTATTAGAAATCATCTTTTGATTTATTTAAATCAAAAGCTTGATGTAACTCTCTTAATTGAATCTTTTTGCAAAGTAATTTTACTTCCTTTCAATTATTATAAGAATAAAAAGGCTTCTGAAGTATTATCAAGAATAAATGATTTATCTTATATAAAATCTTTTATTTCAAAAATAATAGTAACTATATTACTAGATACATTACTATTTATTATATCATTTATAATTATATTTAATATAAATAAAGATATATTGATTCTTTATTTAGTAGGAGCATTTCTATATCTTTTGATAATTATTATTTATAATACTATAATAAAAAATACTATTATAACAAAGCAAGAGAGAGTAGTAGAAGTAAATAATACTATTATTGAATCGGTAAATGGTTTTGAGACTATTAAAGGTCTTAATATAGAAGATAATATTATTTATAAGTTTAGTAAGAATTATTCTAAATTATTAAATATAAATTATTATACTGATAAAATAAATAATACTATTCTTTTATTAAAAGAGATTATTACTGATAGTATTATCTTACTAGTTAGTTATTATACTTTTAGTTTGATTATGAATAGTAAAGTAACAGTAGGAGATTATATGACTATAAGTTTTTTATCTAGTTATTTAATTTATCCTTTTCGTAATATTATTGATTTAATTTACGAATATTATTATGTTAAAAATAGTATTAGAAGGGCTAATGATTTCTTTGATATTGAAGATGAAAAAATATATGAAGATAAGAGATTAGAAGTTAATGGTAATATTAAAATAGTTAATTTAAGTTATACTTTTAATAATAAATACTATGTACTTAAAAATATTAATTTATTTATTAAGGATAAAGATAGAGTATTATTACTAGGTTCTTCTGGTAGTGGTAAATCAACTATATTAAAATTATTATATAAATATTTACAAGCGGACAGAAATAAAATATTTATAAATAATTATGATATTAATGATTATAGTATGTCTGATATTAGAAGTAGTATTACTTATGTATCACAAAATGAATTATTATTTAATGATACTATTAGAAATAATATTCTACTTGATAGAGATGTTCATGAAGTAGATTATTTAAATATATGTAAGATATTACATATAGATGATATTGTTAAAGATAATATTTTGGGATATGATTATATTCTTGAAGAAAATGGTATCAATATTTCAGGAGGACAAAGGCAAAGAATAATACTAGCAAGAAGTTTATTAAAAAATAGTAAGATAATTATGATTGATGAAGGTTTTAATCAAATAGATATTAAATTAGAAAGAGAAATATTACTTGATATATTTAGATATTTTCATGATAGAACATTTATTATTATTTCTCATCGGATAGAAAATAGTGATTTATATAATAGAGTAATTAAAATAAATAATGGTTTTGTTAATATGATAGAGGAGGTATATAATGAATAGATATATTGATAGTGAAATAATATTAACAAGAAAAATAAAGTATATTGTATATGTTTATGTAATGATAATAATTATAATGCTGCTTTCCTTAATTATAGCATTTATGCTTTTAGATTATAAAACATATTATAAATTACGTGGACTTGTAACTAAAGATGATAGTTCTTACTATATAAAATTATATATTCCTTTAGATAATATTAAATTTATTACTAATAATAATATCATTATAATTGATAATAAAAAGTATTATTATCAAATAAGAGAAATAGATAGTGAATATTTTACTGATAATATTACTACTT
Source organism: Firmicutes bacterium CAG:321_26_22 (assembly GCA_001916775.1). GTDB lineage: Bacteria > Bacillota_I > Bacilli_A > RF39 > UBA660 > CAG-302. The sequence goes on along the minus strand of MNTB01000033.1, from coordinate 11,883 downwards.
ATCAAATAGTAACAATAAATTTAGATATGCCAAATAAGTATAAATATAATAATTTAACATTAGATTTAAAACTAGTAAAAGAAAATAAAAAAATAATTGATTATCTACTTAGAAAGTGAGGAGTAATGAAAGAATTAGATGTAACTGCTATGAAGAATATTGAAGGGGGAGCAGATCCTATATTAATTACTGGTATAGTAACTATGGTTATAGCTTTTGTATCAGGAATATTAAATGGTATAGCTAATCCTAAAAAATGTAATTAGAAAGAAGGAATAGTATGAAAGAATTAAATATAAATGAAATGAAAAGTATTGAAGGAGGAACTGGATTAACTTCTAGTATGTTAACTGCTATATATAAAACACTTGAAGTAATTTATCAAATAGGGGAATCTCTTGGTAATTATATTCGACGTAAAACAGAAAATAAAATGTGTGATATTTAGGTTTAATTAATAATAAAAGTCCTTTTTCCGTTTTAAATAGTAAAAAAATGTCATATTTTATTAAAAAATATATTTGTTATACTTGTAAATTGTATTAAATAATGGTATAATCTTTAATGAAAAAGCGGAAGGAGGGATAAAATGTCAGCAGGTACTAAGGTAACCGTTAATGTAAAAGACAACAATGTTGAATTTGCTTTAAGAAAGTTCAAAACACAAGTTGCACGTAATGGTGATCTCTCTAGAGCTAAAAAAAGAGCAGAAGGCTACACACCACGTGGAGTTAAATTAAGAGAAGAAAAGAAACAAAATATAATTAATTCTAGAAAGAAAAATAGAAGAAATTACTAAGGAGTGATAGATATGACACTATCAGAAAGAATTAATAATGATTTAAAAGAGGCAATGAAAAGTAAAGATAGTTTTCGTCTTAGTGTAATTAGAATGGTAAAGGGTGCTATGCAACTTGCTAAACCTAATCCAAGAGAAGAATTAACTGATGATGATGTTATTACAGTAATATCTAAACAAATTAAGATGAGAAATGATTCTATTAAAGAGTTTGAAGCTGCTGGTAGAAGTGATCTAGTAGAACAAAATAAGAAGGAAATAGAAATCTTAAATACTTATATGCCTAAACAATTATCTGAAGAAGAACTTACTGAAATAATTGATAAAGTATTTGAAGAAGTAAAACCTACATCACAAAAAGATATGGGACTTATTATGAAGAATATTTCACCACTTGTTAAAGGTAAGGCTGATATGTCTTTGGTTAATAAACTAGTAAAAGAAAGACTTGGGTAAAATACTCAAGTCTTTTTAAATAAGATAACAAAAAAACTAACCATAATGGTTAGTTAAAATCTATCTGGGACGGAATGTGGGAATCGAACCCACGTATAATGGAACCACAATCCACCGTGTTAACCACTTCACCAATTCCGCCATAAGACAATAACAATGATATCATATATTTTTGTTTTTGACAAGTATTTTATTTAAAAAAAATATAAAATATGATATAATACCATGGAAGAGGGAAGAAATATGAAGAAAATAGTATTAATAACAGGTGCTTCAAGTGATATAGGTAGTGAAATAGCATCTTTACTAGGAGACTCTTATGAAGTGATATTACATTACAATAATAACTATGATGAAGTAATGAAATTAAAAGATAAATTAGATAAATTATATAATACTGATGTATTGGTAGTTAAATGTAATCTTGCTAAAGAAGAAGAAATAGATAATATGTTAAAGATTATTTATGATAGATATGATAAAATAGATATTTTAATAAATAATGCTGCGACTACATGTGATACTTTATTTGAAGATAAAACTAAAGATAATTTTATGAATACTTTAGATATAAATTTAGTGGCTCCTTTTTTATTATGTCAAAAGATTGGACCTAAAATGAAAGAAAATAGATATGGTGTAATAATAAATATTAGTTCTACTAATGGGATAGATACTCCATATATAGAAAGTGTTGATTATGATGCTTCTAAGGCTGGATTAATATCTTTATCTAATAATTTGGCTAATTATTTAGCTCCATATGTTAGAGTAAATACTATATGTCCTGGATGGATTAATACTAATATGAATAGAAATTTAGATAAAGAGTTTATTAATAAAGAAGAGAATAAAATTCTATTAGGCAGATTTGGTAATCCAAATGAAGTGGCAGAGTTAGTTTTCTTTTTAGTAAGTGATAATGCTAGTTATATAAATAATAGTATTATAAGAATAGATGGAGGTAAGAAATGTTAGAGGATATTATAAAGAATAGTAATAAAGATTTAGAAGGAATATTTACTAAAATAGATGAAATAGAGGAATACAATAGTAGTAAAGTACTTGATGCTTTTATTAGAAATAGTATTAGTGAGAGTGATTTTAATAGTACTACTGGTTATGGATATAATGATACAGGTAGAGATAAAATAGAAAGAGTTTTTGCAGATATCTTTAAAACTGAAGCTGCTTTGGTTAGATGTCAGTTTATATCAGGAACTCATGCTCTTACTACTTGTTTCTTTGGTCTTTTAAGACCTGGAGATACTCTATTATCAATAAGTGGTAAACCATATGATACTTTAGATAGTGTAATTGGTTTTAATGATAATCCTTCTTCATTAAAGGCTTTTAATGTTAAATATGAACAAATAGATTTAATAGATAATGACTTTGATTATGTTAAAATAGAAGATTTTCTTAAGAATAATAAAGTTAAAGTAATTGAAATACAAAGAAGTAAAGGTTATAGTACTAGAGATAGTATTAATATTGATAAGATAGAAAAAGTAATTAAATTAATTAAAAGTATTGATAAAGAAGTAATTGTTATGATAGATAATTGTTATTGTGAAATGGTTACTACTAAAGAACCAACTGAAGTAGGAGCGGATGTTTGTGTAGGTTCTCTTATTAAAAACTTAGGAGGAGCTATTACTTCAAATGGTGGTTATATTGTTGGAAGAGAAGATTTAATTAATTTATGCGCTGAAAGATTAAATGTTCCTGGACAGGCTTTAGAAGTGGGACCATCTCTTAATCAGAATAGATATATATTAGAAGGTTTATACTTTGCTCCGATGGTAGTAGCAAATGCTATAAAGACCGCTATATACACTTCTTATGTAATGGAAAAATTAGGATATGAAGTTAGTCCTAAATATAATAGTGAAAGAGTAGATATTGTTCAAAATATTATTTTTAATAATGAAAATGATTTAATAGAATATGTTAGAGGTATTCAGTTTAATTCTAAAGTAGATTCTAGTGCTATGATTATGCCATCAGAAATGCCTGGTTATGATGATAAAATTATTATGGCTTCGGGTTCATTTACTGATGGTAGTTCTATAGAACTATCTTGTGATGGCCCTCTTAGAAGTCCTTATATTGCTTATCAACAGGGTTCTATTAGTTATAAATATGGTAAATTAATTGTAACTAGAGCTATTAAACATTTGTTAAATAATAAATAATTTATTTTCTATTGCCCTATAGGCCTAAGGTCCTATAGGGTATTTTTTAGCCTAGGGTCTAAAAAATAAACTTTTTTGTAGACAATAAAAAACCCATCAAAAGATGGGAATGCTGATGCTCGGCATCAACTCGAGGTCGAGCCCTTGCCATCTCAAATGTATGGGGGGCTCGGTAAGAAAATACTACAATATATAGTATTCCCTTCGTGAGTTAATTATACTATAAATATCTATAAAAGTCTATATCTTTTTACATATTTTAACAAATACTATCATTTCTAGATTACAAGCTAGAAATGACACTCTAAGACCTTAGGCTTAGAGTGAAAAGAAAAAATAAAAATATTATTTAAATAATATATACAAATAATGTATCATGTGATACAATGCAATTATAAGAAAGGAGAATTAAACGATTAAAGAAATAAAAATAATTAAAGATAAAATATTAGAAAAAGAAGTAGCAGAACTTTTATCTAGTGAATTTCAAGCATTAATGCTTTTAGAAGAAAATCAAAATAATAAATGGATATTAAATAATAAAGATTGGAGAGATAATAATGAATAATATGAAAAGTATTTTATGGGGTGTGGTTTTGGTTTTACTTGGAGTACTTGTTGGTACTAATAGTTTAGGTATTACTAATATTGATATTTTCTTTGATGGATGGTGGTCTTTATTTATTATAATACCTTGTTTTATAGATTTATTTTCTAATGAGGATAAAACTGGTAATATAATTGGTCTTTTAGTAGGAGTTATTTTATTACTAGGTATGAATGATATCTTAGATTTGGATAAGATATGGAAATTAATAGTGCCTTCTATTATAGTAATTATAGGATTATCATTAATATTTAAGAATAGTTTTAATAGTAAGGTAAATGATAAAATAAATAAATTAAATAAAGAAAAAAATAGTGATGATAATTATTTTGCAGCCTTCTCAGGACAAGATGTAAATTTAAGTAATAAAAAGTTTAATGGTAGTGATGTACAGCATGTTTTGGTGGTATTAAATTAGATTTAAGAGAAGCTATTATTGAAAAAGATATAGTAATTAATGCTTCAAGTATATTTGGAGGTATTAATATTTTAGTACCAGAGGATGTAAATGTTATTGTAAAATCTACTTCTATCTTTGGAGGAGTTACTAATAAAAAAGAAAATACTAATTCTAAAAAGAATATTTATATAAATGCTATGTGTATGTTTGGTGGAGTTGATATTAAGTGACCACTGGTAAGAAAATAATTAAATATTTATCTATGGCTTTTGCTATATTCTTAACTTTTACTATTATATCAGGTATAACAAATGGTATATATAGTTTAATTAGTGTATTTAGTGATTCTTCTGGTAATGGAGATGTAAGAGTGTTATGGAATAATGATAATATTATTATAGATGATATTGATATAGATTTAATATATAATAATTTGAATATTAAAGTAGGAGATAAATTCTCTGTAGAAACAAATAGTAAGAATGTTAAATATACTATTCAAGATAGTACTTTAATAGTAAAAGAAAATAAAAAGATATGGTATAGTTCTAATAATAAGAAAGATGAATTAACTATTTATATTCCTAGTAATATTGTATTAAATAAGATTGATATTGATATGGGAGCAGGTACTTTAAATATTGAAAATATGAATACTAGAAAACTAGCTCTTGATTTAGGAGCAGGATCTACTTTAATTAAAGATATTTATTCTGATAATACTAATATTAATACGGGAGCGGGTTCTTTTACTATTGTAAATGGTAATATTAATGATTTAGATTTAGATGTAGGAGTAGGTAAAACTAATATTACATCAATGATTACTGGTCATAGTACTATTGATATAGGAATAGGCTCTTTATCTTTAAATTTAATTGGTAATAATTATACTTTTAAAGTAAATAAAGGTATTGGTAAAGTGGTAATTGATAATAAAGAAGTAAGTGATAACGAAGTACTAGGAATGGGCTCTAACACTATAAAATTAAATGGTGGAATAGGGGATACTACCGTTACATTAAATAAAGATAGATAATATTTAAGAAAATATTAAGGTTTTATAGATAGGAATCTGCTATAATGATAAAAGATAAGGAGAAAGATAGTGATGCATGAAATTGATTTAGATAATTTACCGAGAAGGAAGACTTATGATTGGTTTAATTCTTTTAATAATCCGACATATGGTCTTACTGTAAAGTTAGATGTTACTTTATTAGTAGAACATACTAAGAAACATAATGAATCATTCTTTATAAATATGTTATATATTGTTGTTAAAGCACTTAATAGTGTCGATAATTTAAGAATGAGATTTGAAAATAATAAACCTGTTTTATATGATGAGATAAATCCCGCTATTACAGTAATGACAAAAAATGAGATATTTGAAAATGTTAGACTTATAAATAAAGATAATTATAAAGAATTCTATGAGATGGCTAAAGGGAGAATAGATAAGGCTAAATATCAGGATAAATTAAATAATGAAAGTTATAATTCTACTGCTAGTTATAATGAATACTATATAACTTGTTTGCCATGGACTGATTTTATTAGTATGACGCATCCTATTCCTGAAGATAAAAGTTCACAGACTGTACCTAGAGTATGTTGGGGCAAATATACAGAAAATAATGGTAAATATGAAATATCTTTAAATATAACAGTTAGTCATGTCTTTGTAGATGGTTATCACTTATCTAAAGTATTTAATAATGTTCAAGAATTATTAAATGACACTACTAATGTACTTAAATAGGAGGATTTATGATAGAAATTAAAAATGTAAGTAAGACTTATAATGGTAAAAAGAAAGTATTAAAGAATATTAGTTTTAAAATTGAAGGTGGTGAGATATTTGCTTTTATTGGTCATAATGGGGCAGGTAAAACTACTATGATAAAGTGTATTATGGGAATTCTAGACTTTGAAGAAGGTGATATATTAGTAGATAATAAAAGTATTAAAGAAGAGCCTTTAGAATGCAAGAGAATAATGGCTTATGTTGCTGATAATCCTGATTTATATGAAAATATGAAGGCAATTGATTTTATTAATTTTATTTGTGATATGTATGAAGTATCAGAGGATATAAGAAGAGAAAATATGCTAAAGTATGCTAAAATGTTTGAGATAGAAGATAAATTGAATGATGATATATCAAGTTTTTCTCATGGTATGAAACAAAAAATTGCTTTAATTGCTGCTTTAGCTCATAATCCTAAAGTGTTAATAATGGATGAACCATTCGTGGGCTTAGATCCTAAGGCTGTCTATGACATGAAAGAAATAATGAGAGATATGGCTAAAGATGGTAAGACAATATTTTTCTCTACTCATATTCTTGATGTAGCGGAAAAATTATGTGATAGAGTAGCTATTATTAAAGATGGAACTATTGTTAAAGTAGGTAAGATGAAAGATATCAAAGGTGATGAATCATTAGAGCAGGTATTCTTAGAACTAGGTGAAAAATAATGAAAACACTATCACTATTAAAAGCTGTTCTTACTTGTGATATGAATATGTTTAAATATTCTGCTGGTAAGAATGCTAGTACTAAAAAGAAGATATTATTACCAGTATTTCTTTTCTTGATTGTGGGTTATTCTATTGGCTACTATGCCTATATGATAGGTAAACCATTACATGAAATTGGTTTAACTTATGTAATGCTTAGTTTATTTATATTTATGGTTAGTATTATAACGATAATTGAAGGTATTTATAAATCACAAGGAATATTATTTGAATGTAAAGATAATGATTTATTATTTTCATTACCAATAAAAAGGAGTCAAATACTATTTGTTAGAATATTTAAATTAATATTATTTCAGTATATATATAATTTAATGTTTTTATTACCAGCTTTTGTTATCTATATTTACTTTGAACATCCTAGTATAAGCTTTTATATAATATCTTTTATTATGACTATACTAATACCAATTATACCTACTGTTATATCTAGTATCTTAGGTTATTTGGTTAAACTGGTATCAAGTAAATTTAAATCAAAGAAGATAATGCAAACAATACTATCTAGTATTATCTTTATGGGTATCTTTTTCTTAAGTTTTAATTTAAATAATTTTATCCTTAATATAGCAAGTAGGGCCTCTAGTATTAATGATATGTTAACGAGAATATATTACCCAGTAGGAGCTTATACTATATTAATAGATAAGTTTGATATCATGGTATTTTTAAAATTATTATTAATAAATATTATTCCATTTATATTATTTATTTTACTAGGAGGTAAATATTACTTTAAAATAATAGGGGGTTCTAAAGAAAGTATAGCAAGAAAAAGTAAGAATAAAAAAGAAGTATATAAAAAGAATAGTCCTATTAAGGCTTTAACTATAAAAGAATTAAAGAGATATTTCTCTTCACCTGTATATATGTTTAATACGATATTTGGTTTACTTTTAGTACTAGTATTAACAATACTTTTATGTATTAAAGGAAATAGTATTATAGAGATGTTACTTAGTAATGAGGAGTTAAATATAAATATTTCGATACCAGTTATTTATTATGTTTTGGTACTATTCTCATGTTTGATGACTTCGATAACATCTTCTAGTGTATCACTAGAAGGTAAGACGATAAATATTACGAAGAGTTTGCCTATTAGTGAGAGGGATATTTTTAAGTCTAAGATAATTTATCCATATATTATTGAATTACCTTTTGTTATTATATCTGAATTAATATTCTTTATTATATTTAAAGTTAATATTATTTATATATTATTAATATTTAGTATGAGTATTAGTTCTATTACTTTATCTAGTATTTTAGGATTAATTATTAATTTAAAATATCCTAAGATGAATGCTTTAAATGATATTGAAGTAGTAAAACAGAGTATGAGTAGTATGGTAGCGGTATTTATTAATATGGGTATTATTATTATCTCAGTAATTGGTATTTTTGCTTTATATGATATGTTAAATATTTATTTATTACTTGGCATACATGTACTTATTATTATTTTAGTAACTATTGTTTTATATTATATTCTTATGAATAAGGGTATTAAAGAATATAGAAGTATTAATGTATAGTTTATTATGTTCACTCTAGATCTAAGGTTCTAGAGTGTTTATTTGAGCCAAGGTATTGTCTCAAATAAATATATCAACCATATTTATTATATATAAGCAAAGAATATATATTAAAATATTAAAAAAATAAGAAAAAAGACAGCAAAGTAATTTAAAATTATTATATATATGATATAATATAAAGTATAAGGAGGTTTTGTTATGAATAATGAAACATTAAAACAAATAATAAGTCAAATAAAAAAATATGAATTAGTAGATGAATTTAAAACAGCAAATTCTTTTGAATATTGGATATCAAGCATTAATTCTAAACAAATAGATAATTTTATTAATTTAAATATAGATTTTCAAGAAGTAAAAAACTTTAAGAGTATATTAATTGATAGAAATTTATTAGATTGTCAAGATTATCAAAAGAGAATAGAGGCTATCACAAAATTAAAAAATGGTGATGGATGTTGGCATTTATTTTGGAGAATATGTAGTAAGAAGTTTTTAGAAAATAAAGATTTTTATAAAGATATAGAGATGATAAGTAAGGCAGATACTACTAGATATTGTTTAAAAGCAATACAAGAAGACTTATTTATAGATAGTCCATATCATAATGAAGATTTAAAGTTGATTGTTGAGGCAAAAGATTCATATATAGCAGATGCTCTAGTAGGTGTAGCACAAAATATATTTTCAATAAATAGTCCATATCACCAAAAAGATATGTTATTAATATCAAAAGCAAATCATTCAGTAGATAATTTAGTGTATTTAGCCACTAATGAAAATTCATTAAAAGATAAATATCATTTAGAAAATATGCAGATTTTAGCAGAGTGTATTACTCCTAATGTTAATGAAGAATTGTTTGAAATCATGACTTATAAAAGAATTATTCAAGGAAAAGATTATCGTAAAGAGGTAGAAATATTAAAGAATGCTAAAAATAGAATGAATGCTAGAGCATTATATTATTATATAGTAAATCCAAGAGAAAAATTCTTTCATGATGCTGAGTATATTAGTAGTTTATCAAAAGAACTATATGATTTATTAGGTAAGAGTTCTAGAATATTTGATCATAATCTTATAGCAGGTAGTAACGATCCAGAATACTTAAATAATTTAATTAAGATAAGTAATATGGATGAAAGGCTTGTTATGCACTATACTGCTCTTTTAATGAATCCATATTTTATAAGTAATCAATATAAAGATTTTGATTTAAAAGTATTAGAGAGTATTACTGATTTTGATATCTTTATGGATTTATATACTTTAATTTATGATAAGTTAGATATAGTAGATAATACTCATCATCAAAGTGATGTAATTTTATTAAGTAAAACATTAGATTCTAAAATTCGTAAATGGCTTATAGAAAGAATGACAAACGAAAATAATAACAATTATGATTATGATATAGAATATATTACTAAATTAGAATTAGATTCTATTAATGATGAAATAAAAGAAGAAATGAAATATTATTTATTTAAGGAAAAAGGAATAAATGATTTAAAACATAGAGAAAAACTAGAAAGTCTTTTAACTGGTGTGATGGTAGAAAGACACGAATCATTACTAGATTATTTAAATAAATTAGAGGAAGAATTAGATACTAAAGAAATAGAAGAACCAGTATCAAATAAAAAGGCAAAATCTAGAGTTTTAAGTTTATTTAAAAAAGATAAAATATAAATACATAGGTTTAAAACTTATGTATTTTTTGATATAATATATGTGTGATGTAAGTATGATATTAAATGTAAGTGGAAGAACTGATATAGTAGCTTTTTATACCAAGTGGTTTATGAATAGATATAAAGAAGGATATGTAATGGTAAGAAATCCTTTTAATTATCACTTAGTAAATGAAATATATTTTGAAGATGTTGATTTAATAGTTTTTTGTACTAAGAATCCTCTTCCAATAATAGATAGAATAAAAAAAATAGATAAACCAATTCTTTTTCATATAACAATAACTCCCTATAATAAAGATATAGAACCTAATGTTATAGATAAGAGGAATATAATTAAAGGAGTAAAAGAGTTATCTAAGATAATAGGAATAGATAATATATATATTAGATATGATCCAATATTTTTAAGTGATAAATATAATATAGAATATCATATAAAAGCTTTTAATAAACTATGTAGTACATTAAATGGTTATGTAAAACATATTATAGTATCATTTATAGATGACTATAAGAATGTTAGAAAGAATAATAATATTTTAAAAATAAAACCATTTACTAAAGAAGATTATAAGTTACTAGGAGAATCCTTCTCTAGAATAGCAAAAGAAAATAATATGACAGTACAGACTTGTGCTGAAGAAGAAACACTAGAAGAATATGGCTTTATAAAAGAAGAATGTTTATCACATACACTTGCCTATAAATTAACTGGTAAATCTTATAAGAATTGGACTTCAAGAGGTAGTAAATATTGCAGATGTGTTAATATGGTAGATATAGGTGTATATAATAGTTGTAGACACTTTTGCAAGTATTGTTATGCTAATTATAATGAGAATAAAGTAATAAAAAATTATCATAATCATGATGTTAATTCTCCATTACTAATAGGTAATATAGAAGATAATGATATTGTTAAAAGAAGATATAAATAATGTATTAAAATTATAATTTATATAGTATAATATATATAAGGAGATAATTATGTTAGAGTTAAAAATAAGATATAGTATAAGTGAAGATATGTTAGAAAAAATAAAAGAAATAGAGGAAAAGTTATCTAAAATACATATAGAAGAGCAAAATAAAAAAATAAATATAAGTACAAAGTCAAGAGTGAGGTCAGTTTATTCTTCGCTTGCTATTGAAGATAATCCTCTTTCCCTAGAAACTGTAGAAAAAATTACTAAAGATAAATTAGTTCTAGCTAAAAGAACTGATGTGCAAGAAGTAAAAAATGCTAATGAGTTATATGAAAATATGGATAATTATAATTATTTAAATGAAGAAGATTTTCTTAAAGCACATTTATTATTAATGAAATATTTTGAAGATGACAATGGTACTTATCGTAGTCACGATGAAGGAGTAAAAAAATATGATGAAATTATTTTTATGGCTCCAGATTCTATATTAGTACCAACATTTATGAATAATTTATTTATTTTTATTAATGAAAATAATAATATCGTGCATCCAATTATTCTATCAGCAATATTTCATTATTACCTAGTATATATTCATCCATTTACCGATGAGAATGAACCTTTAGGACAGCAAAAGACATACCTTCAAAAATACTTACAAAATAAGGGTTTTACTGATTTTGGTAAATCTTTTTTTTGAATGAAT
>MNTB01000014.1 GCA_001916775.1 Firmicutes bacterium CAG:321_26_22 | reverse complement strand
TATCTTTCATAACAGTTCTCATACCTCCATTATATCATAGGGTGAACTTTTCATAAATTAATTTTATAGGGTGATCATATCATAAATTATTCATAAAATTATTAGATTTATGTTGACTCTATAATGATTTTATGTTATAATTAATTAAGATTTTTATATATTATTATTGACTTTTTTATTTTTTTATAATAATATATTTATGAATTTTGACTAAATATAATAATATTGCATAGAATATTATTATACTATAGTATATATTTTTCCATTTGTCTAAGACAAATAGGAGGTGCTGTTTCGTATAACGAATACGGCGTTAAGAGGAAGCTAAGCTTCCTCTTTCTTTAATTTTGAAAATATTTTATCTTTTTCATTTTTTACTCTTTGATTAAATATCGGAAAGCCACATCTAAAAGCATAATATCCCTTATCCGACACATCTTCAAGTAAAATATAATAGTATATATCTCCTTCTCTATATCTTATATGTATAAATTTTAATTCCTTCATCCTTTTGTTTATATATTTTCTTTCTTCACAAATTTCAATATTTTGCAAGTTACCTACATTTATTAGTTTAAATATATTAATAATATACACCATATATGAACACCTATAAAAGCAAAAATATCTATCCTCTGCATTTATTCTATTTACTATATTTCTTTTTATACAATTATTACAATTTTCTATATATTTTTCATTTTTACATGGCCTTGGTATAAAAAAATTATCATCTTTTTCTAAAAATCCTGATATATGTACAAATTGTTGATATAATCCATTTTCTAGTCTATGTGTACCAAAAAATATATTTTTTCCTCTAAATTTTAATTTACTTTTAATTTTATTTTGATAAAGTTTATTTGATTCTTGAATATATCTTTGAACATCTTCATTATTTTTAATATCTCCTGTAAATTCATTCAAATCATATATCTTAATTTCATTCATTCTCTAGGCCTCCACAAAAATAAATTAAATTTATTTTCATACGGAGATGTTGATTTGTTTAATTGTTTCTTCGTTTTTTTCTCAATATATTCAATAACTTTATCTTTACCATTTATATTCTTCTTTATTTCATTAGTTTTCTTATATAAATTTCTATTTCTGTAAGATGTTGCTCCTAAAAAAACATCTAGTAATTGCATTAATTCAGATTCCTTGGAATTAATTTGTTTAATGTCTATATAAAATTTGTTATTTATTAGAGTAGTTTTTGTTTTTTCATTTTCTAATCTATTTTTTACCTTGTTGAGACTATTTTTTGTATATTTATCTTTTTGGTCAAACATCATATAATATTGATAGTTTTCATCTATAAATTTATTTAATAAATAATAATACATTTTAAAATACCAATTTGTATAATTTCCACCATTGAATTTTATATGGTCTAATCCTTTTTTATTTTGGGCCACAAGAATTCTAATTCTAATATCTTCTTTTTTAATAAAATAATCTACTAGCTCTTTATAATAACTTAGTTTGGAATTCGATACTTTAATCCACTTAGTCTCTGTTCTACTATTCATATTATATTTTTCTTTTAGTTCTCGCAATTCTGAAAATATTTGTTGTTTTTCTTCATAAGGACAACTTATTGCACCAATAACCATTATATCATTGCCATCCTTTTCTAGTGGACAACTTTCATCACAATAAATCAAGTAATCTGATTTTTTTTTCACTTCATTCTCCTTTCATTCACTTTATATTTATTTCTATTATTTATCTTTTCACATTTATTTTATAACATTTTTATGTATAAAGCAATATAGAGTAGTTTTTTCTACTCTATAATACTTTTATTAAATTAGAACGACACTATTTTCTTCACTTTCTTTAATTTCTTCTACTAATTCTTCTACCATTTTTCTTGCCTCGTATATATCCAAAGCATCTAAATGTTTATCACTACCATAAGAATTAATTTTTTTAAACAACGCTCTCGATGGATCTCTACTATATAAATCATTTTCCTTTATTGCTTCTAAAGCTGCTATCAATATATTTTTATTTCTATTATAAGAACGTTCTGAAATATGTTCATATATTTCTTGTCTATCAAGTATTATATCAACAAGTTCATATGGGTCTTCTCTATTTTCATCATATCCCCAATATCCTGCCCACCATAATCTTGCTATACCATTTCTTATAACACCTTTAGAACCTCTTATTGCAAAATATCTTTGTTTAATAACTTCTCTTAATTTTTTCTCATTTTCATTATCATTAATTTTCCATCTACTAGCCATATATTCTGGGAATTGTATGTGTGTCATATATGTCCATAATTCTGCTGAAACCGCTTGTACAGGCCTTAATTCTTTTAGATGTTCATATATTATTCTAGCATTTTGTTTATCTGTTTCTGGTCCTCCTAAAATTAATTCAAAAGGTTCTACCTCTATTTTACTACTTACTTCAAAATTATTATTTCCGGATTCTCTAAACATTTCTATTAACCAAGTAGGATTTTCTTCCATATGTATATAATATTCTTTATTTACTATAATATCTTCTTCTAACTTATCTAATATTTTTGTTTTAAATATTTTTTGTTTCATCTATTCATCATCTCCTTCTTGATTATCTAACAATTTTTTAAACTCATTAATTGATTCAACCGTTATATTTTTTAATAAAATTTGAGCAGTTTCATATGGATTTTCAAATATTTCTTCTCTAGTCATCTGTTTTTCTTTGATAATTTCGTTTATTTTATTGTTTAATGTTTTAAACCAAAGTCTATTGGAAAATTCTTCTTCAGCATCATTCATATCATTGATTACACTAGTTAATACTGGCATAAATAATATTGAATTTAAAACTGTAATTTTTTCTTTATTTCCTTTTGATGTTAAATAATAATTTCCTATTTCTTCAGGAACTCTTATTAATATTCTGTCATAATTAGGATCATATGTAGTATGGTCTATTTTTGAATCTTTTTGTAAATTGAAAATTGAGTGTACTTCTTTCAAAACTTCTTCATCAAGTACTATTATTTTTCTTACATTCTGGCATACTCCTAAAATTTCATTTTTGTTTATTTTCATCTTTATATCTTTATATGCATCAACAAAATCTTCGCTTTCAAAATTTTCGATATCTTCTTTAACTAATATGGCAATTCCTATATCTATATAATCTATGACTTCATCATTTCCTAACATTATATTAATATCGTCTCCATTATAGAATTCAAACATATTTCTATACATTGCATTTGGTGACTCTATTTGCACAGCATAACATGCTTTTCTATCTTCAATTAACTTTTTTATTTCCGGATTATTTACTATACATTCTATCTTTATGTTGTGTCCATTTTTTAATCCTTGGTATAAATATCTTGCTCTTATTGTACTGGTTTTATAATCAATGCAATCTTCTAAAAGTATCGGATATGGATAATTACCTTTAATCTTGAACATATACTCTCACCTCCATTATACATTTTCTTTTAGATTCAAATTCTACTTCTATTCTTGTATCTTCTTCTTCTCTTAAATCGACATTTTTTATTATATTCCCTGATATTTCTAATTCATATCCATCAATATAAGCTTTTTTTACATTTAATTTTTCTAATTCTCCAGAATCTGTGCATCTTAGAAAATGTATTTCAGATCTCTTTAAGTTTTCTTCAGGTCTAATTATTACCCTATACTCATTTTTTTCGCTATCATATGGTGTTTTTATATATTTCATTGTTGTTTCATGATATGAATCTCCACTTCCTGTATTATTTTCTCCATCTCCTATTTTTTTCTCATTTCCATCCCTTGTTCTATTTTCTTCGCCATCACCTTGTCCACCTGCTTTTGGATCTTCTTCACTGGTCTTATCAATACCAGTTAATTTGCTATTGTTTCTTTGAACAATTAAAATTTCTTGTTCTTCCTCCTCTTGGTTTACTATTTCATCAAATGGTTTTTGCATTTCTTCAATTCCTTTAGAATCATCATCATCTAAATTTAAAAAATCTAATCCTTCTGCATCGAATTCTTCTATGTCGTCAAAATATGCTAATGAATCTATTTGTTCATTTAACCAAACATCTAATCTTTTTATTGTGTTTCTTACTTTTTTTCTATAATTCTCATCCTCAATATTGTCTGCATTCCATGAATCATGTGTTTGCGGTTCACTTTCTCTTAACTGTCTATTTAATTCTTCTCCAGTAGCTATTAATATTCCTATAAAATTAACCGGCCTCTTTCTTGGGGAAAATATATCAATTTTCATCTCTGTATCTCTCATTTTCAAAATTTTCTTTTCAGGATACTGTGGTAATTTTGCAATTTTTAATTCAACATCATTTTCAGTACATATACTACCATATCGTACTTCTTCAATACTTTCATCTAATTCTATAAATTTATGTGCGTTAAAACTGTATTGCTCATCTATTTTAAAATTTATCTCTTTTCCAACTTGTGCTAACCCCTTTATATTTTTAGAGTCTATATTTATTTCTTCTGTTGGGCTTGAAATCTTAACTTCAAGTTTATCTTCTATAATTAGTTTCCAAAAATTTTCTATAACAGAATATAATATATTAGCCATCCAATTCTCTTCATCTAATTTAGCTCCTATAATATATAAATCTGTTCCAGTTTCTTCTCTTCTAAAGAATTCATCCATTGAATATTGATCCCTTACTGGTTTACACTCATCTTCAAAAACCTCTCCCCAGTATCCAATATTACTTTTTACTACACCATCTTTTTTATGAGAGCATAAAATTGATTTACCTTGTAATGCATATCCTTCATCTTTTACATAAGTTCCATATATAATAGTTCTAAAGTAAGAAAAAACAAATGCAGCATGTTTTCCTGAACCATAAGACCCTCCGCTAATTCCACTTTTTGTAGAATTACCAGATGATTTAATCAATCCATACCAAGCGCTATTTCTTCTTTCTTCTATTCCTACAAGTCCTGTTGTATTATAATCACTTATTTTTAATACATCTATAATATCACTTTCAAACTTTTCATTCGCAGCCTGTCTAAACTTTTCTAATCGTTCTGATTCAGGAAAATATTCTGCACTTGCATTGATACTTTCCTTTATACTTTCTAAATTTGGAATTTTACTTTTTTCCATTTTTACTAATTTGAATTCCACTTTAACTTTTTTATCTCCATCTTTTATTTTAGCATCATAAGAATTTTGAATTATTTCTCTAGCTAATTTTCCATATGGACTCATTTTAAATTGGTTTATCCCTTGATTTTCAAATCCCTCATCTTGTCCTCCCTTATTATCTGGGAAATACCATCCTCTTTTTTCTTCCATTTTCTTCTACCTTTCTTACTACAATTATTATAACTTAAATTTTCCTTTTTCTTGTTTTTCTACAAATTTCATCTTACTCATTTTTAGAGAACTCTCTATTGCATTGAATATATTTTTTATCTCTTCATCTGTATATTCATAATTATTTTTATTAGCACAATTTCCTAATAAATCAATCATATTAATAATTTTATTAGTTCTATTTTCTGCAATTCTTTTAAATCTCTCTCTTTTAGACTCCATATGTCGCCCCTTTCTTCACTACATTTTTTATATATAGTATACATATTTTTTATTTATTTGTCAAATATATAAAAAATGTAGTAGGGTTTCTACTACATTTTTCTATTTTATAACTTGATATGCTTCATTTTGCGCATTGAACAAACCTGCTAATTTATTCTTTATTCTATCTATTGATGAAGCTTGAGTATATTGTATTTGAGTTTCTTCCATAAATATTATGTTATTTATATAATCAACCTGTTTAAATATTTCTTCCAATACATTTACTACAATACTATTCCCTGCCATTCTATTAAGTTTTTCTATGTTAAAGAAATTTCTTTTTCTATATTCAAAATTATTATTTACTACATTATCATAATCTTCTTCATCAAATCCCATTAATAAGAAACATTCTCTAGGAGTCAAATATCTAAACTTACTTTTTCCTTTTCTCTCATTACAATAATCTATTACTCCTGAATTTGGATGTCTATCTTGTTTTGTTGTAACTGTAGGAACTGTTTGTGCAAGAACTTTCTTGTTATGATATATCTTAGTATTATATTCATATATATCTTTTCTAGAAGGTGTGTCATTTGGTTGGCACATATCTGCCTCTATTCTATA
The DNA here is from genome assembly GCA_001916775.1 of Firmicutes bacterium CAG:321_26_22. Lineage (GTDB taxonomy): Bacteria > Bacillota_I > Bacilli_A > RF39 > UBA660 > CAG-302. The sequence goes on along the minus strand of MNTB01000014.1, from coordinate 2,516 downwards.
TATTTCATTATTATAATCTAGTCTTAAAAATTCTTTTAGCTTTCTTTCTTTTATATTTAAACTTCTCACATATCTGTCATCCTCTAAATTATGCTCTTTGAAGTAATTTTCTACTTTTCTTTTTCTATTAGCATCATTTTCCACTAATACACTTAGCATATATGTTCTAACTCTTTTTTGTGGTATTCCAAATTTACTTGCATCTAATGTATAGATTTGATTATAATAACCTATTTCCTCTAAATAGTCTGTCCATTCTTTAAAATTATCTTTATGTCTATCCGATAGAATGTTACTTACATTTTCCATTAATAGGAATCTTGGTAAATTCATTTTTTCAGTAATTCTTTCTTTTAATATTCTCTCAACTTCCCATAACATTCCTGATCTATTATGTGCATTCCTATCAATTCCACTTTTATTTCCATGCCAATTTCCTGCTACCGATAAATCTTGGCAAGGGAATGAATATGTTAATAAATCAATTTTGTTTGGTAAATCTCTTGCTTTTATATCTGTAATACTAACTAGATTATTACTTCTTCTTATTGCGCACAACACCCTTTTTAATACTTCTTCACTTAAATCTTGCATGTTTTTCTCTGTAGCTGGTTTTTTACCATCCAAACTTAATGTGTATTTACTTAGTGTTTGTATTAATTCTTGTTTTGGCATATTCTTGTATCTACTTAAATCTTGCTCTCCATGGTGTATAAGATCATATGCAATCATAGCGTTAATATCCCAATCAGCCGTACACGTTATTTCATAATCTATTCCTATATTTTTTAATGCTTTTGCTTGACTTCCTATTCCACTGAATGTTTCTACAACTTTTAACATTTTTTGCTCCTTTTTTACTGTATGTATTTTACCAAAATTTTTTCTTTTTTTCCAGCAATTTCTGAAATTTTTTTATTTTTTTATTTATACTTGAAATATAAATATTTTTAAGCTTAAATACACAACCAACTGGAGGTGAAAACATGAATACTAAAACAATTAAATCTCTATACAATGGAGAGTACACTTGTATTGAGAAACCAATTCCTGAAAATTCTAAATACTCTAAAACGTTATCAAAATGTACATCACTTCAAGAAGAACTAACACATTTGGTCGATAAAGAAACTTTTTCTCTAATTGATAATGTATTAGATTGTATGAATGAATTGTCTGATATCGAAGCTGAAGAGGCTTTTATTGACGGTTTTTCTTTGGCTGTATCTTTACTGTTAGAAGCTCTTTCAAAAAAATAATTTACCCCCTCCCCTATGTATTTCCCGAAATTTTTCACATGACTCCTCCCCTCGCCGTTCCCCCTTTTTATCTTGTAGAGATTAAAGGCGGGGGGTGTTTTTATATTTTTCTGTATATGTTTTTTTATATTTCAACATTTTTTTAAATCTATACCGATTATCACATGAAAAAATAGCAACTACTTAAGTAATTACTATTTCTATAATTATATTATTATCCCATTTGTATGGTCAATCTCATGTTGTATTATCTCGGCAACAAATTCAGTATATTTTCCATGTTGTTTATTAAAATTTATATCCAAATAATCAACCTCAATTTCTTTATACCTTTTACATTTTCTTTCTCCAAGTAAAGACAAACAACCTTCTTCTGTTTCATACTCTCCGCTTCTACTCGTAATAACAGGATTTATCATTACAAAATCATACAATCCACCTGATACACAAATTATTGCTTTGTTGTATCCTATCATATTTGCGGCAAGTCCTACACATCTATCCCTATTAGCCTTTAATGTATCTAGTAAGTCATTTGCTATATATTTATCTTTCTCTGTTGCTTTTTCGGCTTTTTGTGATAAAAACATTACATCTTTTACTATTTCTTTTACCATACTAATCTCCTTAAATTATAATAATTCTAAATTTTCTTTGCTATTACATTAAATATATGCCAATGTTTCATTTTCCCTAAACCGGTAAAATCATCTTTTTCTACTTCATTAAACTCTATAATTTCAAAATTTTCAAATAATTCTATTACCTGTTTTTTTGTTAAGAACGTCATTTCTTCTTTTGTATTTTTCCATTCATCGTTATCTCCAAAGAAATTACCAACAAAATATCCATCTTTTAAAATACTATCATCTATTTTATTCCATAATTTTTTAAAATCATTTTTATTGCAGAATGGAAGACTAAAATTAGCAACTACCAAATTATTACTTTCTAATTCAATTTTCTCAAATTTTCGCTTTAAAAATTTAAACTGTTTTAATTCTTCTGTTTCTAATTTTGCTGCAATTCTTGATTCAACATTTTCTTTATCTATTCCCGTTACATTCCATCCATTTTTTATTAAACATACTGTATCTCTTCCTGCTCCACATCCAAGTTCAATTGCATTTCCTGGTTTGATTTTCAATTCAATAAATTTTTTTATAGTATAATTAGGTTTTGCATCTGTTGTATTTTTATAATATCTTTCTATATTTTTCATATATCATACTCCCACAAACTCAATTTTCCTTTTGC
>MNTB01000032.1 GCA_001916775.1 Firmicutes bacterium CAG:321_26_22 | reverse complement strand
AAGCCATCCTTGACAAACATAATACTTTTTTATAATATGTCTATAGGCAGAAAAGAACTTTTTATAAAAAAGTGTAACATATGATTGATTTCTCTAGATTATAAATAAAGAAAAAAATAAAAAAGCACTAGTAATTTTACATATAGTATGATATAATTGTAAATGTAAAGTTATAAATAATTATAAACAATAGGAGGATGACTAACAATGAATGTTGTCGAGAAAGTTAATTTAATATTAAAAAAGGCTAATATTTCCAAAGTAAACCTATCAAAGTATTTAGGAGTATCAAGACAGATGGTTTACAATTATTTTGATGGTGACGATTTATCAAAACTTCCAAACGAGAAGTGTCAACTACTATTTAATTTACTTGACGTCACATCAGAAAAAGAAATATTAGACATAAACATAACAAATGATTACCTTCAAAGAGTAGGGAGTAAAATATTTGATACAAAGAAGAGTACACCAAAAAAAGAAGAATCAATTGACTTAGCAGGTTTAAAAAAAGACGAAATAATGTTAATTGGTGAAATTAGCCAAATGCTTAAGAATATACTTATTGAGAATAAAGGTAGAGAAGGGGAGGCCTATACTACTGTTGAGTATGTCCATCACTTTATTGAAAACTTAAGTACTACTAAAGAATTAAAATATATTCTAGGATATTTCTCTAAGAATTTTGGTTATACTGATCCCAATAAATTTGCTTTCGATGAAAATAATCAATATATATTAGAAAGCATTATGTACTCTGCTATGACATTATATAGTAATGGGGGAGCTTCTCGTACTAAACTTACCGAATCACATCGTAGATGGGAAGCTATGTTAAATAGCAAAAAAGAAGAAAAATTAACTAGAACACAAGAATTAAATACTGCTAAAATAAGAGCCTTAAGAGAATTAGGATATGATGAAATAGATAAAAATAATGCCAGTGAAGTATTAGACAAAATAGCAGAAATTATGGCTCAAAAATTTTAATTTAAGTCCCCTACTTTAATTTTTACTAAAAATAGGGAAGAACTATAATAATATATTTAATGATTATTTAAATAAATTTATTAATAAGTAGATGATGAAGTATCCATCTCAAATTAAATAAGAACGTATATAATTAATTAACTGTATAATAATATAAATAATTATATAGTTAATTTTTTTATAAAATAAATAATATTTATTTATAATAATATTATATGTAATATAAAAAGATAAATACTATCTAAAACCTTATTTTATATGGTAATTTAAGGTTAACAACTATATTACTTTTAATCAAATATCTTACTTCCTATAATTAATATTATGTTAACTTCTATAAAAAAAGAGAATATAAGTATAATATAATTAATTTAGTAAATACTATTATTGGAGGTAATTAAAATGAGTAAGAAAAACAAAGATAATAAGACTAAGACTAAATCTAATAATTTTGATTGTCATTGTAATGATGTTAATTTAGATACTGATATGTCTTGTGATTGTCATAAAGATAATTGTCATTGTACTAAGAAGAATAGTACTAATAATTTTGAAGAAAAAGGAGAATAGGGTTACCTACTCTTCTTTTACTTTATAGTACTTGTTTATAATTACTCTTCTTCTTTTAATTTATCTAATAGAGAATTATATTCATTAGTAATTTCTTCTAATCTTTCTTTAGTTTTAGCTTCATATCTAGTTGTTATATTAGGAGTAGTATTAGACTTTCTAACTAAAGCAAAACCATCATCATATAATACTTTAACACCATCAATAGTAAGATAGTTATAACCTTTTTCTTTAGCATACTCCTCTACTCTACTTACTATTTTATCTTTAATAGCATCTTCTACTGGGACTTTATTTTCATCAGTAGAATAATATACTGGGATATTATCTAGTAATTCAGTACATTTCTTATTAGTTTTAGATAAAATTTCTACTAATCTTAAACCAGCATATATACCATCATCATTACCAATAAATTTATCTCTAAAATATAAATGTCCTGACATTTCTCCACCAAATGGATAATCATTCTCAACAGATATTTTTTTAGTATAAGAGTTTCCTGTTCTAGTTTCTACTGGTTTAACACCTAATTTAATTAATTCATCTTTTAAAGCCTTAGAACATTTAACATCAAAGAAACCTTCTTTTTTAGTTACTTTATTATAAATATCTCTCCATATTATTATCATAAATTTATCTATTGGTATCATATTACCTTGATTATCCACTACCCCTACTCTGTCGCCATCACCATCAAAGGCAATACCACAGTCAGCTTTTACTTCAAGTACCTTTTCTTTTAGTTGTTTTAGATTCTCTTCTACCGCAGGATCAGGATGGTGATTAGGAAAAGTTCCATCCGACTCATCAAATATAGGAATATATTCTATATATTCATTACTTTTAAAGATATCATGAGCTACTATACTAGTAGTACCGTTACCACAGTCATATACTACTTTTAATTTATTATTACCCATATCAATATGATTATGTATCATCTTAACATAGTCTTCCTTAATATCAGCATATTCTATCATACCATTTCCTTCAGAATATATACCATTTATTATTACATAATATAAATCACTTACATCTTTACCAAACATATTATGAATACCATTATAACTCATTTTAAAGCCATTATATTCTTTAGGATTATGTGAAGCAGTAATCATAATACCAGCATGAATATTTAGTTTATCCCAAGCATAATAGTACATAGGAGTAGTTACTAAACCAAGTCTAACAACATTTACTCCTCCCTCAGTTAATCCTTTTACTAAGTTTTCTTCAATTATCGGACTAGATAATCTATTATCATAACCTACAATCATTTTATTTTTACCAAAACTTAGTAATTTAGTAGCATAAGCTCTACCTATATGATATGATATCTCTTCAGTAATATCTTCATTCCATATACCTCTTATATCATATTCTCTAAACATTAATCTATTTAATTCCATATTTAATCTCTCCTTTTATATAATTCATAATTTTCTTTTAATATATCAGTACTAACATTTGTATATATCTGAGTAGTAGTAATACTAGAATGTCCTAACATTTCTTGAATAGTACGAAGATCTGCTCCATTATTTAATAAATGAGTAGCAAAAGAATGTCTTAACATATGTGGAGTTATATTCTTATCAATATTCTTTTGCTTAGCTATATCTTTTATAATAAGAAAGAAACCTTGTCTACTTATCTTTTTACCATGATTATTTAAGAATATATTCTCAGTATAATAACCTTTCTTCATACTATCTCGATATTCATAGATATATTTCTTTAAGTATTCTACTGCTAGTTCTCCTACTGGAACTATTCTTTCTTTATTTCCTTTACCAAAACATTTAACATAACCATTATCTAAATCAATATCTTTTAATTTCAAATCTACTAACTCACTTACTCTAAGTCCTGAAGAATACATAAGTTCAAGCATAGCTTTATTTCGATAATCAAAAGCATTATTTAATTCTATATCTAATAAATTATCTACTTCTTCTATTGAGAGAATATTAGGTAATTTTCTTCTTACTCTAGGTTTATCTATCTTAATACTTATATCTTCAATATGATATTTTTCACTTAGATATTTATGAAATAACTTTATAGATACTATCTTTCTAACTATACTAGTCTTTTCATAATTATTTTTATCTAAGTATGTAAGATAATCAATTATATCTTCTTCTTTAATATTTAAAGCACTATTTATATGTTTCTTTTCTTCTATATATTCTAAGTATTTATATATATCTTCAATATAAGATTCAACTGTTGTATCTATTTTTTTTAATTTAATAGCGGTTAATTCTATCTTATATTCACTTAATATATCTTTATTTTCTTTACTTAGTTTTAAATTATCTATCTTTATCATATTACCTACTCTCATATAAATTATATCATTTATTATTATTTTAGTAAACTTAATGACATTTATTTTACATATATTTATTCACTATAAGCCTTACTATGTAAGTCTTATTAGTGTTAACTAAAGCCTTATATTAAGTCTTTAGTTAATATATCTACACATCTATTATATATAAGCAATAACTATATACTAAAAAATTAGAGATTAGTCTCTAATTTCCTTTTTTAACTTCCATTTATGGCTGGATACACCGCTTTTAATTAACTATAGTGCCATAAGCACAATATGAGTGTACTATATTTAAACTTTTGTCAATTCTTTATTGTCATCTAATATTTTTTGTTGAATGAATTTTTAAATGCACCAATATATTTTTCATCGGTCAATTTATTTTTTCATTTGAGTAATCTTAATTTTTAACTTTTCACCAAAATATCTTTAATTAAAAATACTTATTTACTTTAACTTATAAATAAGTTATAATATAAAAGAAGAAAGAGAGTTGATATAAATGGATAAATTAATAAAAGAAGCTTTATTAAAGGAAGAAAAAAGACAAAATGATAACATAGAACTTATTGCTAGTGAGAACTATGTTTCTAAAGATATATTAGAATTACAAGGTAGTATATTTACTAATAAATATGCTGAAGGATATCCAGGTAAAAGATATTATGGTGGATGTGAGAATGTTGATATAGTTGAAAATTTAGCTATTGAATATGTATGTAAGTTATTTGGATGTAAATATGCTAATGTACAACCTCATAGTGGTAGTTCAGCAAATATGGCTGTATATAGAGCATTACTTAATCATGGTGATACTGTTATGGGAATGAATTTATCTGATGGAGGTCATTTAACTCATGGTCACCCTCTTAATTTTAGTGGTATAGATTATAATATTGTTGATTATAAAGTGGATCCTGATACTGGTTATTTGGATTATGATAACATTAGAGAAATTGCTTTAAAAACAAAGCCTAAAATGATAATAGCGGGGGCTAGTGCCTACTCTAGAAGTATTGATTTTAAAAAATTTAGAGAAATAGCAGACGAAGTTAATGCTTACTTATTTGTAGATATGGCCCATATTGCCGGTTTAGTAGCAGCCCATCTTCATATGAATCCCGTTGATTATGCTGATGTAGTTACTTCTACTACTCATAAAACTTTAAGAGGCCCTAGAGGAGGTATTATTCTTACTAATAATGAAGAAATTATAAAGAAAATAAATAAAACTATTTTCCCTGGTATTCAAGGTGGACCACTTATGCATGTAATTGCTGCTAAAGCACAATGCTTCTATGAAGCATTAGATCCATCATTTATAACTTATCAAGAACAAGTACTTAAAAATATTAAGGCTTTATCTGATTATTTAGTTGATAAGGGTATGATTGTTATTTCTGGTGGTACTGATAATCATTTAATATTATTAGATGTATATAATTCACTTGGTATTACTGGTAAAGAAGCTGAAAAAATATTAGATTCAGTACATATTACAGTTAATAAAAATACTATACCTAATGAAACACTTAGTCCTATGAAAGCAAGTGGTATTCGTATAGGAAGTCCTGCAATGACTACAAGAGGATTAAAAGAAGAAGACTTTGTTACTATTGGAGATATTATATATAATGTATTAAATAACTACAATAATGATAGAGTTTTAGATAGAGAAAAGAAAAGAGTATTAAGTTTAACTAATAAATATAAGATGTATAATTAAACATTAAAAAGGATGTGAGCAAAATGAAAGATGAAAAAATAATTGATATTAGTTTAAAAGAAAGAATTAGATTAGACAAGTCATACATTAATTATCATGACATAATTGATAAAAACTTACCATATAAATTTGCATATTTAGATGAATGGCTATTAAAAAATTCAAAATTACTCTTATCAGAAGCAAATAAATTTGAATCAAAAAGTAAACAAATGTATAAAGCATATAAAAGAGGCACTATTATAAGAGCAGATTTCGGAGTAAATATTGGTTCCGAAATGTCTCAAGTGCATTTTGCGATTGTACTTAATAATTATGATAATCCCAAAAATAATGTTTTAACAGTTATTCCACTAACATCTAAACCAAGTAAATATAATTTAGATCTAAAGAATTTGGTCATCAATAAATTAATAGAAAAAATAAAAAAAGAACTAGTAAAAATAGGCATTGATGAAGAATTTGATATAGGAAGCAAAAAATTAAATATTGAAGATGAAACTAAAATAAGAAAACTATATACAGTACTAACCTATTACAAAGGCAATAAAATGAATACATATGCTTGTAGCAGCCTTATTACTACGATTTCAAAAAGTCGCATTTTGAAACCAATTAATGAATATGATTTTGTTGGTAAAGAGAAATGTCCTAAAGAAGTAATGGATAAAATTGATAAAGAATTAATAGAAAAATTCACAAAAAAGGTTTGACATTTTGCCAAAAATGTTGTATATTATATACAACAAAGGTTATTACAACCCGTTTGTTGATCAAAGACCCTAGCGGTCCGTTGAAGATAGTTCTTTATGGACTATCTTCATTTTATTATAAAGGAATAGTGATGTTATGGAAGAATTATTATCAATTAAATTAAGGCCTAAATCTTTAAAAGATATTATTGGTCAAGAACATTTAGTAGGAGAAAATAAAGTTATATATAATTTGGTTAAAAATAAGAAATTATTTTCAATGATTTTATATGGCCATCCAGGTATTGGTAAGACAAGTATAGCTACTGCAATAGCGGAAGAACTTGGTATGAGATATCGTAATCTTAATGCTGTTGTAAATAATAAGAAAGATTTTGATACAGTTATTGAAGAAGCAAAATTATATGATGGTTTAATTGTAATAGTGGATGAAATACATAGATTAAATAAAGATAAACAAGATATTCTCTTGCCCTATCTTGAATCCGGTATTATTACTTTAATTGGTATGACTACTTCTAATCCATATCATGCTATCAATCCCGCTATTCGAAGTCGTTGTCAATTATTTGAACTTAAAGATTTAACTAGTGATGATATTAAGAAAGGCATCGATAAAGCTATAGAATCTAATTATTTAGAAGGTTTAACTATTACTGATGAAGCAAAGAACTATTTAGCTAGTATTTCTGGCACTGATTTAAGATATGCTTATAATACACTTGAAGTAGCCTACTACTCTACTGAAGATAAAAATATTACTTTAGATACTTTAACTAAAATAAGTAATAGAACTAATAGTTTATTTGATAAGAACGCTGATGGTTATTATAATGTAATTTCAGCTTTTCAAAAATCTATTCGTGGTAGTGATGTTAATGCTGCTCTTCATTATTTAGCTAGATTAATTGATGCTGAAGACTTAGACATTATTGTAAGAAGATTATCCGTTATTGTTTATGAAGATATTGGCCTTGCTAATCCAAGTATGGGTCCAAGAGTAGATGCTGCAATTAATGCTGCCTTAAGACTAGGATTACCAGAAGCTAGGATTGTATTATCAGAAATAGTAATAGAACTTGCTTTATCACCTAAAAGTAATAGTGCTAAAATGGCTATTGATAAAGCCCTTGAAGATATTCGTACTAAGAATATAGGAGATGTTCCTGATCATTTAAAGAATCCATCTAGTGAATATAAGTATCCACATAATTATAAAAATGATTATGTAAAACAACAATATTTACCTGATAACCTTCTTGGTAGTAGATATTATATTCCTAAAGATAATAAGAACGAAAGAGTATATAAAGAGATAATAAATAGATTAGATACTATGTAAAAGAAGAATCATTAATTTGATTCTTCTTTATTAAATAATTCTTTAATAATTAAATCTTTTGAATGTAATTCATTATTTTTACTCAGTAATAGATTTTCATAGAATTTGATTAAGAAACTATCATCTTTACTTATGTTTAATTCATTATTAAAATAATTACTTCTTACTAAGGCATTTCTAAAATACACTGATTTTTCTTTAAACATAGTATTATCTACCTTTATTCCAAGAAATATTAAATACTTTTCTATAAATAGCGCAGTAGTTCTGGTATTGCCTTCTCTAAAAGGGTGTACCTGCCATATTCTTGAAGAGAAATCAGTAATGTTGTTTATGATATCAACCATATTCATTACTTTATAATCTTTCTTTTTTTCTAAAGATATATCATAATTTAATGATTGTTCTAATAACTTAGAGTCCCCATATGCTATAGAATCATTATTTAATATTTTCTCATGTTTAGAAAAGTCTACTTTTCTAAATTTACCAGCAAAGTCATATATATCTTGGAATAAATATTTATGAATATATTTTAGATAATCAATTGATAATTCAAAATTATCTTCTTGCAATAACTCTACTATTCTAGTAGAAACTAAATCACATTCTTGTTCTTCTTGATTTACTTCGTTATTTTCTTCTTTTAAAGTATAATATTTTTTTATTTCTTGTTCTACTTCATAAATAGTTTTTTCACCAATTACATTTTCTTTAAGCAATTTTCCCAAATATTTTGAAGGTTTTAGATTGTCTACTTCCTGAAGACCAATAGCCATATCCCAATCTAATTGTTTTATATTATTAGATTTTACTTCGATATAGTTGTTTATACTTGAATCCAATTCTTTTTCTGACATCTTAACACCTCCATATATATTTTATTTTATAATATCATTTATCACATAATAAGCAGCATTTATACCAGCAGTAGCGGGTACCATCATCATTGAAGATACTAAATTTTTATCATTCTTCTTAGGTTCTTCACTAGAAAATACTACGGGTACTTTACCTCTTATTTTTTCATCTTTGACATATTTTCTAATACTTTTAGCTAGTGGATCATATGAAGTATCTTTGATATCACATATTTTTACTAGACTAGGATTTAACTTTTTACCCATACCACATACTGTAATTAATTTAATATTCTTTTCATGACATTTCTTGATAAGTAATTTCTTTACTATAATAGTATCACAAGCATCTATTATATAGTCGTAGGAGCTTTTAAATAATATATCAATATTATTTTCATCTATTTTAAGTGGTAAAGTATTTACTAAAACACTACTATTTATTTCATTAATTCTCTCTTTCCAAGCCTCTACTTTTAATTTACCTACATTACTTTCTTTAGCTATTATTTGTCTATTAATATTAGATATATCTATGTTATCATAATCTACTAATGTTATATTATGAATACCACTTCTAATAAGAGCTTCTATTGCATATCCACCTACTCCACCTACTCCAATTATAAGAATATGTTTACTCTTTATTTTATCTAAATTATCTTGACCTATTAAAGCTATTGTTCTATCAAACATTATTTTATATATTTATAGGTGGATACTTTATCTTTAAAATTATTACTTAATTTCTCTATATTATTCTTACTAATACCTTCTTTACTTACTATAAAAGCTTTATATTTATTTATATATAAGTAGTAGGTATTATCTCTTTCAATTACTTTATATAAATCTTTATAATTTATATATTCTTCTTTACCATTATCTATCATAAAATTATATTCTTTAAATAGATATTTTATCTTAGTATTTAGAATACTATCTTTTCTTTTTTCTAATCTTTTATAATTAGTATATGGTAACATATTAGTATTTAATTCTATGATACCAAATAAACTAAATATAAAGGTAATTATATCGATAGTAGTAGTATTATCTAAAAAGAAGAATCTAACTACTAATACTGCTATTAGAATATTCATAATTATTCTAATTGTCTTTACTTTATCAAAATAATATACTCTTAAAAATTCTTTTACTAAGTCATTAGTATATATAGTATTATTTTTTATTTCCACTTCTCATCACCATTATTAGTATATCACAAAATCTATATAAAAAAAAGCCTAACTGGGCTAGTAATGTAAAATAAAAACCCACGGTGTACTTATAAGTCACAGGTGGGTTGTACTTCTTACATTACCTCACGATAATGCTTTTCTGCTTCATAGAAGATTATTCTTCGTCCGCAGACATAAATTCCGATGGTAGCCACCGTACATAATTAAATTATAGCGGACTCACCTAGAAAAGTCAATAATTAAAATAAAAAAAGCCCAGACGGACCGACCCTGTAAGATAAAACCCGCGGCGTAAGTCACAGGTGGGTCAGCACAATAATTTAATTAGGATTCCTACTTAGAAGCAAGCATTCAACACATAAATTATATTAGCTCCCCTATTAATATCTTTAGTCGGTTTTATACTAAAGATGTCGTATCCTCTAGGTATCTTAATTATATCATAGTCTATATTATTAGTAAATAGCTTTATTTATATTTGACAATTATTTTACTTTATTCCTTCCGAGCCCGTAGTCTCTGAAGGTGTTATAGAGCCTAGTTATAGTCTCTATAACAAACAATATCATTATACTATATAAATATTTATTTTTGAAACTACAGGTTCAAAAATACCTTGGAAGACTATCTTTGATAGGCTGTAAAGGAAAAGAAAAAGAAAGATTAATTATTCTTTCTCTTTACTAAAGTATATTTCTTATTATCTTTAATCGTAGACTTATCAATAATCAAACTCTCATATAAAGAAGAATTACTAGCTATCTCAAACTCAGCAAGTGCAAGAGAAGACTCAAGTATTTCATTAATACTCTTAGCACCTAATTTTCTATCATAAGCTATTCTAGCTATCATATTAATAACTTCTTCGGATATTTCTAAGTTAATATTCCTTTTACCTAAAAATTCCCTATTAGTATTAAGAGAACTTAAAGTAGAATTCTTAATAATATTAATATAATCATCTAGTGACAAATTATTCATTTCTATTAGAATAGGAAATTTATTAGCAAGTTCAGGTATAATACCATAAGAATCAAGAGTATTATCTTCTAATGCAGTATTAAATCCCACTGTAGTATTTCTAAGATTCTCATTATTATTAAAATTACCAATACCAATTATAAGTAGTTTATCCATACTAAAACGATATTTCTCATTATTAATAGTATTAATAGTAAATACCCCTTCATCAATCAAATTAATAATAATTTCTTGTAAAGCCTTACTAGAAGTACTATGTCTTTCTTTACTATTTGTCGATATTTCTTCTAATTTATCAATAACCAAAATACCAGTCTTAGCCCTTTCAACATCAAATTCAGTCTTTTCTAATAAATTTAATAATATATTTTCAATATAACCTTCACTACCTAGTCTTTTAGCATTAATAATAACGCAAGGAATACCAAGTAATTCTTCAAGTAATTTAAAGATTGTAGTCTTACCAACACCTTCTGGACCATTAATTAACATATTATAATTAAAAGTCTTATCTTCATTATTATATTGCTTCCATATAGTAGATAATATTTGTTTAATTTGTTCATCTTGACCTATTATTTTACTAGTTAGTTCTTTATAGACATCACTAATATTCATTTCATTATTACCAATAATATTATCAATTTCTAATTCAGGATAATATTTGTTATAGAAGTTTATTAAGTCACTATCTAGAAAGATATTACATTCATTATTCTTTTCTACTTGTAAGACTATTGGTACATTATCTTTACTTTTTGATAATATATATCTATGTTTTGCGTTATTGATAAAGGCTTTTGTTTTAATAGTAAAAAGTGAAGATTTAGGATAAAGATCAGTATATCTAGAGAGAGGAAGTCTACCTAAAAAGGCATACTCTTCTCCCTCAATCATATGATGATATTTCTTCCCTTTAGTAGTAGTAAATACTTCACTCTCTTGATTATAAGTACCAACTTCACAATATACTGGTATATAATTAATTACATTTTTCTTTTCCATTCTTCTATAAATTATAACTAAATCAAAATTATTATTCATATATCCCCCTTAATAAATATTAATCTCTAACCTTAATATGTGTTTCTCTAAGTTGTTTTTCAAACACTTCACCAGGACAACCCATCATAGCATCAGCACCATTAGCCCCTAGTGGGAAAGCAACCATTTCTCTAATATTTTCTTCATCTTTTAATAACATTAATATTCTATCAATACCAGGAGCCATTCCAGCATGAGGAGGTGCTCCATATTGAAATGCTGTATATAAACTTCTAAACTTAGTCTCCACATCTTCATCAGTATAACCAGCAAGTTCAAAGGCTCTCTTCATTATTCTAATATCATGGTTTCTAACAGCCCCAGAAGCCATCTCATAACCATTACATACAAAGTCATATTGATATGCTACAACATTTTCAATATTATCTTCAGTAAGAGCTTCTAATCCACCTTGAGGCATACTAAATGGATTATGACCAAAATCCCAAGTATTCTCTTCTTCATTATATTCATACATAGGAAAATCATTAATAATACAGAATTCAAATTTATTCTTATCTAGTAAATCAAGTTCATTACCTAATTTAATTCTAAGAAGACCTGCTAATTTATTTATTTTATTCTTAGAATCTGCTAGTACAAATAAAGTACTTCCAGCCTCTAGATTACATTTATCTACTAATTCTTTTCTTATTTCATCAGTTAAGAACTTATCTAATGATGATTTAAAAGTCATATCTTCATTTACTTTAATATATGCAAGCGCAGGAGCTCCAACACTCTTCATATATTCTTCCATAGACTTATACCAAGAGTTTGATTTATCAATATTCTTAACAGTAATACCTCTAATTAAAGATGTTTTAAATGGTTCAAATGAACTCTTACTTAATATATCAGTTAAGTCTTCAATCACTAATGGATTTCTTAAATCTGGTTTATCTGAACCATACTTAAGCATAGCCTCTTTAAATGGTATTCTTCTAAATGGTCTCTCTGATACCTCTTTATCACTAAAGCGAGTAAATATGTCGTAGAAGATTCTCTCTCCTACTGCATAAACATCTTCATCAGTAGCAAATGACATTTCTAAGTCTAATTGATAGAACTCACCATATAATCTATCACTTCTAGGATCTTCATCTCTAAAACATGGAGCTATTTGGAAATATCTATTAAATCCTGAACACATAAGTAATTGTTTAAATATTTGAGGAGCTTGAGGTAGAGCATAAAATTTTCCCTTATACTTTCTTGATGGTACAATAAAGTCTCTAGCTCCTTCTGGAGATGATGCAGTTATAATTGGTGTTTGAATCTCTGTAAAGTTCATCTCTTTCATTATTTTTCTCATATAATCTAATACTTCTGTTCTAAATAGTATTCTATCATGTACTTTAGGATTTCTTAAGTCTAGATATCTATATTTTAATCTAGTATCTTCAAAAGCTTCAGTACTTCTATTAATTTCAAAAGGTAATACATTTTGAGCTACTCCTAGTACTTCAAAAGAAGATACTAATACTTCTACTTCTCCTGTTTTCATATTAGGATTAGTCATACCTTCAGCTCTATGTCTTACTACTCCAGTTACAGTCATAGTACTCTCTCTGGTTATATCTTTAAAACTATCAATATCTTCACTTATTAACTGAATTACTCCTGTTTCATCTCTTAATGTCATAAATACTAGACTACCTAGATTTCTTTTTTGTTCTAACCAGCCTGCTACTTTTATTACTTCACCGATATTTTTAGTGGATACTTCACCACAATAAATTGTTCTATATTTATTTTTCATATACATCTTCCTTTCATATAATATAAAAACACATCAATTACATAAGGACGAATACTATTATCCGCGGTGCCACCTTATTTCACTAATGTGCTCTTTATTAGTTTTTATCGGAACTACCCGTTTTCTACTTATTTATATCTACTATCTGTCACTAATAGTAATAGAAAATCTATACTTATTATATAATTATTATTTATTCTTGTCAATTATTTTTTTATATTTTTTATTCACTTTAAGTCTAGGTCTTAAAGTGTTGTTATTAGTCTTAAGTCTAATAACAATATATCAGCCATATTTATTATATATAAGTATAGACTATATACTTTAATATGTTTAGTAGTTATCTTTTTTAATACGCTTATATTTATTTCATGTAATAAATATAATAAGGGTAAGTTGACTACTATTATTTTTATTGTAAAAATATTGATTTTTTTTCTAAATTGTGGTATTATCTTTAGTAGAAACAGGTCTTACTGAAGCAGTGCCCATAGTCTTTGAACTAATGGAACTGTTGGGAGACTTGTTTTTTTTCATAATCTAAAGGTACTAACCTTTGAATTCTATAATTCTTTTTCAATATTTCATTATAAAAATGTTGTTTTTATCTCTAAATTATGATATTATTTTGTTGTAAGGAGTTAGTCCTCTATTCATTTTGGATGTGTGCTTAAGACTTAATGTATTAAGCAATAGAGAAATATTTCTTATGTTAACAGATTCTTCTAAAAGAGGTTTCTGTTTTCTTTATGTATTCTAATAAACCCCTGTTTCTTTAATTAAGAAACAGGGATCATTTTAATTAAATAATATTTTCTCACTCTTATACATTTTATTTATAAATAGTAAAAGGACTATTATATATATTATTGAAGATATTATAGTTATTAGTATATTATTAATATTAATAGAACTAGTTAAGATATTATTTATAACAATAGTATGATTAATAATAGGAATAAATGATAATAATCCTGATATATTAATATTTAACATTTCTAAAAACATAGGTATACAAGTAACTAAACTAATTGGCGTAAGAGCACTTTGAGCTTCTTTAAATGATTTAGTAAAACTTGCTATTGTTATACATAATCCTGATATAAATAATGTATAGAATAATAATATTAATATTGTTAATAATATTGTAATAGTATTTATATTAAATATTACATTATCATAAATACTAAAGCTATTCTTTACATAATATAATGATACTATTGATAGAAATACTCCTATTAAAAGAGTTACTATTCCTGATATAGATATAGCTAAGTATTTACCAAATATTAATTCTTTTCTACGAATAGGAAATGTTAATATTGTCTCTAATGTACCTCTTTCTTTTTCACCCGCAGTTGTATCAGTAGAAGTATAAATACAACTAAGAGTTATAGCCATTATAGTAAAGGTAATAGCCATAAGTATTATTTGATTACCAAAAATACTCTCTCCTTTTATCTCAGTAACATTATAATTTAAATTATTATATACTTTACTTAAGTCAATATTATTATTTACCAAATAACTTTGTCCCAAATAATTATTATAGTTATCTAGATAATTAGTAATTAAACTAGTAACCATACTACCATCTTCACTTTGAATATTAGCATAAATATTATAACTATTATTATCTCTAACTATATACGCCAATATTTTATTACTATTATAAGCTTCTTTTAGTTCTTTAGAACTACTATATACTGTATATTTTACTTCATCACTTAGTAATTCCCTCTCAGTACTAGATAATTCATAATTAACTCCTATCTGGTATGTTTTATCTTCTTTATTTACAGTTAATTCTTCATATATATAAGACATTAATATAACAAAGATAGGAATAAATAAAGGAGTAATAGCCATCATAAGTAAAGATTTTTTATCTCTAATTATAAGTTTTAATTCTTTCTTTAAAGTAATTAATATATTATTCATTATTATCACCTCCAGTTAAAGCAAAGAAAGCCTCTCTTAAATTACTAGTATTAGTCTTTTTCTTTATTTCTTCTGGAGTACCAATAGTAATTATCTTACCATTATTCATAAGTACTACTCTATCACATATACTTTCTGCTTCTTCCATATAATGAGTAGAATATAATATACATTTACCTTTATCTTTCTCTTCTTTAATAGTATCTAAAATAACTTTACTAGATATAATATCAAGACCACTAGTAGGTTCATCTAAGATATAATATTTAGGATCATGCATCAAGCATCTAGCAATACTAACCCTTTGCGTTTGACCAGTAGATAAAGTACCTATTCTTTGATATAAAAAAGATTCCATATCAAAAGTCTTATTTAAATATTTAATTCTATCTTTAATACCTTTTTTACTCATATGATAATAATTACCACACATAGTAAGTAATTCATAAGCACTTAAATCTTTATATAACTTAGTATTCCCTGTTAAAAAAGCAATTCTTTTCTTTATTTCTATTTCATTATCATGATAATTTAAATTATCAATAGTAATACTACCTCCACTAGGAGTCATAATACCAGCAATCATTCTAAGTAATGTCGTTTTACCTGCACCATTAGGTCCTAATATTCCAAGTACTTCATTATCTTTAGCTTCAAAAGAAATATCTTTATCAGCATAGAATTCTTCTTTCTTTTTATTCTTACTTTGTTTAATAAATTTCTTATTAATTTTTTCTACTTTTATCATTACATACCCTCCTAGTTAATTATACCTTATTTTATTATAGAAGTATAGAAAAAAAGTAGATTTCTCTACTTTATTAATTTCTTATTATCAGTTTCACTTAATATTCTCATATCTTCTTTAAATAATCCTAAAAAGGCTTTCATAATACTAGTTATTTGTTTATCTAATATATCAACTAAACCATCTGATTTATAATTATTCTTATTTAATGATTTAACCTTACCAATTGTAGTATATATGTGTTTACTAGACATATCTACATAAGAATAAGTACTCATAGTATCTCTATCTTTTAAAGATAATACTCTTTCATTACTTAATCTTAATGTATAAAAAGATATAATTTCTTCAATTAAAGATTTCTTTTCTTCCTCACTAATTATATTAGCATTCATTATATAAGTTAAATATAAAGCTATCTCAAACTCTTCATATAATAGTTTCTTATTTTGCTTTCTTTCATCATATATCTTTTCAATACTATGATAAGTTTTAAATGCTTTTACTCCTGAAGTATATTTTAATAACTTCTTTAAATACATTATAACCTCTTTAGGTATATCTTTAATATCTAATTTATCATTATTTATAATACTAGGATCTATATCCACGAATAAACTCTTTATTAATTCTACATTATTTTCCATTATATTCCCCTCTCTCATGTCAAATATAATATCATAAAAGTAAAATAAATGCAAATAAAAGTTGACAAGGAAATAAACTTATGGTAAGATTAATACAGAAATCAGCGGCCCTAGGTGACTTTTCACTACGGCTGCTGATTTTTAATATTTATTTTTCTTGATAACTATGCTATAATATATAACTACAAGGAGAGATATTATGAAAATTAGAGAATTAAAAGAAAATGAATCATTAGAAGTAATAGAAGTAACAATGAAACCTAATAACACTGATATATTTGATAGCGTATTATCAGATTCCGATACAGGTGAATACTCTAGGATAAAAATGAGAATTCTTACTGATGGTGAAATAGAAAGACAAACTGAGGAAATTTCTCAAGATATAAATGAATTTTATATAGGAGAAAATAAATATCAATTTGATGTAAATACTTTAAAAACAAAAAAATTATACTTTAAAAATTATAGTTATATTATTACTTATCTAGTATCTACAGAATATAGACTATTTGGAACTATACCTAGGAAATTTGATATAGTTAATGATATATCGATATATCTTAAAAATGAAAAAGATAAAAATGCATTAATATGTGCAAAACAAATGATTAAAGACTTTGTTATTAGTAACAATAACCTTGACAATTTTCATCTATTTGCAATGGCATTATCACAGACTGATGGAACTGCAAGACTTGACATTAATAAGATTTCTAAAAATATATATACTTTAAAAAGAACTAAATAAATAACACTTAAGTTTAGAGACAATTATGGCTCTAAACTTTTTTTCTAATGACCTTAGGCATTAGAAAACCTAGAGTGACTATAGGCACGAAAGGAATAAAAGAAAAAAGTAGATAATTCTACTTTTCTAATAATATAGTTACAGGCCCATCATTAATTAAAGATACTTTCATATCAGCACCAAAAATACCAGTACCAACTTCAATACCCTTATCTCTTAATTTATTATTAAATTCATCATATAATAAAGTAGCCTTATCTCCTCCTAGAGCCTTAATATATGATGGTCTTCTCCCTTTAGAAGCATCTCCATATAAAGTAAACTGACTAATAGATAAAATATTCCCATTAATATCTAATAAACTCTTATTCATAACATCATTTTCATCTTCAAATATTCTTAAGTTAATAACCTTATCAACCATCCAGTCTATCTCTTTAGAAGAATCCCCTTCAGTAAACCCAACTAACAGCATTAACCCCCTATCAGATTTACCTACAATTTTACCATCAACTTCAACACTAGAATTAATAACCCTTTGTACTACCACTCTCATTATTTAACCTCTCTTTCAACTTTCTGAACAAAACTTAAATTTAATAAATCATTCATAAATTTCTCTAATCTTTCTTTATTTTCTACTAATACAGTCATTCTATATACCTTATATTCACTCTTATTAATCGTAGATATACTATCTATAATCATATTATTTGATGATGCCTTAGTAATTATATCTAATAAATTATCATAAGTATTAGTATATACTAAGATATCTGATGGATATTTCTTATCATTTTGAATATTCCATTTAACATTAATTAATCTCTCATCAGTATCAGTAATATTATGACAATTACTTCTATGAACAGTAATACCAGATCCTCTAGTAATATAACCAATAATATTATCTCCTGGTATAGGTTTACAACAACTACTTAGACTAGTCTTAATCTCATCAATACCCTCTACTAAAACATCATTATTATTACTATTACTATTATCTTTATAGTAGGTAGTTTCATTTATTTTAGCAGCAATATCTTTCTCTTTCTTCTCAGTATTATTATTAATAATAATCTTAATAACAGAATTAGGAGTATTCTTACCAGAAGCAATATTTACATATAAATCATCAATATCTTTTAATTTTAATTCATTTAATATAATATCAATATTCTTATTAGATAAAAATTCATTAATACTTAAATTTTCTTTTCTAAGTTCTTTCTCTAATAAATCAGTTCCCTTTTCAATATTTTCATCTTTCTCTAATTTACTATAATAACTCTTTATCTTATTCTTAGCTCCACTAGTTACAACAAAATTTAACCAATCCTTACTAGGTTTAGAAGCCTTATTAGTATTTACTTTAATAATATCTCCTGTTACTAATTTATAATCAAGTGGTACAATATTATCATTTACAATAGCTCCTACTATACGATCTCCTACTTCACTATGTACCTTATAAGCAAAATCTACTGGTGTTGATTGTGCTGGTAACTCAATAACATCACCTTTAGGAGTATATACATATATAACATCACTAGTTAATATATCTTTTTTAACCGAAGTAATAAATTCTTCCGGAGTATTGGTCTCTTCATTTAACTCAATAATATTTCTAAATATCTGAAGTTTCTGTTCCATAGCATCTTTAGCGGACTTAGCCCCATCTTTATGTTCTTTGTATGACCAATGTGAAGCAATACCATATTCCGCTATCTTATCCATTTCATAAGTTCTAATTTGAATCTCAAATAAATTACCATCAATACCAAAGACAGTAGTATGTAACGATTGATATAAGTTAGTTTTAGGCATAGCAATATAATCCTTAAATCTCTTAGGTACAGGTTTATACTTAGAATGAATTAACCCTAAAGCTAAGTAACAATCTTGTTCAGTATCCACAAATACCCTTAAAGCTAATATATCATATATATCATCAAATCTTTTACCCTTAGCCATCTTATTATAAATACTATAGATACTCTTACTTCTACCCTTTATTTCATGAGGAATATTATGCTCATTTAATAATTCTGATACCTCATCAATCATCTTACTAACAGCTTCATCTCTCTCCGTTTTCTTCTGATTAAGTTTTTCAACAATATCAAAGTAAGCATCAGGCTTTAAGTATCTAAGTGATAAATCTTCAAGTTCACTTTTAATCTTATAAATACCAAGTCTATGAGCAACAGGTGTTAATATCTCTAATGTTTCTTTAGCCTTTTTCTTTTGTTTCTCTACAGATAACACACTAATAGTACGCATATTATGTAAACGATCCGCTAATTTAATTATAATTACTCTAGGATCTTCAGATAAACCTACTAGTATCTTTCTCTGATTAGCAGCACTAGCTTCAGTCTCAGTATTAAAGTTTAATTTATTAATCTTTGTTACCCCATCTACTAATAAAGCAACTTCTGATCCAAATAATTCTTCTATTTCTTCTTTAGTAGCATCAGAGTCTTCAATAGTATCATGAAGAAGCGCAGCAGCCATACATGGAGCATCCGCAGATATCTCAGTTAATATTAAAGCAACATTAAGTGGATGTAATATATAGTCATCACCAGATATTCTCTTTTGACCAAAATGTTTCTTTTCAGCATAATCATAAGCCCTTCTAATTAAAGCAATATCTTCTTCATTGTCATTATATTTTTTAAATTTATCAATTAAATCATCAATTGAAATCTTAATTGTTTTTGTACTCATATTCATCACCAATCCTTATAAGGAAAGCTTACAAGAATCACTTGTAAGCTATTTTTAACAATTAATTCCTTTTATTTGCATTTCTTCTTTTTCAACTTTTTTCTTTACTTCTTTTTTAGGTTTAGATAATCTCTTACTTTCTAACATTAACCATAAACTATTAGATATATAGATAGATGAGAAGACACCTGCAATAAATCCTACTAGTAAAGCAATGTTAAAGTTTAATATTTCATGAGAACCTAATACTATTAAACAGATAATAGGTACTATAGTAGTAGCAGTAGTCATAAGAGATCTAAAGAATGTTAATCTAACCGAATCATTTACTAATTCAGGTAAATCATCTTTATTTTTAATCTTTCTTTCATTATAATTTCTTCTTATCATATCAAATGTTACAATAGTATCATTAATAGAATATCCTATAATAGTTAGAATAGCGGCTATAAAGACAGAATCAATTTGAAGTTTAAATACACCAAAGAATATAATAGTAATTAAAGCATCATGTATTAAAGCAACAATACCACTGATAGCATAATTAAATCTAAATCTAAAACTTACATAGATAATTATACCAATTAATGATATAATTACTGCCATAATAGCATTCTTAATCAATTGTTTCTTAACCATATCAGATACAACATATATATTTGAAGTAGTATGATATTCTTCTTCTAATTTATTTGATAAAGCTTCTATTTCTTCTTTAGTTAACTTCTCATTAATAACAATATTAGTAGAATCTTTAGTCCTATCAATTTTATTAATAGTATAATCACCTAAACTAATATCATCAGTAGTATTTATAGTAATACTAGTACCACCAGTAAAATCTACAGCAAAGTTAAAATGTGTTACAAGTGAGTATGTAATTCCTCCTACTAGAACCAATAATACTAACGGTAATACTATCTTTCTTGACTTAACAAAATCTAATTTTTTAAATGGAATTCTAACTTCTTTAGCAGGAATAATCTTTTTCTTAGAAAGTCCAATAAATAAATTTACTTTATTATCAAATACTCCACTACCCGCAAATAAAGCTACAACTGCTTTAGATATAAATACCAATACTATTATCGTAAGTAAAATATTAATAATTAACATCGTAGCAAAACCCTTAACACTAGATTGTCCTAATATAAATAGAATTACCGCTACTATCATCGTAGTAATATTAGCATCTAATATACTTGATAAAGATTCTTTATTACCAATAGCTACAGCTTCTTTAAGTGGTTTACCTATCTTTAACTGATCTTTTATTCTTTCAAAACTAATTACTGAAGCATCAACTGCCATACCAATACCCAGTAGCATAGCAGCAATACCAGGTAAAGTTAATGTTCCTTCAATTAAATAAAATACTAAGAATGATAACATAGTATATACTACTAAAGCAGTACCTGCTATAAAACCACTAAAATGATACATTAAAATCATTATTAATAGTACTAAAATAATACCAATAATACCCGCTACTAAAGTCTTATTAAGAGCTGCTTCTCCATATGTAGCTTCTACCGTACGAGAAGATATCTCATTTAATTTAGTAGGAAGTGAACCAGAATTTATAAGTTCTACTAATGATGTAGCTTCTTCAGTAGTAAAGTTACCTTGAATAATAACATCACCAGCAAAAGCCCTATCTACCCTAGCAGCAGATAAACATCTTGATGTTGATAACGATCCACATTTATCTTTTTCTTTACTAAATGAATCATTATTCTCATCATAATCAAGCCAAATAACAATAACATTATTATTCATATCTTTTACTTTATTAGTTACATTATAAAATTTATCCGTATCTTTAATAGATAATGATACCGCAGGATGACCATACTGATCCGTAGTTACTTTAGCTTCTCCTCCTAATACATCTGAAGTCATAAGTAAATTATCATTATAATCTCTAAAAGATAATACCGCAGTTGAAGATATTACTTCTCTTGCTTCTTCTTTATTTTTAATACCCGCTAATGCTATTCTAATCTTATTATTATCTTCAATAGCTATCTCAGGCTCGTTTACACCTAAAATATCAACTCTCTTTAAAATAGCTTTATAAGTATTATAAACCATATCAGAAGTAAGCTTATTACCATCTAATGGTTCTATTTCATATAATACTTCAAACCCTCCTTGTAAATCTAATCCATAATTAATATTTTTAAATATAGGAATACTTAAATAAGCACTACCTATTAATACTATTAATGTGATAAAAGTACCTAGTATTACTCTTAATTTATTATTTTTAGTCTTTTCTTGTTTTTTCTTTTTCATATTGCATCCTTCTTTCTAACTTATCATATCTCTCTCAGTATTTTTTATTCTTTCTTTTAGAAAAGAATCTACTTTTTCAATATCAACATCAATAATATCATTAACCATCTCTGATATTGATAAATTCTTAGTCTTAATCCATTTATTTAACTTAAGATAATTCCATATATCAATCATTTTAATATAACTATAATTACCTTTAATTAGTCTAAGTTTAACATTAAAAGCACCCCTTAAACTATTAAATAACTCCTCTTCACTCTTGTACTCCATCACATCACCATTAATATTGTACCATATAATTACTAAAAGTAAAAGAAAAAACGACCAATTTATGGTTGTTTTTCTGTCTCTACTTCTCTTTTTTCAAATAATAATTCTATATCAATATCTAAAGCTCTAGCTATATTACTTACTGTATCAAGAGAAAAATTCTTCCTACTATTAGGAGCTTCTATCCTTCTAATAAATTCATGGGAATATTCTGTTTTCTCAGCAAGTTGTGCTTGTGTCATATTTCTGCTTTTACGATAATACTTAATATTTTTAGCAACAACCATATAAATACTATCGCGTTCTGCTCCTTTTCTTCTCATAAGATATCACCTGTAATCTTATTGTCTCACAAAAAGAAAAATTTTTATGTAAACCATTTGGTTACATTTTTAATAAAAAATGCTTATTTAAACCACATTTTGATAAACATCTTTTATTTTCTTTAAAGTTTTCCTCTCTCTACGTGACACTTCTACTTGATTCATGCCCAAAATATCCGCTACTTCACTTTGTGTTTTATCTTCAAAATACCTTAAATATATAAGTTCCTTATAAGGACTTTCTAATTTACTTATTTCATCATTTAATAACATATAATCAATGTTATAGAAGTCTCTATTATCCCTAATAGTATCTAATAAAGATAAATCTTTACCATCATTAGATATTATTTTTTCCAAACTATCAACTTTATTCATAGCCTTAATAACATTATCTATAATAAGTGGATTAACTTCTAAAAACATCGCTAGTTCATTAACCGAAGGTTCCTTCATTAATTTCTGACTAAGTATATTACTTGCAGTACATATTTTTTTATAAAGACTTATATATTCATTAGAAACTTTAATACTTTTAATATTATTTATATAATTATACATCTCTCCATAAATATATTTAAAAGCATATGTAGAAAATTTAGTATTATGATCATTCTTATAATTATTATAAGCTTTAATAACTCCTATTACACCAACTTGATATAAATCATCTTTATCATAACCCTTAAAATATTTATTCATAATCATATAAATAAGACCACTATTTACTTTAATAATCTCCTCATACTTATTCATTAAATCATCCTCTCAAACAATTTAAAAGCATCATACTCTCTATTTATTTTAGGGATATCTTTAAGTAATTTTCTAGACACATTAAATTTATCACAAATAATAAATTTATTATTATTATTTTCATATAGCCTATATATTTTATTTAGATATTTGATACTATAACTGTCTATTGAATACATATCATCAATATTAAGTACAACATATTTAAAATCTTTATCAATTACTCCTTTAATGGTATTTCTATTCAAATCACCTTTTAACCTAATAAAAAGAATTCCCTTTCTAAATTCCATATTTGTCTTAAGCAATTTTTTTCACCTTCCTTTAATAATTTAACACAATTATTTATATTTGAATACCTATTCGACAAAACTAGCTATTTTTAGATATCAATTCACCATAAAAAGACTAAATACATAGTCTTTTACTATAAAATTATTATTTAATTACCTCCTTCATATATTAATACACTTTTATTTTTAATTTTTACCTCATTTATGAAAAAAACAAAAAAAAGAAAACTAATTAATAGTCTTCTGTATATATTTATTTATCATTTTCTAAATCAAAGATAATATCTCTAAGTTCCATAGCTCTTTCAAAATCTAAGTTAGAGGCAGCACTTTTCATCTCTTTAGTAAGACTATCTATTAAATCTAATTTTTCTTTCTTACTTAATTTAGATTCTTTTTCAACTTTCTTTTCTGTCTCATTAGAAATAACTTCAGGTATATCTTTAATAATTGTTTTAGGTATAATACCATGTTCTTTATTATATTTTTCTTGGATGCTTCTTCTTCTTTCTGTTTCAGTAATAGCTTCATTCATGCTATCAGAAATAATATCAGCATACATAATAACTCTTCCACTACTATTACGGGCCGCTCTTCCTATTGTCTGAATTAGACTTCTAGTACTTCTTAAGAAGCCTTGTTTATCAGCATCCATAATGGCTATTAGACTTACTTCTGGTATATCTATTCCTTCTCTTAATAGGTTTATTCCTACTACTACATCATATTTACCTAGTCTTAAGTCTCTTATTATTTTTAATCTTTCTAAAGTCTTTACTTCACTATGTAAATAAGCTACTTTAATATCTAGACTCTTTAGATAGTTAGTTAATTCTTCGGCCATTCTAATTGTTAATGTTGTAATTAATGTTCGTTCATTCTTTTCTATTTGTTTATTTATTTCTTCAACTAGGTTATCTATTTGATTTTTGGTTGGTCTTACTTCTATTAATGGATCTAATAGTCCAGTTGGTCTAATTATTTGTTCTACTACTTTGTTATTTACTCTCTCCATTTCATAGTCTCCAGGAGTAGCACTTACATAGATTACATCATTTAATTTTTTAGTAAATTCTTCAAATTTTAATGGTCTATTATCAAGAGCACTAGGTAATCTAAAACCATAGTCTACTAAGTTCATTTTTCTAGCTCTATCGCCATTATACATAGCTCTTACTTGAGGTAATGTTACATGGGATTCGTCTATTACGAGTAAGAAATCTTTAGGAAAGAAATCTATTAAGGTATTTGGAGACTCTCCTTCTCCTTTTAGTGCTATATGTCTTGAATAATTCTCAATACCACGACAAAAGCCTGTTTCTGATAACATCTCCATATCATAATTTACTCTTTCTTCAATTCTTTGCGCTTCAATTAATTTATTATTCTCTTTAAAGTATTTTACTCTTTCTTCTTTTTCTTTATTTATTCTCTCTATACTTATCTTTAATCTTTCTTCATCAGTTACAAAGTGAGAAGCTGCAAATATGGATACAGTCTTTTTATCTTTTAAGATATGACCAGTAATGGTATCTACTTCACTTATTCGATCTATTTCATCTCCAAACCACTCTATTAATAAACCATTTGTTCTTTCATAGGCTGGTACTATTTCTAGTGAATCTCCTCTTACTCTAAAGGTTCCTCTTTTTAAATCAATATCATTTCTTTCATATAACATTTCTATTAATTTTTTTAATATTATATCTCTATCTATAGTATCTCCAACAGTAAGAGTTAACATCTTCTTTTTATATTCTTCTATTTCTCCTATTCCATAGATACACGATACTGAGGCTACTACTATGACATCTCTTCTTGATATTAAGGCTGAAGTAGCACTATGTCTTAATTCATCTATTTCATCATTAATTGATGAATCTTTTTCTATATAGGTATCAGTACTAGGTACATAGGCTTCTGGTTGGTAGTAATCATAATAAGATACAAAATACTCTACTCTATTCTCAGGAAATAGTTCTTTTAATTCGTTATATAATTGTCCTGCAAGTGTTTTATTATGGGCTAGTACTAAGGTAGGTTTATTTGTTTTTTCTATTACATTAGCAATAGTAAATGTTTTACCTGTACCTGTTGCTCCTAGTAAGACTTGTTCTTTCTTACCTTCTTTTATTCCTTGGACTAATTCTTTTATTGCTTCTGGTTGATCACCACTTGGTTTATATTTTGATACTAATTTAAACATAATATTCCTCATTTCTTTTTATATAAGTTATTATTTCTTCACATAGATTATTTTATCATTAATCATAATAAAAAACAAGGGAGATATTTCTCTCTTGCTAGTTAACTATTTCTTATTGTTTAATTTAAAAATCTATAAAGCATTGACATTGAGTACGATTTGTGTTACAATTTAATTACTCAATGACCAAGGGTTATATGAGTCCTGGAGGCGTAACTATTTATTAGTTGCGCTATCCGTTTATTTAGATTTAAAAGTTTCTTAATCAATAGTTAAGAAACTTTTTTATATTTATTATATTCTTTTAATACATTTTCTAAATAACCTGGTTCATCGATTAGATATGAACTAACAATATACATATCATTCTTATTTTTTTCTAAAATAATTATATAACTATACAATTCATCGCTATATAATAATTTTGTTCTTTTTGTGTTTTTATATGGTGCAGTCCAAACTTTTATTTTATTACATTCTAAATTTTTACAATCAGAACATCTTAAATAGTTATTTATCATGGGAACAATATAGTTTATAAAATAGGCTCTTTTTTCTTTCATTCTGATTTTTATACCAAAATCTTTTTTTGTTTTAGTTGTTAAATGAAAATATCCTTGTATTCTATTATCTTCAACAGGAGTAGTAAAAACCTTTATTTTCATCCCATTAATCTTTAAATCACCATAGTATATATTTTTAATAAAGTAATCATACAGTTCATCATTAGTAGTAGTATATGGTAAAGGACCATTTAAGCAACACTTATTCTTAACTAATGTCATTTCTAGGCTTCCACATGAATATATTAAATTTCTCACTGTATGATGTTTCATCTAAATTATCAGGATATAGACTATCAATTTTTTTTATTATATTTAATTTTGCATCATTATCCGACAATTTTCTATAACTATATGATAGAGCTCCAATCAAAATATCATTAATCTGTAATATCGGAGCTTCGTAAGATTTAATTGGTTGAACTTTTTTTATGATTTCATTATTTGTATCTAATATTTTGATTTTTAGATAATTAAGCATTACTTGATGATAATAATACGAATTAGTATCTTTTATATCAGGATAAATATTATATGAATTATTTCTATTAATTATATACTTTAACATTTCGTAATAAGCTTTATGATAAAAGTCATTTTCAGTTTGATTATATTTTTTATGATTTAATCTTTCTTTATCAATAACCATAACTCTAAATTTTAAATCATTATTGTTAAAAAAATAATCAATAATATCTAAATATAGATTTTCTGTCTTTTTATCAATCTTATTCCATTTTAATTCTATATTATTTGAAAGATTATAATTTTCTTTTAATTTTTTTATATAATTATTAATTTCTTTAACTTTTATTTTGGGACAATATATTGCTCCAATTAACATATATTTACTATTGTTACTTTTTAAATGACAACTCTCATCACAATAAATATTATATTCCATTTTAATCAACTCTCCTTGTAATTGTATATTATATCATTAATACATAGAGAAGTAAATTACTAAAATCGAAATATTGTAAAATTAGTGAACTTTCATAATAAAAACCGCTTTTAACAAAACGGTTTCTAATTATCTTTATTTCTTATTGTTTAACCATATTAAATCTTTAATAGTTTCAGAATATAGTTTCTTAGTTTCGTCATCTATATCATTTACTTCATTAATCATACCTACTATTTGATTCCATTTTAATTTTTTTAGTTCTCTAAAACTTTTAATGTTATTTTTTTCAAATACATTAAAGATAGAGGTTATCATTACTTCTAATTCTTTATCAGTATAATTTTTATTCCACTCTTTAATACGATTATCTATTTTAATACTTAGTTTAGATTGTTTACCTTTTTCTAGAAACTGACCAAAACATAACCAAGTATTAATATCATGAGTCATAATACCTGAGGTATTTGATTTTACTATTTTTTTATTATTAGTACTATATAGAAGCATACCAATAATACTATCTTCAGGTATATATATTTGTAGTTTAGGTAATATCTTTTTGAAGTTATCATTTAAGTCTTTTTCTCTAAAACCAGGACCATCTAAATTATATATAGTTTTTATTCTTTTAAAGATATCATTATTACAATACATTGAAGATGTCATAGCAAGATTGCCTCCTTTAGAGTGACCTCCAATATATATTTCTTTATCTTCACTTGTTATTACTTCATTTAAATAATTAATAGCGTACTTTTGAGATATAATTGGAAAATGATAACCTAAAGTAAAGTCTTCTTTCCACCCTATGATTGTTCCATTAGTTCCTTTATAGGAAATAAATACTTTATTATCAAAATGTATTTTGAGTGCTCCGAATTGTTTTTCGTTATCGACATATTCTTTATAGTTACTTAGATATATATCTTTATATCTAGTACTTGTATAAATATCTTTTAGATTGGCAATATTACCCTTCATAAAAGTACTTAAGTAAACATTCTTAGTCTTTTGATAAATATTAAAAGCTTCTTTTAGGGTTATTTTATTATTATCTTCAGGTACAATATTATGCCAATCTATATAGGATAATTCAGTAAATAATAATACATCATTTATATTTAATTTACATTCACTAAAAGTTAAACTTTTATAATATTTTAAATATTCTTTAATTGTAGCCATAATTACTCCTTATCTATTAATTTTTCTATATCAACATAATAGTCTTTCATATTATCTTTATTTACATATACATTAAAAGTATATATATCATTATCACCTATATATAATGTTGGATCATACCATAATCTTTCACTTTTAAATCTATATGTATTTTTGCTTATTGGATCATCATATTCACATATTATATTACTTGGATTTCTTCCTAATACTCTTAAATTAAAGTTAGTATTAGTCTCAATATAAGTAGCCTCTATCTTAATACCAGTTTTTATTAATCTTTCTTTTTTCTTTTTATTACTTATTATTTTAAATATATTTATACCTCCAATTAATAGGAAAATAAGGCCTATAAAAGGAAGTAATAAAATTAATAATTCTAATTTCTTATTTCCTATGATATTAGGATCATTCTTCATATAATATATGTCTATCTTTTTACCTTCATAAAAGGTACTTGAGTAACCACGCATTACTGAGGTATATCTTTTACCATCAACATTATAAGTAACATATACAACAGGAGTATCATTAGAAGTGCTTACTATAGAGGTTATTGTACCTATAGTATCCACTTTGTTACTATTATCTAACGTTTTAATAGCTGCATATAAACCAATTGAAGTAATAGTAATACCAATTATTAAAAATGCTATGTATAATCTATTAATTTTTTTATTTAGCATAATTTAACTCTTTATCTACTACTGTATTTTCATCTTTTACTATACTATTACTATTTATTATACCTCTTACTCTAGTTAAAGGATAAATATTAGTATTCTTACCAATAATAGTACCTGGATATAATACACTATTACATCCTACTTCAGTAGAGTCTCCTATTACAGAACCCATTTTTCTCATACCAGTAGATACCTTCTTACCTTTATATTTGATATCAATGTTTGTACCATCATTCTTTAAATTACTAAGTATTACCCCTGCTCCTAAATGAACGTGATATCCTAAGATAGAATCTCCTATATAGTTATAATGTGGTAGCTGACAATTATCAAAAATAATAGCATTCTTTATCTCAGTACTATTTCCTATTGCACAATTTTTTCCTATAATAGCATTTCCTCTTATATATGCTCCTGGTCTTATTATAGTGTTATCATCTATTATACATGGGGCTATAATCGTAGATAACTTATCTATTTCTACATTACTTCCTACCCAGATATGGTCTTCTATTTCGGTATAATTATCTTTATCAAGATTATTACCTAAAGTAATAATATAATCTTTTATATATGGTAATACCTCCCAAGGATAATTTGTTTCTTTAAATAAATCTTTACTTATTGTTTTATTAATATCTAAAATACCTTTTAAATTCATATCTCATCCCTTCTATCATATTAAGTATATCATTTTTTTAAATGCAAAACAATATCTACTTAGTATATAGTAATAACTAATATATAATAGATATGGTTGATATCTTAACTAAAGACTTAATTAAGTCTTTAGTTAACCTCTAAAGACCCAGACTTTAGAGGATATAATAAAAGAGATATCTACATAGAGATATCATCTTTACATCTATTTATAAAAGCTTTAAATATATTATTATATTGTGGTAATACTTCAGGATGAAATTGTACTCCTAATACAAAACGATCATTACCATTATATTCAATAGCTTCGATTAAATTATCTTCAGAATGAGCTACTACTTTAAAGTTACTTCCTACTTCGGTTATGGTATTATGATGAAGACTATTTACTATTATTTCTTTACGATCTAATATTTTATATAGAAGACTATCTTCATTAACATAATCTTTATGAGCTAAAGTAGTTAAATTTTTTCTTATTACTTCAATAGGCCAATGATCTACTCCGGTATCTATTGGTTTTATTATTCTTTTTCTTTCTTTATTTTCTATATTAACTGAATACATGGCTAGTGTTTGCATACCCATACATATTCCTAATATAGGTTTCTTTCTTTGATAGAAGTAATCTATTACTTTGAAATTTACTTCTTTGATATAGCTTCCTCCGGGTAATAATAAACCATCACACATATCTAGTGTTTCTTCTATTAATTTGTCATCTACTAATGGTATTAGTAGTGGCACGGCATCATTTTCTACTATTTTCTTGATATAATTATTACTATATTTATATACATCATAAAAGGCATCATTGGTCTTCATATATTCACTAGTGCCAAGTATGCCAATAATTACTTTCTTCATATTATCACCTAATTAATTATATTAATTAACATGGTTATTATTTCTTCTATAATGATATTTTTATTTTCTTCTCTAGTTATTTTATCTACTTTTATTTCTTTATGATAATATTTATTATTATCTTTGTTATAGATACTTACAAATACTAGATTATCTTCTCCATAAGGATTATTTATATCTGGTCTACTAAGTTTTCCAGTTATTCCTACTCCATAATTGGAATTGGTATAATTACTAATTACCTTGCTCATTTCATCTGCTGTTTCTATTGAATATACGGTATATTTATCAATTATTTTACTATCTACCCCTAGTTTTATTTTATATTCATTAGAATATGTTACAGCACTAAATTTAAGTACTTCACTTGCTCCTGGTATATTAGTAATAGCATTTACTAGAGCTCCTCCGGTACATGATTCCATAGTACTAATGGTTTTATTATTTTTTATAAGTAATTCTACTACTTTATTCATTATTTCCTCTTTTGAAATATAAGCTTCTTTCCATCTCATACGCTAATGTTGTATGATTACCATGTCCTGGACATATTGTCATATCTTTAGGATATTTTTTTATTTTTTCGATACTACGCATCATTTCTTTATAGTCGCCATCATCTAAATCACATCTACCAATACCTAAACAGAAGACAAAGTCACCATCAAATAAAATATTATCTTCTTTGAAATAATAACTTACTGAATCTTTAGTATGACCAGGAGTATATATTACTTCAAAATTAAATGGTCCTATAGTATGTTCTCCTTCTTCTAAATTATCATATTTGTATACTAGATTTGGGTCAAATTCTTCTAAAGCTCCAACATGATCAAAATGATTATGAGTTATTAAGACTCCTGCTACTTTTTTATGGCCTATTACTTTCTTTATTCTTTCGTATTCATCACCTGGATCTACTACTATGACTTGTTTATCTTTTTCTAAGACATAACAATTTTCTTCTAATAATCCTACTACTACTTTTGTTATTTTCATTTTTCCTCCTACTTTATACCTGCTCTTTTACTTAATGCATCTTTAGCGGCTTCTTGTTCTGATGCTTTCTTACTACCAGCAGTTCCTCTTCCCATAATGATTCCATCTACTTTAACTATGGAAGTAAATTTTTTATTATGAGCAGGGCCTTCTTCATCTACTACTTCATAGATAATTGATTTTTTTACTGTTTGTGCTAATTCTTGTAATGTACTTTTATAATCATGTAAGAAATCTACTTCTTTTTCAATATATTTTAAAATTATATTTAATACAAAACTTCTAGTAAATTCAAACCCTTGATCTAGATAAAGGGCCGCTACAAAGGCTTCAAAGACATCCGCTAATATTGTCTGATTAATCTCTTCCCCACTACCAACTCTTATATCCAAATCAAGTCCAATTTCTTTAGCATAAGTAGCACAAGCCTCTTCACATACATAAGAAGCTCTCATTCTAGTCATCGTTCCTTCTTCTAAATGTCTTTCTTTATATAAATATTCACTAATAATAATTTCTAAAACAGCATCTCCTAAAAACTCTAATCTTTCATAATCAGGATAATTAGGATTCTCATTAGTAAAAGAAGAATGTGTTACAGCTTCCATATATAAATTCATATTCGTAGGATTAATATCCAATTTATTAAACACCTTCATGTTAATCACTCCTTACTTTACTAGCGGCAAAATAATTAATTTTCATACCCTTACTAGTAAATTTATCTTCATATTCTGTCGTAATAATATTATCTTTTTCTTTATGCAAATCATTACTAATCTCATTAATTGTATATCCATATTCCTTTAAAGAATCAACTGAATAATTAAATAAATCTAAATTATCTGTCTTCATTATAATATGATTATCTCCTCTAAATATATTATCATATCTAGCTAAAAATCTAGTACTAGTAAGTCTTCTCTTAGCATGCCTCTCTTTAGGCCATGGATCAGAAAAATTTAAATATATCAAATCAATTTCTTTATCAAATACATCTTCAATTAAACGAGCATCCATCCTAATCAAATATAAATTATTTAATTCTAACTCATTAGTTTTTTCAACCGCTCTTAAAATAACTGAATCATACATCTCAATTCCAATATAATTAATATTAGGATTTTCTATAGCATTCTTAATAATAAAATTCCCTTTACCCATACCAATCTCAATATATATTGGATTATTATTATTAAATAATTTATGCCATTTACCCTTATATTCATTAGGATTATTAATAAAGTATTTTCCTTCAAGTATCCTCTCACTTGCACCTTTAATATTTTTTAATCTCATAATTCACCACATTTCATATATTAGTATTATATCACTATTTTTATTATTTGCATATAATAAAGTAGAAAGAAAGGAAAAATTATGATCGATAGAGATATGATGTATGGAGGTTATTATCAAAACATTCCTGGTAATATGGCTTACGCTAATTATGGTTATCAAATGCCACCAGGAGCAATGTTAAATAATGGAATGCTTCCTCAAATAACTGCTAATCAAAATAATCCCCTACTAGAATTAAATAATAGAATTACTAATCTAGAAAACAGAGTAAAATTACTTGAACAAAAAATAAATACCTCAAGTAATACATATCAAGATGACAATTCTATATACATGATCTAAAAGAAAGTATAGACCATACTTTCTTTTATGCTTTTTTAAATATTAATTCAAATGAATCAGTATCATTAGCTACATACTTTAATACCATATATTCCCCATCTAATAAAACCTCTTGTTTACCACTTAAATAAAAATCATTATCCGCTATCTCCATAACATTATCTTTATATGTATATTTAACTTTTTTACATCTATCTTTTTTATTATCTAGATAACAAATCTTAATTCTATCATTAGATATTACAATATATTTACCATCAGTAGCAGGTATCAAGGAGACAGCCTCATCTCCTTTATTAACCTCCTGCTGAATAGCATTCCATCTTCCTACCAATTCATTAGCAGCCTTAGGTTTTCTAGCCTTTATAGTAATAATAGTAAGTACTACTACTATTGCTATAATAGTAGCAATAATAACCATCATAACCATTTTTGTTTTCTTATCTATCTTTTTCATATTAGAAACAACCTCTCAATGCTCCACCTGATTCATTAGCCCAATAACAAGCACCATTTACACATTTTGTATCATATCTACCAGTACCAATACAATCTTTAGCAATACTACAGCTACATTTACCAGTAGATATTGCTCCTCCACCAGAGCCTCCACTACTAGTACAACTAACAACAGTATATTTAGTTGAAGCCGTAGAAACATTTCCATTACCATCAGTACATTTAAATTCTGTTGTAATACCACCACTTCTTAAAGTATTAAGATTATCTCTAGCATTCGCAGTAGTAGTACCAGTACCTGTTGAAATAGTATCATTATCATGCATCCAAGCACTTATTTTTCCAGATCCACTCCTATCTGTACAAGTAAGTGTTAATCTCGTTCCAGAACATACCCTATAAGCTCCTGATGGATCATAATCTAGTCCCGGAGCAGTAGTATTCTTAGTCCATTTAGCATAAAGAGTTTTATTACCAGTTGTTTGATATGCATTATTGATAAAAGTACCAGAACTATTTACATAGTTAGTTCCACTACCATTAGTACCAGTATAATATCCACCAAATACATAAGCCGTTTTAGTAGGTTTAGTAATATTATATCCACCAGATAAACAACTTGTTAAAGTACTATTAGTATAGTAATAACATACTGTTCCATTAATAGTCTTAGTCGTATTATATTGATAATATACCGTTGGAGTTCCTGCTGTAGTAGCACTCTGATTATTTAGTGTTATCGTATATACAGCTGGAGACCAATAAGCATATAAAGTTTTATTACCAATTGTAGTATATAGATTATGAATAAATCTACCATCCTTATCTACATATTGTGTTCCACCACCACTTGTACTAGTATAATAACCATTAAAGGTATAACCAGTTTTCGTAGGTTTAGTAAGAACATAACCACTAGATAAACAATTTGTTAAACTACTATCAGTATAATAGTAACATACCGTTCCATTAACAGTTTTAGTCGTATTATATTGATAATATACCTTTGCAGTACCATTACTAGTAGCACTCTGAGTATTCAATGTAACAGTATAAACCCTTGCTTCCCATTGTGCATAAAGAGTAGTAGTACCAATAGCAGTATAAGCAGTACCAGCATTATAAGAAGTACCACTTCCATCAGCTTTAGTATTCCAATTAACAAAAGTATATCCACTTCTCGTAGGCTTAGTACTACTTAAAGTTATACTACTACCATCTAATTTAGTCTGACTAGCAGGAGCCCCACTACCACCATTAGCATCATATGTTATAGTTTGAACTTGCTTCCAGTTAACACCTAAAACAACAGTACAATCACTACTAGAAGCATCGCAGAGGTCACTTGCTTTATATACAGAATCTTGATTAAATAATTTACCATTAGTAGAACATCCACTTAAACATTTCCATTCATAATTTTCCGGAGCACTATATCCAGAATAAGTAATATTTAAGAACCCTGAATTATTATAATTAGGAAAACCTGAACTATTAGTATTAGCACCATAATCTAATGTATAGAAGACCTCAGAATAAGTACTACCATTAGGATCAGTCCTTGAAACAATACCATTACTATCTTGTTTCCATTTGTAAGTATTACCTGAACTACTACTAGTAACTTGAACAGTACCACCATTAGTACTAAATTTAAAGTTTACTTTATTAATCTTCCATATTGCATATAAAGTTAAGTCACTGGTTGGTGTATATGTAGTACCAGGTGTATAACTAACAGTAGTAGCACCAGATGAAGAACCCCAACCTAAGAAAGTATAACCAGTACGTATAGGTTTAGTACTACTAGCAGTAAAACTACTTCCATTAATAACAGACTGACTAGCAGGAGCCCCACTACCACCATTAGCATTATAAGTTATAGTATGTACCTTCTGCCAATTAGCATTAAGTTCCACAGTACAATTAGCACTACTAGCATTACAGAAATCACTAGCATTATAAACAGTACCAGAAGCGAATACCTTTCCACTAGTAGTACATCCACTCTTACATACCCAAGCACTATCAGCAATAGTAGTATATCCACTTCTAGTAATTTTCAAATAAGTTGAAGTATCACTTCGATCAGGAAGACCATCGCTTCCTGTTTGAGAACCATAGTTTATTGTAAAGAAATCAGAAGTAGCAGTACCACTACCTACTTTTCTCGATACCGTACCACCAGATGCCGTCCAAGTATAAGTAGTACCATTATAAGTTGTTGAAGAAGCAAGAGTACCACTATTAGTATTAAATCTTACTATTACCTTATTTTGTGACCATACTGCATAAAGAGTAATACTCTTATTAGTCGTATAACTACCACCAGGTTGATATGTAGCAGTAGTAGCACTACTAGTAGTAGCCCAACCCTTAAAAGTATAACCATCTTTACTTGGAACACCGCTATTTAAAGTTAAACTAACATCTTTAGTTTTAGTTTGATTAGTAGGAGCATTCTTACCACCATTAGCATTATATCTAACCGTATATGTAGAACTATCACTATTGCCAACATTTAAATAATAAGGATTAGCACTAGTACCTTCTCCACCAGCAACTTCAGTTTGAGCAATCAAATAAAGTGTAGGTACTACAGCTTCAGCTTGTGCCGTATTATATGCAGAATAAGCAGTAGCTCCACTATCTTCTACAGACCAAGCAACATAACCATTATCTGGATATGTAGTTAATAGATGAGCAAAAGCTCCATTAAATATACCTTTCATCCAATTATTTGCCGTACAAGTACTATTATTATATGCATTAAGTTCACCAGTACAATTATTAAAATCAGCAGCATAACCATAATCACTAGCATAAGGAACCGCTACCTTGCCTTGCCAAGAAATAGAATTACCACTAAAGACATTAGAGCCTCTTTCTTTAGCATAAACAAGATTAGCATAAGTAGCAGCATTTCCCGACCCAAGTGGCCAAGTAGTATCCGCTATTATATTTCTTGTAGAATCATTTTTAATACCACTAGAAGTAAAATTACATGCTCCAGTACCATTATTTGCCGCATTATAACAATTACCTTCTTCAGCATTATAATATAAACTAGCACCAGCACTCTCATCATCATATCCAGGATTAAGTAATTTCATAAGAGTAGCCTGTGTCCAATCATTTTTACCATTACCACTATTAACAGTAGATGAAGAAGTATCCCAAGAATATGAGCCAATCGATTCATTTCTAATAAGTTTAGTCTTACCATCAAAGACACCAACTATTCTCCATTTTTCACAATTAGTAGATGGATAAGTTTCACAATTAAAATATACATAATTATTAGGACTTGCTCCATAATAACGTAAGTTATCATTATTATCTTTCATAATTTTATTAGCAGTAGCATAACTATAATTAATACTATTATTAGTTACAGTAGTTTTATTTGCATCATTATATAAATGAGTAATATAACGAGATAATGTTCCTAAATGTATTTCACTAACAATTGATACACCACTAGGAACTATAAGTTCACCACCATTTTCATAACCCAAAATAGTGGACAATGTAGTAGAAGCACTATTAGTAGATTTATTTTCAACATATAACTTAATAAATTTACTTTCACCATAGTTTATTTTATCTTGAGCATCAGCATCAGAATCTGAAAAAACCTTAACTGTAAGACCCGTTCCAGTATAACCAACACCATAATTAACTGCTCCTTTATTTTTATTAGTTATCTTGTAATAAACCGTCTTAGAAGAACCAGCTGGAACACTAACAACTGACCCATCTCCTACTGTTACAGTATACATATCTCC
Source organism: Firmicutes bacterium CAG:321_26_22 (assembly GCA_001916775.1). GTDB lineage: Bacteria > Bacillota_I > Bacilli_A > RF39 > UBA660 > CAG-302. The sequence goes on along the minus strand of MNTB01000032.1, from coordinate 45,598 downwards.
ATTAGCAGTTATATTATTACTTAATGCAAATGTTTGATATAAACCTGCTATTGCAATAGCAGCTATTATAATACCAACTACAATAATTACTCTCTTCTTCATAGTATCTACACTCCTATTATAACTCTTTTACTATCCATAATAATATTACCATATTTTTAAATATACTTCAATAACTTTTATGATTTTTTCTTATCTTTTTTCACTCTAAGCCTAGGTCTTATAGTGTTGTTGTCAGCCTGTAGTCTAACAACAAAAGCAATTATGGTATTAAAAAAAGTTAGTCATTATAACTAACTCTTATTATTATTATTATTTTACTTTTCTTCTATTATAAGATTTAGGAACTTTTAAATTATCATAAGAATTCCCTGTAATTTCTTTTAATAAATTCTTAGCAAACTCTGCTAATTCAGTTTTTATATAAATAAGTCTTTTTAATGTAGTATAATCTTTACTTACAATATCCTCTAATATTTTTCTAATTTTTTCACCATTAGATAATCTCTGACTAATTATTTCTGCTAATTCAGGATTTAACTTAATATCATCAAGTAAATATTGTTGTAATTCTTCTCTAATCAATCTTGAAGCTTCATCTTCTTCCGTAAATAAAACAGGATCAACATAACCATTTACTTCTTCCCAAGGTTCCTCTACTACATCAAACATATTATAATATCTTTCTGTTTTAGTTGTTTGCATTTCTATCATTCTCATAACCATTTTAGTCATTATTCGGTATAATCCTTCTAATGTTTTACCTCTATAGCTATTAACAGCTCTAGTTACTTCTAATAAGCAAGAAGATACAAGTTCTTTTTTATCTTCAAGAGATAATCCAGGTATTTTATTAACAAATAATGTAATTCTCTTAACATTACCTAATATCAATTCATCTCTAGCTTTTAAATTACCCTTTTTATATAATCTAAATAATTGTTGTTCTTGAACACCTGATAAATTAACAAATTCATTATCAATAAATAAATCATCAGTAATAACATCAACACTATCACTTATATGTGTTTTATGTTTACTTTCTTTTATTTCAGGTTTTATTACTTCTTGCATTTCTTTTAATTCTTTCATACTCTTTAAAGAATATTCTCTAATAGTATCCGAATATTTTTTAATTTCATAAAATACATGTTGTGGACTAAGTCCAGAATTTTCCGCTATTAGCATTCCACCTATCTCATTAACATAATATTCCATTAATATATTTTTCCCATCAGCAGGCAAACAACTAATAGCCATCTTTATTTTTTCATACATTTCCTTTTTTTCATATTCTTCTTTTGGATCTAATAATTGACTTAAATAATCACTTTCTAAACCATAAGTAAAAGTCTCTTCCCTCTTTAATTTCATATCCATATATCTTTTTATTGCTCTATCCAAATAAATAGTAATACCAGAATATATAGTTTTACTATCATAATTACAAGTATCAATTAGTTTAATAACTTCAATCATACATATATTTATTAATTCTTCTCTTTCATCTTTAGTAATCCCTTTAACACTTTTAACAATAGTTACTACTCTTGGAATTGTACCATTAATAAATTCTTCTCTAGCAGTCTTATCACCATTTTTTGCTCTAATGTATAATTCACTAGTTTCTTTCATTGATATTTTTTTAGGTAATTCACCTACAAATAAATTACTACTTTCTTTCATTTTTAATTCCCCCTGATTTTAATACTTTAATTAATTTTAAATTTAACGCATCCCTATAAATTTCATTAGTTTCCGAAGTCGCTCCATTAATAAAATTAAACATATTATTATCTAAATAATTTTCCATCTTTACTTTCGTATCTAATGTTTTCAAAAAATACATTTCTTTTGACATTTTTCTTTTTCTAAATTCATCACATTCTATCTTAGTAAATCTATCACTAATAGTCTCTCTTATTTCATCAAAATCTATATTATTAATCATACCAGTAATATATTCAATTCTTCTTACTGAATATAACATTTTAGTAAACTCTTCAATAGTAAGTTCCTTTTGATAGTAGCTTTCAATAATAAGTGGATAATTCTCTACAAGTATAGATACAACACTAAGAATATCTTCTTTTGTAGAAGTATCTTGTACAAAACCAATTATATCAATTAATTTATCATGTAATATAAAAGATTTATAAATATTTTTCTTATCATTCAAAATATTAATAAGATCATCTAAACTATAGTCTAAGACTTCTGATATTTCATCATAAGCACTTTCTTTAGCTCTCTGAAGTGGTATTCCAAAGTAATCATACTTTTTTATATATATAGTATCCTGCATATTCTGTCTGCGATCTCCAGTAGGATCAAAAACATATACACCACTTCTATTATATTTTGTATCATTAACATTTACTATTACTCTTTGATGCCTTTCTTTATAAGATATAAGAGGCTTAGCTTTTATTCCTAGAGAATTTAATATAGCCACTGCTAAATTAGAATAACCAGAACAAACAATAGCATCCTGTTCTTCTAATAAAAGTCTATCTAAATCTCTTCCATTAAGATAATCATTATCATCTTTTTTATATATTTTATACTTTACCATATCATATACATACATTATTGTCTCAAATGAAGACAAATTATATTTTTTAATATTATCTGCTAATGAATTAACTAAAGTTGATAATTCATATAACTTATATATATTAATTGGCGTATTTTCTTGTTGATATCCAACCTCTATATCGTATTCCTTTAGTTTTTTCAAATCATATTTACCTAATACTTTACTATACTCTTTTAATGATAATTCATTACATAATATAATTACTTTATTATTTAAAGAAATAGCTAAAGAAATAGCAGACTCAATATCCTCTTTTTGACATTCTATAACTATTGTACCATCAATCTTTTTCATTCTATTATAACTATTTTTAAAATGATTAGTAGCATTCATTAATATTGAAAATAAAGGATATCTTTCTTCAATTAATATCTTTTCAAGTTCCTCTACTTTTTTATTATTAAAAATACAATATAACATATAATCTCTTATTTTATCTGAAGGACAAAAACTTTTAATAATCTCATCTTCATAAAATAAGTATTCAATTATTTCTTTATTATTTTTATTTTTTAACAAAGATAAATCGGGTACCGATATTTTAATAGTATCATCTATAGTATTAATACTAGTTCTCTTACTACTTATTATTTTCAACTTCATAACCTTCACCCTTATAACTATTTTTTACATAAACTATATAATATTTTAACTTCTTTAATACTTAGGTTACGATATTCTCCTGGCATTAAACCTTTTAAATCTAGAAAAGCAATTTTTTCTCTTCTAAGTTTCATAACTTTATACCCTAATGCTTCAAACATCTTCTTAATTTGATGATTCTTTCCTTCATGAATTGTTAGTACCAATGTTGATGTTTCTTTCTTTTTGTCAACACTCTTTAATCTAACACTTGCTTTTTTAGTTTTAATTCCATCAATAACAATACCATTTCTTAATTTTTGAATATCTGGTATTTGAACTATTCCTTTTACTTTAGCAATGTATGTTTTATCTACTTGTGAGTCTGGTCTCATTAATAAGTTAGCCAAGTTTCCATCATTAGTTAATATTAAAGCCCCAGTAGTATCATAATCTAGTCTTCCAACCGGATATATTCTAGCATTTGTTTCAATTAAATCTATAACTGTATTTCTACTCTTCTCATCACTAGTAGTAGTAACAACACCTTTAGGTTTATTTAATAAATAATATTCATATGCTTTACTATTATCTAAAATATTACCTTCTACAACAATGATATCACCAGATTTAACAGTAGTTCCTAATTTAGTTACTACCTCTCCATTAACTTCGACTAAACCTTTTAAAATTAGTTCTTCAGCCTTTCTTCTTGAACAATATCCTGATGTTGCAATTCTTTTTTGAATTCTTTCCATATATACTTCCCCTTTCAAAGCACATTTATTATACTATAACTTTGAATATTTTTCATCTATTTTTGTAACTTTTTTATTTTTTTTCATAAAATATATTGAAAAGCAATATATTTTTTGATATAATTAGTATGTTCTTTGGACGTATAGCCAAGTGGTAAGGCACGGGACTGCAACTCCCTGAGCGTTGGTTCAAATCCGACTACGTCCTCCAATATTTTACTACATAGTCCTAACAGAAAGGACTTTTTATATAAATTAAAAGATGATCCTTATGATCATCTTTTCTTATACATTTTCTTTACATCCATCATATCATTAGCGGTTACATATTGATTAAAATAATCATACATCATATCATATTCTTGAAATTCTAATGGATATATCGCCCACTTTAACAAGTCTAAATCATTGTGCCTTATCATAATATTAGTTATTATTTTTATATCATCATCATTTTCACATCTTTGATTTATAATTTTAATCATATCCATAATAGTTTCATTTCTTTTAGCTTTTTTATTCTTAAACATTCTATATGCCAATATTGATATTAATTCTACTAGAGTCTCATCTAACACCTCAAAAATTTGATCAAAAATTTTTTTATCTTGAATAGGATCAATATAAACATCTTGTTTTTGTAAAAGATGATTATACTCTTCAAGTAAAGAAGTATCATTTAAATTATGATTGTCTTGACAACCAAATGCACTATAATTAGTCATCACTACTTTATTAGCATGAATTTTTTCATGAATTAAAGTAACTATTAAATTATTAATATCATAATCACTATCAGTAACATTTTCCAATAAAGTATTATAAAATTTACCATTTAATACTATTATTCCTTCTTCAAAAGAATTTTGTAATAATTCATTACTTTGTGGTAATAAGAATGCCCCTGAACCATACATATTCTTTGACGATAATATTATTGGAACATTTTTTGGTAAAATAATATCATTATAATCCAAGCCAAAAAGTTCCTTAATAAAATCTTTTATAATAATATTAGTTAGTCTATCTAACTCATGTATAGTCATCTTACTATTCTCCAATATTTTTCTTTTTAACTCTTCTTTTTGCTAAATTTTCTTGTCTTTTTTCTTCATCATATACTGCTCTTTTTTCTTTTTTTAATCTTCTAGCTTCTTCTACTGAATTTACTCCAAAATATAACATACTTAATTGATCTCTAGCTTCTTGTATTCTTTTACGATCATACTTTGATAAATAAACTTTACGTTCTGGTACAAAATTATCACAACCAGTAACTACCATTTCATCTAATTTACCATCTTTAGTAAAAATTTGATATCCATCAGTAATAAAAGGATATTCTTCAATTTCTTTTTTAACAATATCTTCTACTTTAGAACATTGAAGTGGTGATGCACAATTACACTTCCAACATAAATGTATTTTTCTCGCTACATCGTTTGGCATTCTTACTTCTTCAGCCCTAGCAATCTCAGTAACTTCTCCATTTTCTTTTTTAAATATCATTTTTCTTTCCTCTTTCATATTATTTTCCCCCCTTTGCTTCATAAGCAAGATATATTATATCAGTATTTTCATTTTTGTCAAGTTTTTTCGAATAATTGTTTGTTAAATAATAATATTAAAATAATGAATAAAAGAGTGCCTTTGCACCCTTTTGTTATCTACCCCTATTTCTTCCTCTAGGACTAATTAATTGTCCTCTATCAAGAAGATCATTTTGAATTCTGTTAGCCTCACTTAATGTTTGAGCGCCAAAATAAAGTAATCTAAGTTTCTTTCTAGCATCAGAAATTTTTGTTTGTTCTTGAGGAGTTTTTTGTTCTGCTTTTATATATTGATAATCTTTACATTCTGTAACAATCATTCTATCCATATTACCATTAGTATTAAATACTTGGTAACCACTTGTAATAAATGGATAAGCTTCAATATTTTTCTTCTTAATATCCTTTACTTTATTACAATTAGCAGGACATCCGTTAGCACAATCCCAACATAAATGTGTTACACCAGCTTGAACATCTAAATCAGCTCTTTCAGTTATTTGACTTACACTTACTTCATCATTTTCTTTTCTTATTAAAATTTTTTCTACTTCTTTCATTAAAATTTCCCCCTTTGCTTAAAAAGCGAGACTTATTATATCATATTATATTTTTTTGTCAAGTGTTTTTTCGAATATTTGTTTGTTCATCAAAATACAAAATTTAATATAATTGACAGTAGATTATATAAATGTTATAATAAAAAGCGTTTAAATTTAAAGGAGAAGGAGTTATGGAAAGAGATTTAGCAATCGTATATCAATCTGAATTATATAAAACCAAGAAGATCATTTCTAAACTAAATAACATTGGATTAAATACTACTAATTATGAAAATGCCGTATATGACATTGAAGAAACATGTAGAAATAATAACAAAGAAGATTTAAGAAAAGGCTTAGATTCACCATTTGTGGTAGACTATCTAGAAGCAAACTATTCTAAAGCAATTAATAGTCTTAAAGTAATGCAAAAAGAATTATCTAAATATGAAATATATATTAAAGTTAATTCTTTTACTACTCTATTAAAAAGTATTATCAAAAATAATAAAATTACATCTAAACAACTTGATGAAATAACTCCAAAGTTAATTAGTATCTTAAATGAGTTAAAGAAATCCAACACCTTGGATTATTCTACTGAAAAAGATATAGTTGAATCCATTTACAAGATTACTTATTATTTATTAAAAGAAGAAATTAAATGTGGAAGAAAAAATTTATATAACGCCTTAATAACTGATGAAATACACACAATATATTTAGATAAAGAAATATCAAGTGAATTAGAACAATTAGAGAGAAATGATAGTAAAAACACCAATATTTTTAATAGAAAAAATATACTAGATTTAAATGGTATTAATAGCCACTATTTAGACTATGAATTATTATCACTACTAGTAGAGCCATTCAAACAAAAAGAAGATATTGAAGATGTAAAAGATTTAATTCCTTTATATCAAGATATTAATACAAAATTACATAACTATAGACGAAGACTAAAAAATATATCAAATAATATTGAAAATGAAAAAGAAAAGATGAAAAAACAGCAAAAAAGTACTAATTATATTAAAAGTATTTTTAGTATTATTCTTAGTACTACTATTACTACAGCTTTATTTGGAGGAGCTTATCTTGGAGCAGAAGTACTAGCTAAGAAAAATAGCAAAGCCAAAAGTACTACTATTACAACCTATGATACTAGAGATAATAGTGAAACTACTACCAAACCATTTTATTCTACCGACTATACAGATAGTATTCGTGTTACCAAATATGAACCATATCGTAAAGCACTAGCGGGCTACTATAGATATGTTACAGATTATGATCTAGGAAATATAGCCAATCTATCAAATCAAGAAATAATGAATCTTGATCTTGATGGCTTAGGAATTGCAAAAAATTCCCATAAAGAATTTAAAGAAACTATTTCTTATATAGATACCTATGATGATATATATTATACTATTTCTAAGATTTCTGTTGATGAGAATAATTTCACATACGATCAAAATGTATTTTGGGGTTATTTTGCATACCTTGAAATCTTAGCAATATTAATATATTCAGGTATTAATATTGCACCACATAGTCATATACTTATTGGATTAATTAAAGACGTTAAAAAGATTAAAAACGATATAAAAAACTCTAAAAATTATAATAAAGAAAACGAAAAATGTATTCAAGAAAGAAATAGAATTATTAATGAAGTTAAAGAACTATTAAATAAATACGACTATGAACTTAGAAAATTATTTGAGTATGCTGATTTTATATGTAAATATGGAAACGATGAAGTCTCTGCTTGCTTAAGAGAAACACTTGATAGTATAAATGAAGAACTTACTCTTATAGAAGAAAAAGAACAAGGTACTATTGTTAAAGATACTGTAAATAAAATTAAGAAAAGAACTAGATAACAATTTTCTAGTTCTTTTAATTTATTAAACTATAAGTCCATAATCCTTTTATCTGAGGAGCTATTACATCATACTCCCATAACTTAGAACTTCTTTCTTTACTATTAGGATCATTTACAACAATCTTATCATCTTTAATACCAGTTAACACTATAAAGTGACCTACTGTCGTAAAATCTCCTGGTCTCATACTTGCTATTAAAGGATGACCACTATTTAATTCATTATATAAATTTTGTTTAGATAAAACTATTTTTTTACCAGTTACACCAAATGGTTCAACACCAGTAGACATTAAATCCCACTTAGTACCCCACTCTTCAGTATAATAACCTTTTTTATAAGAATACTTTGCAATATCATAAGGCGTAGTATCATTCTTACCAGTTAAACCTGCCACTACCATAGCAAGTGATGTAGGACCGCAGCCATTAACAGCTATAACATTATCACCATAAATACCATAACCCCATTTCTTGTCATATTGTAGTAATAAAGGATATTCACCTTTAGTTACTTTACCAATATTATCAATATAAACATGACCTTTTTTATCTCCAAAGTCATACATATAGCTTATCATATCTTTATTACGAGATAACATTTCTAATAATTTCTCAGGATATATATCTTTATTTGCTAATACTTCCTTATACCGATAATCTTTTTTAGCAATATTTTCTAATATACCATAAATATCATCAGGATTTACTTCTACTTCGTCTACACTACCATTATCATCAGTAGTATTACCAGTAACTTCATTACTATCATTAACAACATTATCATTAGTTTTAATATCTAATTTAACATCGGTAGTTTTATTATCATTTACTCTATTACTATCTATACCATATACTATTCCAACTATTGCAAAGCATGGTATTAATACCAATAATACCTTAGTAAATGGTTTTAATTTTCTTTTTCTCTTTCTTTTACTTGCCATACTACACCTCTTTTTACATCTCTTATAATTATACTATGAATATTTTTAAAAGTAAATTAGTATAGAGAGAATTTTAAATATTTCTCTCTATTATTTTTTTATTATTTAATAGTCTTTCATCATCATCATTCATAGTAATAGCAATATTAATATTTTTTAAAGATGCTTTATATTTACCCATGTAATAGAAGGCTATACTTCTAATATCATAAATAGTACTATCCCAACTAAATATCTCATTTATATAAGTCATATTCTTATCTTTAATATTAAGGGCCTTATTAGTATAATATATAACCTTATTATAATCATTTAAATTATAATATAAAAGAGCCAATTCTACATAAGCATCTCTTAAATATGGTGCTTCTTTAATAGCCTTTTTATACCAAAGAATAGCTTCATCATATCTTTCTAAATAACTATAACATCTACCAATAAAGCGCATTGAAGCTGCTCTCTCATCCTTCCAAGTAGCACTCTTTAAATTTAAATGTCTAATAAGAGTATCAATCGCGGCATTATATCTTTTATAATACATATACTCTCTACCCAAATAATGCATATTTCGATCATCTTCCGGATCCTCATTAACAAACATTTCTAGTAATGGTAAATAATTACTTCTACTCTTTTCTGGATCGGGATAATGATTTAATATTATATCTTTTATTATTATCTTTTTTTCTTCTATATCAGGAGTAAGCACTTCATGAACTGGATGAGTCCATCTATAACCATTACGACTATGAATTTTATCTAAATAAAAACTTACTAATGGTATCTCATTCTCTAGACGCCAATTATAAGTATATAATGCTCTAGTAGTATCTTCCTTCCAGGCTTCTTCAAGTAGTCTTCTCCATCCTGGTAATAACACCTCGTCTAAATCTATACAAACACATATATCCGTATCTTTATCAACCATATCTAAAGACCTGTTTCTAGCAGTATCAAAACGCCATGGTGATATTACCTCCCTTTTTATTATAACCTTATCCTTATCCTTTAATAAATTATAAGTATTATCACTACTACCAGTATCTAATACAAATATCTTATCAGCTTCTTTAACACTATTATACCAAGTATCAACATATTTCTCTTCATTCTTACATATAGCATATACACATATTTTATATTTCTTCATAACCATTCCTCTCTCTATAATAATTTATGCATATTTAAATAATAGTTAATATAAATTCTATTAATATTTATAAATTCTTTTACATATATTAAATTGTATGATACAATTATTTTGATAATAAAGGGATGTGGGATGAAGCCGGCAAAGATTATAAAAAAGTAAAAAACTTACTATATAATAAAAGAAAGCCATAAGCTTTCTTTTATTCAACAGTAACAGACTTAGCAAGATTTCTTGGTTTATCAATATCACAATTCTTTAACTTTGCTACATTATAAGCAAGCATTTGCATTGGTACTATTACTAATAATGGATTTAATATTTCATCATAATCATCTACTAATATTGTATAATCAGCAAAATTATTATCTTTAATATTAGTAATAGCAATAATCTTAGCTCCACGAGCAGCTACTTCTTTTAAATTACTAATTGTTTTATCACTAATTGTCTTATCAGTAACTACTGATACTACTCCAAAATCTTTATCTATTAGTGATATACTACCATGTTTTAGTTCTCCAGCTTGAAAGGCTTCACTATGGATATAAGATATTTCTTTTAATTTTAGACTACCTTCCATACTTAAATAGTAATCAATACCTCTTCCTAAATAGAAGATATGTTCTTTATCTTTAAGGATATTTGCTATATTACTATAATTGTATTCATTTATATATTTAGTAATTAAATTAGGTAACAACTTAAGATCTTCAAGTAACTTTGTTTCTTTATTATTATCTTTAAATGCTAATAAAAGAAGAATTAATACTTGAGCTAGATATGCTTTAGTTGTAGCTACTGCTACTTCTATACCTGCTTCTGTATATATAACACTATCTGCTTCTCTTGCTATTGATGAATCTCTTCTATTGACAATAGCCAGTGTATCAATACCGTTTTCTTTAGCTAGTTTTAGAGCCGCTAATGTATCTGCTGTCTCTCCTGATTGAGATATTAGTATTACTAGTGTATCTTTAGTAAAGAAATTCTTTTGATATCTATATTCTGATGCATAATAGACTTCCGTTTTAATATTAGCATACCTTTCTATATAGTACTTACCTATTTGTCCTGCAAAAGATGCTGAACCACAAGCTACTATATCAATATTTTTATATTTTTTAATATTATAGATATCTTTAATTTTATTATTCTTTGTATATAAATTAAGTATATTCTTTACTACTTCTGATTCTTCATTTATTTCTTTTAACATAAAGTGATCATAACCATTTTTACTTATACTATCAATTGTTCCTGCATACTCTTTTACTTCTTTAGTTATTTCTTTTCCTTCACTGTTATAATATTTAATATTATCTTGCTCTAATTCTACAATTTCATTATTATTTAATACAATATATTTATTTGTTACATGTAAGATAGCGGGTATATCACTAGCAAACATATTACCATGATCAGATACTCCCACTATTAAGGGTACATCTTTTCTTATACCATATATTTTATTAGGTATATCACTATTTATGATATTAAAAGCATAACTTCCTTTTAGTTTATCTTTTAATATAACTAATATTTTTAACATATCTTTATTTTCTTTATATAATTTATCTATTAGGGCTGCTGCTACTTCACTATCGGTACTAGATTTAAAGTTATAACCTTCTTTTTCTAATTCTTTTTTTAATTCTTCATAATTTTCTATAATACCATTATGGACTAATGTTATTTTTCCTTGATTATGAGGATGAGCATTATTGTCTGTTACTCCTCCATGAGTAGCCCATCTGGTATGGGATATTCCTAAACTTGCTTCATCTTCATAATTTAATATTTGATCTAAGTTTTTTATTTGACCTTCTTTTTTATATATTTTGATATTATTATTTTTATCTAAATAGGCTATTCCTGATGAATCATAACCTCTATATTCTAAGGATTTTAATCCTATCATTATATTTTTAATTACATTTGTTTTTCCTGCATAACCTACTATGCCACACATATTTTACCTCTTTCTTATATGTGATTATTATTTTGTTATACAATATTGATTTTGTTTTTTATAATAATCTAATGAGTATATAACCCAGAGTAACATCCGCCGAATATTCGATAATTACTCTCCTCGTCAACCTTATTATGGTTCAGGCGCTAGTTTATAATTTACCTCCTTTTATATTTATAAACTTTAGTATATTATATCAATATTAATATATTTTGTAAACTATTTATTATTATATTCATTCTAAGCTTTACATCTTAGAATGTCATTCCTAGCCTAGAGTCTAGGAATGAATAGTATTAAGATATTATATTCACAGTGAAGTACTTTCTAACTAAGATAATTCCAAATAAAAAAATATATACATGTTATTAAAAAACGAACATATATTTTGAAAAAGTATTGCTATTTTTATTAAAATTTGATAAAATGTATACAGGAAGAGAAATTTATCCATAATAAAAATGGGTAACACCTTGTGTGAAGGTGTTCTCTCCATTGTTTAAATGAAGGCACCCCCTGGGTGCCATCTTTTTTATTTTCTGTGTATCATATTATCAATATAGATAATAGTGATAAGAGTAATCCAAGCAAATGCAAGGACTAGTTCCATTACTCAAGCCTCCAAAACCCCCAAGGGTATTAATAAAGGTCTTTTCATCATAGAATCACTCCTCTCCTTTGAGATAATCAAGAAATTGGAGAGACGCACCTTATTGGTGTTACCTAGATAATTGTACTATAATTTTACTTAATAGTCAATATAATATGACTATTTATTTTAATTTATATATACATACAATTGTTTATAATAGAGACTATTATATAGGCTCTATTATACCACGTAAAACTTAAATTTATTTAAGGCCCGCGTGGGCAAAAGAAAAAGAGATTAGATATAAATCCTATCTCTTTTATTTTTAACTTTCTTTTCAGTATAATATTTATCTACTAAAACAACTTCTTTATTTTTAAGACTTAACTTAGTATCAATAATTCTTTGATTAGTAGAACCTCTAAAAACACAATCTAAACTCTTTTTTTCTAAAATAAATGGACCATCTACTAAAACATCGATAAGTTTTAAAAATTCAATTATTTTAGGATTATCTTTAGCTAGTTTAATAAGTGTTTCATAAGTAAAACCAGTATAACACCATATATTCATCTTTTTGCTTTTAATATATTTAGCAATCTCTATACATTCTTCTACTTGATAGAAAGGATCTCCTCCAGAAAAAGTAATACCATCTTGTCCTTCTAATGCATCAATTTGTTCTTTAACTTCTTCGATATCAATTAGAAAACCATCATCAAAAGAATGCGTCTGAGGATTTTGACATCCAGGGCACTTATGCAAGCACCCTTGTGTCCATAGTACTGCTCTTATACCTTCACCATCTACTATACTATCAGACATAAGAACAGGACTAGCAAGTCTAATCTTCATTATTTATTAGATAGTAATCCTTCAGTACCGTGTTTTACTCTATCTCTTTCTTCTGCTCTTTTACCATTATTAAATCTGTCTACAGTACCTACTAGATATCCAGTAATTCTTCTAATTCTTTCAAAACCTACACCCTCACCTACTAATTTTTCTTTAGTTTCTTCTTTCATTTTAATTACCTCTTTTCTTTATTTAACAATTACAACTATTTTTATAGTCATTTACTCTTTCTATTGGAACACCTTCATATGCTTTTCTACCACATCCAGGACAAACGTCTCCGATTACACCAACATAACCACATACTGGATCTCTATCTACTGGATGGTTAATTGCAGCATATCCCATATCATTTTCATACATTAATCTAATTATCTTTTCAAATGCTTCTAAGTTATTAGTAGTATCTCCATCTAATTCTATATAACTAATATGACCAGCATTAGTATATTTATGATATGGACCTTCCTTCTTAATTTTATTTACTATTGATATATTATAATATACTGGTACATGGAATGAATTAGTATAGTATTCTCTATCAGTAACACCTTTAATCTTACCATATACAGCTTTATCTATATTAATAAATCTACCAGATAAACCTTCTGCTGGAGTAGCAAGCAAAGTAAAGTTTAACTTATATTCCTTAGCATACTCATCACATCTATTTCTCATAAATTCAATAATCTCAAGTCCTAATTTTTGAGCCTCTTCACTTTCACCATGATGTTTACCAATTAAAGCTTTAAGACATTCAGCAAGTCCTATAAAACCAATTGATAAAGTACCATGTTTAAGTATCTTTCTTAATCTATCATTAGGTTTTAATTTATCTGAATCAATCCATACTCCTTGTCCTAATAAGAATGGAAAATTATAAAGTCTCTTATTACATTGAATTTCAAATCTTTCAAGTAATTGATCTTTAACTAAATCCATTAGTTCTCCTAGTTCTTCGTAGAAGCCCTTCATATCAGTCTCATCATTTCTTACAATACCATGCTTAATACCAAGTCTAGGTAAGTTAATCGAAGTAAATGATAAATTACCTCTACCAGGAGTAACTGCTTTGTCTTCATCTACAACATTACCAATTACTCTAGTTCTACATCCCATATATCCTACTTCTGTATTATAGTCCCCTTTAAAATAAGGTTTATTAAATGATGAATCCATAAATGAGAAGTTAGGGAATAATCTCTTTGAAGACACCTTACATGATAATTTAAATAAATCATAGTTAGGATCTTCTGGATCATAGTTTACACCTTTCTTAACTTTAAATATTGATATTGGGAATATTGGAGTTTCATTCTTACCAAGTCCCGCATCAACAGATAATAAGAAATTCTTAATAACCATTCTACCTTCAGGTGATGTATCAGTACCAAAATTAATACTAGAAAATGGTACTTGGGCACCTGCTCTTGAATGCATAGTATTTAGATTATGTACAAATGCTTCCATAGCTTGATATGTTTGTCTATCTGTTTTCTTATAAGCTGTTTCATATGCTTTTTCAAATATTCTCTTTACTTCAGTACTCTCTTTATAAATAGGTTCAAATATAGTAATATCTAAATCAATACTAGATAACTTATCAATTTCTTTCTCTACTCTATCCATATTTATAAAACTAATAAAATCAGTAAAATCTAATAATTCATATACTGCTTGTTTAAACATCTTTTTAAATGTTTTAAGTACACCAGGTGCTAAATAATAGTCAAATGCTGGTATAGATTGTCCTCCGTGTTGATCATTTTGATTAGATTGGATAGCTATTGCTGCTAGTGCTGAATAACTCATAATATCTTTAGGTTCTCTAAGATGTCCATGTCCAGTAGAAAAACCACCTTTAAATAATTTATTCAAATCTATTTGCATACAAGTAGTAGTACCCATGGCTTCAAAATCCATATCATGAATATGAATATCACCATTATCATGAGCTTCGGCAAATTTCTTTTTCATTAAGTATGTCTCAGTAAATACTCTTGATATAGTACTACCAAATTGTAACATAGTACCCATTGCAGAATTACCATCAATATTGGCATTCTCTCTTTTACTATCTTCTTCATTTGCAGACTTAAGTCCAAGTCCTTCAATACTCTTCTGCAGCTTAGCTTGAATTTTATCATCTCTAAAAGCTATACGAGCTGCTGCTCTTCTTTGACGATATTCTGAAAATGATTCATATACATCAATATAATCATATTTTTTTAGCATGTCTTCAATCAAGTCTTGAACTTCCTCTATTTTTATTTTTCCTAGTGGTAAATATTCTTTAGCTATCTTCTTAATAACTGCTTGATATACTTTTTGAATATCTTTCTCACTATATTTTTTTTCATCTTCTTCAATTAAAATACTATCAAAGCCTTTCTTAATAGCAAGAGCAACTTTAGTTCCATCGAACTCTACTTTCTTACCGTTTCTTTTAACTACTTCAATAGTTTCTAACTTTTCTTCAGTTTCAACCATACTTCTTCCTCCTACCTTACAGATACCATTATATAGTCTAGAAAGATCTTTGTCAATACTTTTTGTTCGTATTTTTTATTTTTTACATTTTTTCTGCTTTTTTGGTTTTTCGTTTTTTCTGTTTTTGTATTTTTTATATTTTTTATATTTTTATCAAATTATTATTTTTGTATCTTATATTGTATAATTACTTATATTTAAAGGCTTTATATGTATTTTTATTAATTTTATTTATAAATTATTTTTTTATTTTTTCTTATTTTGTAAAATACGTTGTTTCTTATTTATTTAATTTTCTTTGATTTTATAATTTTAATATACAAGTTAACTGTTCGTGTATTTTAAATATAATTCCTTATAAATAAAGCAATTAAAAAGAGAAAAAACTAGTAGTTAACTTTTTCTCTATCGTACATATATCTTATTTTAATTTCTTAGTTAAAATTTTTGGTTTAGTATAATGATATTCATTGATATCTTCTACAAAATCTTTTTTCGTTTCTTCTCCAATAGTCACTATCTTATCCAAAGATTCTTTATCTTCACATCCTGTATATATTTTAGTAGTAACATATTCATCTTTATGTAGTTTAGTCATGCTGTGTACTATTACATAATTAACATCCTCTAATAACTTTATTCTTCTAGTAACACCCTTTTCTAATCTACAAAGAGAACCATCAACTGGAGAATCATATAACACATATGGATTAATTTTATCTACTGTTGTTTTAATTTTATCAGTATCAGTTACTAACATTTGACTAATATCCATATATTTACCCGTTCCTCCTATTAAAGAATATACTAAATTAGGAGTGCATCCACTAAACTTTACATTATATTTCTGCTCTAATGTTTTAAACTTAACCAATGCATCTGCTAAATTCTGAATAATAATAGCTTGTTCTTCCTTAATCGGAGACTTTTCTACCATCATAGGGCAAAGCCTATACATTCCATTATTATTAAGTCTAAGTTCTCTAGTACTATCTATAAATATTTCAGATATACTACTCACATCAACTCTTTTAAACAAATCATTAGTTTTAACTTTAAACATCTTACCATAATCACCAAATGCAAAATAAGGATATAATTGCTCACCTAATTCCATAATATTATATTCTTCTACTCCGTCTCTCTTAAGAGCAAAAAATAACTCTCTAAAAAAATTAAATTCATCTATCTTTCTCATACCAAACATTCCTCCTCTCGATTGGTAACAACTATTATACCATAATTAAAAGAACCACACAAGTAGTTCTTTATATTCTTTTGGTACCAGCCAAGGGACTTGAACCCTCACACTATCACTAGTAGTAGATTTTGAGTCTACCGCGTCTACCATTCCGCCAGGCTGGCATTACTACTAAATTATATAATAATTTTAGTAGTTTGTAAATAGTTTTCTTAAATTATTTATGGATAAACATAGCATCTCCGAATGAGAAGAAACGATATTTCTCTTCGACTGCATGTTTATAAGCATTTAATATTATTTCTTTACTAGCAAAGGCTGACACTAACATTACTAAGGTAGATTTAGGTAAATGAAAATTAGTAATAAGTCCATCTATACCCTTAAATTCATATCCAGGGTAAATAAAGATATCCGTCCATCCAGAACACTCTTTAAATGTATCATATTTATTCATAATTGTTTCTAATGTCCTAGTAGTAGTAGTACCTACTGCAATTATATTTCTTCCTTCTAATTTAGCCTTATTTAGAGTATCCGCTACTTCTTTAGTCATACTATAAAATTCACTATGCATTTTATGCTTAGTAACATCTTCTACTGCTACTGGTCTAAAAGTACCTAGTCCTACATGTAAAGTAATATAACAAATAGTAATGCCTTTATTTTCTATCTCTTTTAATAATTCCTTAGTAAAGTGAAGTCCTGCCGTAGGAGCAGCAGCACTACCAATATTTTTAGCATATACTGTCTGATATCTATCTTTATCATCTAATTTAACTTTAATATATGGAGGTAGTGGCATAGTGCCAAGTTCATCTAATATTTCATAAAAAATACCATCATATATAAAAGTAAATTCTCTAATACCATCTTCTCCAATCTTAGTACATTTAGCCTTAAGTTTACCATTACCAAAAGAAATAATAGTACCTTCCTTAACCCTTTTAGCGGGTTTAACTAAACATTCCCAGTTATCTTCATTAATATTCTTAAGAAGCAATACTTCAATAACTGCTCCCGTCTCCTCTTTCTCTCCAATCAATCTCGCAGGCATAACCTTAGTATCGTTAAGTACTAAAACATCCCCCTTATTCAAATAATTAACTATATCATAAAATTTATCATCAATCATATTACCATTATTCTTATCAAGTACTAATAATCTAGATTCTTCTCTATGTTCTAATGGTACTTGAGCAATAAGTTCTTCAGGTAAATAATAATCAAAATCATCTGTCTTCATAATATTCCTTCTTTCTCTAATATTATACAATAAATAATATCATATAACAAGATAAAAAGAAACCATTTAATTATGATTTCTTTTTATCTAATAACAAAATTCATATGGAAAGTTACACACTTTAGTACCATTTAAATAACTTTCAAGAATATTTTTATCATTGATATCAACTGCACCATCATTATTAATATCAGCATTTATAGTTTGTTGTTCGGTTAAAGGTGTATGCATAGCTATATGTCTAGATAACAAAGTAAGATCATTACTATCTATTGTTCCATCAGCATTTACATCTCCTACTGCTGCAACTGTTCTTGTTAAAGCCTTTTTACTTTTAGTACTAGCTTCAATCTTTATCTTAGCACTAAAAGACTTGTTAATATATCTATTTTGATTATTACTACTAGTACAAGTCTTAATATCTCCAGTACAAGATTCACTAATCCAAAATAAGAATACATAAGTATCAGTAGAAGTAGTTAAATCTTGTTGTGTATCAGTAAGAACCATTCTACTATTAGACATAGTATCAAAATTAGGTGAAAAATTACCACTAGATAATAAAATACCATTTTTATATAATCTCCATTTAACATCAGTAGTTTTTAATTCAGACTCCATTTTTATATTTCTAAGAGCCACATCATATATAGTATTAGCAGGATTAGTACTCTTTCCAGTTACCATAAATTTAACCTTAATAACATTATCATTAGAAACATCTATCCCTGTAACCTTAGAATCTGCTATTGGATATAGTTTACCAATACTAGTAACAGCACCTTCATTTACAGTACTATCATATGTAATATTCGCCTCTATAGTAGCAGTCCCTACATTTAAACCAATAGGATTAAAATTACCAATTTTAATAGCGACAGTTACTCCAACTATTCCTAATATAATAACTATTAACATTACTATTATAAACTTACTATTATTTCTTATTATTTCTCTCATAAATATTCTCCTATTACATATTTAATTATACAATATATAAAAATTTTTATCAATATTATTTACAAAAAAATAAAAATATAGTAATATTAATATAGTAAGAAGAATGAAAGAAGGAATCAATCAAATGAAAAAAATTAAATTTATAATATTATTACTTGGAGTATTCATCCTAACTGGATGTAGTTTTAGTAAAGATAGTATGGAAGATATTAATATATATACAACCAACTATCCTATTAAATACTTAATTACAAGTCTATATGGAAGTCATAGTACTGTAAATAGTATATATCCATCTGGTATCAATTCAAAAGATTTTGAATTATCTGATAAAAAATTAAAAGAATATTCTTATACTGATTTATTTGTTTTTAATAGTCTAGATAAAGATAGAGATTTTGCTGTTAAAATGATTAATTATAATAAGAATTTAAAAGTAATAGATGTATCCATGGGTATGACATATGATAATAATATAGCAGAATTATGGCTTAACCCTTATAACTACTTAATGATGGCTCAGAATACAAAAAATGGACTATTAGAATATGTAACTAACCCCTATCTAATATCTAATGATGAAGGTACTGGTATAGAAAATAAATATAATGAACTAAAATATAATTTATCAAGATTAGATGCTAATATAAAAGAAGCTATAAGTCTTGCCCCATATAAAACTATTGTAGTAGATAATGATATGTTTAAATATTTAGAAAAGTACAATTTAAAAGTTATCTCTCTAGAAGAAGATGATAATTTAAATGAAAATATAGTAGCAGAAGTAAAAAAACTAATTAGAAATGGAGAAATAAAATATATATTTTCTTCTTCTAATAAAACAAATCCAACATGTAAGAACCTAATTGATAATTATGGTGTTGATCTTATAACTATTAACACAATGGAATCTACTGATGGTGGAATAACTGATTCAAATGAAGATTATATAACTATTATGAATAATAATTTAGACTTATTTAAAAAAGAATTATATAAATAATCAAAAAGTACTAGACAAAATCAAAAAAATGTAATATAATTGTATTACATTTGATGGCGAGATAGCTCAGTTGGCTAGAGCATTCGGTTCATACCCGAAGGGTCGAGGGTTCGAATCCCCCTCTCGCTACCAATATTGTATATCACTAATTCAGAAATGAATTAGTTTTTTTATTGCCTCTTAAGCCGGAAGTCTTAAGAGGAACAAGGAAGCCAAATAGTCTTCCTTGTTAAGTCTT
This sequence comes from Firmicutes bacterium CAG:321_26_22, assembly GCA_001916775.1. Lineage (GTDB taxonomy): Bacteria > Bacillota_I > Bacilli_A > RF39 > UBA660 > CAG-302. The sequence goes on along the minus strand of MNTB01000032.1, from coordinate 25,016 downwards.
ATTTATCTTTTTAATAACAATTTATTTTGCTTCCACTATCAATTTAATAGCGTTTTTTTCTTCACCATCAATATTAATATCAATAAATACTGGTGTGCAAGCCAATTTTTACCTGATGGAGCCACAAATCTGCTTGTTACTCTTAAAAAGAAGAGATAATTGAGACAAAGATAAATTATACCTTTTGTCTTTATCAATTTTCAATTGATAATGAAGAACTGCTTTTTTATTTCCATTCTTAGCTTGATTAGTATGAACCTCACACAATTTAAAAAAGAAAACATTCCCATCTTCAAAGCAAAAAAGAACTGTCAAGAAATTAATTATTTAATTTCCTGACAGCCCAACATCACACTATATTTTATAGTTTTTTCAGTTCAACTTCACACCAGAATTTATTGAACCATTATTTTCTTTTCCTTTGTAATTTAAATATATATATACCAGTAATTGAACCCATACTATCAATTATGACATCTTTTATTTGAAATGATCTACCAGAAGTAAACATTTGATAAATTTCATAACTAATGACATATATAATACATAGTAATAAAGATACTAGCTATTATATTAACTATAAAATTAGTAATTTTTATGCTACATACTGTTTTATTATTAAAGATATTTTTTGTTCAGCTTTAGTAGTAGCGGTTACTTTGACATCAGTGGTTATTTTGCTAATAGCACCAGTTGATTCTACGATACTATCAATGGTATATCCACCAGTTACAGATGTAGCTGTTTTATTTTTGTAATCGTTATAAGTGTAACGATATGATGGCTTTACAGCAGCATCGATATTCCAACTAACATTTTGATTAGCATTAACAGTGAAGGTTGAAGATTTACCACTGGTTTTATCATCTTGGGTATAAGTTTTGCCGTCATGAGTTAAGACTAAATCTTTTTCATAATAAATGGTAGCTGTTGCACTCTTTCCACTAGGTGTTTTGGCAGTTACTGTAATGGTAGCGCCATTAGAACAATTTTTAGGATTAGAAGAAACACTAATAGCACCGGTATTTTCATTAATAGTCATACAGTTTGTATCACTTAATGAATAAGTAACTTTTCCACTAGAGTTTTCTACTGTAGCGGCAGCAGTAGCGGTTTTAATACCATTAACATGAAGAGTATCTCGGCTTAAGGATAAAGATATTTTTTCCTCTTTTTTAGTTTCAGGTTTAGTCTCAGATATTTTCTCCCACTTAGCATATAGAGTAGTATCTTCTTCTAGAAGAGCATTATTATGTATTAGAGTTTCATTTATATCATACCATCCTTTAAAAGTATAACCAGCATATGTTGGATCTTTTGGAAGGATAAGTTCAGTACCTTTATTAATAGTAATGGGATCGACAGCACTACCACCTTTAGAGTCAAAAGTAATAGTAATTGTTTCAACTTTTCCTTCGTAAAGAGCTTTTAGTTTGATAGCCTTATTAATTTTAGTATTAAAATCAAATGGTTTATCTGCTAACACATCTTCTTTTCCTTTAATACCAACTACTTCATACCAGGCAATAAACGATTCTCCTAAGTCTTTTTGATCTTTGATATCTTTTTCGTTAATGGTTTGGTGATATTTAACTTTAATGATTTCTTCTTTGGTACCATTATTCAAATCAAAAGTGACATCAAACTTTCGATTGAAAAACCATAGTAAGAAAACAATTATAGCAATTAATATAATACCAGATATAATAGCAATAATTTTTTTCTTATTTTTGTCAATTTTAGACATATATTATTCCTCCTTTAGTTTATTATACTATAATAATTATAAAAATCCAAATATATTTATAATTTTTTTTAAAATATATAATACTAAAAAAAGTAGGTTTACTCATTCTATGTCAAAAGTAACTAAAGAAAAATTAAAAGAAGCTATTTAGCTTCTACGATTAACTTAATAGCGGTTCTTTCTTCACCATCAATATTAATATCAATAAAGGCTGGAGTACATACTAAATTCTTTCCTGATGGAGCCACAAAGCCCCTTGCTATAGCCACTCCCTTTATAGCCTGATTAAGAGCTCCTGCTCCTATTGATTGCACTTCTACTACTCCTTTTTCTCTAAATACATTAGCAAGAGCTCCTGCTACTTTATTAGGCTCCGACTTTGATGAAACTTTAATTGTTTCCATAACTATTTTATCATTCCTTTCTTCTACAATAATATATATGTAAGAAAAAGAAATAAATAACAAAAAGTAATAACTTAAATTTCGTTATTACTTTTCTTTTTATATAACAAATAAGTTATTCCAGATAATACCATCAAGATAACAAAAGATATAATTCTAAAAGTACTACTACCTTTCTTATTATTCTTAGTAAAAGGTTTAGTCTTATCTACCACAAATTCAATATTCGTAGTATCTTTATTAATAACCCAAGTATAAGTATTATCTTTTACCTTTTTAGCATTATTAGATATAACATTCAAATTACTAGTAACATTAACATTAATATTTTTAGCATATAAACAATAAAATTCTCCACTTAACTTTATACTATAATAATTACCTAAATCAACTATCTCATGATTTTCAAAGCATGTATTAATTAATGAAGACTTATCAAAGTTAGTCATATCATAATTAAAACTATATTTATAATTAATATTATTACCATCTTCATTTAATTTTTTATCATATATTTCAGTACTATTAGCAAAAGGATATTGTTCTTCATTAATTAAGCTACTTACCGTATTAGGAGCCTCAGAATTATTTTCATTTAATTCGTTCTTAGATACCATACCAGTAATCTCTTCTTTTAATAAATTATTATCTATTTCCAAATTATAATCAGCAGTACATCCAGTTAAAAGAAGCACCCCAAATAGTAACACTATTATTCTTTTTTTCATTTATATCACCCCTCTTAATACCATGCACCATAAGCTACAATTTCATCGCTGTCTAATTCTTTTTCTTTTCTAGCAACAACCCTTTGGTTAGGATAATCTTTGCTACTAGTATTTCCTTCAATAGTATGAACACTACCACCTTCAACGTATTCAACTATACCAACGTGATCGGCACATTGCATTCCATTCCATTTACCATACTCACTTCTACAATCACCATCAGACCACTGATACCATATAATATCTCCTTTTTTAGGAGTATAACTTCCACCATAAGCCTTGGAGTTATTAAATTTAAAGGTTTTATTTTTACTTGATCTAAATGCTGGCCACATTGCACTAGCACCATCACCACTAATATTACTATCAGTATTAAGTTGCAAATAACTAAAGATAGTTGCATTAGCGGGTAAATTTACTTTTTTTAATGCCCATCTAGTAAACTGTTGACACCATTCATCAGTAGAATTACCATAAGTACCATTATTATTATTATTACCAATCTCTTTTGCTGCTACTTGTATTAATCTATCCGCAGCACTAGAAGTCGGTGTATTAGGAGTATTATCATTTTTACTAACATTTCCTTTATTATTTTCCTCTGCCTCAAGAAGTTTATCATAATAATCAAGATTACCACTTCTAGCATTCTCTAAACATTCAGTATAACCTTCACCTAATCCAGCACCATTAAGTAAAGACATAAATACACTAACTATCCATGGTATACAAAATACAATCATGGCATTAATTATTCTTTGTATAACTATTTTAGTTCCCTTAACGGTCTTCTCATCACTAACTATTACTGCCTTACTAAAATCAATAAGTAACATTACTATAAGTCCTATTGGAAGAACTGTAAAGACTATATCTAAAATAAGAGATGCAAAATATATAACTCTCAATACCCCAGGATGTTGACAAGCCTCTAATAAAATATACATATAAATCACTCACATTCTATATCTAGTATACATTAATTTCACTTCTTTTTCAAGAAAAAAATTGAGAAACTTAATGTTTCTCAATATGAATTAATCCATCATATACTTCTTCTAGAGCTCTACCAATATTTTTCTTACATTTATATTCTTTTATAGGCTTTTGGTAGTAGCCAGTCTTTGTCATTTGTTTTGCCCTATCTGATACAACGTATACTAAAGCATATTTAGAATCAACAATATTTAAAATTTTATCAATTGATGGATAAATCACTATTATCACACTCCCTTATGATATAAGAATATAACATATTAATTATAAATGCAATAGTCTTTACATAAATTTTACACAACAATTTTTTTATTATATCCAATAGATTTAGTTTTAACTTTAGATTTAACTATTATACCTTTTTGATATAATAATTTTTCTAATTTATCCACTAACAATTTAATTCTTCTTGATATATAAGATTGTGATACCCCTAATATATTCGATATTTCTATTTGTGAATAACCATCTCTAAAATACAAATTAAATAAACATTTATCTTTACTATTTAATAAATTAATTACATCATTTATACCTTTTATTTCTTCCTTATCCATATAATCCCCTTCTATATCTATCGAAGGATCAATAATTAAATCATTAAAAGTGAGATCATCTTCTCCTATTGTATCATCTAAATAAACATATCTATAAGATTCTCTTCTAATATACATAAGTATCTCATTATCAATACATTTACTAGCATATGTAGTAAAAGTACATTTTTTATCTAGTCTAAAAGTATCCACTGCCTTTATAAGTCCAATCATACCATATGCAACAATATCTTCCATATTCATATTAGTATTACTAAATCTTTTATAATATCTATAGAAGACTAATTTAATATTATGTAATATTATTGTTTCTCTTACCTCTATATTATTATCTTTCATTAACTTAAAATTTCTTTCTAATTCTTCTCTACTAAGTACTTCATAATTATATTCATTTATCATGTTTCCTCCCGAAAAAAGCAGTATCATTTTTGATACTGCTTATATATATTCTATTAACTATTTATAATATTATGACATCTATCGCAGATATCACCATTTAAGTGATCAACATAGTTCCAGCATCTATTACATTTTTCACCAGTACTCTTTTCTACTACTACTTCTTCTCCATCGGTAGTATATTCTACTTTAGATACAATAAATAATTGATGTAAGTAAGAACCTAATTTTTCTTTTACTTCATTATATTTTGGATCTAATTTAATCTTAACTACGGCTTCTAGAGCAGATCCTATTAGTTTTTCATTTCTTGCTTCTTCTAGTTTTTTATTTACTTTATCTTTTAGTTCAAAGAATAAGTTAAATAATTCTTCTACTTCAGTACTATCAGAGTATGTTACTACTTCTGGCATATCTGTTAGATGTACTGATTCTTCAGTATGTGGAAGTAAACTATATACTTCTTCACTAGTATATGGAAGAATAGGAGCAAGTAATTTAACTTCATTATTTAGAATGTTATATAGTACTGTTTGTACACTTCTTCTTACTAGGGAATCTGCTTTTTCGATATATAGAATATCTTTAGTAAAGTCTAGATAGAAGTTTGATAATGTGAATGATACAAAGTTATTAACTAATTTATATACGTTTTGGAAGTTATAATTATTATATTCTTCTAGAACATTCTTAGTAAATTTATTTAATTCATTCATCATATATTTATCATAGTATGGCATATCTTCGTATTTAACACTATCTTTAGTATAATTAAAGTCTTTTAAGTTTCCTAACATAAACTTATAAGTATTTCTAATCTTACGATAACTTTCTTTTACTTGTTTAATTAAATCATCACTAATTCTTACATCTTCAGTATAATCAGTTGAAGCAACCCATAATCTTAAGATATCTGATCCATGTAATCTTACCATATCTGCTGGTACTATTACATTACCAAGACTCTTACTCATTTTATTTCCATTACCATCTAAAGTAAAGCCATGAGATACTAATTCTTTATATGGTGCTTTACCTGTTACTGCTACTCCGCAGATTAATGAACTATTGAACCATCCACGATATTGGTCTGATCCTTCTAGATACATATCTGATGGATATGGTAATCCTTGTTCTATTAATACACCATTCCAAGTAGAACCTGAATCAAACCATACATCCATGATATCTTCTTCTTTAGTAAAGTTACCATTTGGACTAGCAGGATTTGTATATCCTTCTGGTAGAAGGTCTTTAGCTTCTTTCTCAAACCAGATATTTGAACCATATTTTCTAAATAGGTCTGCGACATGCATCATGACATCATAGTCGACAATTTCACTACCATCTTCGTTATAGAAGATAGGAATTGGTACTCCCCATACTCTTTGTCTAGAAATACACCAGTCTCCTCTATCATGAATCATGTTATATAATCTCTTTTTACCCCATTCAGTATGGAATTTAACATTATTTTCAAGTTCATTAAGTAATTCATCTCTAATCTTATCAATACTACAGAACCATTGTTTAGTAGCTCTAAAGATAATAGGTTTCTTAGTTCTCCAGTCATGTGGATATGAGTGAGTAATAAACTTTAATTTTAAAAGTACGCCTAGTTCTTCTAACTTAACAGTAACCGCTTTATTAGCATCTTCAAAGAATAAACCATTAAATGGACCAGATAATTCATTTAATACACCTTGATCATCGATACCATTTACCATTTCTAAGCCATATTCTTTACCAATAATAAAGTCATCAGCACCATACATCGGAGCAATATGTACTAGACCAGTACCAGCATCTAATGTAACATGGAAACCATCTACTACTGGAGCAATTCTATCCATAAATACATGTTTATATTTAACGCCTTTAAATTCACTACCGGAGAAAACATCTACTACTTCGTAGTTTTCCCAATTAAATTCTTTTGCTAATGAATCAAGTAATTCATTTGCTACAATATAGTATTTATCTCCTACTAATACTTTAGCATAATCAAATTTATCACTAATAGCAATACCAGTATTACAAGGAAGTGTCCAAGGAGTAGTAGTCCATATTACTAGATTATCTCCTTCTTTTACTTTATCATTACCTTCAACTACTGGAAAAGCAACAAAGATAGAAGGATCTTTACGATCATGATATTCAATTTCCGCCTCAGCAAGAGCGGACTCTGAAGATGGACTCCAGTATACTGGTTTTAATCCCTTAAAGATTAATCCTTTCTTAGCCATTTCAGCAAATACTTCTATTTGTCTAGCTTCCATTTCTTTTTGTAAAGTAATATAAGGATGAGCCCAATCCGCTAAAACATTAAGTTCTTTAAAACCACTCATTTGTTTTTCTATTTGTTCATAAGCATACTTTTCACATAAAGCTCTAAAATCAGCTTTACCCATACTCTTTCTATCTATTCCACTATTAGTAACAGCTTGTTCAATAGGAAGACCATGTGTATCCCAACCAGGAATATAAATCATATCATATCCACTCATCATCTTATATCTATTAACAAAATCTTTTAAAATCTTATTCATAGCATGACCTATATGAATATTACCATTAGCATATGGAGGACCATCATGTAAGATAAATGGTGTTTTACCTTTATTCTTTTCTCTTACTTTATTATATAAGTCCATTTCCTCCCATTTTTCTCTTTGTAATTTTTCATTTTCTGGTAAGTTTCCACGCATTTGAAAACTTGTCTCTGGCATTAACAATGTCTCTTTATAATTCATCTTTCTTTCCTTCTTTCTATTTTATAAAACAAAAAAGCACTAGCTTATAAGGACGAACAACCGCGGTACCACCTTACTTCACTTAAGTGCTCTCTTTTTGATAACGGAATCTACTTCCGGTTTTTCCTAAAATATTCAGAAAAACACATCAAGAGTGATCTATATAGTAACCATCATACTAATTTTCACCAACCATTAGCTCTCTACAACTATTTTACTATACCGTCTCTTTCCTTTGTTTTAACTAAACTTATTATATGTCAATTTTATTTACTTGTCAATATTTTTTTCACCTTTCATGAAAATCCAAGGTATTTTCATGTCCAATCAAGCCTAATTCTTAGTCTATATTGGAGTCTCAGTAGACCTATCATATTCGGGGTGAATAACTAAAAGAGTTAAAATATTATCGTTATGAACAAGACAACAAGGCTTGTTCATACCATGGAAAACATAAACTTGTTTATGGTTGAAATGGCAAGAAAAAAGACACTCAAACGAGTATCTTTAATTTAATTATTCAATAATTTCAGTAACTGATCCAGCACCAACAGTGTGTCCACCTTCTCTAATAGAGAATTTAGTACCATTTTCAACTGCGATTGGAGCAATTAATTCAACTGTCATAGTAACATTGTCACCAGGCATAACCATTTCAGTTCCTTCTGGTAATGTAACTACACCAGTAACGTCAGTAGTTCTGAAATAGAATTGAGGTCTGTAGTTTGTAAAGAATGGAGTATGTCTTCCACCTTCTTCTTTAGAAAGTACATAAACTTGTGCTTTGAATTTTTTATGTGGATGAACTGTTCCAGGTTTAGCAAGAACTTGTCCTCTTTCAACTTCACTTCTGTCGATTCCTCTTAATAATACACCAGCATTATCTCCAGCTTCAGCATAGTCAAGTTGTTTTCTAAACATTTCAATACCAGTAACTACTGTTTTCTTAGTATCTTTTAAACCAACGATTTCAACTTCATCATTAAGTTTTAATTGTCCTCTTTCAACTCTACCAGTAACAACTGTTCCTCTACCAGTAATAGTAAATACGTCTTCAATTGACATTAAGAATGGTTTGTCATTATCTCTTTCAGGAGTTGGAATCCATTCATCAACAGCATCCATTAAGTCTTCAATAGCCTTAACATACTTAGGATCTCCTTCAAGAGCTTTAAGAGCAGAACCTCTAATGATTGGAGTATTGTCTCCATCAAATCCATATTCAGTAAGTAATTCTCTTACTTCCATTTCAACTAGGTCTAATAACTCTTCATCATCAACCATATCACATTTATTTAAGAATACAACCATTCTAGGTACACCAACTTGTCTAGCAAGTAAGATGTGCTCTCTTGTTTGAGCCATAGGACCATCAGTTGCAGCAATAACTAGGATTGCTCCATCCATTTGAGCAGCACCAGTAATCATGTTTTTAACATAGTCTGCGTGTCCTGGACAGTCAACGTGAGCATAGTGTCTCTTATCAGTTTGGTATTCAACGTGTGCAGTGTTGATTGTAATACCTCTTTCTCTTTCTTCTGGAGCTTTATCGATATTTGCATAATCCATAAATTCAGCTCCACCTTTAGCTGCTAAAACTTTTGTAATAGCGGCAGTTAATGTTGTTTTACCATGGTCAACGTGGCCAATTGTACCAATGTTAACGTGTGGTTTTGAACGATCAAATTTAGCTTTTGCCATTTTAATTTCCTCTCTTTCTTTAATATTACAATATATATTTTATCATATTATTGTATTTTTTCAAGTGTTTTTACTAATTTCCACCATTTTTTTTGATGATTTCATCAGCAATTGATTTTGGAACTTCTTCATAATGGTCAAGTTCCATTACATAGTTACCTCTACCTTGAGTAGAACTTCTTAAACTAGTAGCATAACCAAACATTTCAGCAAGTGGTACCATCGCAGTAAATGCAATAGCATTTCCTCTTGATTCTTGTCCTTGTGGTTTACCACGTCTTGCAGTTAAGTCACCAATTACAGCACCAGTATATTCATCTGGAGCAGTAACTACTACTTTCATTATTGGTTCAAGTAGTACAGGTTTACATTTGTTTTTAGCTTCTTTTAAAGCAAGTGATGCTGCAATCTTAAACGCCATTTCAGATGAGTCTACATCATGGTAAGATCCATCAAATAATGTAGCCTTAACATCTACCATAGGGTATCCTGCTAGAATACCAGTTTGCATAGCATCTTGTAATCCTTTATCAATAACTGAGATGTATTCACGAGGAACAACACCACCAACAATGTTATCAACAAATTCATAACCTTTCTCAGGATTTGGTTCAAATCTAATCCAAACATGTCCATATTGTCCACGTCCACCAGATTGTTTAATATGTTTACCTTCACACTCACCAGTTTGTGTAATAGTTTCTCTATAAGCAACCATTGGAGCACCAACAGTAGCTTCAACATTAAATTCTCTTCTCATTCTATCTACGATAATATCAAGGTGTAACTCACCCATACCAGAGATAGTAGTTTGACCAGTTTCAGGATCAGTATGCATTCTAAATGTTGGATCTTCTTCAGCAAGTTTTTGAAGGGCAATACCCATCTTTTCTTGGTCTGCTTTAGTTTTAGGTTCAACAGCCTGAGTAATAACTGGTTCAGGGAATTCCATACCTTTCATGATAACAGGTTTCTTCTCATCACATAGAGTATCAGCAGTTGTAGTATTCTTAAGACCTACAGCAGCTCCAATTTCACCAGCATATATCTCTGGAATCTCTTCTCTATGATTAGCGTGCATTAGTAGTATTCTACCAATTCTTTCCTTAACATCTTTAGTAGAGTTAAGTACATAAGAACCACTCTTTAAAGTACCAGAATATACTCTAAAGAAAGTAAGTCTTCCTACGAATGGATCAGTAGCAATCTTAAATGCTAATGCAGTAAATGGTTCAGAATCAGATGGATGTCTAAGTACTACATTTCCTTTCATATCAGTACACTCAATAGCCTCAACATCAGTAGGAGCAGGTAAATAATCAACAACAGCATCAAGTAGTAACTTAATACCCATGTTACCTAAAGCAGTTCCACACATAACAGGGAAGAATTCTGCCTTTAATACACCCTTTCTGATAGCTTTCTTAAGTTCACTAACACCTATTTCTTCACCATCTAAATATTTCATCATTAAATCTTCATCAAAATCAGCAGCAGCTTCAATTAATATATTTCTATATTCAGCTGCTTTATCCTTCATATCTTCAGGAATCTCAATCTCAGTATAATCTTCAGCTTGTTTACCATCAAAGTGATATGCTTTCATAGTAACTAGATCAATTACACCATTAAAATCAGATTCAGCTCCAATAGGAAGTTCCATAGCAGCAGTATTTGCTCCTAATCTATCTTTAATAGTACCTAAACTAAAATAGAAATCAGCTCCCATTTTATCCATCTTATTAGCAAAGATAATTCTAGGTACACCATATTCATTTGCTTGTCTCCATACTGTTTCACTTTGAGGTTCAACACCTGCTTGAGCATCAATAAGTAAAACAGCACCATCAAGTACTCTAAGGCTTCTTTGAACTTCAATAGTAAAGTCAACGTGTCCTGGAGTATCAATTATATTAAATCTATAACCCTTCCAGAATGCAGTAGTAGCGGCACTAGTAATAGTAATACCTCTCTCTTGCTCTTGTTCCATCCAGTCCATTTGCGATGCACCATCGTGTGTTTCACCGATTTTATGTATCTTATGAGTATGGAACAATATTCTTTCAGTACAAGTAGTTTTACCTGCATCAATATGGGCCATGATTCCAATGTTTCTTGTATGTTCTAAGCTTATTTCACGAGCCATAATTCATTTTCCTTTCATTTATTAATTTATTACAGTAATAATTACCATCTATAATGAGCAAATGCTTTATTAGCTTCTGCCATCTTATGTGTATCTTCTTTCTTCTTAACTGATGCACCAGTTCCATTTGAAGCATCAATAATTTCATTAGCAAGATTTTCAGCCATAGAATGACCATTTCTAAGTCTTGCATATTGAGCTAGCCATCTAAATGCTAAAGCTTGAGCTCTATCAGGTTTAACTTCAACTGGTACTTGGTAGTTAGCTCCACCAACTCTTCTTGATTTAACTTCAAGAGCAGGTTTAATATTATTCATAGCCTTTTCAAATACTACCATAGCCTCTTCGCCAGTCTTTTCTTTAACTATATCAAAAGCATCATATATAATGTTTTGTGCAGTACCTTTTTTACCATCTTTCATAATGTGGTTAACTAATTTAGTAACTACTTTAGAATTATATATAGGATCTGCTAATACATCTCTTTTAGTTGCTCTTCTCTTTCTCATAGTCTAAATCCTCCTTCCATTAATATTATTTATTATTTAATTATTTCTTTTCTCTTTTAGCACCGTATTTACTTCTACCTTGTTTTCTATTTTGAACTCCAGCAGTATCTAAAGTACCTCTAATGATGTGATATCTAACACCGATTAAGTCTTTTACTCTACCACCTCTAATTAAAACAACGCTGTGCTCTTGTAAATTATGTCCAATTCCTGGAATATAACAAGTAACTTCCATACCATTAGATAATCTAACTCTGGCATATTTTCTTAATGCTGAGTTTGGTTTCTTAGGTGTTGTAGTACCAACTCTTGTACATACTCCTCTTTTTTGAGGTGATACTTGTACAGTTTGTTTCTTTTGAATACTATTTTTTCCTACTAATAATACTGGAGATTTACTCTTTCTTACTTTCTTACTTCTAGGTTTCTTAGTTAATTGGTGAATTGTAGGCATTTTCTCACTCCTTTCTTACACATATCCTGGTGTTTCATTTTTTATATTTAATATAAGTTTTGTCCATGACAAAACCTAAAAATACCAGCAACAATAATATATCATTTTTAAAAATATTAGTCAAGTATTTTTTAAATATTTCCTATCTATTCTATGTAAATTTATTAAAATAATACTACCTTCCATGAAAATCCAAAGTATTTTCATGTCATTCCTAGCCTATTCTATAGTCTAGGAATAAATAATAATAAGATATCATATTCGCGGTGAAATACTTTCTAACCAAGATAATTCCAAATAAAAAGAAAGATAACTAGTATCTTCTTAACCTACTATTACATTATCAGAAATGATGTTTTTTATAGTATTTATAATAAATTCTTTTTCAGTATCATTTTTAACATACACTACAACATTACTATTAACTGTATTAAAAGCACTAGTATTTTTACTAACTGAAGACAAACTAGCATTTCTAATATCTAAACTTTTTAAAGATGAACAAGTATCAAACATATACATAATAGTAGTAGCACCATCAGTAGTAAATGTACTTAAATCCAACATTTCAATACTTTTGCAAAGAAGAAACATACTCTGCATGGTAGTTACTTTACTAGTATCAAAAGAAGTTAAATTAATTGTTTTCAAACTAGTACAATAAGCAAACATACAATACATATTAGTAACCTTATTAGTTTTAAATGAACTTAAATCTAATGATTCTAAATTTTCACACTTATAAAACATACTCTGCATAGTAGTTACATTTGATGTATCAAAATTAGATAAATCTACCCGTTTTAAACTAGAACAAGAGGCAAACATTGCTAACATAGTAGTTACTTTATTAGTTTTAAAGTTATCTCCAAACTTAATTTCCTTTAAATTAGTATCATTTTGAAATACACCCTCCATATATATAACATTTGACGTATTAAAATTAGATAAATCTACATTCTCTAAATTACTACATCCATCAAATATATGAGACATATTAACTACTTTTGATGTATCAAATCCAGATAAATCTATATTAGTTAGGCTTGTACTATTATAAAACATTCTACTCATACTAGTCATGTTGCTAGTATCTAGTCCACTTAAATCTAAAGTAGATACGTTATCTAAATAGGCAAACATACCACTTCCGTTGGTGTTAGCTTCAACTGAACCATTCTCACTACCTATTGATATTTCATATAAACTATTAATCTTTACTATATTTTGCATCATTTGGTACGACATTAGTCTTTTCTATGGTTATAGATTCTATTTGATTTCTAAGTACTTCAGTATTTAGAAATGTTGATGTAGAACTAGATGGTGTTGTTGTTTCGTTTTGGATTACATTTTCTTTATATATAGCTCCAGTTCCTTCTCCATAGATATTAAATCTAAAGTTTTGATTAGTCATAGTAATAGGATTATCTCTATTACCATCTATATAAATATATAAAGTATATATAGATACATTACTAGTTACTATTTCATTTTCTGCGAGTGTTATAGTATCTCCCTCTCTTTTATCACTAAAGTTACCACTAGATATTCTTTCATTATTACCATTATATAATTCATATACAAAAGTATTTTCTTGTAATGCTGTAGGTAATAAGTCTAAACTTAAATATAGATTCATTACTGCTGTATCATTATTACAAGTCTTATGTAAGTTTACTTCTATTTCTTTAATTAATCCTTCTTCTTTACTAGATACTGGTTTTAATTTACTATTAATCGTAGCTCCTCCNGTACTACTACTCCATATATAATATGCTAAACTACCAGTAATAGATAAACCTAATAATACTATACCAAATATCATATATAACTTATACTTATTCATAATTGTTCCTCCAATAGTAAAAAGACTATGAAAAATCACTAATATTTCTATTAGTTATTTCATAGTCTTTATTTATACTTAGATTATATTCTAGATATAGAAATGGTAATAAATACCCCCCCATTTTCTACAAACAAGTGTATGTTACTGGTTAAGTTCATATTTATTACCTCCTCTCTAGTCTTTTCTTACAAATAAATAATATCATAAATAAATAATAAATTCAATATATTTGAAAATATTTTTAATAAAATAAGTATTCACACCAAATATAATATATATGGTTGATATTTATTCTAAAACTTAGAATAAGATTTAGAATAACACTCTAAGATTATAGCTTAGAGTGTATATTATATATTATTAGTATCTTTAATAAATTTAATTCTACTATCAGTAATTCTATTCTTATTCATAACAATACTATTAAGAATAATCTCTAACTCTTTAATTAAATTATCAATATTATCTTTATCTAGTTTATCTTTAGTTAAATTAAAACCAAATAAATTATAACGATCCATAATAAGCATACTAATATCTTTATCTTCAGATATTAAGATATTATTTAAAATATAATTATATGGATTATATACAAATAATCTTAATTTATTTATCTCACTAATATCTATATCTTTATTCTTAAGCAATTCTATTAAATAATTATAATTAGAATCCACTAATAAGAATATATCATAGATAGTAGTATCTTCTTCTAAAGAAGAAATTCTTTCTAAAAAATAATTTCTTTCTAATTCTTCATATAAATTCTTTAAATTATTAATATTAGTATTAACCTTACTATTTAATACATCAATCTTATCTATCTTATTCTTAGATACTAATTTAAATATCTTCTTATTTTTCTTAATAATATTTCTCTCTAATTTATCAATTTCTTTCTTCTTAGTACTATAAATATTCTTATACTTATCTTTATCTTTATATAAAGATTTAATATCATTAATTATATAATCAAACCCTAAGTAATTCTTATACTCTATAATAGAATAATATAATTTCAAAATATCATTATTAATCTTCTCACTAGGAGAAAATTCTATTACATATTTGTAGGCTTTACTAACTTTATCTAAAGAATAATCACTAATATTAAGTTTACCTTCAATAAAATTATTTTGTAATATATAAGCATTATTTCTTATTAAAGTACTTCTATTTCTATATAATTCTTGATATTCTTCTAATACTTTTTTACTAGTTAACTCTTTAACTAAATGATCATAATATAGATCAAATTTCTTCTTATTCTTATAATATAAATATTTAAAATTCAAAGTAATATGCGTAATAATATCAGGACATTTCCAATATATCTCTTCAAAATCTTTCTTTAATATATCATCATTTACTTCATTAGATAAGAATCTTTTCATATAATTACCACTATAATAACTATAATTAAAGTCTTCAATTGATAAAGGAATTCCTACTAAAGAGAATACTTCTAAAGCTCTATTTATATCTTTATTAACTTTGTCTAAATCAGTTTTATAGAAATGTCCTAATTCATATAAAATGATATCTAAATTACTTTTTTCATAAGAGGAATTATATTTATTTAGTAAGGGTATTTGAGGTAGTAGTAGTTCTATATTCTTGGTTAATTTATCAATATTAGGATCATCTTCTAATGATAAATATCTATTTCTTCTCTTAGTTATTTCTTCCTCTACTACCTCTTTATCTACTTGATATTCTTTTAGCATTTCTTCTACTTTAGCTTTATATAATTTGTTATTCTTATTATTATTTCTAGGTAAAGCCGCTAATACTTCTTTTTGTAATTCTATTTTATCCTTATATTCATTTAGCATTATCATCACCTACTAACTCTTTTTCAAGAAAACTTATAAAATTATCTATTACTTTGGATAATTCTACTATATCATCATCTACTAACTCTTCTATTTCTTTCCTTGTCATATAAACCTCCTATTTTATTATTATGTATTGATATACTTCTCCTATAAAATTATTATTATCATATAAACTTACTACTAACTTATATGTTCCATCTAATAGATTATCTTTAAAGTATAAGAAATATGATGATTCACTACTTGGATTATTAGTAAGTAAATATTCATTAGGATTATTAGTATTATCTAAAACATTAGTTACATAATTCTTTAAATCTACTTCATTATATACATCAGTATAAATAGCACTATAATCTCTTCTTAATAATTTAATTCTAGTATTAGGATTAGATAACCCTGAAGTATATTCTACTTTATATACATAACTGTTATTATCATTTAGCGTAAAACCAGTATTCTTATCTATAAATACCATCTTATCGCTAGCACTTACTTTTAAACCATATATATTATCAATAACTGTAAATTTAAGTTCTAATTGATCAGATGAATTTAATCCGTAGTAGATACCATCTGCTGATCCAAAGGATTCTATTAATAATGTATATTCACCACTAGAAAGGTTACTATTCTCAGTATTAATAGTTATCTTAGAACGAACATTAGCTATTTTCTCAGTTATATTTATTCTTATAGTACCATCATATCTTGGATAATAAGTATTACCATTATATGTATAGTTAACTCCCATTAAACTAGAACTAGTAAGAGGAGTACCCCTACTATCAAGAATAGTCATTTTTATACCTAATTTCTGTTCATCATAATTTGTATCAAAGATAGTATCAGTAGCTATTTTATCTTGAATAAAGTTAGTATCTAATATTAAATTAGTACTCTTACCACGATATATAGTACTATCAGATAAACTACCAGATAATTCTATTATAGCATCTTTATTATGATATAAATCATATTTCATAGTAGACTGCTCTATACCAAGTACACTAATTAAAGTCTGATTATCATTATTTCTAAGTTCTATCAATAATGACTTATCTAAGACATCAGTATCAATATTAGTATCTTTAAAATCAACCATAAAGATAAACTCTTCAACAGTCTTCTTATCTTTATAATATACAGCATTAGCACTACTATCATCATAATTATTATTTGGACTAGTACTACCCATTTTAACAAATTTAGATAATGGATAAGATACTTCACCATAGTTATTATACTCTATTAAGCCATTATTATAGTCTTCTTCAGTTACTGTATAGTAATAGTAAACAGGTTTATCTTCAACATGAAAGTCAATCATGGTAAGTTCTGTATTTACTGGTAATAAATAAGTAGATACTAAACTACGATGATATCCTTCTTTATATGGAGTAGTATCACTTTCCATATACAATGAATAATAGGTACTAAAACTACTCTTAGTTGTTATATCAACAGGACTAGTAGCAAACATTTCATACTTCTTACCCGGAGTCATAGTTCCTTCATAGTCATTAGTATTATATAATGCAGTATTTAAATTAACATTAATATTAATTCTCTTTACTTCATTATTTAAGTCATCAATAGGAGTAATAGCTACAAGAGATATAGTAACACTACCTAGACTTTGAGTTGTTGTTAAATTCTTAGAGTGATAGAAGTAGAATACCAATCCTGGAGCTCCTGCTGAATTCTCTCTTTGATAATCAATAGTACCATTAACATTATTATTACCTTCCGTAGTAAAGTTTGTACTACCTTTAGTTATCCAACCATTTTGTCCTGATTTCATATTTAAACCAAAAATAGTATTGGCCTCATCCTCAGTATTCGCTACTCTAGGTATTTCACTATAATTTATTAATTTAATATCTTCATTTAAAGTAGCATAATTAAATCCTAGTATAGAAAATTTAGTATTAGCTGAGGCGTGATTTAATAAAGATAATTCATAGGTACCCAAAGTAGAATACTTAGAAGCTGTTAATGTTATTTCGTAAGAATCTACTTTCTCTCCTATTGACCACATATAGAAATCAGCATTATCAGGGGTTGGCTCTATATAATCTATTATAATACCATTACCTTCTTCATTACCATAATTAGTATAAAAACCATCTTTAGTTATATCATGATCAGTCTTGTGCATACCAAGTACATAACTACCTTTAGTAAAGTAATAAATATCTCCTGATGATACTTCTGCTGATGGATCATAATCATTATATAGAGCAGTTACAATATCACCATTTCTACTTAATAAATACATACCAAAGAAAGTCATACCCGATACTTCACCAAATGAAGTTATATTTTCATTAGTAGCTATATTTAAGTTTTTACCCTCTAACATATATATTCTATTATTAGTATTTCTTGATAATAATTTTGTTTCAGGATCAAGAGTTACTTCTGATTTTACTTCATTAGTACCATTCATAGCTAAACTAGATAATTTCTTTACTAAGTTACCACCATTTTGTAAATATAATGAAGAGGAATTAATTAGTTTTA
The DNA here is from genome assembly GCA_001916775.1 of Firmicutes bacterium CAG:321_26_22. Classification (GTDB taxonomy): domain Bacteria; phylum Bacillota_I; class Bacilli_A; order RF39; family UBA660; genus CAG-302. Next base: position 6,403 of record MNTB01000032.1, on the reverse strand, counting down.
GTTCATCAATTCTACTTAACGAGAATAATACTGTCGAGTATTCATTAGTTCTATCAGTAGCACCTTTTAATTCTATATATGAATTATCAAGTGTTACAGTATTGGCTCTCTGTATAGATATATTTCTCTTAATGTCTTCTTTAGTACCATAATTTTTAATATTTACATAACTATAACCGGTAGTAGATGAAGCATTACCACTACCAAAGATAGAACCTCCAATAGTAAATGTATCATAGCCTTCGCCATTAATATTTATATTTATACCTACGGTTACACTGATAAATGAGTAGTCATATTCTTCACTACCGCTAGCATTGGCTTCTCCTCCACCAAAGACAGTTCCTCCTATTACGATAGGAGACTTAGTAAGATTTTTATTACTACTTGCAGATAAACCTATATTTACTGTAGTATCACCATATAATCTAGAAGTATTAGCACCACCATAAACATTACCTCCAATAGTAGCTCCTACCACATTTACTATGCCTTTAGAATTATTATTTTTTTCTAGTCCAGTAGCAGCGGCATTACCTCCTCCAAAGACATGTTTACCAATAGTAGTATTATCATCTATATCAAGATTAGTATTACCATTAACTACTGCTAATACACCATTACCACCAGCATAAACACTATCATTTACATTGGTATTAGATATATGAATATTAGTATTTTCTCCTACTACAGCAGCATTACCACCACCATAGATAGAATCTTCAACGGTAATATTATTAGTATTAACATTAGTATTTTTATTTACTTTACCTAAGTTTCCACCACCATAAATAGTTTTTACTCTAGTAGACTCTCCTATTACAAGATTGGTATTACCTAATACTTTAGCTGGATTTAATTCACCAGTTTCATCTCCCGGTACAATAGAATTCTCTCCATTACCACCACCAAAGATAGCATTAGAAATAGTACTATTATTAACTGTCAACGTAGTATCTTCTTTTACTTCGGCAGCATTACCTCCACCATAGATATTATTATCAATAGTAGTATTATCTAAAACTTTAGTATCAGTTTTTAGAACAGCGGCTTCATTACCGCCTCCAAAGACATTATCAGTTACATGAGTATTTGATAAAGTCATTTTAACAGTAGTTTCTACTTCACCTTTGTTTCCTCCTCCATAAATATCTCCTGATACTTCGGAAGAATTTACCTTTACTTCTAAACTATTAGTTACTTTAGCAGCATTACCACCACCATATATAACAGCCTTATTTTCAGCATTGCCAATAGTACTACTATCAATATTTAGAGTTACTGAAGATACATCAGCTTCATTACCACCACCATATATTGATTTATTAACAGTTACATTATTGATATTCGTAGAAGCAGTAGTTACACTAGCTTTATTACCTCCCCCAAAGATAGTATTTATGTTTCCATTAGTTAAATTTATATTAGCAGAAGTAGTAGTACCTCCTAGATTATTACCACCATATATTTTATCAACATTTAATTTACCTATATATTTATTACCATTAGCATCATAACCCACTAATAAATATCCTAGTATTTTAAAATTCTCATAAGTATCATATGAATGAATATTAAATTCAAAACTATAAGTACTATTATTATTTAAAGTATTAGTTCCATACCACTGATTTGCTTCATCAATATGATAAATATTATTAGTACTATCAAACTCCACTTTAGATGAACTCCAGTTAGAATCGAAAATACTTTTACTAGTTAAAATATATAAATCCCATGTCGGTAAACTAACTCCTGTATTATTGGTTATATCTACCTTTATTTTTTCGCTACCTAATATATCAGTAGCTCCTGTTTGATTTATATTAGACTCACTTATTGTAAAGGATGAAGATAAATCACTAGTAGTAGCAGATAAGTTTTTAATATTAGTAGTCTTAACTTCTCCACTAGTATTAGAGCCTCCAAATACATTAATAATATTTGCTCCTCCTAAATTAACATTAGTAGTAATAGCTCCTGCTTCATTACCACCACCATAAACGTTAGTTATTAATCCATAATTTAGATTAACATTAGTAGTAGTAGTTTCGGCCTTTAAACCTCCTCCGTAAACATTAGTTATTAGAGTGCCATTTATATCAATATTAGTGTTTTCTACTTTACCACCTTGATTATTACCGCCATAGACATCATTTATATTAGCATCATTTACTACAATATTAGTTATAGGAATATTTCCTGATAAATTAGAACCACCAAAGACTGTACCTACTTTATTATTTATTGTTACATTAGTACTTTCTGTTACAGAAGTTCTATCTCCTCCACCATAGACTGTAGTAATATTTCCATTATCCACTAATACATTAGTAACTCCAGTAGTTCCTCCAGCATTATTACCACCATATAAAGTAGTACAAGTGCCTCCTGATGCAGTTACATTACTAGTAGTTACTGTACCGCTAATATTTGAACCGCCAAATATTTTATCTACTGTTCCACCATTTAAGTAAACATTTGTTGTATTAGCTGATGTTTCATTACCTCCACCATAAGTATTAGTAATAGTTCCATCATTAATAGTAACTGTTATATTACCATTAGGTTTTCCTTTTAAGTCATTACCTCCAAAGACATTAGTTATAGTACCATTATTTATAGTAACTTCAATATCTCCCATTACATATGGTGTGTAAGTATTATTACCTTCACCACCACCAAAGACATTTACTATTATGCCTTTATTTACAGTAACTTTAGTTTTACTAGAAGATACACTAGTTCCAGAAGAAGAATCATTTACTGTACCATAAGCACTACCACCATATACACTCTTATTAATAATTGGCGTTGCATTAAGAGAAGAATCTCCTATAACAACATTTATATCATCTCTAACAAAAGTACCCGAGTTTGATGAATTAGTATAACCTCCACGGCCACCACCATAAACAGAATTAGTTACTTCACCACCATTAATATTTACATTGACTGTCCCATAAATAGTTCCTTTTTCATTACTTCCTCCATAAATACTACCAACAACATTTCCATTATTCATAGTAATATTAACAGTAGCTGTTTTTGATGATGATCCACTTCCATTCTTATTACCACCACCATAGACAGATCCTTCTATAAAACCATCATTTATTATTATATTAGTATATGATGTATTAGAACTACTATTTACACCTGTTGCTCCATAGTTACCACCACCATAAACATTATTATTAATAGTAGCTTTATCATTAATAATTATTATAGCATTATCGCATGATCCGATAGTAGAATATCCGCTACGACCATTACCTATTCCAAAGACACTACCAGATTCTGCTCCAAATAAAGTTGTATTATTGCTTATTAAGTTTTTATCACCAATAGTAGCGGTTCCTCCTATATAAATATATGGTGTTCCGTTTAATGTTCCATCACCTTCATTACCAGTAGAACCATTAGATCCTCCAAAGACACTATAGTTTACTGTACCTCCAGTAACAGAAACAATTCTATTTCCATAAGTGGCAGTTGTTCCTGCTCCTCCTATTATAATATCAACACTACCACCAGTCATATAAATATATATATCATTTACACCACTTCTATTATCGCTAGATAGAGGTCCTCCTATTAGATTATAAATATAACCGCCCTCTATTTTAGCTTTTCTAGCAGAATAATGTGTTCCTCCATATCTTCCTCCAACATATATTCCTGTTGATAGATCATATTTACTACTTCCAAAAGTACCACTTTTTACTGTTAAATCAAACGATATATCTTTATTTGTGCTACTATTTGTATTAGCATAAACATTTCCACCCCAAGATCCTGAAGCACAATAATATATATCTAAAGCGGTATTATTTTTCTTTGCTTTATCATAATCATTGCCATATACACTTTTATTATTTAAATACAAATCAGGATCATTCCAAGAACTTGTTGATGCTCCCATACTAAGTGATATGGAATTATATATACCAGATTCTAACATAAATTTATATTTAGTTGGATTATTATTTCTTCCAGTGCTTGAACTATTACCCGCTACTACAGATCTTAATGTTGGATAATTACCATTTTGAGTTAATCCTCTTCCTAATTTGACATTATGATAATTACCAAATAAAGTTCCTGATGTATTGTTAGTTGGTGGATTATATATTCCATTTATTCTTGCTCCATAGTATAATGTAACATTTTCTATATTAATATCATTATAACAGTTAATAGCGGAATTAGCATTCCAAGTAACATTATATTTAGTACCATTATGTAAACTGGTTATAGTAAATGGATAATCTCCATTATCACTCCAAGAACTATTAATATCATTATTTAATACTAGTATATTAGTATCTCTAGTAACTAAATAATAATATTCTTTATTTACATCAAATATTTCTTCTTCACCATTATCATTATAATACTGAAGTAATTTATAGTTAGTACATCCATAATAAGAATTACAAGTACCAGTTGCAATTTCACCATTTGTATTATAATAACCAGTTTGTGACTCACCATAATTTATAGATACTTCTTGATAATAAGTAGACATATTAGCATCTATTAGATCGGTATTAACTTCCTCAGATAACACTTCTCTATTAATAGTACTATTATCTAACTTAGTCATATAGCCATTATTTAAATAATAATAAGTATTATTTTCATCAAAATTTTCATTAGTTATTCTTTGATAATATGTACAAGTAGTTTCTCCATACCACCAATTAGGACGACAAGTTCCATTACCTAGACGATTGCCTCTCTCATCATATAAGCCATTATAACTTTCTCCTCTGCTAAGAATAACTTGATAATAATAACCAGTCATATCTATTTCTTTATATGTTATTATTATTTTTTCTACTTTTTTCATGCCAATAGTATTTAATCTTCTAATAGCATTATTAAAATTACTACCTACATAACTTACTTTGGCAGTGGTCCATTTAGCAATCATAGTTATATCTATTTTCTCTGGTTTGTCATCTTTATAAGTTACTGGTACTTTAACATATCTTTCATAATAATTACTATCATAACTTATTTTAGCATTTTGATAATCAGTATACCAACCATTAAAGCCACGATCACCTGGTCTATCAGTAAAAGGATTATCTATTAGTTCTATTAATACATAGTCATCACTTTTATCAGCAGTATTATTATCATTTACTTCAAACATTTTAAAATATACATAAGTATCTTGTCTTTCAGATAATGATACATAACCCTTATTAGTACCATCATTACCTTTATATGTTATTTTAGTTTGAACTAAATTATTATCATTATATATATCTTTATTATCCGTAGTAGGAAGAGTTCCATCATTAGATGTATAATTTAAACTCTTATAATAGTAATAATCACTTTCTACTTCATTTATTATTACTTTATTATCTTTTACTGAGCTTTCTACATAGTCAGGATCATCATTAAATTCTAATATTAAATCACTATAGGTAGCAAAGTATGTAGTAACTCCTATTACTAAAAGAAGTAAAGAAGAAGAACCCACTAAAAAACGAACTTTAAGTTTAGTATTATTTTTTAAAAGTTTCTTTATATGTTTAAATTTACTTTTAATTTTATGCACTTCTACCACCTACTATCATCATATTAAGTATAGCATATTATAATAAATAAGTAAATTATTTTTATCATACCTTTCATAAAAACCCAAGGTGTTTTTATGTCTTATCTAGCCTAATTCTTAGTCTATCTAAGATGTCTCATTAGACCTATCATATCTAAGTCAAAAACATAAAGAAAAGAACTAGTTCAAATAACTAGTTTCTATATTAATTATTACTTTTATATGTTAAATATCCATTAGTATAATTAGCCATACTTATATCTGTTTTACTACTATCAAATGGGACTGCTCCAACAAGAGAAGTACATGAATGAAACATAAGAGAAGAACTAGTAACATTTGATGTGTTCCATTTTTCTGATACATATATAGTATTGATTTCATTATTTTGCAGAAACATTTTAGACATGTTTGTATTAAAACTACTTAAATCTAATTGTTTTAATGATTTACAATTATAAAACATATTTGCCATATTAGTTGCATTAGTTGTATCAAAACTTGAGAGTTCAATATTTTCTAATGAACTACAACCATTAAACATATCTGAAAAATTAATTACTTTCTTTGTATCAAAATTACTTAAATCTAATTCTTTTAATGATTTACAATTATAAAACATTCCATATCCCATATTAATAACATTACTCGTGTTAAAGTTTGATAAATCAAGACTTGTTAGTGAGCTACAGTTATAAAACATCGATCCCATATATGTTACTTTATTTGTATTAAAACTACTTAAATCTAATTGTTTTAATGATTTACAATTATAAAACATATTTGCCATATTAGTTGCATTAGTTGTATCAAAACTTGAGAGTT
>MNTB01000013.1 GCA_001916775.1 Firmicutes bacterium CAG:321_26_22 | reverse complement strand
ACTAATGGTAGTGGAACTAATTATGTGAATAGTTCGGGAACATTTATTAATAATGTATATAAAACAACTGGTAATAGAACATTATATGCTAAATGGACATTAAATACTAAGAAAATGTATGTTAATGATATTAATGGCTTATATTGTATGAGTAAATCTGGCGGAGGAGAGAGAATCAAGTTATTTTCATGTGGAGATGTTATAACAGTTAAAGCTAATTCTGAACCTAATGGATGGTATTATGTACCAAATTTAGGCTGCTATTCTTCAGGTGAGTATTTAAGTGACACTTTAACAGTAAATTGTTCAGGAGGTACCCCTTCAGGTAGTGGATGTGGTATTCCTTGTAGCTGTAATGGTGAATACCTTGTATTTTCTAGCAGTTGTACAGCAGATCAAAAAAGCTATTATATGAAAAAATATTATTGTCGTAATGGATATGTATATAACAGAGATAACAATCAAATAGCATCTGGTTGTGCATAGGTGGTGAAATAATGAAACAAACAAATAAAAAGATTATAATTTATACAATATTAATAATTATTTTAATTACTGTTATTATTACTATATTATTTCTTAAATATAAAGATAATAAGATTATAGAAGAAAAATTATATGGTATATGGAATAGAAATAGTCTTGCTGAAGTTTATACTCCAGATAATCAAAGACATAATTTTATATATGATGGCTATCAATATATATCTATAGATAATAAAGAATTTCAAAAATGTATAAAGAAAAATGAGACTGATAATTATAATTGTGATCATTATAATTATAGTATAAAGAAGAATAAGTTAATTATTAAGAATAATGATAAAGATATAGTATATGAATATAGTATTGATGATAATATACTTATACTAAAGAATGTTAGTGATAAAGAAACAGTAGTATATACATATACTAAAAATAATAGTTAAAAATACCGCACTTAATTGTGAATATTGAATACAATAATATGAACAGATATATACCACCCTATAGGGAAGTGAGGTATTTATGAGTAAAGGTATATTAACTAAGAGAGAAAAGGAAGTATTCTCATTACTGATAGAGAATAAAACTACTAAAGAAATAGCAGATGTACTAAATATTAGTGAAAAGACTGTTAGAAATCATATTTCTAATACGATGCAAAAGTTATCTGTTAAGGGCAGAGCTCAAGCGGTAGTAGAGTTAATTAGATTAGGAGAGATTACTTTATAGCACTATTTTAGTGCTTTTCTTTTTTTCTTTTACGTGTTAATATTGAAATAAACTTAAAAATACTATATAATGATATTGGTGATATGAATGAAAAATATAAAAGTAGTTTTTATGGGTACTCCTTCATTTGCAGTACCAATATTAGAATCATTAATAGAGAATACTAATGTAGTTATGGTAGTATCTCAACCTGATAGAGAAAAAGATAGAAAAGGAAATATTATATATTCTCCATGTAAAGAATTAGCTTTAAAAAATAATATTGAAGTATTTCAGCCTATTAAAATTAGAGAAGAATATCAAAAAATATTAGATACTAATCCAGATATTATAATAACTGCTGCTTATGGTCAAATTATACCTAGTATTATTCTTGATTATCCTAAATATGGATGTATTAATGTACATGGATCTTTACTTCCTAAATTAAGAGGAGGAGCTCCAGTACATCATGCTATAATTAATGGTGATAAAGTAGCAGGTGTTACTATCATGTATATGGATAAGAAGATGGATGCTGGTGATATTATTAGTCAAAAGAGTACTCCTATTCATGAAGATACTACATTAGATGAACTTTATAATAGATTATCATATTTAGGTAGAGATTTATTAATAGAAACTCTTCCTAGTATTATAGATGGTACTAATAATAGAGTTAAACAAAATGAAGATGAAGTAACATTTGGTTATAATATAACTAAAGAAGAAGAAAAAGTTAACTTTAATGATAATATTGATAATATTCATAATAAGATTAGAGGATTATCTAGTATACCTGGAGCTTATGCTATTATTAATAATAAAAGAATGAAAATATATAAATCAGAAAAAACTAATATTAAATCTAATAAAGAACCTGGTACGATAGTAGATATAACTAGTGATGGAATATATGTTACTACTTTAGATTATGTTATAAAATTAATTGATATAAAACTAGAAGGTAAAAAGAGATGTTTAGTAAAAGATTTTATTAATGGTATTAAAAAAGAAGAATATATAGGAGAGGTATTTGAATAATGGAAGAAAAAAATGCAAAGAAAAAACTTTCTTTAAAAGAAAGATGGAAAGATAAAAGAGAAAGAGCAAAAATTGAATTAATGTTATATGGTATATTCTTTTTAGTTATTATTATCTTTGCTCGTATTTCTAGTAGTATGAGTACTAATATACCAAAAGATAATGATATAAATAATACATTTATAGATGAAATAACAGATAATTATCAATATGATATAGATATTACTATAGATAATAATAAATATAAATATTCTGGTAAAAAATTAGGTAATAATATGTCTATTACTAGAATAGTTGGTACTAAAGAAGAATATTTTTATCAAATGAATGATAAGTATTATATATTAGATACTAAAGGTAATTATATATTAACTACTGCTGAGGATATATATCCTTATATCGAATATAGATATTTAAATATTAACAATATTAAACAATTCATTAAACTTGGTACTAAGAATGATACTGTATATAGTGTAAAAGTGTCAGATATAGTATTAAATAATAATAGTGCTGATACCATTACTTTAACAGTAAATGAAGAAGATAAAAATATTCAAATTGATTATACTAATTTATTTAAAATAGATAATAGTAATATAAATAAAGCAGAGGTAAACATTAAATATTCTAATATTAATAGTATTAACAGTTTAGAAGAATAATAAATAATTGTATGTGTATATAAGTTAAAATAATAGTCAATAATATATTGATTATTTGCTATTATTATAGTGCAATTATTTAGGTAACGCCAATAAGGCGCGTCTCTCCATTTTCCCGAGTATCTCTGGGAGGGAGAAGTGATTCTGTATGAAAAAAGTTTTCTTTCATCCTCAGGGGGTTAGGAGATTTGAGTAATGGATTACGTTGTAGCACTTGCTATGATAATCTTTTTCTTTGTTGTCTATATAGATAATAGAAAAAACAGGAAATAAACGTGTTGGGGGGTCAAAAATCTAACCTAAATATAATAAATAATAATATAAGTAAAGACTATGAAATAACTAATAGAAATATTAGTGAAATTTTATAGTCTTTTTACTATGGAGGGATGTTTAGAAATTGTAGTTCACTTGTAAGTTTAAATATAAGTTCATTTGATACATCAAAAGTAAAGTTGATGGGTGATATGTTTTCATATTGTTCTAGTTTAGTAACGCTAGATTTATCAAATTTTGATACGAGTAATGTAACAAATATGGTAAGTATGGCTAACTATACTAATGGATATTTAACATATAAAAAGAATACTAATTAGAGAGATAAGTAATTGTCTCTTTTTTAGTTAGAAAGTATTTCACCATGAATATGATATCTTATGACTATTCATTCCTAGACCTTAGACTAGGAATGACATGAAATGACCTTGGCATTTTCATGAAAGGTGATAAATATATCTTTTCAAAAATATAAAAATGTATTATAATTAAATAAATAGAGGAGATTAGATTATGAGAAAAAGAACTAGAGTAAAGAAAAGTTTAGTAGTAGTAATTATTGTATTAGTATTAATATTATTATTAGGAGGTTTATTTATATTAAATAAGAATAATAAGATAGAGCCTAGAAAAGATAAGAATATAATGATAAAATTAAATACTTTAGAAGAAGTAGATAGTTTTAGTAAAGATAAGAATATCAAAGTTAATATTAGTTATGAATATGATGATAATATTGAGAAAGATAAAGTAATTAGTCAAAGCATTAATGAGGGAGATAGTATTAAAGATGTTACTTCAATTGATGTAGTAGTATCACTAGGTAAATTAGATAAAGATAAACTAGCAAGTGATGGTATTAATGAATTAGGTAAAGTACCTATTATGATGTATCATGGTATTAGAGAAAAGACTAGTAATAGTACTGGTACAGTAGGTGGTAATGTAGATAAAGATGGTTATAATAGAACACCGGAAGCTTTTAGAGAAGACTTGGAGTTCTATTATGAAAATGGTTATGAAATGATTAGACTAGATGATTATATTAATGGTATTGTAAAAGCTAGTTATGGTAAGAGTCCTATTATACTTACTTTTGATGATGGTAATGAAGATAATATTAAGGTTACTGGTCTTGATGATAACGGTAATATTATTATTGATAAGAATAGTGCAGTTGGTATATTAGAGGAATTTAAGAAGAAGCATCCTGATACTAATGTTACTGCTACATTCTTTGTAAATGGTGGTATATTTAATCAAAGTGAATATAATGATAAGATATTAAAATGGATGGTAGATAATGGTTATGATATAGGTAATCATACACAGACACATTTAGATATTAAGAAATCTAGTGGTGATAGAGTACAAAAAGAAATAGCTTATGTATATGATGAGTTAGAGAAAGTAATACCTGGTAAATATGTTAAAATTATTGCTTTACCATTTGGTAGTCCTTATGTTAAAACACATGATAATTTTAAATATGTTTTATCTACTAGTTATAATGGAAAAACATATGAGACTGAGGCTGCTTTAAGGGTAGGTTGGGAACCTGAAGTATCATGTTTTGATAAAGATTTTGATAAGACTTTCTTAAAGAGATGTCGTGCTTATGATAATAATGGTAAGGATTTTGATATAGATATGGTATTTAATATGTTAAAGAAGAATAAATATATATCTGATGGAGATGCCACTACTATTGTTATTAAAGAAGTAAATAAAGATAAGTTAGGTACTACGGATAAGAAAGTAATTACTTATTAGGAGGATTTATGAAGTTAAATAATAAAGGTTTTGCTATAACTGCGGTTCTATATGGATTACTTATTTTATTTGTTATTTTAATAGGTTCATATTTAACACTACTAGGTACTAAAAAAAGTAGAATAGATACAGTAACTAGTGATATAGAAAAAGATTATGAATTTAATAAAGAAATAACTAATCCTATTCAACCTAATTATCCATATGATGCTCCATATACAGGTAAATATATATTTGAAAATAATTGTGTTATGTATTTATATAAAGGTGAAAGTTATGAAAGTGATGAAATGAACTGTACTGGTAAGTTAGAAAAAATATTATATCATGGTGATAGTGATGAATAGAAAAGGATTTACTTTAATTGAAGTTATAATGGTAATAGCCATAATAGCAATATTATCAATAATACTAGCTCCTAATGTGATGGTGCTAATAAATAAAAATAATGAAAGATCATGTGAAAAAATGATTGATAATATTAAGAGTGCTACTAAAATGTATGTTAACCAAAATAAATATGAATTAGGTTTTGATTGCAGTGGTACTGCTAAAGAGATAACATTACAGACATTAGTGGATGCTGGTTATTTAGGTGGTGAACTAGTTAATCCAGTAAATGATGAAAAAATTAATTTAGAAAGTAAAGTATCAGTAACTTATGACTGTAAGGTTAAAGGATTTAAATATGAGATAAACAGTATAACTTGTAGTAAATAAAGAAAGTAATTAGTTTAAATGATATAGTTGTGATTACAAAGTTAATGAATTTAAATATGAGGTAAATAATATAAATTGTAATTAAATAAAAAAAGATATTGTTTTTTATAAAAAAATATGGTAAAATGAAGAAGAATAGGAGAGATGAGTATGGCACTAAATAAATTAAAAAAATTTGTGACTGAAGAAGTAATGGATGAAGTAAGCGAAGATGAATACTATGATGCCGAAAAAGTAACTATTCCAAATGGAACTGGAAAGATGATTCTTTTAGAACCTCGTGCATATTCTGAAAGTCAACAGATTGCAGATCATCTTAAAAAGAGAAATACTGTTGTTGTCAATATGAAAAGAGTTACTCCCGATCAAGCCAAAAGAATAGTAGATTTTTTGAGTGGAACAGTTTACGCAATTGGAGGAGATCTTCAAAAAATAGGAGGAGGAATATTTTTATGTACTCCTAAAAACGTGAACGTTGAAGGCTCAATATCTGAAGAAGATGAAAAAAATAAAAAGAAAAATGATCCAGATTTAGAATGGTAAAATATAAAGTAGGTGACTTTTATGAAGAGATTTACAGTTGTTAATGAAGGTTACAACATTGAAGAAGTAAATAGGTTTATTGATATAGTAATTAAAAGATTAGAAAAGATGAATAATGAAAATACTATGTTACAAGCAAAAATCTCTTCATTAGAAGAGAAGTTGAAGGAAGAAAAGGTAAGTGAAATTAAAGTAACTGAGGCTATAATGGCCGCGAAAGAGACTTCCGATCGGATTAAAAGTTTAGCTAGAGAAGAAGCAAATATGATAGTGGATGAGGCTAGAAATAATGCTAATGCTATTGTACATGAAGCTCTTTTAAATGCTGAAAAGACTGAGCATGAAGCAATGCTTTTAAAAAAGAATATTACTGTATATAAAAACAGAGTTAAAAATATTATTAAATCACAACTTGAAATTGCTGAAGACTTAGATAAGTATGATTTGGATAATTAAAAATAGAGAGTGTAGTTAAAGTAGTACAATTTGGTACTACTTTTGTATGATAAATTATTAATATATATGATGATTATGGATACGAATATGGCTTCCGCTGATAACGTTAATAATTCTGTTAGTGATTTTAATAATAATATGAATAGTAATATGGATAATAATTTAAATACTAGTGTTCAGAATCCAGTACCTAGTAGTAATATTGGCTTAGAAGTAAATAATGTGATGCTAGAATTTAATAATAACAATAATATAAGTAATAATTTACAATAAAAGTTTAAATACCATAATGGTATTTTTTCTTTAATTTTCTATTGAAAAATAATCAAAAAAAAGTTATAATTAATATGTAGTAAAAAGGAGAGGGTCAAAAGTGATAAAACAAACATTTATGGAAGTGTTACCTGATGTATGGCCAATGTTAATAATAATAACGGTAATTATATCTAGTCTTAGAATTACATATTTAATTACTAAACATAAAAAATTTTTACTCCACAAAGAAATAATATATTTACTTGCAATTATTTATGTACTTTGTTTGTTTCACGTTGTAACATTTCAAGATGTTAATTATGGAACATCTAATTTTACACCATTTAAAGAGATATTCAGATATAATATTGGGTCTTACAAATTCTTTAGAAATATAATTGGTAATATTGTTTTGTTTATTCCTTTTGGATTCTTATCTTCTTATTTACTAAAAAATAATAAACTTGGTATAGCTACTATTCTTACAGTTATTACTTCACTTACTATAGAAGTAGTTCAATATTATATTGGTAGAGTTTTTGATATTGATGATATAATACTTAATGTAATAGGTGGAATATTTGGATTTTTAATATATGTTGGTTTAGATGCTATAAGAAAAAAAATAAAATTATTTAGAAATGATACTGTACTTGATATACTTATAATAATAATTTTAGTATTGGTTATGATATATTCATTTAATATAAATGTATTTAATTGGATAGGGGGATAATTATGTTTGAAATATTTAATGAAAGTGGTAAAGAAATTGAAGAAATTACTAAGTTACAAGAATATATGAAATTTGTCGTTGAAAAATTAACAATTGAAAATGGTATATTTAATATAATATTTGTGAGTAATGAAAAGATACATGAAATTAATAAAGAATTTCGTCATGTAGATAGAATTACTGATGTTATATCATTTGCTTTAGAAGATAATCCTGATATTGTTTATGATGATTTTAGACTGTTAGGAGATATATATATAGCAATTGATGTAGCATATGATCAAGCAATAGAATATAATCATTCTAGGGAAAGAGAAGTGTGCTTTTTAGCAACTCATGGACTTCTTCATTTACTTGGATATGATCATATGACTGAAGAAGAAGAAAAAGAAATGTTTGGTAAACAAGAAGAATTACTTAAAGAATACGGTATAAATAGATAAATAATTTTATTAGGAGGACTACTATGCTTTCAAGGACTAAATCTAAAAGGAAGTTTAGCAGCAGTGTTAAGAATTGTATTAATGGATTTAAATTTATTAATATAAACGAAGACAATTTTAAAAGAGAAATATTTTTAGGGATAATAGTTCTTATTTTATCATATGTATTTAGAGTAAATAAAATAGAATTTATAATAATAATTATTATGATAGGACTAGTGTTAGTATGCGAAACTATTAATACTGTGGTAGAGAGGTTAGTAGACTTAGTTAGTCCGGGATATAACAAAATAGCAGGTGAAGTAAAGGATATTATGGCATTTGCTGTTTTACTTATGTGTATAATTTCTCTAGTCATAGGAGCAATAATATTTATACCTAAAATAATTAGTTTACAAGGAGGAATATAATGGAAGAAAGTTTAAAAAGGTTGTTAAAAAATAGTTATAGCCCATACTCGGGTTTTAGAGTAGCAAGTATTTGTTTAATGAATGATGGTAAAAGTTTTGGTGGAGTAAATGTAGAAAATGCTTCGTATGGTGGAAGTATTTGTGCTGAAAGAGTAGCAATTACTTCGGCGATAGCAAGTGGATATACTAAAGGAGAATTTAGTAAATTGTATGTAATGTGTGATAGTCCAAAGATATCTTCATGTTGCTTTATTTGTCGTCAGACAATAAGTGAATTTTTTCCTAAAGATGCGGAAGTTATTTTATATAGTAATGATGGTGAAAAAGAACTACATACTGTTAAAGAGTTATGTCCATATCCATTTGGAAGTGGTGATTTAAAATAAAAAAAGAGAATTACTTTTTGGTGAACTTGTCAATAGAAAGTAGACAATAAAAGAACATTAATTAAATCCTAGTTGATTTCTATATTCAACTGGGGTTTTATAATTTAAAGCGTAACTTG
>MNTB01000012.1:7229-16489 GCA_001916775.1 Firmicutes bacterium CAG:321_26_22 | reverse complement strand
AAAATATATGATACCAATATTCCATTTGCTATTAAAGCAGCAGAAACTACATCAAAAGGAAAAAGTATAATAGCCTATGACAAAAATAGTAAAGTCACAGAGGCTTATTCATTATTTGCGAAGGAGGTTTTGAAAGATAATGAAAGAGAAAGAAGAAAAAATGCACTTTCCCAAGATAGATGATTTCTTTACAACACAAGAAGAAAGAGATGCCGAGAAGTTAGAAAAAGTAGAAAAAATAGCAGTTTCTTCTATTTCTAATTTTCCAAATCATCCTTATCAAGTAAAAGAAAATGAAGAAATGGAAGATTTTGTCGAAAACATTAAAGAAAATGGTGTAATATACCCAGTTATAGTAAGACCTAAAGAAGATGGAACTTATGAAATGATTTCAGGTCACAGAAGAAAAAGAGCTTGTGAACTTGCAGGAATAAAAGAAATACCTGCAATAGTTAGAAATATGTCAAATGAAGATGCTATTATTTATATGGTAGATAGTAATAAACAGAGGGAAAGAATACTACCAAGTGAAAAGGCTTTTGCCTATAAAATGAAGTTAGAAGCAATGAAAAGACAAGGACAAAGAAATGATTTAGAAACTTCGTCGCCAACGGCGACAAAGTTAAATAAAAGTACAGCTGAAATAATAGGAGCAGATTTTGGAGAGGGAAAGGATAATGTATATAGATACATTAGACTAACCGAACTGATACCAGAACTATTGCAATTAGTTGATGATGAAAAAATGAAATTGAGACCAGCAGTTGAAATATCATATTTAACAAAATCAGAGCAGGAATATGTCTTTGAAGTAATGGAATATAATGAGGTATTTCCATCACATCCACAAGCAAGAGAATTAAAAAAATTAAGTGCAGATGGAAATTTAACAGATGACGATATAGATAGAATACTATCAGAAGAAAAGCCAAATCAAAAAGAAAACATCAAATTTAGTGTAGATAAAGTAAAAGGGTATTTTCCATAAGAATATACACCAACCGAAATGCAAAAGATAATTGTAAGACTTTTAGAAAATTATCAATTAAAATGGCAAAAAGAAAAAGAATTAAAAAAGTATGATAGATAATAAAAATAAGAATTTTGTATATGCACAAATAAAAAGTTGTATATGCTTTTTTTATTTTCCCCCTCCTTACAATCCACCCCTTTATACTAGCTATATACTAACTGAAAAGTAATATATTATATATTTATAAAAATTATATATAAAATCACACATTTGCTAGAAATAAAAAATCACTTTAAAATTAGGGTAAAGGAGTTGGTAGGTATGAAAAAAATAAAAATAATAAGCATAGCTATTACAATATTTGCAATTATTTTCGGTATAGGCTTAAAGGTGTGTTTTAGTCACAATAAAGATGAACAGACTATTGCGGAAAATGATGTCATAGATGAAAGCAAAAAAACAGAAATTGAAAATGAAGAAGCACAGACTATTGTTGAAATACCCGTAGAAGAAAATATTGCAGAGAGTAATATGCAAAATAATGATATTGCTCCTCAAGCAGAAGATGATACTGAAAAGCCAAAAAACGAATTTACAATTTCAAGTAAAGCAGATTCAAATAAAAGCACAACGAGCAAACAGAATACCAAAAGTTCTCAAATAAGCAAAAAGTCAGAAACATCTGCAACTACATCAAAAGACTGTAAAACAGAACAAAAAAACACAAGTAAAACTGAAAAACCAAAAACAGAAACAAAAACGGAGACAAAGCAAGAAGAAAAAACGCAAATAAAGTCTGAATGGTGCTTTGAGGGTGGTTCAAAACATATTGCAGGAGATGGAACAAATGAACATGGGTATTATGATACTTGGAATGATGCATTTAATGCTTATGAAGAATATACTAAAAATTGGTTATCTTCACATTATAAAGTCAACCAATGTGCTTGTGGAAAATATTATTTTTGGGCAATACAAGATTAAAAATAAATTCAATTTAAAGAGGCTTATAAGCTTCTTTTTTTGATGGAAAGAAAGGAATAAAAATATGAAAGATAAAACAAAAAAGTTAGTTTCAATATTGATGTTGGTATTAATTTTACTTTCATCAATTCCAATAAATGCATTTGCTGCATTTATTACTGATATGAATAGTGACGCTCAATTTGGAGTTATATCTGGAAGTTTAACAGAATATGGTCATGAATTACATTATTCAAATTATGATGGCACAACATATTTGTTGTTTTGTACCCAATACGGAATGAAATCTCCTAATGGTAGCTCTTATTCATTTAATGGAGATTTTGTAACACAATATAAAGCACAAAGAAGTGAATACGAAAAAATAGCAGAATATATTTATTTTGGTTATACATCAAAACATGGAATGGGACTTCCAACTAATGCTAGTGCAAAAAAAGATGCTTGTTGCACTCAACAATTTGTATGGGAATATATTAAAAACAATATCGATGGAAATATGAAATGTCCTTCAAGAGATTCGTGGAAGTCAAATTATATGTCAAGTGGACTTTATGCAAATTGGCTAAATGAAACAGAGTCAGCTTATAATCAATATCATAGAAATACATCAATAAATGGAATGAATGTTAAAGTAAACATTGGAGAAAGTACAACATTAAATGACTCAAATGGTGTTTTAGCTCATTATGAAAGTTTTAGTCATAATATAAATGGTATTACTTTTTCACACACACAGGGAAGTAATGATTTGAATATAAGTGTATCAGCAGATACAAATGAAACAAATGCTAATTTTGTTTCAAAAAATTATGGAATTTATGAATTAATGCCTAATGGAAGAAAGTATGATAGTTCTACAATGGGAAACTATGTATATTTTCAATTTAATAATGGTGCGGTACAAAACTTAATGTTCTCAAACTATGTAGATCCATCAAATTTTAACATTTCAGTAGAAGTACAAAGTGGAAAAATAGCATTATTAAAAACAAATAATATGGGCAATGCGGTTTCTGATTGTGTTTTTGAATTATACAGAAATGCAGAATGCACAGATTTGATAAAAACAGCAACAACAGGAACTGATGGAAGAATACTATATGATAAATTAAAACCAATGACATACTACATTAAAGAGAAATCAGTAGCAACAGGTTATTTATTAGATACATCCATACAGAAAGTAGATGTTGTTGCAGGTCAAACTGCAAATGTTACATTTAGAAACAATGAGCCAACAGGTTAAATTAAAATATATAAATTGAGTACAAATAATGATAAAATTGCAGGAGCTGAATTTGAAGTCAAAGCAGATGAAGATATTTATAATGTTGCTAAAACTAAAAAATACTATTCAAAAGGAGATTCTGTTGCAAAAATTACATCTAATAGTAATGGAATAGCAACGATAAGTGATTTGCCTATTGGAAAATATATTGTTTATGAAACTAAAGCACCAAAAGGATATTTATTAAATGAAACTATATTTAATGCCGATATAAAATATGTAAATTCTACAACACCAGTTGTTGAATTAAAAATAGAGGGTGTTATAAATACAGAACCAACAGGAACTATTGAAATAGTTAAAAAAGATAGTGAAACAGGAAGCATGGCTCAAGGAGATGCAACTCTTGAAAATGCAGTATATAAGGTATATGCAGACGAAGATATATATAATGTGGCAAAAACTAAAAAATATTATTCAAAAGGAGATTTAGTAGCAACTAGAACAATGGACAAAAATGGAAAAACTACTCCTATTGAAGAATTACCACTTGGAAAATATTTAGTAAAAGAAGATGTAGCACCAAAAGGATATTTACTAGACAAAACAGAATATTCAATAAATTTAGAATATAAAGACCAATACACTAAAGTAATTACAAATACAACAACAAGTAATGAACTTGTAAAAAAGATGGGAGTTCATATCTTTAAATCTGGAATAAAAGAAAATTCTGGAGAAACTCCTGGATTAGCAGGTGCTGAATTTACAATTAAACTAAATAGTGCAGTAGAAAAGGCACTTGATGCAGGTTATAGCTATGAGGAAATCTGGAATGGTATAGATGAAAATGGAAATAAAGTAAAAGTAGATGCTAAAAGAGTCGCACAAGCACAAAAAATTGCTCCAACTTATGATGTCTTAATAACAGATAAAGATGGAAATGCCTATACTCAAAAAAATCTACCATATGGAAAATACATTGTAAAAGAATCAAATACACCTAAAGATTATGAAAGTGCTAGTGATTTTTATTTTTCAATTACTGATGATGAAACTGAAATACAAGATGTTGCAAAAAAGACAAAACATATAGTAGTAAATAATGAGCAATTAGAGGCTTATATAAAATTAATAAAAAAAGACTTAAAAACAGATAAAATTGTTACTTTATCAAGCACTACTTTTGAAATAAAGGCAACAAAAGATATTTATGACAGAGCAACAGGAAAAATTATTTGGAAAAAGGGAGAATCTGTATCACAAAAAATTGGTAGTACAACTTATAATTCTTTTACAACAAATGCAGATAATATGATTATTCCGGAAAAGAGCTATACTACTAATAATGATGATAAAGGTACTGTTATTACACCTTTACAACTACCAGTAGGAAGTTATGCTATTTATGAAATAAACACACCAAAAGGATTTTTACAATTAGAAACACCAGTAACTTTTGATATAAAAGGAATAAGAGATTATGATAAAGATCAAGATGAAGATTTCATAAAAGAAGTAACAATAAAAAATGAACAATCAACAGGAACATTAATGATAGACAAAACAATAGCATTAAGAGAAAATATAGATACATCAATAATAGACACAAGTGATTTGTCTGGTATAGAATTTAAACTAATTGCAAAGGAAGAGATTATTGATAATGCTGATGGAAGTAAGATTTATTCAAAAGGTCAAGAAATAGGAACTTATAATTTGAATAAAAATGGAAATCTAAAAGTTGAAAATTTACCAATGGGAACTTATGAACTTGAAGAAACTAAAACATTAGATGGACTTGTTTTAAATGATACAAAATATGAAATAAAATTTGAACAAGAAGATTTAATAAGAAAAGTATATGAAGATAAAGAAAATATCTCAAATGATACAACAATATTTGAATTTTCAAAAAAATCAATAACTGGAGATGATGAACTTGAAGGAGCAAAATTATCAGTTACAGATGAAAATGGAAAAATTATAGATACTTGGACATCAAGCAAAGACAATCATAAAATTGAAGGACTAATTGTAGGAAAAACATATAAATTAAACGAAGAAATTGCACCAGATGGATATACAAAAGCAACTTCAGTAGACTTTAAAGTTGAAAATACAAAGGAAATTCAAAAGGTAGAAATGATAGATAAAATAGTTACAATGTCCAAAAAAGATATTGGAGGAAATGAAGTTGATGGTGCAAAAATCAAAGTGTTTGATAAAGACGGTTCTGTAATAGATGAATGGGTTTCTGGTAAGGAAAATCATAATATAAAAGGACTAACTGAAGGAGAAAAATATATATTACACGAAGAATATGCTCCAGATGAATTTGTTATTGCAACAGATGTTGAATTTGAAGTAACTTATGGAAAAGAAACACAAGAAATTGTTTTAATAGATAAAAGTGTTGAAATAACAAAAACTGATTTAGTAACTGGAGATGAAATTGAGGGAGCAGAATTACAGGTAGTTGACGAAAATGGGAATATTATAGATGAATGGGTATCTGAAAAAGAGCCACACAAAGTAACAGGATTAGAAGAAAACAAAAAATATGAATTGATTGAAAAAACAGCACCTTATGGATATGAAACAACTGAAAAAATTGAATTTGTAGTTACAACTGATAAAGAAACTCAAAAAATTGAAATGAAAGATATGCCGATATTAAAAAATATCAAACTAAATAAAATAGATAGTAAAACCAAAGAATTAATAAAAGAAAAATTTGTATTTGGAATCTATGAAGATGAAAAATGTAATAATTTGATAAAAGAAGTAAAATCAAATAAAAATGATGGATATGTTGTATTTGATCAATTACGATATGGAAAATACTATATAAAAGAAATAAAAGCACCAGTGGGATATGAATTATCAAATAAAATAGTAAATATTGAAATAAATGACAATGGAGTATTTGCAGATGGAAATTTAATAGAAGAAAATGATTCAATATATAGTATTGATTTTGAAAATGATATAATTGAAGTGCCAAACACAGGAGATAATAGACATACAGAAATATTTGCCTTAATTGGAGGATTATCTGCTATATCACTTGCTGGAGCATTTATTTATGATTATAAGAAAAAAAGTAGAAAAAAGAAAAATAAATAAAAATAAATAAAAATCAAAAATATTATAGACAGAATTAAAAAAATATTGTAGAATGATTTGCATAGGAAATTGATGATTAGTGGAACGGTTTTGCCACCAATTTTGCGATTACATCGTAGGAAAGGTGGTGATGTTTATGGTTAAAGTAATACTATTTTTTGTAATATTGTTAATGTTATCTTTAACATTAAACGTTGCCTTAATTGCAGTTCTTTATAAGAACTGGGTTGATAAGCAACTACATAAATAAAAAATAAACCATTCTGCTTTTGCTGAGACGAATGGTTTATAAAAAAACTCTTTCGTGGCAAAACCGTATCTTACGGAATTGTCATTTCCTATATCTATTATAATACAAATTTAATAAAAAAGTCAATAGAAAACCTTATTTTAAGTAAAACCTTAAAGTAAGGTTATTTTTTGCGAAAGAGGTGCATAATGTCGGAAAATAGCTCTAAAAATAAAAAGAATTTAATAAAAAAATTAAAAAGTATAGGTATGGCAAACGAAAAAGATGTTTTGAATATGAAAGTATCTGAATTGAAAAAGATAAATCAAAATGAAGATATACCAAACGTAACATTAAAAGACATAGAAACAATATGGATTATACAAGATGCAATAGAAACAAAAGGATTATGGAATTTTTTTATTGATATGAATTAAATAATAAAGAAGGGAGGTTTTAAATGGGAAGAATAACAGAAACAAGAAAATTGTATAAAGAAACCTTATATGAAATAACTAAAACAGAAGAAAACTGGCTCTCATTTTTAGATAGTAGTAGTTGGAATTTTAAATACGATTTTGCAGATCAAATTTTAATTTATGCACAAAGACCTGATGCAACAGCTTGTGCTGATATCACAACATGGAATAATAAAGTAAGAAGATGGGTAAACAAGAATGCAAATGGAATATTTATATTTGATAATGATGAAAATAGTAAATATCCTTTTAAATTGGTTTTTGATGTATCTGATACTCATAATTATAAGGAAACACCATACAAATTATGGAGTGTTGAAGAAAAATACAAACAAGACATTATAGAAACTTTAGATACTACATTTGGAGCAGAAAGTGAAAATTCAGAACTTTCTACATCAATTACTCTTAATGCTTATAATATGGTAACTGATAATATTCAAGATTATATGTCATCTATAAAAAAATATATTAAAGAAACTCAATTTGAACAATATACAGATGATGAACTATATAGTTTGTTTGTTCCTTGTATTTGGGCGAGTGTTTCCTATATGATGATGACAAGATGCGGTATTAATGCAAGAGAAAAAATTGATATAAAAGAATTTGAATATATAAAATATTTTAATAGTGAAAATTTAATAACAATTTTAGGTCAAGCAGTAAGTGATATTGCAGAAATGGGATTAAGAGAAATTGCAAAAACAATAAGAAATTTACAAATTGAAGAAAAAAACAAAAATCACACATTTGTTAAAAATCAAAATTCAAACTATACTAATGATAAAGAAAAAATTGAGGGAGGAATTGATTATGGAGAAAATAACATACACGAAAATGGGAGATTACAATATACCAAATCTAGTGATGGAGAGAGAAAAAATTCCAGATGGGAAATACGCAAAAATGAGACTACATTATCTAAAAACACAGAAGAAAGCAGAATACACAATATTAGTGATGAACAACGAATTAGTTTTACACCTATCACAAATACAAGACCAAGCAACGAAAATGATAAAAAAGATAATGGAGAAAATGGCGATACAAGATGGAACAAACGAAGAATTGAAGATGAAAGACCAAATGAAATGGACAGGGCTAATGAACAACTACAAGATGATAGCAGAAGAACAAATAATGAACGAATTGATTTTCAATTAGGAGAATGGACTGATGAAAATGACAATATATTATCATTTAGTGATGATTATACTATTATTAGTATTATAAAGAATGCCCCAAAAGTTAAATTGAATGAAGAAAAAATAGTAGAATTTTTAAATAATAATGTCGAAGATAATCAAAAAACAAGAGAATTTTTACTTGAAACTTTTGGAAAAGAATATAATGAATTTACTATAAATGATGATAGAGTAGGATATAAGCTGTATAATAATGGTATTTATCTATGGAAAGGAAATTACCTTAACAGAACAGAAAAATGCTTTTTGCAATGGAATAATTTTGTTGAATATTGTATATCTTATGCTCAAACAAATAAAATAAATGATGTTTTTGAAATACCAGCTGAAAATGAACAAAAACAGAATATAGCAGATGTTGAAAATACACCTGCTTTTTTTGTACCTCAAGAAGTTATTGATAATGATTTACAAGGAGGCAGTGGATTTCAAGATGGTAAATTTAGAATATATCAGCAATTTTTAAAAGGAGAAACAAATATAAAAAATGCTGATTTTCTAAAAAGTGAGTATGGAGTAGGTGGTCATTCAATTGAAATAGGCAATTTATATCAAAATCACGATAGCAAAGGAATAGCATTTGAAGAATCAAAAACAAATAAAAAATATCTATTGAAATGGACGCAAGTTGCTAAAAGAATTAGTGAATTAATTTCTACAGATAGATATTTGAGTGAACAAGAAAAGGATGAATACAATGACTGGCTAGATGCAAACGGAATACATCATAATCCCAAAGAAGATGCGCTAAATGATGAAGATTATGAATTAGCAGATAAAATACATTCTTTTATAAAAGATTATGATCTTTATTCATATCTAGATAATTCTCCTACAGGTAATACAGAACAAGATAATATTGAATTAATTAGAGCAGATATTGAAGATGAAATAAATATAAAAAATTATATCGATTTCTTCAAAACAACAATTGAAGAATTTGAGTCAGATGATGAAATGTTGCCAGAGGCTAAAGAGTTATTAAATGAACTTGAAAAAAGATTACCATATTATGAATTTAAAGTGG
>MNTB01000012.1:848-7127 GCA_001916775.1 Firmicutes bacterium CAG:321_26_22 | reverse complement strand
AAATTAAGAACTG
Source organism: Firmicutes bacterium CAG:321_26_22 (assembly GCA_001916775.1). Classification (GTDB taxonomy): domain Bacteria; phylum Bacillota_I; class Bacilli_A; order RF39; family UBA660; genus CAG-302. The sequence continues at coordinate 7,114 of MNTB01000012.1, read as the reverse complement.
GAAAAAGACTACTAGATATCGAAAAGGAAAATACAAAAAATGATAGCGAAGAAGTAAAACAGGAAAATATACCAATAAAAGATAACAAAGAAAAAACATTAAAAGCTAATATAAAACAGAAAAGAAGAAACAGAATTGAATATTTTGATTTACATCCAGAAATACCTTTAGATGAAAGAAATAATTATCATATTGAAGATATTGATTTAGGTGTAGGTACTAAAAAGCAAAAATTTCAAAAAAACATTGAAGCTATCAAAATATTAAAAAAGTGTGATGAAGAAAATAGATTTGCTACAAAAGAAGAACAAAAAATACTTGCAGAATATGTTGGTTGGGGAGGATTAGCAGAAGTTTTTGATTCACAAAATAATGACTGGACTGAAGAATATAATGAACTAAAAAAGCTACTAACTGAAAAGGAATATACAGAGGCTAGACAATCTACATTAACTGCTTTTTATACTCCGCCTATTGTAATAAGTTCAATATATAAAGCATTAGAACAAATGGGACTTGAAAGGGGCAATATATTAGAACCAAGTTGCCGGAGTAGGAAACTTTTTTGGTAGAATACCAAAAACACTAAAAGAATGTAAAATGTACGGAGTAGAATTGGACACTATATCAGGAAACATAGCAAGACAATTATATCAAAAAAATACAATAGCAGTAAAAGGATATGAAGAAGTAGAACTGCCGGACTCATTTTTTGATGTAGCTCTAGGAAATGTACCGTTTGGAGATTTCAAACTTACAGATAGGAGATATGATAAAAATAATTTTTTGATTCATGATTACTTTTTTGCAAAAACATTAGATAAAGTTAGACCCAATGGAGTAATTGCTTTTATAACATCAAAAGGTACAATGGATAAACAAAATGATAAAATAAGAAAATATATATGTCAAAGAGCGGAATTAATTGGTTCAATTAGACTACCAAACAATACATTTAAAGCCAATGCAGGAACAATAGTAACATCTGATATTATATTTTTAAAGAAAAGAGATAAGATTACTGATATTGAAGATGAATGGGTACATTTAGACAAAAATCAAGATGGAATAGAAATGAACAGTTATTTTGTTAAGCATCCAGAAATGATTTTAGGAAGAATGGAAATGACATCTGGAAGATTTGGACTAGAATCTACTTGTAGTCCAATATATAGTGAAACACTTGAAACACAATTAGATAATGCAATCGAGAGTATAAATGCAGAAATAGATAATATTCAAATAGATGAAATAAGCGACAATGAAGAAGTATCAATACCAGCAACACCAGATGTCAGAAATTTTTCATATACTGAAGTAGATAATAAAGTTTATTATAGAGAAAATAGCCTAATGTATCTACAAGACAAACCTATTACAACACTTAACAGAATAAAAGGTATGATAGAAATTCGTGATTGTGTTAGAAAAATAATAGATTTACAAATAGATGATGCACCAGACTTTGAAATAACATCAGAACAACAGAAACTAAATAGACTATATGATAATTTTTCAAAAAAATATGGATTAATAAATAGCAGAGGAAATGAAATTGCTTTTTCAGATGATGATAGTTATTATTTACTTTGTTCATTAGAAATTATTGATGAAAACAAAAACTTTATTAGAAAAGCAGATATGTTTTCAAAAAGGACTATACAACCTCATGTAAAAATATCAAAAGCAGATAATAGTATAGATGCTTTAATTTCGTCTATATCAGAAAAAGCAAGTGTTGACCTAGAATATATGTGCAATTTAACAGGAAAAACAGAAAAACAACTTATTAAAGAATTAGAGGGTAGTATTTATAAAGATCCTATGCTAGATAAATATGTAACAGCCGATGAATATTTGAGTGGCAATGTTAGAGAAAAACTAAAAATTGCTAAAGAATTTGCTCAAAATAATTCAGAATATGAAGTAAATGTAAAAGGATTAGAAAGTGTAAAAATTAAAGATTTGTCAGCTAGTGAAATAAGTGTAAGACTTGGTAGCACATGGATTCCTACAAAATATATAGAACAATTTATGTATGAATTATTAGAAACACCACAGCAATATAGAAATGACATAAATGTAAATTATTCCGATTATACATCAGATTGGAATATTACTGGGAAAAATATAGATTGGAAAAATAGCAGAGTAAATACAACTTATGGTACAAGAAGAATTAATGCCTACCAAATTATTGAAAAAACATTAAATTTAAAAGATGTGCAAATATTTGATAATGTAATAAATTCAGATGGTAAAGAAGAAAGAAAATTAAATGCAAAAGAAACGGCAATAGCACAGGGAAAACAAGAAATAATAAAAACAAAATTTGAAGAATGGATTTGGAAAGACCAACAAAGAAGAGAACATTTAGTTAGAATTTATAATGATAAATTTAATTGTATAAGACCAAGAGAATATGATGGCCAATATATAACTTTTGTTGGAATGAATCCAGAAATAACATTAAGAAAACATCAAATAAATGCTATTGCAAGACAACTTTATGGAGGAAATACTTTGTTAGCTCACGAAGTACGGAGCTGGAAAAACATTTGAAATGGTTGCTGCAGCAATGGAGGGAAAAAGACTGGGACTTTGGAATAAGTCTCTTTTTGTTGTTCCAAACCACATTATTGAACAATTTGCAAGTGAATTTTTACAACTATACCCATCTGCCAATATATTAGTAACAAGTAAAAAAGATTTTGCAATGAATAATAGAAAAAAATTTTGCAGTAAGATATCAACTGGACAATATGATGCAATAATAATGGGACATTCTCAATTTGAAAAGATACAATTATCACAAGAAAGACAAGCATACTTTTTAAATCAACAAATAGATGCTTTAACATTGAGCATAGATGATTTAAAGAAAAATGGTGCTGAGTATTATTCTATAAAACAACTTGAGAAAAGTAAAAAAAAAGTTGAAGAAAAATTAAAGAAATTAAATGATAATTCAAGAAAAGATTCTGTTGTTACATTTGAACAACTAGGAACAGATAAATTATTTGTTGATGAAGCACATCGGTTTTAAAAATCTATATTTATACACGAAAATGCGTAATGTTGGAGGAATAGCCCAAACTGAAGCACAAAAAAGTTCTGATTTGTTTATGAAATGTAGATATTTAGATGAATTGACAGGTGGAAAAGGTGTTGTGTTTGCTACTGGTACACCTGTTTCAAATTCAATGGTAGAATTATATACAATGCAACGCTATTTGCAATATAACACATTAGAAAAAAGTGGACTATTACAATTTGACAGCTGGGCGAGTACATTTGGAAAGACTGTATCTGCACTAGAACTTAATCCCGCGCGGAACAGGTTATAGGACAAAAACAAGATTCGCAAAATTTTATAATTTGCCAGAACTTATGGCATTATTCAAAGAAGTAGCTGATATACAAACATCAGATACTTTGAATTTGCCTATTCCAAAAGTAAAGTTTGAAACGATAGTTGTAAAACCGAGTTCAATTCAAGAAGAAATGGTAGAAAAATTAGGAGAAAGAGCAGAAGATATAAAAAGGGGAGATGTAAACCCTAAAGATGACAATATGCTTAAAATTACTAATGAGGGAAGAAAATTAGCATTAGACCAGAGATTAATAAATGATATGTTACCAGACTTTGAAAATAGTAAAGTTAATTCGTGTGCAGAAAATATTTATAGAATTTGGAAAGAAACTGCAGAAAAAAAATCAACTCAATTAGTATTTTGTGATTTGTCAACACCCAAAAACACAGGCACAATGGAGAATCCTTATGAGATGGAACTTGTAGACGGAAAATGGAGGCTAAAAGAATGGAAATTTACAGATGTATATACAGATTTAAAACGAAAACTAATTGAAAAAGGAATACCAGAAAACGAAATTGCGTTTATACATGATGCAAATAATGATACTCAAAAACAAGAATTATTTTCAAAAGTAAGAGCTGGAAATATAAGAGTTTTAATGGGATCTACTGCAAAAATGGGAGCAGGAACAAACTGCCAAAATAAAATAATTGCACTTCATCATTTAGACTGTCCGTGGCGACCTTCAGATTTAACTCAAAGAAATCGGTAGACGGACCTAGACAAGGAAATGAAAATGATGTTGTATATATTTACACTTATGTAACAGAAAAAACTTTTGATGCATATTTGTTTCAGTTAGTGGAAACAAAGCAGAAATTTATATCACAAATAATGACATCAAGAACACCTGTCAGAAGTGCTGAAGATGTTGATGAAAAAGCATTAAGCTATGCTGAAATAAAAGCTTTAGCAGCAGGAAATCCTTTAATTCTAGAAAAAACTCAATTAGATACAGATGTTGCAAAACTAAAATTATTAAAGCAAAGTTATTTAAGTGAAATATATAGACTTGAAGATATGATAGTAAAATATTATCCAAATAGAATAAAAGAATTAGAAGATAAGGTTTTAGGTATTGAAAAAGATTTGAATTTAGTAAAAAATAATACAAATATAGAAAATGAAGAAAAATTTTCTCCTATGACATTAAAAGGTAAACAATATAATAAAAAAGAAATGGCAGGAAAAGCAATATTAGAAATTTGTAAAACAAAAGAAAATTCAGAATTAGAAGAAATAGGAGAATATAGAGGAATGAAACTAGAATTACAAATAAATGTTGCAAGACAAGAATTTGAATTATTTTTAAAAGGAAATTCTGAATATAAAATTTCATTAGGAAATGACATTTATGGAAATATAACTAGAATTGATAATGCTTTATCTAATATTGGAAAAGAACTTGAAGAAAATAAAGATGAATTAGAGAATACTAAAAAGCAATTTGAAAATGCAAAAATTGATGTAAAAATTCCATTTGATAAAGAAAATGAATTAAAAGAAAAATCAACTAGATTAGATAGAGTAAATGCATTATTAAAACTAGATGAGAAAGAAAACTTTATAATGGAAGATGATGAAAAGTCGGAAGATGATAATTTGAAAAGTCAAGACTATGATAAAGACCCAATTAGATAAATCACACATTTTTATTTTAAAAGCAAATACTATATTATGACAATAAAGGAGGAAATAAAAATGACAAATAATTTTAATGATGGAATTTTTAACGAATTATATGACATAAGGAGTGAAAACTATGAACTATGTTTTAGTGAGAAGTTGACAAAGGAGACAGAAAAATTTGAGGTATCTGAAAAAAGAGAAAACTTGAAGAATTATATTAATGAATTAAAGGTGGAAGATGATTTAAAAATAAAACAAATTAATGATTTAATAAAAGATTTTGAAAATGCTCTTTTTCTAGAAATGGACTTCTGGTGTAGGAATTATTACAAACTTGGTTTTTGTGACGCAGATATGTTAAAAAAAGAAACAAAAAATTTTAGTGAAAATAATAAAATGAAAGGAAAATCATTTTACAATGAATGTTCAGATGAATTTTTTGAGTATGTTGAGGAATATAGAGTAACATATTTAATGAAAAAACCTGAATACAAAGAACTTATTAATCAAGTAAGAAAACTAAAAGAAGATAATCCTAAAGTAGAAGATCTTGTTGAAGATGGAAAAATTGAAATTTTAAACTACGAAGAATTGAAAGTTATACAAAAACTTTTAAATTTAGGAAGCCAACTTGATTCTATTGAACAAAAAGAAATATTTAAGCTTGGAATGAGAGAAATGCTTACAAATCTTGCTGATATGAATGTAATTCCATTAACTTTAGAATAATGATATAAAGATATAATTGTTGAAGAAAAATTAATAATTATATCTTTTTCATTTAATTGAAAAAAACTATTTTCCGTTAAAATATGCATTCCTGTTAGAAGCTCAGTTTGAGGATAATTCCCTTTTTGATTATTTGAAAGAGAAAGCAGGAATGCAGGTTACAAGCTCGGAAAAACTGATCGAGCTTTGCAGAGCAACACAGGAGGAAGCAAAATTACTCGAAGTCCGAAAGGGCGATTATCTGATGTTCGTTAGAAGTACAGCATACGATCAGGAGAATGAGCCATTGTATGCGGGAATTCAGATCATAAATGGGGATCGATTCTCTCTGTATGTATATGAGACAAATGGGGAGCATTGACCATTCAGGAAAAGACCGCTGTTTTCACAGAGCGATTTGTGGAAACAGTGGTCTTTTTTAATGAAAATTTTGATGGGACTTTGGGCTGTTAAAAGATAGTACGAGCAATTGATATGTGTCTGCAGGCAAATGGAGATTGCAGAGGTCATAGTGAGAATGGGTTGGGTTAC
>MNTB01000012.1:404-766 GCA_001916775.1 Firmicutes bacterium CAG:321_26_22 | reverse complement strand
AATCGAAAGTGGGAAAGACTATGGAAGGTTTTATATGGGAGACAGCGGAAGAACTGGATTTGAAGTTGGCGCAGAGGGTTCGCAATATTAGAAAACGGCGTTCAATCTCGCAGGAGAAGCTGGCGTCGATGAGCGGTGTGAGTTATGGTTCTGTTAAAAGATTCGAGTCTACCGGTCAGATATCCTTGTTGTCTTTGACGAAGGTCGCAATGGCACTGGATATTGCAGATGAACTTAGGAATATTTTTTCGCAGGTACCATACAGAGACATAAAGGAGGTCATAAATGAAACAAGATAATGCGCTGCAGGTGTATTATGATGAAAAACTTGTGGGGACATTGGCCATGACAGCAAATCGAAA
>MNTB01000012.1:0-386 GCA_001916775.1 Firmicutes bacterium CAG:321_26_22 | reverse complement strand
GATTATTTTGGCGGCCTTTATGGCGTGTTTGCGGACAGTCTTCCGGATAATTGGGGAAGATTGCTGCTAAATCGTCTGCTTCGTGAGCATAAACAGGATCCGGATAAACTGACGATTTTAGACCGACTGGCAATCGTTGGAAAATCAGGAATGGGTGCGTTGACGTATTATCCGGAAAGAAAATTTCCAGAGCAGCAGGATAATCCTGACCTGGATGAACTGGCGCGGGAGTGTCAGAAAATATTGAACACAGAATATACAGACAAACTTGACGAATTGTACCGGCTTGGAGGAACGAGCGGAGGAGCAAGGCCGAAGATCATGACTTCGATTGGAAATGAAGAGTGGATCATAAAATTTCCGGCCCATGTAGATGGAAAAGATGC
>MNTB01000011.1 GCA_001916775.1 Firmicutes bacterium CAG:321_26_22 | reverse complement strand
AAATATATGATTATGATAAAATAAAATCATTAGATAAATATGATATATATTTATCAGGAGCATCTTCTATTATAGATATTGTTAATCCTACTTCAAATAGTAATAGAGAGTTAATTGTTTTTCGTGATTCTTATGGTAGTAGTTTAGTTCCTCTATTAATAGATGGTTATAAGAAAATTACTGTTATTGATATTAGATATGTTTCTTCAAGAATTTTGAATAATTATATAAAATTTAAGGATCAAGATGTTCTTTTTATGTATAGTATATTAACTATAAATAATAGTTTTTCTATTAGATAGGGAATCTATTTAATTAGATTTCTTTTTTCTTTTATTAAAAAAATATGTTATAATAGAAAACAAGTGTAGTTGGAGGTAATAATTATGATTAATAAAATTGGTACTTTTAAGGATTATAATGATGGTACATTAAAAACTGTTTTTGATGTTGGGGCTAATAAGATTATAGAAATGTCTTTATTATTTAATAAGAATGATAAAGATGTAGTTTGTGTTCCTACTCATCATTTTTGTAATTTAGGTTGTAAGATGTGTCATTTAACTAATAAAGGCCTTAATAAAGTAATGACTCCGATTAAATGGGAAGACTTTATTTATTGTTTAATTAATACATTATCTATTAATGGTAAAAGAAGAACTGATAAGGAGAATTTACTTATTTCTTTTATGGGAGTAGGAGAACCACTTCTTAATTTGAAGTTAATTGAAGATGTATATAGAAAAGAAGATTTAATTAGAGAGAAACTTGGTTATAAGAATATTGGGTATGCTCTTGCTACGATGATGCCTAATGATAATATTATTAAATTGGGTGAAATGGTTAATAGTTTAGATATGCCCCTTAAAGTACATTTTTCTTTACATAATCCTATTGATGTAAAAAGATATGAATTAATTCCTAGTACTAAGGTTTCTGTTCAAGATGCTCTTGCATATTTAGTTAGTTATAGAAATTTATTACAAAAGAATAAAGTATTAATGAATAAGTATGTAAAGCTACATAGTAATAATGATCCTATAGAAATACATTATACTTTAATTAATGGTGTTAATGATGATATGAAAGAACTTGATAGAATGTGTAAATTACTTGACAGATATAATATTACAATAAAGTTTATTAGATTTAATCCTATTAATGAACTAGAGATAAGTAAAAATGAGCAGTTATGGGTAAGAGAGATTTCTAATAGAGTATCAAATATTAGAATTAAAACTTATAGTCCTCCTGGTAGAGAAGTTGGTAGTTCTTGTGGTGAATTTACTAAGCATTTTTATCATATGGAAATTGAAACCGAAGAACAAAGAGAAGAATTTGATACTTGGAAAGTTAAACATTTAGTTAAAGAATAGTTTGAGGATGAGACCTTAGGCTCAGACTCACCTTCAGAGACTATAGGCTCTGAAGGAATAAAAAATATATTGTAATTTTGATATAATTCTATTATAATATTGTTGGTGATTGATATGAGTCAGTATTTTGATAATGATAAAAATATTAAGAGTGAGAAAAGATTAATTAAGTTTAATTTTAATAACAAAGAATTTTCTATATATAGTGATAATGGAGTGTTTTCTAAAGATAGATTTGATTATGGGACAAGAGTATTGCTTAGCAATATTGATATATTTAAATTAAGAGGTAATGTTCTTGATCTTGGATGTGGTCTTGGGGTAGTAGGTATTATACTTGGTACTTTTAATAGGAATATTAATATAGATATGATTGATGTAAATGAGAGGGCTATTTCTCTTACTAAAGAGAATCTTATACTTAATAATGTTAAGGCTGATGTATTTGTTAGTAATGTTTATGATAATGTTAATAAAAAATATAATTGTATTATTACTAATCCTCCTATTAGAGCGGGAAAGGATGTTATAAGAAGATTTTTATTTGATGGATATGATTATTTAGAAGATGATGGAGTAATATATTTTGTTATGAGGAAAGATCATGGTGTTAAATCAATGATTAAAGAATTAGAAAATAAATATATGGTTAATGTTATTGATAAAGATAAGGGTTTTTATGTTGTAGAGTTAAAAAAGTGTCGATAATGATGCTTTTTTGTATTTTTGTTAAAAAAAAGTGAAAAAAATGAAAAAGTGATGTCAAAGTTATTGACATACTCGTAAAATGCTGATAAACTTATAAATTGGTAACACATCTTTTAATGTGACTGAAATTTAAAAAAATTCTAGGTATTGGGGTGAAAAATTAATGGCTTATAAGTTAAAACAAAGCGGTGATTATAGAAAAAGAAGAAACTTTTCTATGATCAAAAATTCACTAGCAATTAGTGATTTATTAGAGGTGCAAACTGAAAGTTATAAATGGTTTGCAACAGAAGGGATAAAAGAGGTTTTTGAAACATTTTCACCAATTGAAAGTTTTTCTGGTAGTTTATCTTTAGAATTTGGTGAGTATGAATTTGGTACTCCTAGATATTCTATTAAAGAGTGCAAGGATAGACAAATTACTTATGCTGCTCCTTTAAAGGTACAGACTAGACTATTTAATAATGAAACTGGGGAAGTTAAAGAACAAGAAATATTCTTAGGTGATATGCCTCTTATGACTGATGCTGGTACATTTATTATAAATGGTGCTGAGAGAGTTGTTGTATCACAACTTGTTAGATCTCCTAGTGTATATTATTCTAAGGAAATTGATAAAAATGGTAAACCTGTTTTTGCATCTAAAGTTATTCCATCTAGAGGTACTTGGCTTGAATATGAAACTGATGCTAAAGATGTTATCTATATTAGAATAGATAGAAATAGAAAAGTACCAATGACTACTCTTTTAAGAGCAGTAGGTTTATCTAGTGATGAGGATATTCTTTCTTTATTTGATAATGATGTATATTTAAAAAATACTATAGAGAAGGATTCTACTCATAATACTGATGAGGCTCTTATTGAAATATATGAGAAATTAAGACCAGGAGAGCCTACTACTTTAGACAGTTCAAAGAACCAATTGATTACTAGATTCTTTGATGATTTTCATTATGATTTAGCTAAAGTAGGTAGATATAAGTTTAATAAAAAATTAAATGTTAAAGATAGATTACTTGGTAATAGACTTGCTGAAGATATTATTATCGATGGTGAAGTTAAGATTGAAAAAGGAACTCTTATTAATAAAGAGGTATATGAAGAATTATGTACTTATTTAGATAATGGTTATGGCGTTACTGAGGCAAAAGTTAATGAGGATTTAACTATTAATTCAAGTATAGATGAACATAACAAGATTCAAGTTATTCATTTATATTCTAATGTAGATGATAAGAAAATTGTTAAAGTTATTGGTAATGATCCATCTGCTAATATTATGAATCTTACAATGTCTGATTTTTATGCTTCTGTTAGTTATTATCTAAACTTAAATGAAGGTATTGGTAAAGATGATGAAATTGACCATTTAGGTAATAGAAGAGTTAAACAAGTAGGTGAATTATTACAAAATCAATTTAAGATTGGTTTTAGTAGAATGGAAAGAGTTATTAGAGAGAGAATGACTACTCAAGATATTGAAACGGTTACTCCTAAAACACTTATTAATATTAGACCAGTTACTGCGGTTATTAAAGAATTCTTTGGTAGTAGTCAGCTATCACAATTTATGGATCAAACTAATCCAATTGCTGAACTTACTCATAAGAGAAGATTATCAGCATTAGGACCTGGTGGATTATCTAGGGATAGAGCAGGTATTGAAGTAAGAGATGTAAACTCTTCTCACTATGGTAGAATTTGTCCTATTGAGTCTCCTGAAGGAGCAAACATTGGACTTATTACTTCACTTGCTAGTTATGCTAAAATTAATGAATATGGATTTATTCAAACTCCATATAGAAAAGTGGTAGATGGACATCTTACTGATGAAGTTGTTTATTTGACTGCTGACGAAGAAGAAGACTTTTATATTTCACAAGCTACTGTTAATGTTGATGATGATAATAAGATTACTGATAATATAGTAGCAGGTAGATATAGAGGAGAGAATGTTCTTGTTAGCCCTGATAAGGTTGATTATATTGACGTTTCTCCACAACAAGTTGTTTCTGTTACAACTAGTTTAATTCCTTTCCTTGAACATGATGATGCTACTCGTGCTTTAATGGGTGCAAACATGCAAAGACAGGCATTACCACTTCTTAAGACAGAGGCTCCATTTGTTGGAACTGGTGCTGAATATATTGCTGCTAGAGATAGTGGCTCTGTAGTAGTTGCTAAGGCTGATGGTATTGTTAGTTATGCTGATGCTAAAAAAATTGTTGTTCGTAATGCTAAAGGTGAAGATATTTATCACTTAGCTACTTTTGAAAGATCTAACCAAGGTGAAACATTTAATCATGTTCCAATAGTTAGAGAAGGAGATAAGGTTAAGAGAGGGCAAATAATAGCAGATGGTCCAAGTACTGATAAAGGTGAACTTGCTCTTGGTAAGAATGTAGTTGTTGCCTTTACAACATTTAATGGTTATAACTATGAAGATGCTGTTATTATGAATGAAAGACTTGTTAAGGATGATGTTTATACTTCTTTACATATTGAAGATTATGAAGTTCAATGTAGAGATACTAAACTTGGTCCTGAAGAAATTACAAGAGATATTCCTAGTGTTGGAGAAGAAGCTAGAAAGAATCTTGATGAAAATGGTATTATTAAGATTGGTACTGAGGTTCATGAAGGTGATATTCTAGTTGGTAAAGTTACTCCTAAAGGAATGGCTGATTTAACTAGTGAAGAGAAATTACTTCATGCTATCTTTGGAGAGAAGACAAGAGAAGTTAGAAATTCATCACTTACTGTTCCACATGGTGGTGATGGTGTTGTTCATGATGTTAAAGTTTATACTAAAGATGATAATGAAGACTTACCTAGTGGTGTAAGTATGGTTGTTAGGGTATATATTATTCAAAAGAGAAAGATTCAAGTTGGAGATAAAATGAGTGGTCGTCACGGAAATAAGGGTGTTATTTCACTTATACTTCCTAGTGAGGATATGCCATTCTTACCTGATGGTACTCCTGTTGATATTATGCTTAATCCTCAAGGTGTTCCATCACGTATGAATATTGGTCAAATACTTGAGTTACATTTAGGTATGGCTGGTAAAAAACTTGGTGTTCATTTTGCTACTCCAGTACTTGATGGTGCTAAGAGAGAAGATATAGCTGCCGCTATGAAAGAAGCAGGTATGGATGAAGATGGTAAGACTATTCTATACGATGGTAGAACTGGTGATCCATTTGATAGTAGAATATCTGTTGGTGTCATGTATATGATTAAACTACATCACATGGTTGATGATAAGTTACATGCTAGGGCAACTGGTCCATATTCTCTTGTTACACAGCAACCACTTGGTGGTAAAGCACAACTTGGTGGACAGAGATTTGGTGAAATGGAAGTTTGGGCTCTTGAAGCTTATGGAGCTTCTCATGTACTTCAAGAAATTCTTACTTATAAATCTGACGATGTTGTAGGTAGAGTTAAAGTATATGAAGCTTTAGTTAAAGGACAACCATTACCTAAACCTGGTATTCCTGAAGCATTTAGAGTTCTTATTAAAGAATTTCAGGCATTGGGACTTGATATTTCAGTTATTAATAATAATGATGATGAAGTATCATTTAGTGAACTTGAAAGAAAAGCTGATTTGGAGGATAATCCTATAGCAGAAGAAGTTCAAAATGAAAGATCGTTTGATGATCTTGATGATGATAATGAAATCGATGATGATGATTTTGATGAAGAAAATATTGATGATATAGATAATGATATTGAAGATTCAATTGAGGAAGGAGATGATTTCTAATGTTAGAAGCTAATGATTTTAAGGCTCTTAAGATTGGAATTGCCTCACCTGAGAAGATTAGGTCTTGGTCGTATGGTGAAGTATTAAAACCAGAGACTATTAATTACAGAACTTTAAAACCTGAAAGGGATGGATTATTCTGTGAAAAGATATTTGGACCTACCAGAGATTATGAATGTTCTTGTGGTAAGTATAAAAGACTTAGATATAAGAATATTGTCTGTGATAGATGTGGAGTAGAGGTTACTAAATCTTCTGTTAGAAGAGAAAGAATGGGACATATTGAACTTGCTACTCCAGTAAGTCACATTTGGTATGTTAAGGGTGTTCCTTCATACATTGGACTTACTCTTGATATGTCTCCGAGAGACTTAGAGGAAGTTATATATTTTGTTTCTTATGTTGTACTTGATCCAGGAGCTACTACTTTAATTAAGAAGCAAACTTTATCTGATAAAGAGTATAGAGCATATTATGAAAAATATGGTAATACTTTTAGAGTTGATATGGGTGCTGAAGCTATTAAAGAGTTACTTTCTGAAGTTGATGTAAATAAGGAATTAGAAGAAATTCAAAAAGAATTAGATGGTGCTACTGGTCAGAAGAGAACTAGACTTGTTAAGAGACTTGATGTTATTAATTCATTTGTTCAATCTGGTAATAAACCTGAATGGATGATTATTGAGGCTCTTCCTGTTATTCCTCCTGAACTTAGACCGATGATTCAACTTGACGGTGGTAGATTTGCTACTAGTGACTTAAATGATTTATATAGAAGAGTTATTAATAGAAATAATAGATTAAAGAAACTTATTGAACTAGGTGCACCTTCAATTATTATTCAAAATGAAAAGAGAATGCTTCAAGAAGCTGTTGACTCATTATTTGATAATGGTAGAAGGGGTAGAAGTGTTACTGGAGCAGGTAATAGAGCTCTTAAGAGTTTAAGTTCTATGCTTAAGAGTAAACAGGGTAGATTTAGACAAAACTTACTTGGTAAGAGAGTTGACTACTCTGGTAGAAGTGTTATTGTTGTAGGACCAGATTTAAAGATGTATCAATGTGGTATTCCTAAAGAAATGGCTCTTGAGCTTTTCAAACCACATGTTATTCATGGTTTAACTGAAAGAGGTCTTGCTAATAATATTAAGTCTGCTAAAAAGATGATTGATAATCAAGATCCTAAAGTATGGGATATTGTTGAAGATGTTATTAAAGAACATCCTGTAATGCTTAACAGAGCTCCTACTTTACATAGACTTGGTATTCAAGCATTTGAACCTAAGTTAATTAGTGGTAAGGCAATTAGACTTCATCCACTTGTTTGTACAGCATTTAATGCTGACTTTGATGGAGATCAGATGGCTGTTCACGTACCTTTAAGTGAAGAAGCTAAAACTGAAGCTAGAATTCTTATGCTTGGTTCCAATAATATTCTTTCTCCTAAAAATGGTGATCCTATTGTTACTCCTTCACAGGATATGATTCTTGGTAACTATTATATTACTATGGAAAAAGCTGGTGTAGAAGGAGAAGGTAGAGCGTTTAAGAATACTAATGAAGCTTTAATGGCTTATCAAAGAAGAGAGATTACTCTTCAAACAAGAATTGTTGTTCCTGTTAATTCATTTAAACATAAGGTATTCTTGGATGAAGATAAGAATAAGTATTTAGTTACTACTCCTGGTAAGATTATCTTTAATGAGATTTTACCTGATTCATTCCCTTACTTATGTGAGGCTACTAGTGAAAATATTGAAGGTATTACTCCTAGTAAATACTTTATTGATTATGGTGAAGATGTTAAGGCTAGAATTAGTGAGATGCCTTTATCTACTCCATTTAATAAGGGTGCACTTGAGAAAATTATTGCTCAAATGTTTAAGAGATATAAGACTACTGAAACTAGTATATTCCTAGATAAACTTAAGGATTTAGGATTTAAGTATTCTACTTTCTCTGGTATTACGATAGCGGTATCTGATGTTGTTACTAGTAAGAATAAGGATGCTATTATTGAGAAATCTAATGAAGAGATTAAGAAAGTTAATAAGCAATTCCAAAGAGGACTTATTACTGATAGAGAAAGATTAAATCATGTAATTGAAATATGGACTAAGGCTAAAGAGGAAATTCAAGATGAATTGCAAGTTTATGCAAAGGAATATGTTGATAATCCAATATTTATAATGATGAACTCTAAAGCCAGAGGATCTATCTCTAACTTCGTACAGCTTGCTGGTATGAGAGGATTGATGTTGAAACCTAATGGTGAAACTATTGAGATTCCAATTTTATCTTCATTTAGTGATGGTTTATCAGTATCTGAATTCTTCCTATCTACACATAGTGCTAGAAAGGGTAGTGCTGATACAGCATTAAAGACTGCTGATTCTGGTTATATGACAAGAAGACTTGTTGATGTAGCACAAGATATTATTGTTAAAGAAGAAGATTGTGGTACTATTCAAGGTGTTGTTGTTAGTGCATTTATGGATGATAAAGATGGTATCATTGAGCCATTATATGATAGAATTGTTGGTAGATATACTAATAAGAAAGTTGTTAATCCTGAAACTAAAGAAGTTATTATTGATAAAAATGAATTTATTACTGAGGCTATAGCAGATAAGATTATTAAGGCTGGTATAACTGAAGTTGAAATTAGAAATGTTTTAACTTGTAAGACTGATCATGGTGTATGTCAACATTGTTATGGTAGAAATCTTGCTACTGGTAACTTAGTTGAAATTGGTGAAGCTGTTGGTATTATGGGTGCTCAATCTATTGGTGAACCTGGTACTCAGCTTACCATGAGAACATTCCATACTGGTGGTGTTGCTGGTGCGGATATTACGCAAGGTCTTCCTAGAGTTGAAGAATTATTTGAAGCTCGTAATCCTAAAGGTAAAGCCACTATTAGTGAGATATCTGGTACTGTATCTAAGATTGAAGATGCTGGTGGTAAGTTTAAGGTATATGTTAAGAATGATACTGAGACTAGAGAACATGTTACTTTATATGGTGCTAAACTTAGAGTAGAAAAAGGTGATAAGATTGAAGCTGGAGATAGAATTACTGAAGGTAGTGTTTCTCCTAAAGAGTTACTTGCAGTAACTGATCCTAACACTGTTCAACAATATATTCTAAAAGAAGTACAAAAGGTATATAGATCTCAAGGTGTTGATATTAGTGATAAACATGTTGAAATTATAGCTAAGAGAATGATTTCTAAAGTTAGAATTATGGATGCCGGAGATACTTTATTAGTTCCTAGTACTACTGTTTCTTTACAAGAATTTACTAAGGGTAATAAAGATGTTATTATTCAAGGTAAGAAACCTGCTATTGGACAACCAATACTTCTTGGTATTACTAAGGCAGCACTTGAGACTGATTCATTCTTATCAGCAGCTTCATTCCAAGAGACTACTAGAATCTTAACTGAGGCTTCTGTTAAGGGTAAAGTTGATAAACTTCAAGGATTAAAAGAGAATGTTATTATTGGTAAGTTAATCCCTGCTGGTACTGGTGCTAAAGAGTATATGGATGTTGGTTATTCTTTAGAGAAGGAATTCTTTGATGAAGATGCTTCTGAAGTGCTAGAAGAAGAGTTTTTAGATTAATTATATTAAAGTCATAACCTTTGGTTATGGCTTTTTTATTGAAGATACTAAAATCTGCAAATATTTGTGTATATGATTATTTTAATATAGTATTGGTAATTCAATATTAACGAAATGATTATCGTCGTTATTTGGCATATTTAAGGTTATAATATTAATTTTTGAGTTACATTATAAATATATATTAGTTTATTTTGTATTTTTGATTATAAATAATTAATTTAATATTTGATTTTATTTAAAATATAATAGTAATGTTACTACTATTTAAATGTAGTGTTTGATACATTTAGGGACTACATTTAACTTTACAATTAAAAAAAGTGAAAAAAATTCAAAAAAATTCAAAAAAGACTTTACAAGTTGGTAATTAAGTGGTAAGATATTATCTGTCGATGCGAAAGAGTGTCGAAGTTGTATCTTTGAAAGAAAA
>MNTB01000010.1 GCA_001916775.1 Firmicutes bacterium CAG:321_26_22 | reverse complement strand
TTTTTATAGTATAATTAGGTTTTGCATCTGTTGTATTTTTATAATATCTTTCTATATTTTTCATATATCATACTCCCACAAACTCAATTTTCCTTTTGCATCTATCGGTTCATCAAATACTTCTGCATTTTCTAGCTGCCATGCAAATTTTTCAATAAATGTGCTTTTAGCATAAACATCTTTATTCTCTTTTAAACATTTTCCTTTGAAATCATCATCACATTTTATGCAATCTACTAATGTTACTTTTCCTAATATTTTTCCACTTGGCATATCTTTTGGAATATATTTTGCTAATCTTTTCATTGCTTCTTTATCTATTCCTTTTCCTGCATGTATTAATAAATCTCCTCTATATTTAGTTTGCCAACTTCTAAATTCAAATCTTTTATCTCCTTGCATTATTAGTGTTGCCCAAGGTTGTTTTATTGTTAATACTTTAATATCTTTCTCTCCTTAAGTATTTCTTTAAATAATTCTCTAGTATTATCATATGTAATTGTTTCAATTGCCTCATCGAAATCTAACCATTTTATATCATTCACTTCACATTCCTGTGCTTTTAT
This sequence comes from Firmicutes bacterium CAG:321_26_22, assembly GCA_001916775.1. Classification (GTDB taxonomy): domain Bacteria; phylum Bacillota_I; class Bacilli_A; order RF39; family UBA660; genus CAG-302. The sequence continues at coordinate 16,084 of MNTB01000010.1, read as the reverse complement.
CTCTCCCCCTATACATTTTGCAATAAATAATACTACTTGTTTTAGTTTTCCTTTATCTGTTACATATTCCNTATTCCATTGTATATCTTTTATTAGCATCAATTTCTACGTCTAAATTTGTTTCTTCTTTTACTTCTCTAATTGCAGTTTCAATCTCTGTTTCATTTTTTTCCACATGTCCTTTTGGGAATCCCCAATGTCCTTTTGTTTGCTTAATTAATAGTACTTTATTGTCCTTTATTATAATGCATCCACAAGATTTTTCTCTTTCTTTATTAGTACTTTTACTTATTATCTTATCTAATTCTATTTCTGCTTTTTTCACAAAATAATTATCTGTATAAACTGGTATCCCTATTTTATTAACTTTTTGAATTAATTTTTCTATAGTATCTAATTCCTTGTTTTCTTCTGTTTCTATTTCTATTAAATTATCTCCGTTTTTTATATCTTTAATTGCTAATTGAAATCCATCTTTTTCGTATACTACATCATCTTCTTTTATATTCATAATTTCTTTGTACCCTATTGCTTTTAATAATTTTTTAGCGCCTTCTATTTCCAGAATATTACAATTAACAGATTTTTGATTTAATATATTACCAGACTCATCAAAGTTCTTGATTTTAAATGTTATTAGTTTTGTTCCTCTATTTGACATTTTTCCTATAATATCTCTTACCAATACTGCTTTAGATAGAATATCTCTTGTATTAACCTTGCCTAACTCCACTTCTTCAGGTACGAAATATGTATCATCCATTGAGAATTTATCTATTATTTTGAAGCCTTTTTCCTCTACTATATTATAGAACTCATCTAATTCACATTTAATTTTTAGTGTTATTTCATTACTATCTTTTAAACTCATGTTTATTCTCTCCTCTCATTTTCCCCAATTATACCACTCCCTGTGCATAATTCAATAAATTTATTGTTAAAACTTGTAATTTTTATTCATTAATAATTCTTTAAACTTGTTGTTACTGTAAAGTTTTATTATCTAAAGATTTTTCCATTTTAAACACACCTCAACGGGTTATGAGCGCTAGTTGAGAGGTTTGTGTGATTTAGTGAAATCAAGGGTTTCAGCTGATTTATCAATGAAAATTGGGGAAATGATTTTTAGAACATTTGTGTGATTTTTTGTGCTTTTTTGAGAATTTTTTTCCCAACTTTTCCCCAATTATTTTTGACAGATTTTGAACATGTTTTATGATTTTTATTGCAAAATTAATTTGTAGTTTTTATTGCGAAATTAGTTTGTGTTTTTTTATCGCAAATTTAGAATGGGAAACCTTAACTTTATTTTTGAGGTTTTGATATGAATAATAAGATTACTTATCATAGAGAAGGAGATTATTTAATTCCTGATTTGTGTTTGCCTAAACAGCCTGATGGGCATATTGGAAAATATGGAAAATTAAGGTTAAATTATTTAAAGAATTTTGATATACCTTTTTATACCGAATTACTTATTAGTGGTACTTTGAAGCAACATTTGTTAGATATAGATAGTAATGCTAGTAATAAGGTTAATTTACTTATAAAAGGCTTTGCAGAGGATGAAAATGTTAATGAGTTGTTGAAAGAGTATCATCAAATGGAGTGGGTTCAGGCTATGAATAATTTTAAAAATAGGGCTGAAGAAATTGTTTTGAATGAGATTATATATGTGTAGGAGGTTTTGAATATGGTTAATTTTAGAGAGGTTAATGATGACGATATATTAAAGGATTGGTTGATGTTTAGAGAGGATACTTTGCTTTGTCAGCTTTCTGATGAGGATTATAAGCATGGTTTGAATTTTGATAAGTTTTGCGAGAGGATTTTACGTAATGTTTCTAAGGATAATATGCAGTTTGTTCAGTCTCAATTTGATAAGTTGTATGATGATTTTATGAGGTATCTGGATTATTGGAATGAGAAGTATTATAGAAATGGGTTTGTGGATTGGGTTCAGCTAATTAGTCGAAATTTAAATAACTAATAGGAAGATGTAGTAGAAATTTCTACTACATCTTCCTATTGTTTTGAATCTTTTTTCAATATTTCTTCTATATATTTTATTCCATTCGGTAAAATTACGCATTGTTCATTAGCATCAAACTCAATATATCTAAGACTGTGTAATTCCATAATATATTTTTTAAAAATAGTCTTATTCTTATATTCAATGCAATTAAATAGTTTTTCTAAACTCATTTTATCCTCAGAATATAATAATAATAATATCTTTTCTTTTACATTTAATTTCGTATTCAATACCCTTACGGTATCATTATTTCTCCAAACATATGGTATTGTTTTATGTAATATATCATCAATTAATTGCATTGCAATTTCAAAATCAATATTTGATGTTGTTCTTATAATCTCTGCTAAAATCCATTTTGATGAATTAATTAAATATAAAGCATCCATTCTATTTGGATTTATATTATTAATATGTATCATTCCTCTTTTATTTCTAATGCAATACATAGAATATAATACTCTTGGTATAATAATTCTATATTCTTCATCAGCATTATTAGATTGTTCAAAATTTTTTAAAAATCCCTCATTAATAATAGGTAATTTTTCATTCATTGAAGTATACTGATTCAAAGTTTTATTTTGAACTATTCGAAATGCAACTTCAATAAACTTTCCTATTTCATTTCCTACATAATCCCAATTTTCTTTTAAAAACTCATTATTTCCTTTCTGATAATGCTCTAATAAATATTCTATTAATTCTTTTGGAATTTCTATTTCTAATAAATTTTCAATTTGGTTAAATTTCATCTTTGTTCATCATACTTTCTAATATTTCTTGTGCTTTTTCTCTTCCACCAACAGTTAAATCTATTTCCCAAGATTGTGATTGAGATTTACCTTTTACAATGAAATTTTCAATATCTCTTTTGAAAATTGCAGCAAAATTATTAGCATCATAACAAGACTGTCTTTCACAAAGCTCTTTTAGTTCGCCGGATTGTATTTTTCCATTTTTAGCATATATTGCAACCAAAGCAACATTTTTCATTTTTTCTGCATTTGTTTTTCCTGTAATTCTTTTATGAAAAATCACCTTATTTTCATCTAATGTATATATTCCTGCCTGTACATATTTATTGTTTCCATCTCCTATAATATTCTCTTTGTTTTCTATTATTTCTGCATCATTTATTTTCTCTTCTTTTTCTTCTGGTGTATTCCTTAATGATATTACAATTTCTTTTATAGATTCAAAACTTTCTTTAACAAAATTTGAATTTCCTTTTATACTGAATGTTTTTTCTTTTAGATTAATATATATTTCTGAATAATCTTTTTCTTCCATTTTTTTGTTTCCTTTCTTAATATTATTTAGTCAAGTTTATAAATTTTCCTTTCTGCTCTATATTACTTGACTTAATTAGAAGATATCTGATATAATTAAGCAATAAATATGATTCGCATTGTATTTATTGCTCAATCTTCAGATTGAGCTTTTTCTTCTTGGAAAGATATTATCATTTTAGGCTTTATTTGTCAATGCTTTTTAATTGTTTTTTTTTTTTAAAGGTTCATTTGGTATTTTTCGTTTTGATTTTCCAATAGTTTGTGTGTTTTTATTTTTATGTTTTATTTTTTTTTACTCTTTTAGGATTCTTATCAAAAAACTTCTACAAATATTATTTCGTTTTTTATAAAATTTATTTTAAACATTCTTTTTATACATCAAACATCTTATAAACTTTAGTTATTGGATTCTTCTTGATGCTTGTCCATTTTTATAACTGTATATATTTTCACTTTACATATTATCAAATCATTTGCTGGTGACACTTGCAAATGATTTGACTCTCTTTTTTGTTTTTCAGTTTCTTTGCTTTTCATTTATAATAGCTCAATATCCTTCAAGACTGGAATAGCACCATATCTTCCAGTTAAATAATCTTTATTGTATGTTGCATCATTTCTAACTTTCTTAGCATTTCCATTTTCATCTTCTATAATATAATAGGATAAAGAATACAATTCTGAAACTCCATTCTTATCCTTTTCAACAAACCATATTTCATCTCTTCTAAATGTTTCTTTATTTAAATTTACTGTATCATGTGTTGAATATATTAACTGCCCGTTTCCTATATTTTTTTCACTATTGTGGAATAAATTAATAATATATCTTGTTAATAATGGATGTAATTTTGCATCTAATTCATCAACAAATAGCACTCTTCCATTTCTTAATGTATCCATTAAAAAGTCAAATAAGTGGAACATTTTCATAGTACCATTTGATTCTAACGCAAGTGGTAATGCTTTTTTGCTACCATCTTCTCCATTATGAACTAATTCAACTTTTACTACTCCATTTGTATTTTTTAATTCCTCTAACGAATTTGGAGATATATTTATTGAATCAATTGTTGCATCAAATGTTTTTATAAACTTTAGTAATTCTTCTTTATATTTTTTATCTTCAATTATTTTTAAAGATATTCTATTGTTTAATGCGTTTTCAAAATTTGGTTCTCCTAAATCTAAATAATTTGCATCTATAAACCAATTATATACATTATTAAAGTCTTCATTATTTTTATCTATCTTAGCAAATACATTTAAAAATAAAGTCTTTTCATCTACGTTTGCCAAACCCAACAATTTATTTTTATTGTCTTTTACTTCTATGTTATTATTTGTTCTGTAAAATATTTCGTAGAATTTATTAACTCTTTTTTCATACAACCATTCTGAAATAATTGCATCATTTAATACTTCAAATCCATATTTATATATTTTATTGTTTTCAGCTAGTATTTCTACTTCTAGACTGATTGGTTCGTTGTTTATCATAAATGTAAAAATGTTTTCTTCACTTAAGTTATTGTTTATTCTTGAATCGTCACTTACTAAAACTTTCTTCTTCATATAGCTAAATGCTTGTAATACATTGGTTTTTCCACTTGCATTTGCACCATAAATAGCTGCTATTTTTAGATAGTCTCCATTTTCTGTTTTTGCAATGTTATATTCGTGTTCTTTTAATGATGTTGCTTCCATGTCTAGGCAGTTTTCATTTTTAAATGATTTGAAATTTTTAAAACTAAATCTTATTAACATTTATGATTCCTCCTTCACTTTATATATTATATGCTAAATTTTTAAAAATATCAATATTTTTGAGATTTTTTCTCAAATTATATTGATATTTTGAATTTTTATTATTGCTAATGTTTTGTTGCGTAGTAAATTTTTTTCAAAATTTTGAAAAAACTCGTTAATTTTAGGAACTTTTTTCATTTTATTCATAACACAATTAAAAATAGAGCCACACTCATATAGAGCATAGCTCCGCAAAAGTATTAGAACTTTTTCTAACTGATATTAGTTTATTATTTTACTCTTAATTTGTCAATATTTTTAAAATACGCTTTCATATTCTAACGGTAATATATCTTCATAAAGCAAAGTAAACTGTGCATTTACCTGTCTATAATCATTTTAAATGTACATTTTTCTGAAATCTGCTGTAAATAGTCAGTTAAAATATCTCTTTTATATATTGGATTTATTAATGCTTGTATACTTGTTGGACAACAATGCGAAATAATATAATCAACTTTATAATTTATTTTTTCTAGATTTTCTATTCCGTTTTCCATCTCTTGATTTGTTGGAAGCTCTAAATCCCACCATGAAAAATCTCTAATTCTAAAATATGCTCCTCTTTTACGATACTCATATATTTTTTCTTCTTCATATAAATTCAATATTCCATCTTGAATATCATGCGATCTAGCACCACCAAAAGCAAATATTTTTTTATTGTCAATGTCAAAGATTTCCCCTCTCATTAAGTGTAATACTGAATCTCTTATCTTGTGTACTTTTCCACCTTTCCATTCTTCAATTGGATAATTATATAATCTTGTATAATTTTCATGATTTCCATCTACAAATAAAGTGGTAAAATTCTTGTTATTTAACCAATCTAGTGCTTCTTTTTCTTTACTACTCTCTTCTTCAAATGTCCATACTCCGCCAAAATCTCCACATATTATTATATAATCATCTTTCGTCATTTCTGATTGTATTGGAAATTTTTCTTCTGTAAATCTTGAAAAATCACTATGTGTATCTCCTGTAATATAAATCATTTTATCACCTACTTACTTTTGTTTATTTTTTATATTATCTTATCTATCTATTTATTTATCTCACTATTTAAACATTTTTTAATTATTTCTTCAGAAATCTTATTTTCTATTATTCTAGTTAAATATTCTTTTGCTTCTTCAAATATACTATAAAATTCTTCATCACATTTGCATCCAAAGCCAGTTCCATATATACTATTAATTTCATTTAAAACAATATTAATTGCTCCTGCTCTTACACCAGGTTGTAATCCATCGTTTAATCTTATTATTACTCTTCTTAAATCTTCTAATTTATTAATATATTTATTTGCTTTAATCACTTCATTTAGCGAATTAACATCTTCAATAAAGTCTTTCAATTCTTCTGTGTCCAATTTTTCTCACCTCTTTTTCAAAAAAGCAAAATAATCTTGTAAATTATTTTGCTTTTGTACCTATTTTTTATTAACTTTTAATGACTGTTTTATTAGCGGAATTACATTTTCTATATCATCCTCATTTGATATTTCTACAACATAATCTCCATTACCATGATGTCCTGTTTTTGACATGTCTCTTGATATATTCATTGGATCATTTAGGCTTCCTATTTTCATGTTTATAAATAATTTTATTTTTGAACTATATACTTCTATATCTACAATATTGGTATTTCCCTTAAATGCAATATAAAACTTTTTATATTCAATGTCAATATCTCCAAGGTTTAAAATTTCTTCTTTTAAATTTTGATATAATTCTTTTATTTTTTCAGGAGCTTTGTTCAAATGATCTTCTTCAGTATATACTTTAATTTCTTTTTCAACCTCTTTCATAATTTCAGTATTAGGAGTAAAACTTGCTTTCAAGTTAGGATTTTTAGATATTTTATCAAATTCTACTATATCATTTTCATATTTTGTTGCTTTTATTAAGTCAAACGGCATTCCTTGAAATTCTGTTGCACTTATTTGCCTTGAAGAAAAGAATGGTGATATAAATATAATTCTAGATTGTGACCAATCTATATCACATATTTCTAAATTAGATTTTGTAACATTATTGTATTTTAATACAAATGCTTCTTTTCTTTCAAGCATTAATGCAAGATATGAATATCCTTGATCAACTAAGCTATTATTCTTTATGTTTTTATATTCTATAATTATAAATGTATTGTTTTCTTTGTCATATCCCAAAGAATCCAATCTTGAGTCTCCCACACTAAATTCTGTTGCAATAAATTTATAACCAAGTATTTCTTCCATGTTTTTTTCCACATAACTTTGTAACTCTTTTTCATTTTTGAAGTCAATATTTTTTAAAAGTTTGTTATTTTGAATAATCATATTTTTCCTCCTATGCCAATTTTTCTGCATTCTCATTTATACTTTCAATATCTTCTCTAATCTCTTTAAACAAATCAATATTATTGCCAAACAAATCGTAAACTTCTCCAACATTTTTAAAAGGTTGTTCTGTCAATTTCTGCATATCAATGGTTCCATTTTTAATAACATAATCAATTAGCAATTTCACGAATTGAATTTGTTTCATATTAAGTCTATTATCATTTATATATTTATAAAAAATATCACTAACAACATTTTTATCTAATCCTACAATATTTCTAACAGCTTTAATTATATTAGTATCTCCAAATGTTTCTGCATATTCTTTGTTATTTCCAAGCTCTTCAAATAATATCTTTTCAAGATTTTCTTTATCTTGTTCTGTAAGTCTTATATTATGTCTTATTTTCCATACAATAACATTTTCTAAATTTCCTGTTAAAAATTTTTCCACTTTTCTTCTGTAATTGGTAAAATTGTTTCCTGTACTTACATAAACATATTCTTCATCTATATCGTTTAAAGTATCTTCTATATCTATATATACAGGTGGTCTATTGTAAGGATCTATAAATTGTATTAAATTTCTTAATTCTGTTCTAACTTCTTCAATACCCCAGAAGTCTGCCTCTTTTATATAATCTGTTTCTGCAACTTTTAAAATCAAATCTTGTTTTTCTCTAATTTGAGGAACTGTTCCTAATTTTTCTAGTTCTCCTACGGTATCTACTATTAAATTTTCACATCTATTAGTTTTATCTTGTCTAATTCTTTTAACTTGTAATTGATACATCAAATTATCAAATCTTTTTGCATCTTCATTATCATCAATCGAAGTGAATAATGGTATTAAATTTTCTTTAATATCCATTAAATCTATTGTTGATATATATACCCATGTTTTTTCTTTTGAATATAATTCAATATAATGAATTTTATTTTTTACCATAAAACTATCTTTATTTAAATTCTTTATTTCTTCTATAAATTCTTTTATCAATGTTTTTCTGTATTCACAATATTTCTCGTCACTTTGATATTTCATATTTTGTAGTTCTACAATTAAGTCTAATTTATATCCATATATTCTTTCTGTTAAACTAATTACATTATTAGTTTCTATTCCTTTGGGATTTACAGAAAAGAATTCAAAGTTTTTGCAATAGTCAAATATATAAAATTCTTTTTTATCTAGTCCAGCTCCAAATAGATCTTTGCAAAGTCTTGTTCCTCTTCCTATCATTTGCCAGAATTTTATTTTTGATTTTACCGGTTTAAAAAATACTAAATTTAATATTTCAGGAACATCTACACCTGTATCCAACATATCTACTGACACAGCTATTTGTGGCCATTTTTCTTTTGTAGAGAATTCGTCAATAATTGTTTCATTATACTTAACTTGATTATCTACTAGTTTTGCAAATTCACCTCTGTATTCAGGATATAATTCATTAAATGTATCTACTATTTTTTGTGCATGTTTATGATTTCTTGCAAAAATTATTGTTTTTCCAAGTTCATCTCCACCTTTTACTTTCAAACCTTTATCCATTAATAATTCTAGAAGTTTCTTAATTGTGTCTCTATTAAATAGCCAACTGTTCATAGCTGATGCATCTATCTCTTCGGGTATGTTATCTTCATCATCTGCAAATGTATCTTCATATTTTTCTTTTTCTTCATTAGATAATTCAGAATATTTTATTCCTCTATCCATAAAATCTGTACTTGTTTTTATTGTATGATAATCTACTAAATACCCCTCTTTTACTGCTTTTTCATATTCATAAGCAAAAGTCGGTACATCATTTTCTATCTCAAAAAATCTATATGTATTTCTATCAACATCATTTCTTGGTGTTGCTGTTAATCCTACTACTAATCCATCAAAATATTCAAATATAGCTTGATATTTTTTGTAAATACTTCTATGTGCTTCATCTACAATTATTAAATCAAAATGTCCTGGTGTAAATAATTTATTTCCACTTTTGTTCTTTGTATTGTCTATTGCATTTATCATTGTTTGATATGTAGAAAATACAATTCTTGAATCTTCTGGATTATCTGTTGTACTCAATAAATTACATGTAGACATATTAGGAAGTAATTTGGTGAAATTATTTTTTGCTTGTTTTACAAGTACTGTTCTATCTGCTAAAAATAGCACGTTTTTTACCCATTCCTTATCTGATAAAACATCTACAATTGATATTGCTGTTCTTGTTTTACCCGTACCTGTTGCCATTACTACTAATGCTTTTCTATGTCCTTCCTCAAAGGTTTCACATACACTTTTTATTGCTTCTAATTGATATTCCCTGTTTGTAATTTTGTCATCGACAAATATATGTTCCAAACTTTGTCTACTATTTCTTCTATTTATAAGTAATTGTAATTCATCTTGTGTATAGAAGCCTGCAACCTTTCTAGGAGTGTAATTCATGTCATCCCACATGTATATTTCGAATCCATTTGTATAATATATAACTGGTCTTTGATGATATTCATTTTCTATGCAATCAGCATATAGCTTTGCTTGATTTTGCCCTACTCTTGGATCTACACTTGTCCTTTTTGCTTCTACAACTGCTAATGGTAATCCATTCTTACCAAATAAAACATAGTCTGCATATCCTTCTTGATGAGCATTTGGCATTCCAGATAATTTTAATTCTTCTGTAATATTTGTTTCAAAATCCCATCCTGCAAGTTTTAATTCTAAATCAATATATTTTTTTCTTGTTTCATATTCGGAAATATCTTTAACTTCAAAATTATAATTTTCTTCTTTTAGCGCACGTTTCTCAGTTAATTTTGCTCTTAACTCTGCATTTTCTTTTCTTGTTTCTTCAAGTTTTTTATCTTTCTTTTCTAACTCTTCATATAAACTTTCTTTTTCTTTGACTGCTAAAACATTTACACTTTGAGTTTGTAAAATAGATTCGTCAAATTCTTTTTCTTCAAAATTATCAGAATAACAATATGCAATCCATTGCATAAAATTATATAAATATTTTAGAGATAAAATTGCTTCTTCTCTTGATATTTTTTTATTGTTATGTACTGCAAAATTTCCTAATTTAATTATATATTCAATTTGTTTTAATAATTTTTCATCTATTATGTTTTTGAATGTAATATCATGTACAAGAGCTGATAAATTATCTTGGTATGGTATAGTTAAATCATTGTCATTTGCATATAACCATTTTACTCCTAATTCTAGCGCTCTTCTACATAATATACTGCATGTTACTGTATTTAAGCCTATTCCATTTTCTGCTTCTATACAGCTTTCTGAAAAGTTATTGAATATTTTATTTTGTTTTAAAAAATCAAAATTTGACATGTTTTACTCCTTTAAATTAAATCTATACATTATATCATTAGGTATATTTGCATTTAGTTCACATTCTACTTCTAGACTATTAAAATATAATGCTATATTTGCTAAAACATAGCTCTCAGCCGAATCGTATACATTTTCAAAAGTCACATATTTTTCCAACAATGGTAACATTTCATTTAACATTTGATATCCCCATTGTCTATTTTGGTATCCACTATCATAATTTAAATGTTCTAATTTTTGAATATTATAGCTATATTCATTAGCTTCTTTGGTATTGTTATTTTCATACAAAATTAAGTCTAATAATGTTCCATTAGATATATTATTTTTTATACCGCTGTTTTTATATCCTTCTCTAGTTAAACTTTGTATTTCATTATGTATGAAAGTAATTGCATATTTTATAACATTTTTATATTTTCCAAACACTTTACATTTTTTTCATTTGATAATTTCACCTTAAAAACTTTTATTGCATAATCTAACAAATCACTCATTCCATCTCCTAATCGTTCATTCTGCTCTTTTTTTAAGTATTCTAAATACTCAATATAGTTTTTAAATTCTTCCGGTTGATTAATTCTCCTATTCTTAAATTGTGCAATAATTTCTTTCTGATATGACTCAATAGCACTTATTATCTTTTTTATCAGACCATATCTATAATTAATAAAATTGAAAATGTCTTTTATCTTCAGATTAATATTTTTAGGAAATTTATCAACTTCACTTGTATAAACAACAATATGAATATCATTATCATCTGAGTAAATTCCATTGTTCCATAGAACAAATGGACTACATTCAAAATCATTATCTTGGTATTCTGAATGTCTACTTGTATCATTTGGATGAACAGAACATAAAGAACGTATATATCTAAAATATTTCAAATCAGTACCTTGTCCTTTTTTTCCAATTTGTTTAAATATTTCTGTACTTTTATTTTCATTTTTGAAAGAAACATCATACACATTTGCAAAATCATTTACACAGTCTACAATCACCTTTGCATTATTAATAAAATTTATAAAGTCAAATGCACTTCTAGTATATTCTCCTGTATTAAGTTCTAAAGTGTTTAAATACTCACATGTATCTTTTATCCTATCCATAATTGCACAAACTATATCCCAACTATTAAATTTTTTAATATCTTTCCCTATCCTCTTACTAAATTCTTTATTTATTGATATATTCTGATTTTCATTAATTGTATTTTGCAGCTTATTTATAATTGTTAAATCCATATTTATTCTAAATTTTTGTTTTTTCATACAATTCCTTTAATCTCCAAAATATTTATTCATTAAACTTTCCTGCAACTTTTTCATTTCTTCTAAACTCTTTTGTATTCCAAGTTTCTGTTTATTGATTTTTTTAACAAAGTCAGCAAATTGGTTTTGAAGTTCTATTGGTGGTATTGGAAGTTTCAAGTTTTCTATATCTTTATTTGATATATTAGCTTGTCTAACGCCTCTACTTATTCCTGTCAACCTTCTTTTTATTTCCGGTACTCTTAAAGCGTAAGAAATATATTCTTTTTTTAATGTTTCTTTAATATTTAATTTAGCATTTCTTTGATTTAGATAATATTTAGGATATTCATTTCCTATAATGCAAATATTTCCATAGTCTTCTTTTCCAACAGTACCTGTTAACGACATCAACACATCATCAGGATAAATTGCATAATTTTCTAATGATTTTTCTTCTTTCCAAAACATTAAATCTTTAGGTCTAAATTGTCCTGTATTTATATTACCTATTCGTAATATAGGAATCCCATTTTCTTGGAATTCTGAACTTTTAAAAGCATAACCTCCTACTACTGACAAATTATTTTTTAAAATATCCTCATTCCATTTTTTATCATTGATATTTATATCCCCAAACATCTCAACAAACTGAGATTTTATTAATTGCTCTAATTCTTCAATTTGTTTTTTCCTTATATCTATTATTTCTCGAATTTTATCTAATTTATTCACAATGTTTATTTGTTCATCAATAATAGGTAAATACAGCTCTTCTTTCTTATAATCTTTAAAATAAATATGAGGTATTGTAACTCCTGAATAATATTTAGATAAATCCATTGCATTTAAAGCATAATACAGATACCTTATGTTTATATTTTCTTTTGGAAATATGTATTGCAGAGTACTTATTACAGATGAATTAGCAGGTAATATCATAGTTCTTCCAATTCCTGCACCATCCTTAACAATAGCAATATACTCTTTATCATATTTATAAAAATTTATATATTTTATTAGTCCACTAGCACCATATACTGGATATTTCCCCTCTAACATTATTATGTCTTTTTGAGAAAGACTAGATGAACCATTATAACATACATCTTCTAATTTCACTAATTTCACAGTATTCTCCTTTAATTTTTTAATATTGGCCATAAATACTTTATTATAGGTATATCTGTATATAATACAAATTTTCCGTTTTCATTTATAATTACAAATTCATAGTTTTCATCTATACATACAACATAATCTATATACTTATATTCTCGTAAAATATTCTTTGTATCATATTCATACATTTCTAATTTCTGATCATATTTGTATCCAAACTTTTCTAGTATACTTTTATGATCCTGCCCTAAGCAATAAGCAAACATTCCCACTTTTATTTTTGAATTCATCATTTTAATATTTTTTGATACTTTTGATAATTTTTTTAAATATTCATTATTTAACTTACTTTTAATTTCAAAAACTATTTTGCAATCTTCAGCATCAATTAAATAGTGACTCCCACATTTATTATAAATAACATTATTATTACAAATAATCATATCTAATTGTGTACTTTCTTTAACTCCTTTATATATAGCACCTTTTAATATTTTATCATTTCCTGTTTTATTTTTAATATATTCCTTAATAAACTCTTCTCTTATTTCTCCTTTGGTAAGTTGATGGCTAAAACATTCTGAAATTTCATATTGCAATCTTAGCATTTTTTCGTCATAAAAATTTAATTCATCTACAATTTCCAATTATACCAACTCCTCCAACTCTTTCAATTTATGTTGGATTTCAGCTTCCATATCTATCACTCTTTTTAATATTACCTCTGGCTTTTCATATTCTTTTTTCTCTACAACTATTTCTTTGTATTTATTAATAGATAAATCATAATTGTTTTCTACAATTTCTTCTTTTGGAACAAAAAATGACTTTTCAGTTCTTTTTCTATTTTTTTCTTCTTCTGAATATCTATTTTTGAATCTTTTTATAATATCAGGAATATCATTTTCTTTTATAGGTTGTCTTTGGTCATCCAAACTGAATCCATCAGCAGTCATATCATAGAACCAAACTTTATCTGTTCCACCTTGAGTTGTTTTCGTAAATATCATAATTGCAGTAGAAACTCCTGCATATGGCTTAAACACTCCACTTGGCATTGATATAATTGCTTCTAATTTATGATTTTCTATTATTTCTTTTCTTATTGCCTTATGAGCATTTGAGCTTCCAAACAAAACCCCATCTGGAACTATAGACGCACATCTTCCACCTATCTTTAAAATTCTTAAAAATAATGCTAAAAATAGTAATTCTGTTTTCTTAGTTTTTGTAACTGCAAGTAAATCTTTTGATGTTCTTTCTGCATCTATTGAACCTTTAAAAGGTGGATTTGCTAAAACTAATGTATATTTTCCATTATCTTCGTTGTCTTCGGATAATGAATCTTTGTACATTATATTTGGATTTTCTATGCCATGTTGCATTAGATTCATGGCACCAATTCTAAGCATTGTTCTATCCATATCAAACCCATAAAACATTGTATTATTAAAATGTTCTGTTAAATTTTCTGATAAAAATAAATCTCCTTTATTCTTTCTTAGATATTCTCCTGCTTCTACTAAAAATCCTGCTGTACCACAAGCTGGATCTACTATTATATCTTCTGGAGTTGGCTTCATTAACTCTACCATCATTCTTATAATGTGTCTTGGCGTTCTAAATTGACCATTTACACCTGCTTGGCTAAGTTTCGATAATAAATACTCATATACATCACCTTTTGTATCTCTGTCTTTCATTTCTAATTTATCCATAGCCGTTACCACTTTTTGTAACATTATTGGTGTTGGAATTATAAATATAGCATCTTCCATATATTTAGCATATCCAGATTCTTTATCTTTTGCTAATTTTTTTATAAATGGAAATACTTCTTCGCTCATGATTTTAAACATTTTTTCTGCCGGATAATCTTTGAATTTGCTCCATCTACAATTTTGATGTTCATTATCAAATATCCTTTTGCTTTGTATTCCTAATAGTACGTCATTTTTTTCATGTGATATTTCTATATCATCTAACCCTTTTACAAATAAAAGGTATGTAATTTGCTCTATTACTGTCAATGGGTTGGTTACTCCACCTTCCCAAAAATTTGTCCATATTCTATCTATTATACTTCTTATAATGCTATCCATATTGTAATTGCCTCCTATATTTTCATAGTTATCCTATTTATTTTATATCACATAATCCAATTTTTAACAATAAAAATCCCAATATTTTAAGCTATTTTGTCGAAAAAGTTTTTATAATTTCTAATGTTTTCTTACCACTTATTTTGTAACTCATTAATTACATTCCATATCTTTCCTATTTCTTGTTTCACTTCACTTAAATCAACAGTATAAATCCTTCCACTATTCGCCAAATATGTTAATTGATTTATATTATTTCCTATTCTCCTAAGTTCTGATACAACTTCACTTAATCCATCAACTATAACTATCTCTTTATCTAAGCCTTGTTTAATCAAATACTCTGATAAACTAAGTTTAGCAACTTCGCTTTTCTCAATCAACTTTTTCTTCTCTTTTTCACTAACTCTAATTGTTACAATTTTATCTTTCTTCAAATTATCATCTCCATTTCATAAAAGGGTTTGGGACATTCCCAACTATCAAGAACCCTTTGTATACACAAAGGGGAATCTTGCTAAAAACATTTCTTTTATTTTAGTTCTTTTTTCTCTAAACCAATATAAAAAGAAAAGTGACATTTTTATCTGCCACTAATCATTTCACATCTAAAGTAATTTAGCTTATACTCCAGTTATCTCAACTATTTCGTAGCGATTCCCTAATTAGGGAATCGCTCATTCTATGGTCATCATCCTTAATTTCAATACCACCACACATTTCATATAATCTTGAAATTATTGAATCAACAATACTATAATTTTTATTTATACATAAT
>MNTB01000009.1 GCA_001916775.1 Firmicutes bacterium CAG:321_26_22 | reverse complement strand
ACCACTCTTTCTGTATAATTTTTGTCGTCAACTTAATTATACCAGAATGGTATCTTTTTTTATATTAAATTTGTAACATATGTATTATAACTCAACATAAATTTTATCTTTACATATAGAGTGTGAACCTAAGGTTTCCCACTCATCTTTGAAGCCTAAGTGTCTTCAAAGAGAAATATGGAGCCAAGTATGTCTCCATATTTAAGAATCAATCATTAAAAAGCAAAAAAATACCTTGTATTTACTATAAACATGTGCTATAATATAACTGTCTTGAAGAAAGAGTGGCATAAAAATCCACTCTTTTATATATATTAATTAGGAGGAAATATGACAGTAGAAGAAAAAATAAGAGAAATGCTTGAAGGACCAGTCAGAGAAGTAGGAGTAAGAATAGACTCCATAAATCTAGAAAAGGAAGATAATAATTTATATCTAAGAATCGTAATAGATCGTGATGAAATAATTGATATAGATAAATGTGTTGAAGTAACAAATATTATCAATCCAATACTAGATAGAGAAGATCCTATAAAAGAATCATACACTTTAGATGTATCGACAAAGGAGAAGGGAAGATAAAAATGAATCAGAAACAAATGAAAGAATTTATGAAGGCATTAAATGCTATCGCTGAAGAAAAGAAAATAGATAAGAGTATAGTTGTTGAAGCTATGGAACAAGCTATGGCTGCAGCTTACAAGAAAAATGAAGGATTAACTAATGTTATGGCTAAAGTTGATGATGTAACAGGAGATATTAGAATCTATTCATATAAGACAGTAGTAGAAACAGTAGAAAATCCTGACTTAGAAATATCTTTAGAGGATGCTTCTAAAGAAGTAGAAGGAATTGAACTTGGTGATACTATTAAAGATAAAGAATTACCACTTAAAGATTTTGGTAGAGTAGCAGCTCAAACTGCTAAACAAATCGTTGTTCAAAGAGTAAAAGAAGCAGAAAAACAAAGCATATCAGGAGAATTCCAAGATAAAGATGGTGAATTAATGGTTGGAACATTATCAAGAGAAGACCAAAAGAATTACTTTGTTGACCTAGGAAGAGCAAGTGGTATTTTACCAAAAGATCAAATAATACCAGGTGAAAAACTAGTTATGGGTTCATCAGTAAAAGTATATGTATCAAAACTAGAACTTGGACCAAAAGGACCATTTATTATGCTTTCTAGAAGTCATTATGGCTTTGTAAAAAGATTACTAGAAATAGAAGTACCAGAATTAAATGATGGCACAGTAATGTTATATTCAGTAGCTAGAGATGCCGGAAGTAGAACTAAAATAGCTGTTTATACTGAATATAATAATGTAGATCCAATTGGTGCTGTAATAGGTGAAAAAGGAAGAAGAATAGCAGCCGTTTTAAAAGAATTAAATGGTGAAAAAATAGATGTAATATTATATGATAAAGATCCAGTTAAATTTATTACTAATGCTTTAAGTCCCGCTAAAGATATTAAAGTAACAATTAAAGATGAAAACAAGAAAGAAGCATTAGCGGTAGTTGGTGACAACAATTTATCTCTAGCAATAGGTAAGAGAGGACAAAATGTAAAATTAGCTTCCCGTCTTACACATTACAAAATCGAAGTAAAAAGTCAGTCAGCTGTTAATGAAGAAAATGCTGAAGAAGTGGAAGCATCTGAGAAATAAAATGAAAAAAGTTCCATTACGTAGATGTGTTGTAACTAAAGAACAACTACCTAAAAGTGAATTACTTCGTATAGTAAGAGATAAAGAAGGACATATTTTTCCTGATTTAACCGGTAAAGCAAATGGCCGTGGTGCTTATATTAAGAAAGATATAAACGCCTTAAACTTAGCTAAAGATAAAAAAATATTAGAACGTGCATTAGAAGTAAAGATAGATGATACTGTTTATGAAGAGATAGAAAAAATAATAAAATAGGAGGTGATACATATGATGAATGTATCCGAATATGCAAACGATGTTGGAAAGAAAGTATCGGAAATATTAAAGTTATGTCAAACTCTAGATATCAAAGTATCTAATGAAGAAGATATGTTGTCTGATGATGATATAATTATGCTAGATAATGAAATAGCAAATATGGATGAAGAAGAGGAAGTTGAAGAACTAGAAGAAGAAATTGAAGACTTTGCTGATTCTTATGAAGAAGAACTAGAAGAGATAACATCAAATGATAAGGAAGAAGTACACAAGAAAAAGAATTCTATCAAAAAAGATATCAAAAAGAATGATTTTAGGGCTAAAAGAAAAGAAATGTACAAACATAAAGAAAAACTACAATCAAATACTAATACTAATAGTGATGATGTAGTAGCCTACAAAGAAAATATGACTGTAGCAGAATTAGCAGGAGCCTTAAATGTACCAGCAGCAACATTAATAAAAAAATTGATGGCTTTAGGTATGCTAGTAAATATTAATGCTTCTCTAGATTTTGATACTGCTGAAATCTTAGTAGCAGACTTCAATAAAACATTAAAAAAAGAAAGTACTATGGATGAGGCTAATTTTGAAGAATTAGAAATAGTAGATAGGGAAGAAGACTTAATAGAAAGACCACCAGTAGTAACAATAATGGGACATGTAGACCATGGTAAAACAACCCTTTTAGATACTATTAGAAAAACTAATGTAGCAGGTGGTGAAGCTGGAGGAATAACTCAGGCTATTGGTGCTTATCAAATAGATTATAATGGCAAAAAGATAACTTTTATTGATACTCCAGGACATGCTGCTTTTACTGAGATGCGTGCTAGAGGTGCATCAATAACTGATATCGTAATTATTATTGTAGCAGCAGACGATGGTGTTATGCCACAAACTAAGGAAGCAATTGATCATGCTAAAGCAGCTGGTGTACCAATCATAGTAGCAGTAAATAAAATAGATAAACCTACAGCTAATGTTGAAAGAGTATTAACAGAAATGTCCGCTAATGGCTTACAACCAGAGGCTTGGGGTGGAGATACCATGTTTGTTAATATCTCAGCAGTAACTGGTGAAGGAATAGAAGATCTTCTAGAAAGAATTTTATTACTAAGTGAAATGGGAGAATTAAAAGCTAATCCAAATCGTTATGCTATTGGTACAGTAATTGAATCTAAATTAGATAAAGCAAGTGGTGTAGTAACTAACTTACTTATCCAAAATGGTACTTTAAGACTAGGAGATCCAATTGTTGTGGGTACAATATCAGGACGTGTCAGAACTCTTAAAAATGATAAAGGTGAAAACTTAGTTGAATCTCTTCCATCAATGCCAGTATCTATAACAGGATTACCAGAAAGCCCATCAGCAGGAGATAAGTTTATGGCTTTTGAAAGTGAAAAGAAAGCTAAAAAGGTAGCAGAGCAAAGACAAGAAATAGAAAAAGAAAAGAAAAATAAACCAAAAACACAGGCTTCATTAGCAGATCTATTTAATAGAAAAGAAGCTGGTGAAAAAGAAATAAATATTATATTAAAAGCTGATGTTAAAGGTAGTGAAGAAGCAGTAAAAAATTCATTACTAAAACTAGACATTGAAGGCATGAAAATAAATGTTATCAGAAGTGGTATTGGTGCCATTTCTGAAAGTGATGTTGTATTAGCGGAAGCATCAAATGCTATTATCATCGGTTTCAATATTAGACCAGATCATAAAATATCTGAAACTGCTAAAGATAAAGGTGTAGATATAAGATTATATGATATTATTTACAAAGTAGTAGAAGAAATGGAAGCTGCTTTAAAAGGAAAATTAGAACCAGAATATGAAGAAGTTGTATTAGGAGAAGCTGAAGTAAGAAAATTATTTAAGTTCTCTAAAGTCGGTACCATAGCGGGTTCTTATGTAACATCAGGAGTAATAAAAAGAGGGGCAAAAGCTAGAGTAATAAGAGATGGTGTAGTAGTAAATGATAGTATAATTGCTACTCTAGCTCGTGAAAAAGATCAAGCTAAAGAAGTAAAACAAGGTTTAGAATGTGGAATAACTATCGAAAACTTTAATGATATTAAAGAAAAAGATATAATTGAAGCATATGAACTAAAAGAAGTGAGAAAGTAGAATAATATGAGAAATGAATTTAGTTCTGAAAAACTAGGAAGTCGTGTACCAAATTGTACAAGAAAAGAGTATAGCGAAATATTAGCAGTACATTTTATTACAGAAGATAGAAATAAAGCTAAATCACAAAAAGAATATCAAACGAGAGGAACTAAAAAGTATACTAAAGAAGGAATTATAGATAGATTATCTGCTAAACCATATAATTTTAGTTGAATAGCTCCTAGAAAAAGTAGTAGAGATGGTGTAAATTTAACTGGTGATGAACGTTCATACTATTATGGATATTATACTTTAGGAACTGAAAAAATTGCTATTCAACTAAAATATCCAGATGTCAAGAGAATGGCAACTATTGAAGAAATAGGATATAATGATGCTAAAAGTGGTATATCATTAGCGGATCTACCTATAGAAATAAAAGAAAATAGAGAGTATTTACTAGGATATAAAAAAGCATTAGAAGAATTATTAAATAATAATAAAAATTTAAGAAAGTAGGAATAATATGAAAGAAACAGAAATTAGCATAAATCGTAGAAAAAGTGATTATGTAAAGATAAGTGCAGCATCTATTTCACAATATCAAACAGATAAAGATTTTAGAGAAAAAAGAGATAAAGAAAAAGCTATGAATAAATTAAATACTAGTGGAAATAATCCTATATTAATTGAAAAAGGAAAACAGGATAGATTAGCGGGGTTATTCACAGAAGGAAATCTTTATAATATAGAAGGAATAACTGGAAAGTATAATTTAGTATCATACCACTATGGATATACAGCGTTAGCAAGTAGAACATTAGCAGTATCAATTCCAGAAAAAAAATATACTGATGATTCGCTAAGGATGATTGGTTATAATGATGCACAAGATGAAAATATTGTTTTTGAAGAATTACCTGAAGTAGTTAGAGAATGCGCAGCCTATCTAGAAGGATATAAATTAGGTTTAGAAAAAAGTAAAACTAAAAAAGCAAAATAAAAGGAGATAATTATGAGTGTAAAATTAGATAGATTAGGACACATCTTTACTGAAGCAATATCAAAAATAATAAATGAAGAAGTAAAAGATGATGATATCAAATTTGTAACCATAACTGCAGTTGATATAACAAATGACTTATCTTATGCTAAAGTATATTTTACTAATCTAATAGACACTGATAGAGAAAAAGTAACTAAAGCATTAAATAGAGCAAGTTCCTTTATTCGTGGTAAACTATTTGATGAAGTAGAAATAAGAAAAATGCCTGAGTTAACATTTGTTTATGACGAATCAATTGAATATGGTAACAAGATAGAAAAGATAATTGATGAAATAAATAAGGAGGAGTAAGTATGAACAATATTATTGACAAAGTATTAACAAGCAATAATATTGTTTTACTTTGTCATAATAATCCCGATGGTGATGCTATTGGTAGTACATTAGCTATGTATCACGCCTTAAAGAAATTAGATAAAGAAGTAGATATAGTAATTAATAAGCCACCGAAAAGATTTAACTTTCTAGAGGGCTTTCAAGATATTAAAGAAGAAAGTAGTAAAGATTATGATACCGCTATTATATTAGATACTGCTAACATAGATAGAGTAAATGATCCAAGTGATATTTTAAATAGAGTAAAGAGAAAATATGTAATTGACCATCATATCAGTAATACTAAATATGGAGATGAAAATCTAGTTAAAGAGCGACCAGCCTGCTGTCAGATAGTATATGAAATAATAAAAGAATTAAATATCGAGATAACCAAAGAACTAGGAGAACCACTAATGACTGGCTTACTTACTGATACAGGTGGTTTCTCTCATCAAGATGTTTTACCAAGTACTTTTGCCATGGCTGAAGACTTAAGTAAAATAGTAAATATATCTCTTCTTTATGATAAAGCCTTAAGAACAATAACTATAAATCAGTTTAATATTAAAAAGATAGCTCTAGATAATTTAGAGTTCTATTATAATGGAAAAGTAGCTGTATCATATATAACAGAAGAAGATATGATAAATACTGGAGTAGACCAAAATGACTGTGGTATTCTAGTAAATATCCCTCTAGAAATAGAAGGAATAGAAGTATCAATATTCTTAAGAAAGTATAAAGAAGAAATAAGAGTATCACTTCGTAGTAAACATATTAATGTAAATGAAATAGTAAAAGTATTTGGTGGTGGAGGCCATATTAATGCTGCTGGCGTAACAGTAAAGATGCCTTATGAAGAAATAAAAAAACAAGTACTAGAGGAAGTAGGTAAGAGAATCAATGAATGGAGTATTAGTAGTAAATAAACCAAAAGATTATACAAGTAGAGATATCGTAAATATCATATCTAAAAAGTTTAATACCAAAAAAGTAGGTCATACTGGAACATTAGACCCATTAGCAGAAGGCGTTCTAATAGTACCGATAGGCAAAGCCTTAAAAGTAGCAGAACTACTAACATCAGAAACCAAAGAATATATAGCAGAAGTCATACTAGGTTATGAAACAGATATGTTAGATATAACAGGAACAGAAATAAAAAGAAATATTCCCAAAGTAACTAAAGAAGATATCGAGAAAACACTAAAAAAATATACTACCAAATATCTTCAAGAAGTACCCATGTATTCAGCAGTCAAAGTAGGAGGAAAAAAACTCTATGAATATGCTAGGAATAA
Source organism: Firmicutes bacterium CAG:321_26_22 (assembly GCA_001916775.1). Classification (GTDB taxonomy): domain Bacteria; phylum Bacillota_I; class Bacilli_A; order RF39; family UBA660; genus CAG-302. Next base: position 14,499 of record MNTB01000009.1, on the reverse strand, counting down.
TATACCAGTAACTCCACCTAGTAAAGAAGTAGAAATATATTCCTTAGATTTACTAGAAGACCCCAAGTATCTAACTAATACCATTGAGTTCAAAATAAAATGTAAAGTGAGCAAAGGAACATATATAAGAAGTCTAATTAGAGATATAGCTTATGACTTAAATACCTATGGAACAATGAAAAGCCTAGTACGAACAAAGCAAGGAATCTTTTCCCTAGAAGACTCCTATACACTAGAAGATATTCAAAATGATAACTATAAATTACTTACCATAAAAGAAGTACTATCAAATATTCCCGTAACAATAATAGAGGGTGATACCCTAAAGAAAGTACAAAATGGTATGTCTCTTCCCATCTTTTTCAATTCAGAATTATCATTACTAATAGACCATAAAGGAAGAGAAATAGCTATCTATAAAAAAGAAGGAAATATGGATAAACCATATAAAATGATTGAGGTAAACAATGAATAAAATAAGAGTAATGAATGAACTACTATCCAATAAAATAGCAGCAGGAGAAGTAGTAGAAAAAGTTGTATCAATAGTAAAAGAATTAGTAGAAAACTCCGTTGATGCTAAAGCAACAAATATTAAAATAGATTTAAAAGAAGCCGGTATCCGTGAAATTATCGTAACTGATAATGGTATCGGTATGAATAGAGAAGATGCTCCATTAGCTTTTCAAAGACATGCAACTAGTAAATTATATACCGATGATGACTTATGGAATATATCTTCCCTAGGTTTTAGAGGAGAGGCTCTTCCCTCAATCGCCGCTGTATCAGATGTCATATTAAAAACATGCGATGGAGAAGTAGGAACAATGGTTCACATCAAAGGAGGTAAAATAAAGAAAGTAACAAATTCTGAGGCAAGAATAGGTACTCAAATAACCGTAACTAGTATGTTCTATAATACCCCTGCCAGACTAAAGCACTTAAGAAGTCCTTATGCCGAACTAGCAAATGTTGTCGAATATGTCAATAAAATGGCCTTATCATATCCAAGTATCAAGTTTAGACTAACTAATGACGATAAAGAAATCCTAAATACCGATGGTAGCGGTAATCAATTAAAAGTAATAAAATCAATCTATGGCTTGGATGTTGCTAAAAGAATGCTAGAGATAAAAAATGCCAATGATGACTATGAACTAGCAGGTTATATATCCCTACCCGAAGTAACAAGAGCAAATAGAAATCACATGACTATTCTTGTTAATAATAGAGTAATCAAAAATCAATATCTAAATAAAATAATTAATGATGCCTATTCTTCATTTAAAGAAGACACTCGTTATCCAATTGTTGTTATAAATATAAATACCGATCCATCCCTAATCGATGTCAATATTCATCCATCCAAACAAGATATCAAGTTTAGTAATTTTGAAGATTTAAAAGTCCTAATCGAAGATACCATAACAAGTACTATCAAGAAGAAAATACTAATACCAAAGATAGAAACCAAAGAAGAAGGACCAGAAATAACATATAAAAATTTAACCTTGAATCTAGATAGAAATAACATAGCACCAAAAGAAGAAGAAAAAATATATCCAGATGAAAATAAAGAAAGATTAAATAATCTAGTTAACTTTATTGAAGAACCAAATAATGAGTATGATACCGAAGAAGAAAAAGAAGACTATGCCGAAGAAATAGTTCATGACAAATTACCAGAGTTATATCCAATAGGACTAGCCTTAGGAACCTATATCGTTTGTGAAAATGAAAAAGGAATCTATCTAATTGACCAGCATGCTGCAGAAGAAAGAGTAAACTATGAACGAAATTATTACTTATTATCACATCCTAATAACGATACCATCTCTCCATTAGTACCAATAGTAATAACATTACCCAATAATGAATATATCAAAATAAAAGAAAATCTAAATATAATGGAAGAATTAAACTTTGAAATAGAAGAGTTTGGTATTAATTCCTTTAGAGTAATATCTCATCCAACCTGGGTACCAAAAGGAAGAGAAGAAGAGATAGTAAGAAGAATATTTGAAGAAATACTATCTAAAGGTAAAGACTTTACACTAGGAAAGTTTAGAGATAATCTAGCTAAGTTAGTAAGTTGTAAAATGAGTGTCAAGGCCAATACTAGAATAACTAAAGAGGCCCAAGAAGAAATTATAAACAAACTAAGAAAGTGTAATAATCCCTATAATTGCCCCCATGGTAGACCAACGATAATTCATTTTACCATATATGAAATAGAAAAAATGTTTAAAAGAAGTGTTTAAAGTACTTCAGAGCCTAAGGTCTCTTTCGTGTTATAGAAAGCCTAAGGTCTTTCTATAATAATTTAGAGCCTTAATAATAAGTCTCTAAATTAAAAATATGTTTGACATACACCATAGATTATGCTATTATAAGTGGCAAGTGGGGTGATATTATGTCATATGAAACAGATGTAATGAGAAATTTAACATTAGCCTTAAGAGAAAACAACAAAAATATCGAAGTACTAAAATATTTATCCTTAGAATTAAGAAGAGCTAATGAATTAAAAGAAATAGAACTAGGCTTAAGAACAGTAGAAGATTATTCATTTAATCAAAATAACCAAAAGAAGAAGATAAAATAAACATCTTCTTTTCTTTAAAAAGGAGGACAATATGCATAAAATAATTGTCATAACAGGACCAACAGCAGTAGGAAAAACAAAATTAAGTATTGAACTAGCCAAAAAATATGATGGTGAAATAATAAATGCCGATGCCGTTCAAGTATATAAAGGATTAGATATAGGTAGTGCTAAAGTAACAGAAGAAGAAAAAGAAGGTATTCCTCATCACTTATTAGATTTTAAAGAAGTAACCGAAGAATATACCATCTATCACTATCAAAAAGATTGCCGTGAAAAAATAAAAGACATTCAAAGTAGAAATAAAACACCCATTCTAGTAGGAGGAACAGGCCTTTATATTAAAGCAGCCCTATATGATTACAAATTATCTGAAGAAAAAAGTACTAATACTTATGACAACTTAACTAATGAAGAACTATATGAAGAATTAAAAAAATTAGATAAAGATATCATAATAGATAAAGACAATCGTCGTAGATTAATAAGAGCAATCAATTATTATAAAGAAAATAACGAATCAATAAATAAAAATAAAACCAATAAATTACTATATAATGTAATCTTTATTGGACTTACTACAGATAGACAAGTATTATATGATAAAATAAATAAAAGAGTAGATGAAATGATAAGTCAAGGCTTACTCGAAGAAGTAAAATCCTTCTACGACAAAGGTATAAAATCCAAGCCATTACTAAATGCTATTGGCTATCGTGAACTATATAATTATTTAGATGGTAATGGTACTAAAGAAGAAGCAATTGAAAAAATAAAACAAAACTCTAGACACTATGCTAAAAGACAGTATACCTTCTTTAATCATCAATTACCAGTAGTATGGTTTGAAACAGATTATAATAATTTTAATAATACCATAGAAAAAGTAGCTAGTTACATAGATAGTAACTAACTACTTTTATTCTTTTTCAATTAAAAATCTTTTAAGTTCACTAGGCTCTTTATCATTAATAATAATATCATAAATAAGATCAATAATAGGCATCTTAATCTTTTTATTTCTTAATAATTTCTTAATAGATTTAAGAGTATATAATCCCTCAATAGTAGTGCTTTCAATATATTTATTAATTTCTTCCTTACTTTTACCTTCACCAATAATTTTTCCTAAAGTATAATTTCTACTTTTAACAGAAGTACAAGTAAGTAAAAGATCTCCAAAACCTGCGAAAGAAAGAATAGTTTTTTTATTTCCACCAAGAGCCTTAATAAGTGCCTTAATATCATGTAGTGATTCAGTAATAAACATACTACTAGTAGATATAGGATATCCCATACCATCTAACATCCCTGAAGCAATAGCAATAACATTCTTAATAGCTCCGCAAATCTCTGTACCAACAATATCTCTAGTATGTCTTAACTTAACATAATCATTTTGCATATATTTTAATAAAACATCTCTAGCAGTATTACTTCTAGTAGCAAGAGTAAGACCAATAGGAACCTTATATACAATATCAACTGCAAAAGTACCACCAGAAATAATAGCAATATTATTAGTATTAATATTCTCTTTAACTACATCATATAAAAATCTACAAGTATTTTGTTCAATCCCCTTAGAGGCAATACAAATAACCTGCTTATTATTATAATATTTTTTTAACTCTTTACTAGTACTATCCAAAAACTTAGCCGGAATAGCAATCATAATAAGTTCAGCACCATCTACAACATCTTTCATATCAGTACTAATAACAATATCCTTAGGAATCATAAAATCTACTTTATCACTCTTCTCATTTTTAAGTAATATATTTTTTTCTTCTTCACTATTAGTCCACATTTTAACATTACATTTATTATTATAAAAAACACTAGCAAGTGCCATACCATAAGCACCAGTACCAATTATAGCAATATTCATTTAATTATCATCCTTTCATTAATCTTAATATCAAAATACCCACTAGGAGTTTCAAATACCTTTCTAACTCCTTTTTTAGGAAGTATAATTTTATTTTTAGTTAAATCTTTATAAACAAATAAAACCTTATTATCATTATCACACATAATAACATCAATATTCTCTTTCATAAAAAAAGTATGGATACTATTACATCTATCAAATAAAAGTGCTTTATCAATATTTTTAGTAAACATAAATCCTTTTAATCTAGAAAAAAAACTTTTACATTCATATAAATCAATATCTTTATTATTATATAACAGCTTCATTCTACCACCTATAACAATTATATATATAAATAATTAAAATATCAAGTCAATTTTATTCACTTCCTTGATAAAAATAGTCATTTATGATAATATATATGTGGAGGAAATAATATGAATAGAAAAGGGTTCACTCTAATAGAGTTATTAGCAGTAATAGTAATATTAGGAATAATATTGACATTTGTAGTGCCAAGTATAACAAATATATATAAAGAAAGTAAATTAAAAACAGAGGGAATGTTTTTAAATGAATTATCCAAAAGCATAGACAGTTATGTAACATTAAATAGTGATAAGATAGCATTTAACGAAAAAAAGACCGCTACTAAAACAGAAAATAATCAAAGTTTATCTGTAACAGTATACGAAGGTAAAATATCCATAAAAGATTTAATAGATGACCAAATAATAGAAGAAAAAGATTATATAAATCCAGGTAATAAAGATGCTACATGTGAAAAGACTACCAAAATAGTCGAAGTATATCGTGACTCTGATTATGTCTATTGTTATAAAGTAAATAAAAATAAATTAAATTGTCTAACTGATGAATACAAAAACTCATTAGATAGTAATTATGCTATAGATACATGCATATGGAAATAGGAGAATAAAATGACAACAATAATAATACTATCAATAATATTTCTAGTAATTGATCAAATATCTAAAATATTAATAATTAAATTACTAGAACCTAATGAAGTAATAACTATTATAAAGAACTTTTTCTATATAATATATACTAACAATACTGGAGCAGCATTCAGTATTTTACTTGGTAAAAGAATTTTCTTAATAGTAGTAGCTATTCTTATAATAGGAATACTATTATATTATATTAAGAAAAATAAAGTAGATGGAAAATTAAATATTATAGCTTTCTCATTAATAATAGGAGGTTCACTTGGTAATTTAATTGATCGTATAGTAAGAGGCTATGTTGTAGATTTCATATCTATAAAATTAGGAAGTTATAATTTTCCAATTTTTAATATAGCAGATTCTCTAATTGTAGTAGGAGTATTTCTCTTACTAATAGGAAATACAGGAGGTAACAAAAATGATAATAGATGAAAACAATGTAGGTATTAGAATAGATAAATATTTAACAGATAATACAGAATATACAAGAAGCAAGATACAAAAAATGATTGATAATGGAAATATATTAGTAAATAGAAAAGAAGTAAAATCAAGTTATATATTAAAAGAAAATGATAAGATTGATATAGAAGAATATAATGAAGAAGTAGATATAGTACCAGAAAATATTCCTCTAGATATTTATTATGAAGATGATGATTTAATCGTCGTAAATAAACCAAGTGGTATGGTAGTTCATCCAGCTCCTGGTAATTATACAGGAACATTAGTAAATGCATTAATGTATCATACTAATAATTTAAGTACAGTAAATACAAGTATTAGACCAGGAATAGTTCATAGAATAGATGCTGATACATCAGGATTATTATTAGTAGCTAAAAATGATAAAGCTCACAATATTTTAGCAGAAGCCATTGCTAAAAAAGAAGTGGTAAGAGAGTACATTGCTTTAGTTGAAGGCATAATTCTAGAAGATACCGCTACTATTGATGCTCCAATCGGTCGCGATAAAAATAATCGAAAGAAAATGGCTGTAACCAGTGAAAATTCTAAAGATGCAGTAACTCATATCAGAGTATTAGAAAGATATAACACTGCCACTTTAATAAGATGTAAACTAGAAACAGGAAGAACTCATCAAATAAGAGTACATTTAAATTATATAGGCCATCCAGTCGTAAATGATCCCGTCTATGGTTATAAAAAATTAATAGATAAAGATTTTGGACAAATGTTACATGCTGAAAAATTAGGCTTTGTTCATCCAACAACAAAAGAGTATATGGAATTTACTGCTCCAGTACCAGAAAGATTTAAAGAAATATTAGAAATATATAAAAATAAATAAAATGAATAAAATTCTTCTTAAGTATTCATAATGAATATGAAAGGAGAATTTTTAATATGTCACGCCATAAAGTAGAAATAACTGGTGTGAATACTGCGAATATAAAAGTATTAACAAATGAAGAAATGTTAGAACTGTTTAAAAAAATGAATGAAGGAGATCCCTTTGCTAGAGAAGACTTAATAAATGGTAATTTAAAATTAGTTTTAAGTATTTTAAGAAAATTTACTGGTAAAGTAGATAATCTTGATGACTTATTTCAAGTAGGATGTTTAGGTTTAGTAAAAGCAATTGACAACTTCAATACATCTTATGATGTAAAATTATCAACATATGCTTGCCCTATGATAGAAGGAGAAATAAAAAGATACTTAAGAGATAATAATACTCTTAGAATATCTCGAAGTATAAAAGACTTAGCATATAAAACATTAAAACTAAAAGAAGAATTATCAGTTGGTGGAAAAGAACCCACTAATAAAGAAATAGCAGAAAAATTAAAAGTAACAGAATATGAAATATCTGTTGCTCTAGATTCCTTAAAAGAACCAGTAAGTATGTATGAGCCAATATATAATGATGGAGGAGATACCATATATCTTTATGATCAAATAGCAGTAAAAGAAGATGAATATGGTTTAGATAATAGATTAGCACTAGATAGAGCAATGAAAAATTTAAAAAAAAGAGAACTAAATATCCTAAAAGACCGCTTTATAGTAGGTAAAACCCAAATGGAAATAGCGGAAGAATTAGGAATATCACAAGCACAAATATCTCGTATTGAAAAAAATGCCATTAATACTATCAAGAAGAATATTAAATAAGCATATACTTAACTAGGTGATATAAATTGAGATTATCTGATTTACAAACAAAAGAAATAATAAATATGACAACAGGTAAAAGATTAGGTTTAATTATAGATGTTATCATAAATGCCGAAGGAAATATAAAGTCTCTTATTTTAGAGGAGAAAAAGATGAAAAGATTATCAAGCCGTGAAGAATATGAATTAGATTGGAAACAAATAGCCAAAATAGGAGATGACATAATACTAGTAAAAGATAAATATGCTGAATAAAGCCTTGTTAAAAAATAATATTTATATTATAATTAACTTAAGGTGATATAAGTATGAATAGAAAAGGATTTACCCTAATAGAACTATTAGCAGTAATAATATTAATTGCTTTAATAGCAGTTCTCATAGTACCAAATATACTAGATACAATGACCAAAAGTAAAGAAGCATCATATCAACTACTAGTAAAAAACATTGTAACATCTGCTAAAACATATTATGAAGAGTGTGAATATGGTGATTTATCAAATAGAACTAAATATGGAAGTTATGCTTGTCAAATAAATAATAATACCATAACAACAACTTTAGGAACACTTGCTAATACTGGTATGCTTACCGTATCAGATATCGATCCTAACAACAAAGATAAAAAAGTAGTATTAGATCCTAGAGATACAACAAAAGATATGAGTTCTTGTCAAATAAAAATAATTAAAGAAAAATCAAATATAACAGATGATAATGGAATTGCTTCTAGTAAGGTAACATATAAAGTAGAAGCATCTTCTGGTAATAATTGTCCAACAACAAAAGAATATGGAAGTGAGTAGTAATGAATTTAATAGGAAATAAATGGGATGAAATATTAGATGAAGAATATCATAAAGATTATTTTAAGAAAATAGTACTATACATAAACAATGCTTATAAAGAAAGACCTATCTATCCCCCTAAAAGTTATATATTAAGAGCACTATCATTAACTGATTATGATGATGTCAAAGTAGTAATATTAGGACAAGATCCATATCATGGAACAGGAGAGGCTAATGGGTTAGCTTTTGCAGTAAATCCTGGTGTTAAATTACCACCATCTCTAAAAAATATCTATAAAGAACTAAATAGTGACTTAAATATTCCTATATCTGATAAAGGTGATTTAACATGTTGGGCTAAAGAAGGAGTACTATTATTAAACTCTGTCTTAACTGTAGAAAAAGACAAGCCAGCCTCTCATAAAAATTTAGGTTGGGAAAACTTTACTGATGCTATCATCAAAAAGATAAATGAAAAAGATACGCCAGTAGTATTTATTCTATGGGGCAACTTTGCAAGAAGCAAAAAAAGTCTTATAACTAATCCAAAACATCTTGTATTAGAGGCCACTCATCCATCCCCATTTTCATGTAATTCTGGTTTCTTTGGTAGTAGACCATTTTCTAAAACAAATAAATTCTTAAAAGAACACAATCTAAAAGAAATAGATTTTACTGTAAGATAGTATAAAAGAGTAAAATATAGGTACCATATTATTGGTGATAATATGTACTATATAAACTCTTTTTTCTTATATTCATTACTAGGTTTTATAATAGAAAGCACTCTTTTTAAAAATACCATTTTAAAACCAAGCGGTGTTTTAGTAGGCCCCATAACCTTAGTATACGGAGTAGGAGGCTTATCTTTATTATTAATAAATAAATATATATTAAATAAAATTCATATCAATAAAATAATAAAATTAATAATATCATTTATATTATATACCATAGCATTTACCTTAGTAGAATTCACTTGTGGTCATTTATGTCATTTAATATTTGGAATAGATATGTGGAACTATACTAGTGAAAAATATAATATTGGAAAATATATATGTTTAGAATATATGCCTATATGGGGACTATATGGTCTAACAATAACATATATATTAAAACCATTTCTAGATAAAATAATAAAACAAATACCTAGAGAAGTAACCTATCTATTCATAATACTTCTTTCTCTAGATTTAATAATAACTATATTAACAAAATAAAAAGATTATAACTTAAAATCGTCATAATCATCATCATTCATATCTTTTCTATCAAAGAAAAGTTTTTCTTTATATTTACTAAAAGTAGCAATTATATTACTAGGAAATTTTTTTAATAAAGAATTATAAATAGTAATATTATCATTATAATATTCTATAGCATTATCTATTTTAATATCAATATCATCAATTTGTTTAGTTATCTTTTTAATTTCATTACTATTATCAATATCATTATATTCTGTTCTTAATTCATTAAGTTCGTTTGAAGCTCTAGTAAGAATTCTATATAATTCAAAATTACCAATCTTTCTACTTCTAAGCTTAACAATTTCTCCAAATATTTCTTTCTCACTCTTAATATTACCTTTTATAATAGGAATACTCTTATTAATTAAATCATATTTATTTCTCAAATAAGTATCAATCATACTTTCAACTTCGTTAATTCTAATAATATATTCTTGAAATTTATTATATATAGTAGCATAAAAAACAGCTATAGCACAAGCAAGAACAATAATAATAAAAATACAAATCATTAAGCCTTCCATAAACTCACATCCTAAACAAATTATATCAAAATAATATAAATTTTTCAATATCAAAAATAGATAAAGAAAAAATAATACAAATATCGTATTATTTATGTAAAGTCTTTAATAAAATTAATTGATTCATCAAAAGTAACAAAATCAAGATAAATCATAAGTATTAAGTACCATTCTCCAGTAGTAGGATTAGATACAATAATATGGTCTCTTCCTGATTGTTCAACAATTCCCTCAAAAACCCTATCTTGCCATTTCTCAGATCCAGGAACAGTAACATGAAATTTAGCTTTTTTACCTCTATTCAATCTAAGAATATTCTCAATATAAGATTGTTCTGACGTAATAGGGTTAACAGTGGTTTGCGATTGCTCATAACTTGGAACAGATTGCTGATTAGGAATAGTATTATTATTAAGTCCTACTCCTGGAAAAACCGGATTTTGATAATATCCATTATTCATAATATCACCCTTTCTATTAATATATATGAATAAATTTTTACACTATAACCAAAAAATATGTCAAGTATAAATTGGTTACTTTACAATAAAAGGAAATCTAATTATAATAAAAATGAGGTGAAATGAAGTGAAAATAAAGATAGGACTTTCTAATAGACATGTTCATTTAACTAATGAAGATGTAGAAATATTGTTTGGTAAAGGATATAAATTAACTCCAAGAAATTATTTATATCAACCAGGACAATTCGCTACTGAAGAAACGGTAACTCTAAAAACAAATAAAAATATTAAGGAACATGTTAGAATAGTAGGACCAACTAGAAGTTATACTCAAGTAGAAGTACTAGAGGAAGATAAAGAATATTTTGGGATAAATCCTCCTGTAAGAAATTCCAAAGACTTAGAAAATTCTGAAACAATGACTATAATAGGTCCAAAAGGAGAAATAACAAAAGAAAATATATGTATAATTGCTAATAGACATATCCATATTAATACTAGAGATAAAGGAAAATTAAAAGAAGACGATATTGTCACAGTAGAAGTAAACTCTACCATCTTAGATAATGTCCATATAAAAATTGATGATTCATTCAAGACAGAATTACATATCAATAAAGATGATGCAATAAAACATAATATAACAAATGAAAGTGTGGCTATATTAAAGGAGGATTAAAATGTTCTCACAAATAAAAAAAATAACCAAAATGGCAAAGAAAGAAGTAATTAATAAAGTAATTACTTCTCTTTTTATTCAAGGATTAGCCTTAGTAATACCAGTATTTTGGAGTAAAACAATAACAGAAGTAACAGATGCAAATTATAAAGTAGGATATTATTTAATAATTATAACTTTATTACTATCTTTATTCTATTACTTATGGTCTTATCTAAATCAGAAAACATGGTATACATTATATAACAAAATATATATAGAATATACCAATGCTACTATATCAGAAACCAAAAACATAAATAAAATAAATCTAGGAGAATATACCAATATACTTAATAATGATATAGATATAATATGTAATTTTTTATGTAATTTAGTAACTAGAATACTTCAAATAATAGAATTCTTTATCATATATGCCTACTTTATAAGTTTTAACTTTCCCATATTCATATCAACAGTGATAGTATCAATATTAATGTTAATAATATATATAAAGGCTGGAAGTTTAGTTCAAAAATTAAATATAAAAAGAAAATCAACACTGGATAATAAAACCATCATGTTACATAAATTATATTCTTCATTAGCTAATAAAAAGAATAATATAAATAGTATAATGAATCTATTCAATAAAGATAATAAATCATATCTAAAATATAATCATAAATATAATGTAATAATACAAGGAATAATATATTTAGTACTAGGAATAATAGAAGTATCTAGATATGCTATAATATTTTATGCTATTTACTTAGTAAGTATAGGAAATATAGAAATAGGTACAATATTATTAATATATAGTTATTATGATAAAATATTAACAAACTTTGAAGTATTAGGAACAATAACTGCTGATTACCAAAGTTTTAATGTATCATTAAATAGATTAAATAAAGTAACAATGAGAGAAGTAATTGCCAAATAAAAACAACTATGATAAAATTATAGTCGTGATGTAAATGAAAAATATATTAATAAAAATAATAAAAAAATATCAAAGTATTCCCTTTAAATCTCATGATAGTTGTAAATTTATACCAACATGTTCTAACTATATGATTGAAGCACTAGAAGAACATGGTCTAATAAAAGGTTTATTTTTAGGAACAAAAAGATTATTAAGATGTAACCCTTTTACTAATGAAAAATATACTTATGATCCAGTACCAAAGAAAAAAACAAACTATAAATAGTTTGCTTGAATATCATATGGCAGGGGATGAGAGAATCGAACTCCCAACAGTGGTTTTGGAGACCATTATTATACCATTTAACTAATCCCCTAATAATTGGTACAACTAAATGATATCATAATTTAAAACATTTGTAAACAAAAATAATAAAAAAAATATAAATAGTTAAGAGCTATTTATATTCAATATTAATCATTTTAGCATGTACTGCAACTCTTTTAGTACCAGTATTATCACAAGTAGATAAAGTAAGAATTTTATCATTTTCACTGACATCAATACCAAAGTTATATATACTTCTACTTTTTAGAGTAGATAAAAATTTACTATAAGGTTCAGATTTAAAATTAGTTTTTAAATAATAAGTTTGTGGATCAACAGTATATATAGAAAAAACTTTCCAAACACTATTTGAAGTAGGAGTAGATATTTTAATATAATAATTACTACTATTACTTAGATAGCTATTATATAACATGTTAGGAATAGAACCAAACATTGTTTTATTATTCATATTATGTCCATATATAATAGTATTTTTACCGAAGTCTTTAAAATTAACACGATAATCAGCAAAAATCCATCCACCTTGATTAGCAGTTTTATTAAATGCATGTGATAAATAATAATCATTGTCTGTTGATTGTACAACTGGATAATTAACTTTTGTACCTTCAACTTTAATCCAACCAACAGTGTCAGGGTTCTTTTTTAAAAGTTCATTAAAGTCAACATTCATAAAAGGAACATTCATATAATCCCAATAGTCATTTGGATAATAAACATTAGCGTTATTATTGTTTGTTTCTTCTGTATTAGGAGTCTCTGGCTCAGTAGGCTGAGTTTGTTCTTCTATTTTAGTTTCTTTTTCAATTATTTCGGTAGAATTAATTATTTGTTCAGATAAATATTTGATTTTTAATCCTTGTACATACCATCTGCTAAATAAAAATACACAAATTAAATATACACTAAGTGAAGTACCAATAATTGCCCAAGATAACTTTTTGTTTTCGCTATTCTTAATAGTGGTTCTTTTTTTCTTACTAAATATAAATGATATTCCAATTATAAAATATTTAGGAATAAATATAACTATATTAAAAAGACCAATCAAAAAGTATTTAATAAATTTAATAGTATATAGAAAGATAGATTTAATGCCTAATATAAAATAACTAAAAAAAGCCATAATTATCTCTCCTTCCTATTCTTTAACATAATTATAACACATAAAACTAAAAAAATATATTATTATTGTAATTATAATGAAAATATTGTATAATACATTTGAAACGAGGTTATATAAATATGAATGATATAAAGGTAGGAGATAGACTAGAAATACATTGTTACAAACATAATGGAAAATTACATAGACAGTGGGATGAAGCAGTAGTACTAGAAATAAAAGACGACTATATTGTTTTTGGTAACAATAAAACAACAGTAGTAGATTCAGATGGAAGAGTATGGAAAACAAAGGAACCAGCAATAATGTTCTTTTATAAAGATAGATGGTTCAATATAATAGGGCAATTAAAAGATTATGGAATATATTTTTACTGTAACATAGCAACACCATATATAATTGATGAAAAAGTAATAAAATACATAGACTATGATTTAGATTTAAGAGTTTTCCCTAATGGAAGTTTTAAAATACTAGATCGAATGGAATATCGTTATCACAAAAAGCAAATGCATTATTCCAGCAGATTAGATTTTATATTAAAATATGAATTGGGTAATCTAATTGACATGGTAAGAACTAAAGAAGCACCATTTAATAAAAAAACAATAGAGATGTATCATCAAAAGTATGTTGAATTGGTAGAAAATAATAAAAAATAACAATAAATGAGATTAATATTTAGACTCACAATCAAAAAAATCAAAAAAATTCAAAAAAGACTTTACAAGTTGGTAATTAAGTGGTAAGATATTATCTGTCGATGCGAAAGAGTGTCGAAGTTGTATCTTTGAAAGAAAA
>MNTB01000031.1 GCA_001916775.1 Firmicutes bacterium CAG:321_26_22 | reverse complement strand
ACCACTCTTTCTGTATAATTTTTGTCGTCAACTTAATTATACCAGAATGGTATCTTTTTTTATATTAAATTTGTAACATATGTATTATAACTCAACATTATGTGAATTTGCTTTAAAATATGGTCTAGAGAAATCAATCTTAAATTTGAAATAAGGATTCCGTTGACTAACTTCTCTATTTATGTTACCATTATAATAGTGGTGACGATATGAAGAGTTTGGTTAAATATTTTATTATAGGATTTAAAGAAATTTTTTCTAATAAAGTGCTTATAATAAGTTTATCTGTAGTAAATTTATTTTTAATATCAGGAGTAGTATATAAAGCTGCAAATAATAAAAAAGAACTTAATAAATATGAAGATTTAAAGAGTCAAATAACTGAGAAAATGGAAACTAAATTGGTAATTGAAGAAAATTCTTCTAGTGATAGTGAGGCTCATGGGGTAACTAAGATAACTAATTGTTTAAAAGAAAGTATTCCTAAAGAAGAATTAAGTGATAATTTATTAAATATTGGTAAACAGATTGAAGATGCTATGAATGCTTCTAATCTTAACTTTGCTTTTAAATATAAAGATTTATATACTGGTTTTTCTTTATCATATAATGCTAATCAGCCTATTTTTGCAGCTTCTACTATTAAAGCACCTGAGGCTATATACATATATGAAGAAGCTGAAAAAGGTAATATTAATTTAGACGAAGTACTAACTTATACTTCTAATTATTATAGTGAAGGAACAGGAGTTCTTAAAAATACAGCATTTAATAAAAATTATACAATAAGACAATTAGTGGGATATTCTGTTATTCATAGTGATAATGCTGCTCATCTTATGTTAAATAATAGATATAAAGTGCAAAATATTAGAGAGTATTGGCAAAATAAGGGAACTACTTCTATCTATAAAACTAATTCTCCATGGGGTAATTTAAGTGCTAATGATGCTGCTATATATATGGAGGAATTATATAATTATTATCTTACTAATACTAGTAATAGTAATGAACTTATTAATTATTTTAAATCTGCATGGAAAGTAATTAGTGCTCCTAATGGTATAACTATTGCTAATAAATCTGGTTGGTCTGATAATTCACTTCATGATGCTGCTATTGTATTTGATGATAATCCTTATGTTTTGGTTATTTTAAGTAGCAGAGGTTATACTGAATATACAAGTTATTTTAATCAAATATCTAATCTTGTCTATGATTTTCATCATGCTTATTGGGAGGAAAAAATTAATAGATGTACAAATATAAGTGAGTAAATACTTACTTATATTTTTTATGCTAGAGACCTTAGGCTCTAGCATACCCCGGAATACTACAGGATGAAGGGGAAAAAAGAAAAAGCATAATTAATGCTTATTCTTAATAATATCTACTATTTCATTAGTATTATCTAAATTTATTTTAATACTCTTACTATTATTCATATCTTTTAATTCTATAGTATTAGTATCTATTTCATTTTGTCCAAGTATAATAACATATGGTATACTATTTTTATTAGCAGACTCTAATGCTTTCTTTACTTTTCTCTTATTCATTTCTATAATTACTTTTATACCATTATTTCTAAGTTTAGAAGCAAGTAATAAACTTTCTTTATTAGTATCCATTGGAATAATTAGTAAATCATATAAACTATCACTAGTAGATTCTTCAAGCAATTCACATATTGGTACTAAACCAAACGATATACCAACAGCAGGATATTTATTACCATCGTCGATAAAGTTGGTAATTATTTTATCATATCTTCCACCACCACCAATGGCACAAGTTAATCTTTGCTTTTTGTCAAATACTTCCCATACTGTTCCAGTATATATTTCAAGTCCTCTAGCTAAATATGGTGTAAATCTAGCATATTCATTTAAATCTAAATAATCTATATATGAGAATAATTCTTTTATCTCACTCTTACCTTCGATAAATTCTTCATTATCAATATTCATATTATCTAATTCATTAATATTACACTTGAATAAACTAAATAAATTATCTAATTTTTCACTTGCTATATTGTATTCTTTTAGTTCTTCACGAACACCATCTTCTCCTATTTTAGCAAGTTTATCTACGGATAAGATTACTTTAGATGTTAACTCTTTATCAATACCTGACGATATAATAAAACCTTCAAGTAACTTACGATTATTTATTTCTACATAAACTTCTATACCTAGTTTTTTATAACACTCGATAGTCATCATTAACATTTCAGCTTCAATAAATGATCCTTCTATACCGCATACATCGACATCACATTGATAAAATTCTCTTGCTCTACCTGTTTTTACTGGACCATCTCTAAATACTTTACCTATTTCATATCTTTTAAATGGTAAGTTTATAGTCTTACCAGCATTCATACTTATTACTTTAGAAAAGGGTACTGTTAAGTCATATCTTAATCCAAGTGTTCTATCACCTTGATCTTTTAAAGTATATACTTCTTTTAATATTTCACTACCACCTGAATACTTTGATGCTAATAAATCATAATAACATAAAATACTAGTATCTAGTGGTAAATAGCCATACTTTTCAAAGGTATCTGTAAGAGTATTTACTACTTTTCTTCTTATTATCTCTTTACTTGGAAGACTATCTACTGTTCCTTTTACATTCATTATTTTCATTGTTTCACCTCTTTCTATGATTTTAATTTTAATAACTCACTTAAATCGGTTATTGTTTGATATATGCATTCTTTTCCTGAGTCAGAAAACTTAATAGATATACCACCTTTTTCATGCCAATAATCTAAGTTTCCTAAAAAGTCATCTACTAAAATGTTACCTTTTGGATCTACGGCATCAGCTTTTCTTATTTCTTTTGTTACTGCTACTACTTTTACTTCAGGTAATACTTCTTTAAAATAATTTAATTTAGCTATTATTTCTCCATCTGAATTAACATGAGTTAGTATTTCTACATCATATACTTTAGTTAACTCTTTTATTTTTTCGATGGAATTATTTATTTCACCGGCTTCAATTATGAGTTCTTCCCAACTTAAATTTTTATAGAAATATTCTATATCTTTCTCATTTGTTAAGCCTTTATTTTTTATCATTTTATAAGACATATTAATTGTATCTAGTATTACACCATCACAATCTAAATATAACTTAGTCATGGTTTTCTCCTTCTATTTTAATCCTATTTGTATTTCTTCTTTACCATTATAGAAGTTAGTTATTTTTTCACTTTCTACTTTGATAACTGTTGGATCAGATACTTTTAAACTACTTATATCAGAAACTGCTCCTGATGGTTCTCCTACAAAGTTACTATTGAAATCATCATGTAAATCAACACGATATACTTTATCATTTAAACTTGATACAATACTTGATACTTCACTATCTTCATTAGTACTATCATAATAATATACATAATATAATTCTTCTACTTGTCTTAATGAATCACCCGCTAATATTTTATTTGTAATAGTAGTCTCTTCATTATCACTACTATTATTTTTCTTATTTGTTCCAAAATCTTTAGTTACAAAGATACTTGTTAGTAGATATAATACTATAAATAATACTAGTATTACTGCTACTATTATTACTAATGTTTTAGGTTTCATAGTATTAAAATCTTGCTTCTTTACTTGTAATTCTTTTACATTCTTTCCTTCTCTTTTTGCTTGTTTTCTTTTTAATTCTCTTCCCATTATTTTCACTTCCTTACTTATTTTTATTCAATCATTTTAGTATCATCTAATTTAGTTATTCCTATAACATTACTATCATTTGTTAAAATGTTTATTTGCCTTCTGGCAGTTTTATTTAACTTTTCAAGTCTATCTTTTTGACTAATATTATTTTCTATCATACTAGCATTTAATACTTCTAAATTAGATAAAACAACTAAATGTAAAATATCAGTATAATCTCTAATATTACCTTCTTTATCAGGATTATTTTCTCTCCACTCTTTAGCGGTCATTCCAAATAGTGCTACATTTATTACATCGGCTTCATTTGCATATATAAATAATTTTTGTTTATCTGTAAGTGTTGGTACTATATTTTCTTTTATACTATCAGTATGTATTCTATAATTTGTTTTTGATAAACTTCTTCTTACTGACCATTCTATTCTTTCCTGGTATGTTTCATTATATTTTAATCTTTCAAATTCTTTAATTAAATATAATTTAAATGCTGGATCTATCCAGGAAGCAAATTCTAAAGCTATGTCAGGATGTGCAAAAGTACCTTTACTATATTTTCCACTACTTGGTATTATGCCAATTGCATTAAACTCTTTTTTCCATCTGTTTGGTGTCATAGTAAATCTATTGTAAGGGACTTCATCAATTTTAATTCCGTGGGATTTCACAGAATTAAAATCAGGATTATTTAGTTCTTCCCATAACGAATAGAATGAAAATGAATTTCTTGTTGACATCCAGTTTCTAATAACTCCAGACGGATCATTAGGGTTTATATAAGATGCTAAATCAGTTAAAGAAATATAATCAACACCATTAACTCTCATTACTTTAACTAAATTATCTTTTACATGCATTTTAGTTATAATTTTCTCATTCAATGTAGCCCACTTCCTTTCTATTGTTTACTATTACTTTCTTTCACTTCCTCACTTACTTATTATAATATATTTTTAATTACTTGTAAATTAGTAAAAGACATTCTTTAGATATAATCCTTCTGGATTAGCAGTCTTCATGGCTTCTCTTCGATCTTCTTTTTCTAATATCTTTATTATATCTTCACTCTTTAGTTTTCCTTCTCCTACCGCTATTAGGGTTCCTACCATATTTCTTACCATATATCTTAAGAAACCTGTTCCAACAAATACTAAAGTTATTTTATTAATATCTTTGGTATCTCTTATTAAATTGGTTTGAGATATTGTTCTTACATAATCGTCTTTTTCTTCATCAGTTTTAGTAAATGATTTAAAGTTATGTGTACCTTCAAAGTATTTCATAGCCCTTTCCATTTCTACAACATCTAATTTATTATTATGTTGATAGACATAGTTTCTTTCTAATGGGTTATATTCTCCCATATTTAATATATAGATATATTCTTTTCCTATCGCAGAAAATCTAGCATGAAAGTCACTACTTACCTCTTCTACTTTTCTTACAAAAATATCCTTAGGAAGAAGACTATTTAATCCTTTGGCTAATTTTTCTAAAGTGATATTCATATCTAAATCAAAGTGAATTTTTTGAGCCATGGCATGGACTCCAGCATCTGTTCTTCCCGAAGCATGAATATCTATTTTTTTACCACCGCTTATTTCTTTTAGTGCTTTTTCTATTTCTCCTTGAACAGTACGCATCTTTGGTTGTTTTTGATAACCAGAGAATTCTGTTCCATCATAACTTACTGTTATTAAGTATCGCATAATCTTTCCTCCTTAATAAAATATTACTATACTTAGTATTAATATATTTAAAACTAGTAATAAACTATCTTTTTTCTTCCATTTATTAGTTCTTAAATTAGTTCTTGACTTTCCATAATTATATAGTCTTAAATCCATGATATCTCCTAGTGACTCAGACTTCTTTAATGATAAAACAAACATTGGTATAAAGACTCCTACTAAAGTGGATATTTTATCTTTGATATTTTTATTATCAAAATTTATTCCTCTCATCTTTTGGGCTTTTATTATTCTATCTGCTTCCATAGTAAGAGTTGGTATATATCTAATTGTTAATGTTATTATCATAGCTATATCATTTACTGGTATATAATTATTAAATGGTCTTAACATTCTTTCAATACCATAGGTTATTTCACTAGTACTAGTAGTATATGTTAAAGCACTACTATAGATTATGATAAATATTAGTTTATATAAATCATAGATGGTATTATTTATATTAAATATTAAATCTATTATTAAGATAAATACTAAGAATATTTTTATACTATATATATTTCTTAGATATGTTAAGATATTTATATCACTATATATCATCATAAGTATTAAATAACTTGTTAACATTATTATATCTTTATAACTATCAATAAAGAAAATACTTACTATCATTATTAGTAGTGATATTATTTTAAATACTGGACTTAATTTATGAACTACTGAATCTCTTTCATAATACTTACCAAAATTTATATTAGTTAACATTACGATAGATATCTTTCATTAACTCTTTGATATCAAAGGTCATTTCTAAGTTTATATTTTTCTTTTTATTGGCAGTATTTATGAAATCTACTATTTGCGGTATGGAAATACCTGCATTTTTTACTTTATCCATATTAGTCATAAGTTCTTTATTTGTTCCTTTACTAGTTATTTTACCTTTCTTTAAGATAACATAATTATCTGAAATTTTTAAAGCAAATTCTATATTACTAGTAAATATTATTATTGTTTTATGATAGTTATTTTTTAGTCTTTTTAATAATTTTATTAGATATTCTTCTTTTTTGTTATCTAAGTAAATAGTGGGTTCATCTATAATAATTAGTTTAGGATTTAGTGATAGAACTACTCCTAGTGAAAGAAGAGATTTCTCACCACTAGATAAATTAAAGAGATTCTTATCTAGATAACTATTATCTAAACCAATCATCTTTAGGGTATCTTCAATTCTTTTTTCGATATTATCTACTTTATAATTATATTTATTTAAACCAAAAGATAATTCTTCTTTGACATTACTAAAGATAAATGATTCTTCAGGATTTTGAAAAACATATCCTAATTCTCTTCCGATATAACTATTAGTAATTGTACCAGTATAATCAGTTATTAAACCAGATAATAAATAACTTAGAAGGGTTTTACCACTACCAGAAGATGATATAACAGTAGTTATTTTTCCTTCGGTAAATTCATAACTTATGTTTTTTAGTTTGTCTTGGTATGATACTTTATCTAATTTTATGGCCATAATTTATCTATTACCTCCCCACTATCAAAATATACTTTGTCTAATAAATCATATAACATTAAATTATGAGATAATTTGACAATGAATGGTAAGTTAAAACCTAATTTTTCTAATTTTTCATCTTGATATATTTTTTCTTTAGTATCATACATAACTATCTTACCTTTATCTAATACTAAGATATTATCTGATAATAAGGTATCTTCTAAATCATGAGTTATTAGTATAATAGTAAGTTTATATTCTTTTTGATACTCTTTTAATACTTTAAAGATTAATTTCTTATCACTGGCATTTAATTTATATATTGATTCATCTAAAAGTAATATCTTTGGTTTATGTATAAGAGCAGAAGCTATCATTACTTTTTCTTTTTCAGAGTTTGTTAATTTATCAGGAGATAATTCTAATATGTCTTCTAATTTAAATTTCTTAGCTATCATATTTATACTTGAAGTCATTTCTTTTTTACTATATTCTAGATTTTCTAAAGTAAAGGCTAAGTCATCTTTTACTGTTTCTCCTATAAAGTGATTGTCAGCATTATCAAAACAAACTGAGAATTCTCTTCTTATCTTTTTCATATAGAAGTCATTTAATAAATAACCATCTATTGCTATATATCCTTCAGCTTTATATAAACCTATTAGTATCTTAGCTAGAGTACTTTTACCTGAACCATTCTTCCCTATAATAGTGGTAAAACTTCCCTCTTTTATTTCTAAATTAAAATTTCTAAATAAATAATCTTCTTTTTTATATTTAAATGACATATTCACTATCTTTATAATACTCTTCTCCATAACTTCCCTCTTGTATTTATTATTATATATTAAATACACATAAAATTCAAGGTTAGAAAAGGAAAAAATCTCTTTATTTGAAGATATTTTCTTTTGTATCACTTTGTGTATCACTTGTGTATATTAGTATGAATACAAAAATAAAATTAGTAAAGAAAAAGAGGATTAATCCTCATTTAAATATTTAACTAGAATATCATCTAATTTAGTTTTAGATATGGGTAATGTTAGGTACTCAATATTTTCTTTTTGATAATCATTTAGAGTAACTAATACTATATCTAATTTATAACCTGCGACTAGGGATAATTTATTAATTGCTTTTTTAAAGTCATTAGTATTCTTAATATCATAATTATCTATTCCATATATATGATCTGATAAGAATACTAAGTCAAATGTTTTATTACTACTAAGCAATTCATTTAGTTCATTTACACTACCTGCAGTTGTTATATTTACATTATAATTCATTAGTAGTTCTGATAGATTTCTTATATCATTATGACTATTAAGAGCTACTAAAACATTCTTATCACTGGCATCAAAGTATTCTATTTCTTCATTATCATTAATTTCTTTTACTTCTTCTTGTCTTTGATATAAAGAAAATTCAAATATGACTTTACTTCCATCTTTACTTATAAAATTATGTCCTCTTTGTAAATCTATTAATTTTTCATATATTTCATATTCTATAGATTTGTTTGATAATGTATATTTATTATCTTTTTCATACATATTTAGATTATTATATTTTGAATCTACGACTAGAGAGAATTTTAAATGACATTTATTTCTAACTAATAAATTAGATATTTTAATACTTAGAATATAGTTTTCAAAATTCTTACTAATAAAATCTACTAAATAAGAAAATGTCTGTACTATATTGGTATCACTACCATAAAGTACTTTAGGTAAAGTAGATATTTCATAATTTACTTCTATATTATTCTTTTCTAATATTCCTTTAATATTATCTATTAGATTACTTGTTTGATATTTTCTTTCTTTAATACTATAATCACTACTTTCTATTCTAGTTATATCCATTACTTTATTTACTTTATCTACTAATGAAAGAGTTGTTTTTTGTAATTCTTTTATTTCTTCTAGAGATAGTGATATATTATTTTTATTTATTTTTTTATTACTAAAGTTTGCTATTTCTGTAAGGGGTTCTTTTATACTTATAATTAAATTATTTATGGTATTTGAAGCTAATTCATTTCTTTTATTTAATAATTCTTTAGTATATTTTAATTCTTTTGATAATTTTATATCAGGATTTTCTATTGTAAAATACATAATGTAGATTATTATTGATAATGAGAAATTTATTAGTAGTAAATCTGGAAATATTTTTTGTATTAATATCATTATACCTAGTATTACTAATAAGAAATATACTGGATAATATTTTTTATTTTTTAGTTCTCTATGATTAGATATTATTGTTATAATCATAATGATAAAACATAGGACTGCGAGCAGGTAGATTATTTCTACTCCACTACCTGTTGGTAATAATAAATCTCCTACTTTATTTATACTTATTGGTAATATTATTGTTATTATTGATAATATTGTAAAGATTATTGATGATATTACTAAGATTATTCTATATTTATCATTATCTTTATCTTTTAGTTTTAATGTTACTATTACTGTATATAAAGTAAATAAATATAACCATATTACAAAACCTAAGAATAATAATTTTAATGTATATAAATATAAACTAGAATCTACTGCTATATTATTTTTAACTAAGATAAATGAATATATTTCTATTAATCCTGTTATTATGGTAGTTATAATTATACTATGATATATTTTATTTTCTGATATACTAAAGTTTGTTTTGAAACTATATATTATAGATAATAATATAGAGAATATTACTCCTGCTATTGTAAAACATATACTATACATATCTTCCTCCTATTCTTTATTTAATTTTATCATATATTTATTAAAATTACTATACCTTTCATGAAAATCCAAGGTATTTTCATGTTCTTCCTAGCCTATAGTCTAGGAAGAAATAACAATAAGATATTATATTTGGGGTGTAGACTTTCTAACTAAGAATATTATAAATAAAAAGAAGATAACTAGTATCTTAACTATATATTTGGAAATATTTTTAATAAAAGAAGTATTCACTCTAGAATATTATAGATATGGTTGATATTTATTTTAAAACTTAGAATAAGGTTTAAAATAACCCTCTAAGATTATAGCTTAGAGGGTATATAAATAATTATTTTAATATTTTAGTTTTACCTTTTCTTGGTACTATTATATTACCATTTATTTCATAAATATTATTATCAAAAATATCTTCTTTCTCTAGTTTTACAAAGTCTACTTTTTTATTTACTTCAGTAAGAGGTATTTCTTTAGTAATAACATAATATTTAGGAATATAAAGTTCTTTTAATTTAGTATATATTAATTTATTTAATTCATTAATAGTAGTTTCTTTTTCATCTTCATTATTAAAGATAATATGACATACTGGTATTTCTCTTTCAATAGAATCTTCTTTTTTTACTACACAGCAATCAAAAACATTATGATGAGTTTTAATTATTTCTTCAATAGCA
The DNA here is from genome assembly GCA_001916775.1 of Firmicutes bacterium CAG:321_26_22. Lineage (GTDB taxonomy): Bacteria > Bacillota_I > Bacilli_A > RF39 > UBA660 > CAG-302. The sequence continues at coordinate 98,481 of MNTB01000031.1, read as the reverse complement.
GTTAACCATACTTTATCACCACTTCTAGTAATCATTCTCTTAGCTCTACCGCAGTGATATATTCTGCCTTCTTTATCCATATAACCATAATCACTAGTATGAAGCCATACTTTACCATCTTTATGTTTCATTAATACTTTATCAGTTTCTTCTTTATCTTCAAAGTAACCTTTCATAACAGTAGGACCACTTATACATATTTCTCCTATTTTACCTTCTCCAAATGGTATTTCGTTATTATTTTCATCAAACATACTAACATTAACATTAATAAATGGTATTCCTATACTACCTAAAGCATAAGCTATTTCTTTAGAATAAGTAGCGGCCGCTGTTGACTCACTCTCTCCATATCCTTGTTTTAATGTTGCACTGCCACCATGATTTCTTATATATTCGTTAGCGGACTCTTCTTCTGCTACGGTAAGTTTATCTCCTCCAGATATTGGACTTGTCATAAATGATGTATCTTTTATAATATTACTATCGACCATTTCTTTAAATAGGATTGGTCCTGATAAGAAAATATTTGGTTTTTGTTTATCTAATAATAATGGATATTCCTGAGGTGTAAAGAATGGTATTAATTCTACTGATACTCCGCAACATAATAAACAATATGTAGCATTGTAGTAATAGGCTACTGATGGTGGTAAGATACTCATTGAAGTTTTACCTACATCAAAGCCTAAATCTCCTAATTTAAAACCATAAGCACTACTATTTAGATTAATGTTTGATAGAGGTACTCCTTTAGCATTACCAGTAGTTCCTCCAGTATATACTATTACTGATGTATCACTACCTATACCCATAGGTTTATTAAGTAGTTTACCTCCTCTAGTATATTTCTTCCAGTCTTTAAATGACATAAATCTTTTATCTATCTTATATGAATCAGACTCTCTTTCTTGTTTCTTCATATTAGTTAGAATATTTTCTAATTCTTTATATAATAATTTTGGATTATTACTTTGAGCTTTACCTTTAGCATTTTCTACTAACATATTTAATTTTTGAATACCAGATAATTCTTCAAATAATGACATACAAATAATACTATCTAAAGTATCTACTTCTTCTATACCTTTACTTACTTTTTCAGTTATTAGTGGTACATCTGTTATAAAGAAATACTTTGATTTTGTCTTTTCTAGTATATCTTTAATTCTATCTTCCGCTTCATCAAATTTTATTAGATTAGCTGTAGCTCCTAGTTTGGATAAAGCAAACCACATAAAGATTATATCTGGATTATTAAGCATCATAAATGATACTATATCTCCTCTTGTTATATTCATTTTATTAAATCTCTTGATATATTCTTCTACTTTACTTATTAGATCTTCTCTTGTATATACTTTACCACAATATGATAAAAGTTTTATATTACCATAACTCTTAGTTACTTTTAAGAAATAATCATAAGCATTCATATTTGTATCTAAGTAAGCTTTCTTTTCATCTGAATAGGTATCAATATCGATATTATAATACTTAAGCCATGGTTTTACATCAGATGCTAATGTTCCTTCGACTCCTCTTTCTTTATCAAGAACAAAATTTTCTCCATTAAATCTTTCTTTATTTATATTTATTTTCATTTAAATCCCCTCCAAAAACAATATTATTATATCATAAATTGTTAAATAGTCAAATTATTCATTGATATAAGAGTTTATTTTATGGTACAATATATTAAAGAGGTGACATAAATTGGGTAAGACTATTACTAAAGTTATAAGAGTAGATAATGATACTAAGAAATTAATGAATGAATTTTATAAAGATATGAAAAGAGATAAAACTCCTCCATATGCTGTATTTCAAGCTGATACTGGTGATACAATAGTTACTTTATATGAGTCTGGTAAGGCTATGTTCCAAGGGGTATCTGCGGATATTGAAGCTGGTATGTGGGAAAGTATTAGAAAAGATAAAGATAATATTGATTATTTTATGGATACTAAAAATACTAAAATTAAAAAAGAAGATCAAGTAGATATTCCTAGTGATATTGCTTCAGTTGGTTCTGATGAAGTTGGTACTGGTGACTACTACGGTCCTATTGTAGTTACTGCTTCTTTTGTTAGTAAAGATAATATTCCTTTCTTAACTGAACTTGGTGTTAGGGATTCTAAGAAATTATCTGATGAACAAATTCTTAAGATAGTACCTAAGATTATTAAAAAAATACCATATAAAACGATTATGTTATCTAATAAAGAATATAATGATAATTATGGTAAAGATATGAATATGAATAAGATTAAGGCTGTACTACATAATAAGGTATTAACTGAAATGGTTAAAGATAATGATTATGATTATATTGTTGTAGATCAATTTGAACCTGAAAAGAGTTATTATAATCATTTATCTGATGTACCTAATCCTTTAAAGGGTATTACTTTTATTACTAAGGCTGAAGATAAATGTCTTTCAGTAGCAGTATCTTCTCTTATAAGTAGATATATTTTTATTAAAGAAATGGATAAACTAGGAGATAAATATGGTATCTTTTTACCTAAAGGGGCTAACTATTATGTTGAAGATGTTGGTATTAAATTAGTTAATAAATATGGTGAAAAGATATTACATGATATTGCTAAATTAAACTTTAGTAATACTGATAGAATATTAAAAGAAGTAAGAAAATAATTTCTTGCTTTATATTGCTAAATTAAACTTTAGTAATACTGATAGAATATTAAAAGAAGTAAGAAAATAATTTCTTGCTTTTTTTACTTGTAAGACCATATCTATTATATTTGGTGTGAACATCTTTTTAACTTGAAGTCGAAACTTTCGACTTCAAAGTTATTAGTTATTAATAATCTTTTTTAAAGAAACTCTTAACGTTAATTTTATTCTATTTTAGTAAGTCTACTAATTAACTCTTTTAATATAGTAGAATCCTCTATTCTATTTATACTAGTACATTTTTTACCTATATCTTTTAAACTACTTCCTAAGTTATATAATTCTTTATTATCTAATATAATAAATCTATCATGAAATATATCGGTAGTTATTATTTCTATATTAGAATATTCTTGCGTATACTTCTTTTTAGATATCTCATCTATATTTTTAGTATATATTTTTATATTTACCTTAATATCTTTGGTAATATCAAATAATTCTTTGCCAGCATAATTATCTATAATTATTATTTCTTTCTTTGCTTTATTTAATATATCTATAAGTAAAGAATAAGCATCATATATTTGTCCATTATAGAAAATATGATTAATTTTCTCTTTAGTACTTAGTTTGTTAAATGATTCTTGTAATAATCTTATTTCATTATCATGTTCTAATACTAAACTATTTATATATTTTTGTTCTATCAATGAAGTATTTATTATATTTTTCATTATTACAAATGCGTCCATTATTGCAATTGTTATTTCTGATGCAACTCTGCTTTTTAAAATTGTAGCAAGCATATATACACCTTGTTCTGTAAATACCCTCTGATTATATCTTCTTCCTCCATGGCTATTTATTTTTGAGGTCGAAATTTTCGACCTCAAGTTGTTTGATTCCTTATCATTAAGTTGAAAACAATATCTTTCAGGAAATTTTTCTATATTATTTTTAACTGCTTCATTTATTCTTTTAGTTTCAACACCGTATAATTTTGCTAAATCAGAATCTAACATTACTTGTTTACCTCTTATTTCATAAATTAAATTCTCTATCTTTATATTATCTTTTACTATTATTTCATTCATTTAATCATCCTTTCTTTTGATAAAATAATAACTCTTTTATCATTGTCTTATCGTCTATAATAACATGGTAATAGAGCATGTGTCAATATAAAAAAAGCAAGATATATTAATCTTACTTTAGATACTATAATATTATTGTTAATCTTCTACAAAACTACCTATTACTTTAAATACTCCTTCTATTCCTTTCTTTAGAATACTATTTACTTTAATAGATACTTTATTAGTACCTTTAGTTAGAGTACTAGTATAATCTTTCTCAGTACTTACTAAATAATCTTCTCTTCTTACATCTTTACCCTCTTTAATATCTTGTTCAAACTGTTTCATTGCTTCATTAGTCATAACCATCTTATTTTGTAAGTTATATTCATAATAACCAGTCTTCTCTATTACATAACTAATTACAAAGGCTAAAAATAAACTAAAAAATATAATTTTAAATATCTTTTTCTTATTCATGATATTACCCCTTTATATAATAATATAATATGTTAGATATAGCTTCAGTAGTATTTAGTACTTCATCAATATTATTATCTACTCCTCCTAGTTCTATTAGAATACTATTAGAACTAATATCTTGATTATAAATACCATCTACTCCTGGCCCCTCCTTTTTATAAATACCTCTAGATAAACCTGGATAATATTTGTTAGCTATATCATTTATCTTTTCTACATTACTTATATTTTCTTTATAATTATTATGTTCTAAACCTACTACAAAGAGTATCTTAGCATATACTTTACCATTAATAGTAGTAGTTGTTATATTTTTATTTACTGAATCTCTATGAATATCTATAAAATATTTTAATGAGTTATATTTATTCTTTTTATCTAGTATTAATATTCTTGATGCTTTATAACTACTAGCATGATTCCAATTATTTATATTTAAAAACTCTGTCATATTAGTATCCTCTACTAAGGTAGATAATCCTTTACTATTTAATTTTTCTTTTAATAAGTATGATGCCATTAATACATTAGGAGTTATTCCATATATATCTAGATTAGTATTATTATAATTTTCTAATTGATGAGAATTATAGATATATATTATAGGGTTATCTATATCTACTGGATTAGGATCTTCTATATAAGAACTTATTTTCTTTAATTCTTCTAAATTACTATAGTCATCATTATGAGATACTTCTAGTACTTTTTCATTATTACCATACATTAATACTCCTTGATCAAGAATACTACTAGGATTTTTTAAATCGATATTAAATAAAAAATCAGTACTAGTATTTACAATATTTACTAATTTATAGTCTTCTAGTAAATGACTATTACCTCCTCCTAGTAAGAAGTTTATAAACTTTGTATTATTTATCTTAGTACTATTCTTTAAAGAGTAGTAGAAGGTTATGGAAAATATACTATATATTATAACTAGATAAAAAAATGATTTTCTAATTATTCTTTTGCTATTATTCTTTAATTTCATCTTTCCTTTCATAAGATCACCTTTATGATAAGTATATATTAATTTATATGAAATTAATGTCAAAAAATAAGCATATTACTATGCTTATTATAAATCTAATCTAAAATTCTTTAATTCATCAATAAATTCATCTGTTTCTTCATCATCAGTTATATTATATATTTTATCTTTAACTTTCATTAATTCATCATAACTTATTATAGCTTCTTCTTCTTGTTTCTTTTCATAATCTGTAAGTTCAATATTTGATGGTTTTGTTTCTTCTTCCATCTTTTCTACTATCTCACTAGCAAACTTCATATTATCATTTACTTCATAAGCATCTTCCATCTCTTCTAGTGGAGATATATTGGGATCCTCATAAGTCATACCTAAACCATTATCATAGTTTACACTGTTAAAGTCAAAATTATCTAGATTTTCTCTAGCTATGTATTCTTCTTTCTTCTCAATATGAATTGGAGATACTGGTTGTTTACTAGATATTTCTCTTAAAACATTCTTTTGATATAAGTTATTTTCTTTTACTTCTTCTTGTACTTCTTTTATTTCTTCTTTTACTACTGGTATTTTTTCTTCTTCTTTATTAGAAGTTGGTTCTTCTAGTGGAACTTCTTTAGTCTCTACTGGAACTTCTAACTGTTGTTGTTTTAAAATATTATTATTTATTTCTTTATTATCTTTTACTTTTTCTTGTTCTTCTTTTAGTATTTTTACTAATTTCTTATTTTTATTTATTAATATTATTGATATAACTACTAAGAAAATAAAAAGAAATATTATTATCCAAAAGAAAAATAAACTATCACTAGACAAATTATTATAAAAATTATTAAATGAATTTATCATTTTTGTCAACTCCTACTACTGATATAATTTATTATAGAGGCTACATAAATAGTGGCTGTTTCTACTCTAAAAATTAAATTTCCAAATGATACTCTATTATAACCATTACTTACTAGAATATCTTCTTCCTTATCACTAATGCCACCTTCTGGGCCTATCACCATTATAATTTTAGCACAATCTTCTATACTTTGTAAATAGTAATTAAGTAGTTTTTCTTTTTCTTTAGTCGAAGCTACTAACTTTAAGTCGGCGTCTTCTTTAGTTAAATCTTTGATACTTTTTATATCTTCAATTATAGGGATATTAGTTCTTTTGGATTGTTCACTTGCTTCTTTGCAAATACTTTCCCATCTTACTTTCTTTTTATTAAATCTTTCTTTATCTAATTTTACTATACTACGTTCCATACTTACTGGTATTATTCTAGATACACCTAGTTCAGTTAATTTTTGTAATATTAAATCCATCTTTTGTTCTTTTACTAGAGCTACCGCTACTGTAAGTTCTATTTTTGTTTTTTTATCTTCATCTAATTTTTCTATAACTTTTATATTAAATGGTTCTAAACTAGTTATTTCACATATATGTAATTTATTATTATAAACTACTTCTATTTTATCATTTATATTCATTCGCATTACTTTTTTTATATGTCTTATATCTGATTCTTCTAATAACATATCTTTATTTTTTATAAAATATCTTTGCATAATTATCCCTCTCTATATATAATTATAACAAAAAAATTAGACTTTTTATCATCTAATTTAATTTTTTATCTATGAACTAATACTTTAGTACCTGCTTCAACATTATCATAAATCGTCTCAGCAGCTTCATTAGGCAAATTTACACAACCATGACTACCATTTCCTAAATAGATATCTCCTCCAAAGGTACTTCTCCAAGAAGCATCATGAAGACCATTATCTCCATCAAATGGTATCCAGTAATCAACATGAGAGCGATATCCAGGTCCTACTAAATAAGTATCACGTTCCTTATATGTAACAGAAAAATATCCCTTATAAGTAGGAGTTTCAGGATTACCCGTTACTGTATCAGTAACAAGTAAAATCTTTTTATCCTTATATAATCTAACAACTTGATCACTAATATCAACCTCTACAAATAAATCAGGTAACATTTCAATAGAATCATTATACACATATCCAACCTTCATATTTCCTTTTTCTACAAAGTAATGAATCATAGCCATATCATCAGTAATATTATAAACAAATACTCTTTGATATTTGTCAATAACCTCAATCTCATTCATTTTAGAATCATATAAAGGTGTATCATTAGTAACATATGCAAAATTATGAACTCTAACAATATTCTTATCTTCCTTTGTATTATTTTGATCTACATCAATAACTACTTTAGGAGGTTCAACCTTATTATTATCATCATTCTTTTTATTCTTAGAAGTACAACCAGTAGTAAATAATAATGTACCCGCTAATAAAGCACTAGCTATTCTTTTCTTTGTTTGTTCTTTCATAAATTTCTCCTTTTCTGCATTTATTATTATATCATCTTATAATTATAAAGCAATACTTTTAATAGAAAAAGAACTATTTCTAGTCCTTTAACTTTCTATTATATTTAGTAAATTCACTATCATCATCTAATTCTGTTTCTGATAATAATTTAAATAGTTCTTTTTGTTTTCTATTAATCTTTGAAGGTATTACGACATTAATGATAACATACATATCACCTTTCTTATTATTAATATCACTATCTATTCCTTTACCTTTTAATCTTAATTTAGTACCATTTTTAGTACCATCAGGTATTGTTACATAAGCATTACCATATAGTGTTGGTATTTCTTTCTTGCATCCTAAGACTGCTTCAGTTATAGTAAGTGGTACTTCTATATAAATGTCATTACCATCTCTTTTATAGAAGGAATCTTCTTTTACAGCAAATTCGATATATAAGTCTCCTGGCTGTCCTCCATTAGTACCTACTTCTCCTTTGCCCGCTAATCTTAGTCTATTGCCTGTATCTACTCCTTTAGGAATAGTTACAGTAAGGGTTTTCTTTTTAACTACTTTGCCTGTTCCTTTACAAGATGTACATATTTTATCAAATGATGAACCTGTTCCACCACAATGTGGACAAGTTGTTCTTGATAAGAAAGAACCAAACATTGTACTCTGCTGACGAGTTACTGTTCCAGATCCTTTACATTCGGGACAAGTATGACTATTGAAACCACCTTCGCCATGACATTCACTACACTCATCTTCGCATTCTACTTCGATATCTCTTTTACTACCATGAACTGCTTCTTCAAAAGTAACAGTCATTCTGTATAATAAATCACTACCGGCTTGTTTTCTTTTTGAGCCTCTAGAAGAGCTTGTTCTAAAGCCAAAGTTTTTAAGTACTTCTTCCATGATATCACCATAGTCACTAAAGTCAAAGCCATCAAATCCTGAGAAGCCACCTTGAGCATTAGTAAATGCACTATGTCCGAATTGATCGTACTGTTTTCTCTTATTCTCATCTGATAATACTGCATAGGCTTCTTGACACTCTTTAAACTTTTCAGCAGCATTTTCTTCTTTAGAAACATCGGGATGATACTTCTTGGCTAATTTTCTAAATGCTGATTTTATTTCATCTTGGGTAGCGGTCTTTGGTACTCCTAGTACCTCATAATAATCTTTTTTATCCATATTTTCCTCCAAGTACAAGTATAAAGCTCTAGAAAGCTAGAGCTTTTACTTAATTATTTTTCTTCAAATTCAGCATCTACTACATCATCTTTTTTATCTTCTTTTGGTGCTTCTTCAGTTGTAGTATTTTCTTGTCCTTCTTTTGCAGTACTTTCATAAACTTTAGTAGCTAGAGCATTAGCCTTCTCTAATAGTTTATCTTTAGCTTCAGTGATTTCTTTGGCATCTTCGCCTTCCATAGCTTTCTTAGTCTTTTCTATTAACTCTTCAGCTTCTTTCTTATCACTATCAGTTACTTTATCACCAAGGTCTTTAATAGCCTTTTCTGTCATATTAATAATTTGTTCTGCTTCATTTTTAGCATCTGCTAATTCTTTCTTCTTAGCATCTGCTTCTTTATTCTTTTCTGCTTCTTTCATCATCTTATCGATTTCTTCATCACTTAATGTGTTAGTAGCAGTAATAGTAATTGATTGTTCTTTCTTAGTACCTAAATCTTTTGCTTTAACATTAACAATACCATTTGCATCTATATCAAATGTAACTTCTATTTGTGGTACTCCTCTAGGTGCAGGTGGAATGTTAGTTAATTGGAAGTTACCAAGGGTCTTATTATCATTAGCCATTGGTCTCTCACCTTGTAATACATGGATATCAACAGCAGGTTGATTATCAGCAGCAGTTGAGAACACTTGACTCTTACTAGTAGGAATTGTAGTATTTCTAGGTATTAATACTGTCATTACTCCTCCTAATGTTTCAATACCAAGTGATAATGGTGTTACATCTAGAAGTACGATATCATTAACATCTCCTGTTAATACTCCACCTTGAATAGCAGCTCCCATAGCTACTACTTCATCAGGGTTAACTTCCTTAGAAGGTTCTTTATTTAATTCTTTCTTAACTAGTTCTTGTACACAAGGTATTCTAGTAGAACCTCCTACTAATAATACTTTATCAATATCTTTAGCAGATAAGTTAGCATCTTTTAAAGCTTTTCTTACTGGTTCAGTAGTAGATTCTACTAAATCACTAATTAAGTCTTCAAATTTAGCTCTAGTTAAACTCATATTTAAATGAATTGGACCATCAGTACCTTGTGATATAAATGGTAATGATATTTCAGTAGTAGTCATACCACTAAGATCTTTTTTAGCTTTTTCAGCAGCATCTTTAACTCTTTGCATAGCCATTTTATCTTTAGTTAAGTCTACACTAGTTTCTTTCTTAAATTCACTTACGATGTAATCCATAACTCTTTCATCAAAGTCATCACCACCTAAATGGTTATTACCACTAGTTGATTTAACTTCAAATACACCATCACCTAATTCTAGGATAGATACATCAAATGTACCACCACCTAAGTCATATACAAGTACTGTTTGGTTTTTATCTTGTTTATCTAGACCATAAGCAAGAGCTGCTGCTGTTGGTTCATTAATAATTCTTTCTACCTCTAAGCCAGCAATCTTACCTGCATTCTTAGTAGCTTGTCTTTGTGCATCATTAAAGTATGCAGGTACTGTAATAACAGCCTTTGTAACAGTCTCGCCTAAGTATGCTTCAGCAGTCTTCTTAAGATCTCCTAGTATCATAGCAGATACCTCTTCTGGAGAATATTCTTTTCCATTAGCAGATACTTTTTCACTAGTACCCATTTTTCTTTTAATTGAAGATATTGTATCTTTATTAGTTACCATTTGGTTTTTAGCCTTTTGACCTACAATTATATCTCCATTTTTAAATGCTACTACTGATGGAGTTGTTCTCATACCCTCAGGGTTTGTTATAACTTTTGCTTCACCTCCATCGTATACAGCAACACAACTATTAGTTGTTCCTAAATCTATTCCTATAATTTTACTCATATTTATCATTTCCTTTCTTATTTATCATCATCAAAGTCATGAATGACTTTAATATTTTTTTCTTTATTTATATTTTCCTCTTTTTTATTCTTTTTTATGTTCATGTATAATAGATAACTAACTAAAGCAATTAATATTACTGGTAATAGCCAAATAACAAACTTAACTGCTAGAACTGCTAGTAATATTGATACTATTATATATATTATTTCTTTTATGGTATCTTTATTCATTTACTTTCACCATAGCAGTTCTAAGTACTCTATCTTTATACATATAACCTTTTTGTAACACTACTGTTACAGCTCCTGATTCTTTAGTTTCATCATGATCAACAACAACAGCTTGTTCTAGTGCTGGATCAAATTCTTTACCTAAACAATCTATTTCTTTTACTTCAAACTTTTCAAGTAAATCTTTTATTTGCTTATACATAAGTTTAAAGCCTTCTAGAAACTTAGATACTTCATCTTCTAAGTTATCATCATCCATACTTATTGCTCTTTCAAAGTTATCTAAGATAGGAAGAAAACCTTTTAAAATATCTTCTTCAGCATATTTTATTATTCTATTAGTTTCTTCATCTTTTCTTCTTTTATAATTAATAAGTTCAGCTTGACTTCTTAGAAGTGCCTCCTCTAGATTCTTTATTTTATCTTCTAGTTTATTATCACCACAAGAGCATTCTTCATTGCAAGTACACTCTTCTTTAGCCTCTTTGCAGTTACATTCTTCATTATTGCAATGTTCTTTCTTTATTTCTTTTTCTTCTTTTTTATGTTTATTATTCTTCTTTTCCACTTTGACCTCCTAAATTATTTTTAATGTAATCTAGTAGTGTTACCACTCTATCATACTCCATTCTCTTTGGTCCAATTATTGCTATTGTTCCTTCGGTTCCATCTATATTATATTTAGTTTTAATAACTGAAACATCATCTGTAAGTTCTGTTTCACTGCCAACATAAATATTTATTCCATTATCTTCTTCTTTCATTTTAGAAATACTATCTATATCTTCAAATTTACTAAGTATTTCTTTTACTTTATCGATATTAGTAAATTCTGGTTGCTTTAACATATTAGTTCTTCCACCAAAGTAAGCATTTTCACTTTGAGCAGAAGTAAATTCATGAAATGCATCATAGAAGGTATTATAAAGTACTTCATATTGACCAACATAATCTTTTATAATTGGTTTTACTTCATACTCTAGTTTTTCACTTACCTCGTTAATAGGAGTACCTATTACTAATTTATTTATTAATTCTACTGTTTTCTTTACATCTTCTTTAGGAACAGTATTTGGTAAGTATAATGTTTTATGTTGTACTACTCCTTTATCTGTTATTACTATAGATAATATTTTATTATCTTCTAGTGGAACTACTTCTACTTTCTTAAGTCTATTTTCTTTAGAAGCACCTCCTAGTACAACTGCTGTATAGTTAGTTATTTCACTAATTATTTCTATACTCTTCTTAATTGTATCATTTAAATCTAATGTATTATTTCTAAAAATAGTTTGAAGTTTTAACATATCTTCTCCTGTCATATTTTTAGGTTTCATTAAATTATCTACATAATACTTATAACCTTCTTCACTAGGTATTCTTCCTGATGCAAAATGATTTTTTTCTAGTAGATGTAATTCTTCCAAGGTTACCATTTCATTTCTAATTGTAGCACTAGAACATTTTAATTTCTTACAAATATGATTTGAACTTACTGGTTTAGCAGTTCTAATATACTCTTCTACTATTACTTTTAGTATTTCATTTTGTCTCTTGGTGATCATTATATCACTTCCTTTAGCAATTCTTTATTTCCATTGCTAATATCATTATATTACTATTTTTTAGCAATGTCAACATAAAATTGCTAATTATTTTTATTTTTTTATATTTATATTGTAATATCATCTTACATAGTAGTTTATAATCAAAGTCTATAAACTATATATCAACTATATCTATTATATTCGCAGTGGATATCTATATATTAAAATATTTAATTTTACTTAGAATATAATTTAGTATGAAAAAGAAATATATTTTATTATTAATGTTATTATTAATGTTATTATTAATTATTATTATTTCTATTTGTTTAATATATAGAAATAATAATAAAGAGGATACTGATATTAAAGTTAAATATCCTATATATGAATATTATAAATTAAATAAAGTTATTACTGAGAATATTAATTATTATTTAAAAGATAATATAGATAATTATTATTTTCTTTATATTGATTATAAAGATTATGAATATAAGGAATATATATCTATAGTATTATATATATCTTATTTTACTGGAGGGGCTCATCCTAATTATGAGATTAAAACTATTAATTATAATAAAAATACTAATAAATTTATTGATATAGATGATCTTATTAATAGGGATAAAGATATATTAAATAAATTATCTATATATTCTAGAGAATATTTTAGTAATAATGATATGTTTAATGATAGAGTTGTATTTGATATGATGATTGATGGTACTAAGAGTATTAAAGATAATTATAAATATTTTAATATTACTAGTGATGGTTTAATTATATATTTTAATAGATATCAAATAGCTCCATACTACTATGGGGATTATAGTATTACTGTTTCTTATAATTATTTAAATTTAAGTATTTGAAATATTTTATTTATATGATAAAATTAAATAAAGGAGAATTGATAAAATGAATATAAAATTATTTAAGAAAGCTATTCTTTTAATACACGGTTTTGCTGGTGGTAGTTATGATTATAATAGTCTAAATAATGATTTAGAATTATATAATAGTTTTGATGTATTTACTTTTACTTTACCAGGACATGAAAGAATGATTATTGATAAGGTAACTAGAAACGATTGGATTAAAAAGGCTGAAGATGAATTAGAAAAAATAATAAATGCTGGTTATAGTGAAGTATATATAATTGGTCATAGTATGGGTGGTGTTATTGCTTCATATTTAGCAAGTAAATATAAACAAGTTAAAAAGCTAGTACTCGCTGCTCCTGCCTTTCATTACTTAGCTTTTAAAGGAGATAAAGTTGATGTTTTAGAAAGTATTAAAAAACTTCCTAATTTATTTAAGAATTATAATCCTGAAGAAGTATTATCTAGGTTATTTAAAGTACCTGCTCCTACGATTAGGGAATTTATGAAGTTAGTTGAAGAACATACTGGAGACGTTAAAAATATTACTTGCCCTACTTTAATATTACATGGTGATAAAGATGATATTGTACCATATGATTCTGTATTATATGTTTATGATAATATTAAATCCAAGAGTGTTACTTTAATTGAATTAAGGACTTTAACTCATGATTTATTTATGAATGATAGATATGAAGAAGTAAAAGATTTAATTATTAAATTCTTTAAAACGATACCTAGTAATAAGAAAATACAAAAAAAGATATAAGAAAAGAGACTCATTATAAGGTCTCTTTTACTTTTTTATATCCTCTTACTGATAATACTAACATACTAATAATTATTAGATAATTATATAAATTACTTTGTTCTACTCCAGTTTGAGGAGGTAATTCTTCAATATCTCCAGTACCCATAGTATTAGTATAAATATATTCTACATATATAGTATCATCTATATAAGTACCATTTTCATTGCCATTAATTTCTTTTAAACTATAGCCAAAGAAATCTTTTTCTTCAGTATTATATTCTTTACCTACTAAATCAATAGTTTTAACTTCAGTAGTAAGTTCGTTACCATCAGTATCCTTATAAGTAGCAATTACTACACCATAAGGTACTTTATCAGTAACTTCATCTTCATCAGTAATTTCATTATTACCATAAATTAATCTTGATTCAACTTTATTAGTAACTTCACTACCTACATTTGTATATCTTAATTTAATATCAAATGATTCATTTATTACTTGATTATTTTCATCTATATTATATGTTTCTTTACATATAATTACTTTTCCATCTAAAGTACATCTCTTATCCATAGAAGTAATAACTACATTATATGGTAATATATCAGTAAGTTCTAAAGTAACTTCTCCAACATAATTTTCTATTTTACCATTATAATTTAATACATAATTATATTCTGAATTAATATCAGTAATTTGATTCTTTTGTAATTTAGTTACATCATTTTCAGTTATTTCGCCATTATTTTTGATATAATTATAAATAACTGTAATAGTAGAACCTGCTACAAACTTACCACTAGCATTATCAGGCAAAGTTTTAGTATCTAATGTATATCCATAGAATGATTTAGCACTAGTCTCATAGCTTACTCCACCTAAATTAGTTTTAGTATCTTCTACTTCTAATATAGTGTTACCACTTATATGTTTTACTACTAAATTTCCTTTTAATACTTCAGTTTCAGTTTCAGTCTCTTCTGATGGAATTTTATTTCCATCTAAATCTACCACTGTTTGAGCTTTATTAATAATTTTATCAGAGTCAATTCCTATAAATACTAACTCTAAGTTAAATGATGCATTAACTTCAAATACGCCATTTATATAGTCTTCCTCTGTTATATTATTATACTCTTTAATACAAGTAATAGTTTTATTACCATCATATGTACAAGTACTAGGTAATTTAGATTTATTAATATTAATAGTATAAGGTAACATATCTTTAACTATTAATTTAGCATTTCCTACATAATCTTTTATTTTAGCAGAACTACTTATAGTATAATTAAATACTCCATCAATACTATTAATAGTATTAGGTCCTGTTTTCTCTACTTTAGGTTCTTCTACAGTACCATCATTCTTAGTATAGTAATATGTTACTGTTATTTTACCTTCAGTATATTTACCATCTTTATTTTCAGGTAATTTATTTTCATTTAATGTATATCCTAATATTTCTTTAGGACTAGTGGTATAATTAGTACCTGCTAGTTTTTCTCCTAATTCTTCTTTTGGAGCAATTTCACTATTAGTATTTTCATCTTTAAATAATACTTCTACAGTACCTTTAATTTCTACATTAACATCTTCAGAATCTTCAGTTCCATCAGTAGTAGTATTATTAACTACTGTAACACCACTAGCTATATTAGTTAACTTATCACCATTAACACTTATATAGTCATTATATTTTACCATATATTCAATAGTAACATTAATAGGATAAGCACTCATATATTTATCTATATTATAAATCTTAGTCCAAGTAATAGTATTATTTTCTTCATTATATATACCATTATTTAAAACACTATTATTAACATCTATACTTTGTGGTAATGTATCAGTAATAGTAACTCTTACTACATCACCTTCTCTAACATTATTAAGTGTTGTATTATAATTTATTGTGTAACCAACTTTATTATCTAAACTTGTTACAGTATTCATATTTGCTTTTTTAGTAATAACTTCATCAGTATAACTAAATTTTTTAGCAGTATATAAAATATTTATAACATTCTTAGAAATATCTGTTGAAATAACAAGACTTTCTGGATTTACGCTATTAAATTCATAGCCATTTCCTGCATCAGCAAGATAAGCATTCTTATCATTATCATTTAGAGTGATAGCATCACCATTATGAGCACTTCTTATATCACTAGAACCTAAATAATTTCTATCATTAGGATTAGTTATTTCATCTTTATAATAATTAATAACATAATTATATGTATTTTGTACCCAATATACTTCGGCACTTTCACTACTTGTAATAGGATTTGTTAATCCATCACCAGTTAATGTAAATGAATTATTATTATGATTACCATTAGTTCTATACCAACCAGTAGCACTATCTTTATCTGCTATTTCAATATTAAATGAATATACTTTTTCTTCTTCAGTAATATCACCAACTTTAATAGTTACATCTTTACCATTAACAGTAATATCTTGACTATCTTTAGTACCTTCAACATACTTAAAGTTATCTCCAATTACATCTGTTAATACACCATTGGTAGCAGCAATAGAAGTTTTTATATCCTCAAATATAGTCTTAAAGCTATCTGCTATACCTGTTGAATTTGCTTCTTTATAAAATCCTTTTTCTTCTTTGCTATACTCATAATAATAATCTCTGTATCCATAAAATCTAGTCATAGTAGTATCAGAAGATATTTTTTTAAGGACATCTTTAGCAGTAGCATCATTTTCGATACCATAACCAATAGAGAACACTGTTATTTTATTGTCATTCTTAGCTTCATATGCTCTATCCATTGCTCTATCAGTGGCACTCTTGCCATTACTACCACCACTAGTAGGTTGACCATCACCAATTACAACAATATACTTTTGAGCATTTGGATCAGTTATCTCTTTTAATTTATTAATAGCATTACTTAATCCTGCTTGTAAGTTTGTATTTCCTTCAGGATGCCCGAAATCACGAGCTGTTAATGCAGTATGACTAAACTCAGTAGCAATACTAGCACTCCCTGAAAAAGTAACCAAAGAAATATTAGTATTTTCTACTTTAGATAAACTATCAGAAAAATCAATTGCACCATTAACAGCACTTTCCCATTTATCTTGTATTAAAGCATTAGGCTTTTCGCCTCTATTATAATTACCTCTACAAGTAATTTTTGTACCATCAGCAGCAGTGTAATGAACATTCCAGCCTCTTTCTGATATATATGAATATCCATTTTTAGCACCATCACAAATCATACTACCAGAAGTATCAAACACAACTACTACATATACTGGTTTTGTAACTGTAGTAGAATCTTCCCTGTTCTTTCCTTTCACTTTTAATTCAACATTATATATTCCATTTTCAGCATCTAATTTAGTAACTGTCTTGGTAACTAGTGCTTCATCAGTTTCATAATCACCAGAATATATAGTTGCATTATTGCCATCATTTACTACTTTATTATTAATACCAACATCACCTTTAACTGGTTCTCTATTAGATATTTCATTAGCAAATACCTTAATAGGAGTCATCAAATCAGAGAATATCATAGCAACAAGTACTAATAATTTAGTAATCTTCATAAAATTTTTTTTCATTTAAACCCTCCTCAATATAATTAATAAATATTTTTTTTGATAATTATGATAATCTTTATGTGTACTACAAGTTTGAAGTATTAATATTTCATCATCTTTAGTTACTTCTACTCCTGTATCATACATAGACTTACTTTTTAATTTCTTTAAGTGATTTAAATATTCTTCTTCACTATTAAAATTAATATTCATATATGAATAATCAGTAGGTTCTACATACACAGAGAATATTTCATACCTCTTTTTAGTAGTACTAGTAGTTAAATCTACATACTTATGATTATCATAATAATCTTTATCATAAAACTCTTCTAATATCTTAAATGGCATATCAATTTTAGAAGAATTATGACCATAAATTAATAATTTTTTACTACTATCTATATCTACTCTATAATCTAAGTAAATACTACCCATATAGTTGCTATTACCATATGCATCATGATTTAAATAGTAGTCATTATCACTCCCCTGTAATACAGGTACTATATAATCAGTATTTTCTATTTCTAAAATACCTTTTATATCATTATTATTATATTCTTCTCTAACTTTAGTAATAACATCACTATAGTTAATAGGATTTGTTATGTTATCATTACTTTCTATATCAATATTAAGTTGATAATCCTTCTTTTTACTAGTAGGTAATTCTACTAACATCAAAGCAATACTTAATATTAAAATAGTACTTGTAATATAAATTATTACTCTTTTTTTATTTTTCATAATACCCCCATTAGATGGTTTATTATTATATCAGATTTTATCTTTTTGTCAATAATTATAACGAAAAAAGAAGTATTAACAAGAATTCCCTTATTAAAAACTTCTTACTTCATCTATATTATGTACTAATATTATATATTTTAAACATTATTTTAATAATAATTTATTAATAACTTTATCAAATATTTCATTAAATTTATTTACTTCTTCTATAGTGTTCTTACAAGATAAACTTATTCTAATGCTATGAGTTGCTATATTATTATCTGGATATAAACTATATACACTACTAGATAAATCACTAGTAGAGCAAGCACTTTTTGTAGATATATAAATATTTTCTTCTTCCATAGCATGAATAAATGTCTCTGGTTTTATATTTAATATACTAAAATTAATTATATAAGGTATACTATTAGAAGTACTATTAATATGAATATTATCATATTTTTTTAAATTATTAAGTATTTTATTATTTAATTCTTCTACATATTTATAATTATCTTCAACCTTAGGAATTATTAATTCTAAAGCTTTCATTAAGCTACATATTAATGGTAATGCTGGTGTCCCACTTCTGTAAACTGTAGTACTCTTTCCTCCATGAATTAAATTATCAATAACAATATTATCTTTCTTTATAAGTAAGCCTATTCCTTTCATACCAAATATCTTATGACCAGACATACTCATAAAATCCATATCATTAAAATCTACTTTTATTTTACCTATAGCCTGAGTAGCATCAACATGGAAATAACATTTAGGATAATTATTTATAATTTTTTTTATTTCTTTTATATTTTGTTTAATACCTAGTTCACTATCTACATAAGAAATAGCTACTAATATGGTTTTATCATTTATTAATTCTTTTAGATTATCTAAATCTATTAATCCATCTTTATTTATTTTAACATAATCAATTATAAAGCCTTTACTTTCTAAGTATTTAACTGTTTCTATAGTACTAGAATGTTCTAAATGTGTAGTAATTATATGATTACCACGATTCTTATATCTAGAAGCAACTCCTTTTAAAACAGTATTATTAGATTCTGATGCTCCTGATGTATAGATAATCTCACTAGGTTTAACATTTAATAATCTAGCAATTTTCTCAGTAGCATATTCTTCTAACTCCTTAGATTTAACTCCAAGACTATGAATAGAATTAGAGTTTCCTGGATATTCAGTACATACTTTATTAAAAGTTTCTAATACTTTAGGATTAACAAATGTAGTAGCACTATTATCAAAATAAATCATAATATTCCTTCTTTCTCTTAGTATTTTATCACAGATATTATTTTTTTTAAAGTAAATTTATTTACTTATTTAAAATATTAGTTTATGATATTTACAGGTGATTTTTATGAATGAAAAGAATCTAATTACTTATTATAATAAATTTAATGAAGATAAAAGATTAACTAGAAGACATGGTATTATTGAATATAGGACCGCTACTAAATATATTCATGAATATTTAAATACTATGGATAATCCTAAAATAATTGATATAGGAGCAGGCACTGGTGCCTACTCTATTCCTCTTGCTAATGAAGGTTATGATGTAACAGCAGTAGAATTAATAAAACATAATTTAATGACATTAAGGAAAAATAGTGATAAAGTAAAAACTTATTTAGGTAATGCTATAGACTTACATAAATTTAAAGATAATACTTTTGATATTGTTTTACTATTTGGTCCTATGTATCATTTGATTAGTAATGAAGATAAAATAAAAGCTCTTAGTGAAGCTAAAAGAATTGTTAAAGAAAATGGCTTGATTTTTATTAGTTATTATATGAATGAATATGCTATTATTACTCATGGTTTTATGGAAAATACTATTAAAGAAGATATTAAAAATAATCTTATTGATCATAATTTTCATATTACTCCTAAAGAAGATGATTTATATAGTATGGTTAGATTAGAAGATATTAATTATTATAAAGATACTTTAAATTTAAAAAGAGTTAAAATACTATCGCAAGATGGTCCTACTGACTATTTAAGAAAAATTATTAATAAAATGGATGAGGAAACTTTTGAAATATATTATAAATATCATTTATCTATATGTGAAAGAGAAGAACTACTAGGAGCATCTTCTCATGTACTAGATATACTTAAAAAATAAATAAATTTTAACATAATTGTAAAATGTGTTAAAAAAAATGAAAATTTTTAACATATTTATTGCATATGTTAAAAAAATAGTGTAATATTATATATGAGGAGATGATGATATGAAACTATTACCATTTAGTGATTATGATTTAAAAACTGCTAAAATACTAGAAGCATTAAATGAAGCTTCTAGATCACTTGCTGAACTAAAAGGTTTTGCTAATTCAATACCTAATCAGCATATACTTATAAATGCAATAACCATTAATGAAGCAAAAGATAGTAGTGCCATTGAAAATATAGTTACAACTCATGATAGTATTTATAAAGTATTGACTGAAAGTGGTTATAAAGAAGATGCAGCCAAAGAGGTTGTGGATTATAGAAGTGCTATTTGGCGTGGATATGAAATCATTAAAGAAAAGGAGTTTATATCAACAAACATATTAGTAGAATTACAAGCTATGATTGAGCCGAATAAAACTGGTATAAGAAAAACACCAGGAACAAATTTAGTAAATAGTAGTACTGGTGAAATAATATATACTCCGCCACAAGCTGAAAATGAAATTAGAGATTTACTAAAGAATTTAGAGGACTACATTAATGATACCAATGACGAAACTGATCCTTTAATTAAAATGGCTTTAATTCATTATCAATTTGAAGGTATCCATCCTTTTTATGATGGAAATGGCAGAACAGGAAGAATACTAAATGTTTTATATTTAGTATTAAATCATTTATTAGATAGTCCTATTCTTTATCTAAGTAATTATATTAATAGAAATAAAAGTGATTATTATAGACTATTATCTGAATTTAGAGAAAAAGATAATTATGAAGATTGGATAATATATATTTTAAAAGGTATAGAAGAAACATCTAAAAATACAATTGAATTAATTAAAAAAATATTAGAAGAAATGGAATCTTATAAAAAGGACTTTATTGAAAAACTACCTAAAATTTATTCTGATGAACTATTAGATTCTTTATTCTTCGAAGTATACACTAGAATTAATTATATTGAGGACAGATGTGGTGTAACTAGACAAACAGCTGCTACTTATTTAAGTCAGTTAGTAGATGCTGGATTACTTGAATATGAAAAAATAGGAAGAGAAAGTATTTACAAAAATACAAGATTAACTGATTTACTAAAAAAATTTTAGATAACAAAAAAATGAGTAGAAAAACTAGGTTTCTACCCCTTTTTTTATTACTTTATTACATAATGGAATTAGTATTCCTCCTAAACTATTACCTAGTATCATTACTAATAGATATAATAATGTATTTAAACTCCAAGTAGATGATACTGAGAAGTAATACATATTTGCTATACAGTGTTCAAATCCACATAATATAAATACTATTACTCCTAGAAATACTGCTAGATACTTACCAATATCTTTTACTTCTTTATATGTATTTACTGCTAGATACATAAGTATTCCACAAAAGAACGATAATATTAATATACTAATTAAAGTATCATTTAATTTTATATCTGCTAATGTCTTAGCCTTTTCACTAATCATAGTATATATTCTAGTATATTTTAAAATGAATCCAACAAAAAGTGTTCCAATAAAATTACCTATCAAAGTTATTATTAATTCTCTAATATATTTTTTACTAAAATTATTAATTAAATAACCTATCTTACCAGTATACAAATTAAAACTATATACTACTATTATAAATAATCCTATAGCAAATAATATAGAACCAACAATTTTATCATCTAATGATAAATAAATTGTTCCACCTATTCCTATCATAATACCTGCCAAAATACTCTTTATTAAAATTTCTATATTATACTTCATATAATTTACGATATTCATCACAATTTTTAAGTAAATAACTATGACTACCTTCATTAATTATCTTACCATTATCTAAAAACAATATTCTATCAGCATTGATAATAGTAGATAACCTATGAGCAATAATAAGTATTGTATATTCATTTTTCATATTGTTAATAGCGGTCTGAATTTTTTCTTGTGTCTCATTATCTAATGCACTAGTAGCCTCATCAAACAAAATAATCTCAGTTTTCTGAACTAATGCCCTAGCAATAGCAAGTCTTTGTTTCTGTCCACCAGATAAATTAACACCGCCTTCTCCTATTACAGTGTCATATTTATCAGGTAACGAATTAATAAACTCATCTAAACAAGCAAGTTTGCAAGCCTCTTTCATTTCTTTGTTAGTTAAATCACTTTTTACTAATTTTAAATTATCTCTAATGCTCATATTAAATATATATGGATTCTGACTTATAATTGTAATATTACCTCTAATAGAATCTTTATCTAATTTTTTTATATCAACACCATCAATCGTAATACTACCTGAATCTATATCATACATTTTGCAAAGCAAATTAAATATAGTTGTTTTACCTGCTCCAGATTTACCCACAAAAGCAACCGTCTCATTAGCATTAATTTTAAAACTCAACTTATTCAAAACTTTCTTTGTAGAATAAGCAAAAATAACATCTTTAAATTCAAAATTTCCATTAACTTTATCTAAATGTACATTACCAAACTTTTCTTTTTTAAACTCATCACCATTAGTAATAGCAAACACTCTTTCAGCAGATAAATTAAAATCTTTTATTTGTTCCAAAAAATTACCTACAAAATATGCTGACGATGATATCTTACCAGAATAATTATATAGTACAAGTGCTATTGAAGGTATTAATATCTTATCTTTTAATAATAACACCAATAAAACAATTAAAATAAAATTTCCTAATGAACTAATATCCCACATCAAAACTCTATATTTTTGGTTTCTTTTTTGTAAACTAAACATCTTCTCATTACAATCATCAATTCTAATAGACAATTCATTAGTAAAGTCTTTTTCACTATTAAGCATCTTAATATCTCTAGCTCCACGTACTAACTCTCCAATAAAACCAGAAACCTTTTCTTTGGACTTTCTAAATTCTTTATCATCTTGTTTTTTCATTTTAGTTCTAATATCCTCTAGCACATATAATATAACTGCAAAGAAAAGAACATAAATAAAAACCAACTTATTAACTACAAAAATTGCTACCAAAATACCTATATATTCAATATAACTAGAAACATTACCTATTAAATTATTAAAAATATCTGCAAGTTTAGATGTATCCCCAGTCATTCTTTGTATAAATACACCATTACTATTTTTATCTAAAGAATCATTTCCTATTTTTAATACACATTTTCCCAAATGGACTTCCAATCTTGACATAATATTTCTATATAATCTTGCCGAAATTCTATTCATTACATAACGATTAGTATTATTTATTAAATCAACTATTAACATAACAATAGCTACTCCTAATATTCTCATATATTCGTTAGAAGTAAGTTCAATAAGTATTTTTGCACTAAGTATAGGTAAAACTATACTTATACCTATTTGAAGTATATGTTCAAAAATAAGTATTATCAAACTCTTTTTATCACTCTTAATATATTTCCATACTCCCTTTAAATTACTAATAAACTCTCTCATCCTATCACCAACTACAATAGTAGTATAACAACAAAAAAAGAAAAAAGCAAGAACTACTTGCTTACTGGAAGTACTGATATACTTCTTGCTATATTTAATAGTTCTTGCTTAGATAATTTATCACTAACTACATAATATTCAATATTATTATCAATCCAATTAACAGAATTTTCATTTACTATTGCTATAGTAGATGCCATTAATTCTAAGTCACCATAAGTAGGTACTATTAAATGTTCTTTTTCTTTAGCAATAGTCTCTTCTATTAGCATAAATGGATTATCACCATCAAATGTTAATATTAATCTTTCTCCACTTTCTTTAGTTACCTTCTCTTTATTAGATAAATGTGTATTAGAAGGAAGATACATAGGATAAATAACATCTTCTATACTACTAGTTTCTTCTGTTTTAGTACTATCTTTTTGTTCTTTATTATCATTAGTATTAGTATTTTTATTTTCAGTAGTAGTATTATCTTCACTAGGAGTATTATCTTCTTTAACATCAATAATTTCTTTTAAATCAAAATAACTATTTTTAAACTTACTATTTAAGTCTATCTTTTTATAATTCATTGATATTTGTTTATTACCATCTTTATCAATTACAGTTACTGATTTAATATTACTATTCTTATCAAGTAATATCTCTTGTTTTACTAGTTTAGGATTATTAGGATAATTAGCGGCCACTGTTAACTTATAACCATCTTTAACCTCTTCAAAGACTCTATTATCATCACTAGTTATATCCTCAAGAAGTGGAGACAATAAATATACTTGAGAATTGTTATATGGCCAATCACTTTGGAATTTAAAACTCTTATTTATTCTAGGAGTAACTACATATACTCCTTCTGAATTACGAAGAATTATTTGTTCATGATTATTAACATTATTAACTAATCTTACTTTATAATTATCTTTTCTAGCATATGATACTTCAACATCATATGTATAGATATCTTCATTATTAACTATTTCTAATGTACCTTCTATATAATAAGAATTAGCATTATTAATCTTTTTAGTTAAATCTTTAATAATATCTGACTCAGTAGCTTTACCACATCCTCCTAAAAGAAATAATCCTCCTACTAAAAGAAACAATAATTTTTTTTTCATTTTTCACCTCTTTTTGCTTTCTGATAAATTATATTAGTTTAAATTTCTTATATGATGAATAATTATTCTTTTTTGGTACAAAATAAAAATAAAAAGGAGGAAGAAAATGAATACATTATATAAAATAGCTCTAACTATAGGTATTATAGGATGTCTTAATTGGGGTTTAGTAGGTTTATTTAATTTCAATTTAGTTGAATATTTATTTGGTGATGGTAGTTTACTTACTAAAATAGTTTATGTATTAGTATTTATATCTGGTCTTATAGAGATTGGTATCTATACTAAAGATTTAGACTAATTGATTATGAATATAATTCATAGTCTTTTTTTATACAATAAATTTTATTTTCGAAACTACAGGTTCGAAAATACCTCGGAAGACTACAGGCTGAAGAGGAAATAAAATAAATGATAATTTTAACTTATTAATCTATTTATATAGATTTTTTTTAATTTTTATAGTATAATTAAATAGGTGATATTTGTGAATTACAGAACTAATTTCAATAGTAGTTTTGCCAATCGTGGTATGGCTCTTGAAAATGACATCAATGAAACCAATAAATATTATCGAGAATATGATATAGCTTTAGTATATAAGAAGCCTACTCCTATTAGGATAACTAAAACTAATTACCAGAATATGCGAGTTACTGATGGTTTCTTTGAATGTCCATCTACACTAGACTATAATGGAGTATATAAAGGTTATTATATAGAATTTGATGCCAAAGAAACAAGAAGTAAAACAAGTTTTACTATCAATAATATTCATAATCATCAAATAGAATATATAAAGAAAGTAATAAAACATGGTGGTATAGTTTTTTTAATAGTAAGATTCACACTATTAGATAAAAATTATATATTAAAGGGAAAAGACTTAATTCAATTTATAGATAGTAATGATAGAAAGTCTATTCCACTATCCTACTTTGAAGAAAATTGTTATAAAATAGATATAAAATATGCACCTAGATTAGATTATATTAAATATGTAGATAAGATGATTAAAGAACTATGAATATAATTATTACATTATTATTTATAATTATAACAATTTTAAGTATTATTGTATTTAAAGTAAAAGGATTGTTTACTCTATTAATTAGTATTCCACTAGTTATCATGTACTATAAAGCTAGCGATATAATTAAAATATTAAAAAAGAAAGAAAGGAAAAATAATGATAATGTAAATTTATCAGAAAGAAAGGAAGTTGAATTTGTGAGCTCTAGAGATAGAAAAAAAGGGGTTAAGGTTGAAAAGAAAGAAAAGAAAACTAAAAGTAATAATAATGAAAGTAAAAGCAAAAGTAAAAAGAAAATTAAGGTAAATATCAAGCCTACTCGTAGTAGAGATAATAGAGAAAAGAAAAAAAGTATTGGTGATAAAAAAGGTATTGGCAAAAAAATACTTACTATTATATTAGGACTTGCTATATTTGGTGTCTTTGCTGCGATGGCTTTTATGATTTATATTGTTATAAGTACAGGTAATTTTGATCCAGAAGCATTAAAAAATCAAGATCAAACAGTAGTTTATGATAAAGATGGTAATATATTTGCTACTTTAGGTGCAGAAAAAAGAGAATCTGTAGAATATGATGAATTACCTCAAGTATTAATTGATGCTTTAATTGCTACTGAGGACTCTAGATTCTATGAACATAATGGTGTTGATATGGCTAGATTCTTAAAAGCAACTGCTCTTAATTTAATGGGTAAAGATGATGCTGGTGGTGCTTCTACTTTAACAATGCAAACGGTTAAAAATAATTTAACAAAGAAAGATAGTAAAGAAAATAATAAAATTAAAAAAATAATTAGAAAATTTCAAGATGTTTATTTATCCGTATTCTTTATGGAAAAGAAATATAGTAAAAATGAAATATTAGAAATGTATGTTAATGATAGCTGTTTAGGTGGAAGAATATATGGTGTTGGAGAAGCAAGTAAATATTACTTTGGTAAAACTGTTTCTGAACTTAGTTTACCAGAAGCTTCACTACTTGCTGGTATGTATCAAGCTCCTAATAAATATGATCCATATAAACATCCAGAAGCTGCTGAAAAAAGAAGAAATACTGTTCTTACTCTTATGGTAAGACATGGTTATATTACTGAGGAAGAAAAAAATATGGCTACTGATGTTAGTATTGAAAGTATGCTAGCAGGTGGTTCCGGTCTTGGAGAATACGAAGGTTACTTAGATACAGTTATTCAAGAAGTAAAAGATAAAACTGGTGATGACCCTTCATTAGTATCAATGAAAATATATACTGCTCTAGATAGAAGTATTCAAGATGGTATTAATAAAGTACTTAGTGGTGAGGATCATACTTGGGCTGATGATTCAGTACAAGCAGGTATTGCTATTACTAATGTTAATGATGGTACAATCGTTGCTATTGGTGCTGGTAGAAATAGAACTGCTGGTGACTGGAACTATGCTACTCAAGCTTTAAGGCAACCAGGAAGTACCGCTAAACCAATATTTGATTATGGTCCTGGTTTTGAATATAATGATTTTTCTACTTATACTCTATTTAATGATGAACCTTGGACTTATACTAATGGACCAGAAATAGGAAACTGGGATGGTTCTTATCAAGGATTAATTACATTAAGACAAGCTCTTAGTGTATCAAGAAATATTCCGGCGTTAAAAGCTTTTCAACAAGTAGATAAGAAGAATATTGTTACATTTGTTAATGGTTTAGGAATTGATGTTGCATATAGTACTAAATCAGAAAACTATAAGAAAAATAAAAATAATGGTTCAGATAATTTAATTAATGAAGCATATTCTATTGGTGGTATGTCATATGGTGTAACACCTCTTGATATGGCTGAAGCTTATGCTGCATTTGCAAATGGTGGATATCATATTGAGACACATGCTGTTACTAAAATAGAATATCGTTCTTCTGGTAAAACAGTTGATTTTAGTGTCGATAAAGAAAAAGTAATGGCAGACTCTACTTCTTACTTAATGAATAATGTTTTACAATATGCTGTTGAGCACGGATTTAATGGTGGTGCTAGAGTATATGGTTCTACTGTTGCTGCTAAAACTGGTACCTCTAACCTATCAGATGATGTATGTAGAGCAAAGGGAATTCCTATAGGATCAGTAAATGACTTATGGACTGTAGCTTATACTCCTGAATATTCAGTTGCTTTATGGTATGGTTATGAAAAAGTTGATAAAAATCACTACTTAGGTGGTGCTAGTGCTCCTAAAGATGCTGTTATGCGCTCTGTTATGCAATATGTACCAAAAACTACTAAGACTTGGGAAATGCCTTCTTCAGTAGTAGCGGTTACTGTTGAAAAAGAAACATGGCCTGCTAAACTACCTAGTGAATATACTCCTGATGATATGAAAATAACAGAATATTTTAAAAAAGGTACTCAACCTACTGAAATATCTGAAAGATATGCTAAATTACCTGATGTTACTAACTTAAAGAGTTCTAAAACTATTGGAGGATATAAATTAACTTGGAATTGGAAAAAACCTGATGTATTAGATGATTCTTATTTAAGTAAATACTTTAGTCAATCAGTATTTGGTAAACAATCTGGTAGTTATTTACAATCTAGAATTAATTATAATAATAATACTCTAGGTGGTATTGGTTTTGGTATATATGTTAAAGATAACTCTGGTAGTTTAGAGAGAATAGCCTTTACTACTGATAATGAATATGTGTATGTTCCTAGTGATGCTGGTACTTCTCATGTAATTGTTAAAGCTGAATATAAATCATTTAAATCTAATGCTAGTAATGGTACTGAGATATCTGTTAAAAGTGATGGTTCTATAATTAGTAGTGGACTTAACATCTCTTTAAAAGGAAAGTCTGAATTAGAGGTTCCAAAAGCTGATTATAGCGATCCTGGGGTAACTGCTACTTATAATGGTAAAGATGTTACTACAAGTGCAAATATTACTTATGAAGTTAATGGTAATACTTATAATAGTAAATCTGATTTAGATACTGCGATTAATAGATTAGATACTGGAAGATATTCTATTAAATATATAGTTACTTATAGAGGTGAAACAGACAATTTAATTAGAACAATAACAATAAAATAGAGAGAATTACTTCTCTCTATTTTCTTATATATTTATAATAATAATCTGAACTTTTCTTTAATTCCTTATTGAAATTATCTAATCCTATTTCTTCAGGAATTGTTTTTTTACTTGAAAACAAATTAGTTCCAAGTCCTAGTCTATCACCTTCAATTGATACTCCTAAGGCCGCTAATGTGGTAGGAAACATATCCATTGTTGTAAATACCCTATTCTTATTATTTACCGGTAATACTCTTGAATTAACGAAAGCATTGTATACTACTCTATCATAATTATTATCGATATTATAGAAATTTTCTTGCATTGTCGGATGATCTCCTGTTAAAACAATAGTGGTATTTTCGTAAAAATCTTGTTCTTGAATCCAAGAGATAAATTCCGCTATCATACTATCAGAACAGTAAAATGAATTAGCATAAGCTTCACTAAAGATAGTATCACAACTCTTATCTAAGTAACCATCAGTAAAATGGGTGTCTGCTGTTAACATTGTAAAATTAAATGGTTTACTATCTTTAGATATTTTTGTTAAATATTCTTTAGCATAAGTAAATAACTTACTATCTTCATAACCCCACCACTCATGATAATTACTATCTATTTTTCCTTCTTCTACTGCTGTATAATAATCACTTATTATATAACTATGATTACTAAAGTATGATCTTCTGCCACCAAAGTTAGCATCAGAACCCATTAATAAATAATTATTATATCCTTCTATAGATAAAATATCACCTATCGTAGTAATATTATTAAAACTTGTGCTATTGCTACTACTAATATCATTTATTTTCACTTTAAGAGGAATACCAGCAGTTTGGGCTATCATGGCCGCTACTGTCCAACTAGTACCATATGATTCTCTAGCTCCTCCAAGTAAATTGGTATTAGAAAAATTAATATTGTTAAGCGCTATATTCTCTAAATTTGGTGTTACTGATATATCAAATACGCCGCCATTCTTTTTACTAATATTAGTCATTTCTGTCGACTCTAAAAATATATATATTAAGTTCTGCTTTTTTTCAGGAAACTTTATTTCAACTTCATCAGGTTTGATATAATAGTCTTTAAATAAATCAGTATTTCTTAAACTATTAAATGCGTAATCAAAAAATCCTACTGTTATACCTAAATATATAATAGAGGCCGCTAATAAAATTCTACTATATCTTTTTATGTTTTTTATTGGCAGAAGAACAAGTTCTTTTTTTTCTTTATTTTTCTTAATATCTATACTGACTTTACGATCAAAATTTAATGTAGGAAGTATTAGTAATATATTTAATATGGTAAATAATATAAAACCATAAAATATTATAATAGCAATAGATACTACTGAAGTACCATTCATTCCCGCTACTTTAATTAGACTATAGATATATTGATCAAAACTAGCATTATGGATATTTTGACTTAAATAAAAAGAAAAGACAATAATAGCATTAGCAATAAATATTAGTATATATTTTTTTAAATTTATTTTTTTCATTTTCATCACCTAAAAACTGTACTAAATATAGTACAGTTATAATATACATTAATATATTTAATTTGTCAAATTTTATTCTTCCATTAGATATTTGACGATGTTACCTAGTTTAATAGCATGTGATCCTTTAAACAATACAGCATCTCCTTCATGGAGTAATTCTTTTATTTTTTCGTGTGATTCACTTTCGTTATTGAAATGATAATAATTTGTATAGTTATTTTCTTCTAAATATTTGTCAGTATATTTTGTATCAGTACCAATGGTTACTATAATATCTAATTTATTTTCTAAAAGTAATTTACCAATATTTTCATGTATTTCTTTATTATAATCACCAACTTCAAGAATATCTCCTACTACTGCTATTTTTCTTTTAGATGGTTCTTTTTCTAATATTTCTAATGATGATTTAATGGCATCTAATGATGAATTATATGTATCATCAATTATAGTTACACCATTCTTTGTCTTTTTGAATTCTAATCTATTTGATGTAAACTCATTAGTCTTAATTCCTTTTTGAATATTAGGAATAGATATATTACAAAGTTTTCCTACAACATATGCTACTAGGCTATTATAGATAAAGGCAGTATTATTAATTGGTGAAGTAATCTTATTATTCTCTACTACAAAGGTACTATTATTTATATCTTTAGCCATATAATCACTTTTATTATCAATACCTATAGTTATTACTTTATTTAATGACTTTATATAATCTAGATTGTTATGCATTATATCATTATCGTTATTTATAATTAGTGGTCCATTTAGTCCTTCTATTATTTCTAATTTAGCTTTCATGATGTTTTCTCTTGAACCTAAATTACCTATATGAGCAGTTCCTACGTTAGTTATTACCCCAATAGTAGGTCTTGCAATGTCGGTTAAATAAGAAAGTTCTCCAAAGTGATTCATTCCCATTTCTACTACTAAAATATCTTCATCAGTTAATTTTAATATTGTAAGAGGAAGACCAATATGGTTATTATAGTTGGCTTCTGTTTTTAATACTTTATATTCAGTACTTAAAACAGCCGCTATCATATCTTTAGTAGAAGTCTTTCCTACACTACCTGTTACTGCTACTACCGGAATATTATATAAACTTCTTTTATACTTAGCAAGAAGCCCTATTGCTTTAATAGTATCTTCTACTTTAACAATGGTTTTATCTTTATACTTATCATCTACTTCATCAATATTATCTAGAATACATACACTAGCTCCTTTATCTAAAGCATCTTTATAAAATTTATTGCCATCAAAAGATTCACCTTTTATTCCAATATATACATCATCTTTATTTATTAATCTAGTATCTTTAGAAAAATTATTAAGTGGTAAATTGATGTCACCACATAATAATTTTCCATTACATACTTCTATTAAATCTTTTACATATATCATAGTTACACCTCTTATTTTAAACTATTCATTTATATCTTTAATTATACTATCTATATTAGATAGCTTATCATCTATTTCACTTAAAGAAATTTGTTTTTTTTCTACTACTATTTCTTCAGTTACTTCTTCTTTATCTTCTTTAGATATTAATTCACTTACAATATAAGAATCTATTATACGATCTTTTATTATATATGAACCATTACTATATCTATCCATAATAGATATTTCTGTTAGTTTTACTATTTTACTATAATCATCACTTACTATACCTATTTGATTCTTACTATTTATAATATAGGCCTTTATTATCTTACTTGGATTACTCTTTATTGTCTTCATAAGTAAGATTCCTCTTTTAGCTCTAGAAGTCTTTTCTAACTCAGTTAGGCGCATTCTTTTAGCAGTTCCTTTATCAGTAAGTATTGTTAGATATTCACTAGCAACATCAAATAATATGCCACTTACAACATAGTCATCTTTTAAACTAATAGCTTTAACACCTGCGGCTTTAATACCAACAACTGGTACTTCATTTATATCATACCATAATCCATATCCGTTTGAAGTGGCTATGAATACATTAGATAATGTAGAGTCAGTAACAGATATTACTTCATCAGTACCCTTAAGATTCATCATCTTAATTGGTTTACTATATCTTTGTACTTTAAATTCATTTAATAGGGTTCTCTTAATCATACCATTCTTAGTAAAACTTGTTATATATCTTTCTTCATCAAAGTTATATACTGGTATTGAGTTAATTACTTTTTCTTCTGGACTTAAACTTATAATATTACTGATATGTTTACCAAGTTCTTTCCATTTTACTTCTGGAATATCATATACTGGTAAATATAAATAGTTACCTAAATTAGTAAACAATAATAATGTATCAGTAGTAGTAATATTATATAAACCTGTTACATAATCATTTTCTTTTAAAGTAGTCTCTTCCTCTTTAGCAGTATTATAACTTCTTTGAGGTACTTTTTTAATGTATCCTTCATTAGTTACTACTACTACTACTTGTTCTTTAGGTATCATTCTTGTAGTATCAACTTTTATTTCTTCTAATTCTTCTCTTATTTCTGTTCTTCTTGGTATTCCATATTCCTTTTTTATCTTTCTTAAATCTTCTTTAATTACTGAATTAAGTTTATCTGGATTAGTAAGAATTTCTTCATATAATTTAATTTTTTCTTCTAATTTTTTCATTTCTTCTTCAAGTAGAACAACATCTGTATTAGTTAGTCTATATAATTGTAAATTAACTATAGCTTCTGCTTGTTTATCAGTAAAATCGTATTCTTTAACTAAATTTACTATGGCATCTGCTTTATTCTTGCTTCTTCTAATTAGGGCTATTACTTCATCTAATATTGATATTGCTTTTACTAAACCTTCCATTATGTGATAACTTGCTTTAGCTGTTTTTAAATCATACTCAGTACCTTTATATACTATTTCTTTTTGATGAGCTATATAAGCATCTAATATACCAAGTAACCCTAATTGCATGGGTCTACGATTAACAATAACGACATTGTTAAAGCTATAAGATACTTGTAAATCAGTATTTTTATAAAAATAATTTAAGATATTATTAGCATCAGCATCTTTCTTAAGTTCTACTGCTATCTGAAGACCATCTTTATCAGATTCATCCCTTACTTCAACAATACCATCTATTTTCTTATCTATTCTTATTTCATCCATTCTTTTTACTAATAGTTGCTTATTTACTTCATATGGTATTTCATCAATAATAATCTTATTTTTCTCTATCTTAGTCTTAGCTCTTATAAATATTTTTCCTCTTCCTGTTTCATAAGCCTTCTTAATTCCATCTATGCCTAAGGCTATACCTCCAGTTGGAAAATCCGGCCCTTTGATATAATTCATTACTGTATCTAATCTAGAATTTGGATTATCTATTCTAAATACAGTAGCATCAATTACTTCTCCTAAGTTATGAGGTGGCATATTTGTAGCATAACCAGCACTTATACCAGTTGTTCCATTTACGAGTAAATTAGGAAATCTACTTGGTAAGACAGTCGGTTCTAGTAATCTATCATCATAGTTCGGAGCCATTGGTACAATACCTGTTTTATCTATATCACGAAGTAGTTCTCCTGCTATTTTTGATAACCTTGCCTCAGTATAACGACTAGCAGCAGGACTATCACCATCTATTGAACCGTTATTACCTTGCATTTCTATAAGTGGTGCCTCATTCTTCCACCACTGACTCATTCTAACTATTGCTTCATATATTGAACTATCACCATGAGGGTGATAATTAGCCATTACTAGTCCTACGGCATTAGCACTTTTTTTAGTAGGCTTATCATAGGTATTTCTTTCTTTATACATTGAATAAAGAATTCTTCTTTGAACTGGTTTTAAACCATCTCTAACATCAGGGATAGCTCTATCTTGGATTATATATTTAGAATATCTTCCAAAACTTTGTCCCATTATATCTTCAAGAGAATAATCATATATTTTCTTTATTATATCTTCCATCTATATCACCATATTAATTATATAGTATTTTTCCTTATTTTTCAAGGGCTTGACATAATTTTTACATAAAGAAAACTCTCCATATAAATGAAGAGTCAATAATTAATTAAGAAGTAATAGTTCCACCACTCTTTGTATAATACACAGTACATACCGTATCACTTGTAACTTTAGCAATAGTAACAGTTCTCTTATTTGAAATAGAAGTACCACCACCAGTACCTAAACTATAAGTAGCCACTTGTCCATTAGTACAAGATACTCGGTTATAAGAATAACCAACAGGTACAACTTCATCAAAAGAATAACTAAATTTATCACCATCATTTACTTTTGATGTAGTAATTGTAGATACACTACTAACACTTTTCTTCAAAGTAACAGTATATTGTGTAGCCGAAGGCACTTCTTCCCAAACAGCAACAAAAGTAGTATTATTATTTATTACATAAGTATCACCAGGTTGATATAATGTCTGAGTAGTATCTCCAACAACAGTCCAGCCTTTAAATGTATAACCTTCTTTAGTAGGAACAGAACTACTTATAGTAATAGTTTCTCCAGCAAATTTTTGTACTGAATTAGGTCCACCACTACCACCATTATTGTTAAATAAAACATCATATAAAATAACTTCAATACCATCTACACTAAGTGTATAAGGACTACTACTAGAACCATCACCAGATCCTATTCCTATATCAGATTTTAAATAAAGAGTAGGAAAAATATTTTCATTTCCATATGCTGCAAAGTCATCAGAAGTAGCATAACCTGGAGTCATAATTCCCCAAATGCTTGAACCATCATCAGAAAAAGGAGTAAGTAACAAAGAATTAGCTGTAGTTCCCATTAACGTTAACATCCAAATACTTGAAGGACAATTATCATAATCGCCTATATGTGTAGTACATGTAGAAAAATCAGCAGAATATCCAAAATCACTAGGATATGGAAGAGCTATTTTGCCATTCCAAGATGTTGAATGACCACTATATACAGAAGTACCTCTCTCTTTTCCATACATAAAATCAGAATAAACAACACTATCGTTCCATCCTCCTAGCCCCCATGATGTTTCAGCAATCAAGTTTCTAGTCTCATCATTTTTTATTCCTGTTGAAGTAAAATTAC
This sequence comes from Firmicutes bacterium CAG:321_26_22, assembly GCA_001916775.1. Lineage (GTDB taxonomy): Bacteria > Bacillota_I > Bacilli_A > RF39 > UBA660 > CAG-302. Next base: position 62,601 of record MNTB01000031.1, on the reverse strand, counting down.
ATGAAACAGTTGCATTGTTTCGTCCTGCATAACACTTACCACTTCTAGCATTATAATATAGACTTCCACCAATACTCTCTGCTTCGTAATCAGGATTTAATAATTTCATTAACCTTGCATCCGACCAATTATTTTTACCTGTAGCACTTTCAGCTCCAGTTGAAGTATTTTTATTATCCCAAGAAAAGGAACCAATACTAGAATTTCTTATTAGTTTCAGTTTTCCATCAAATACCCCTATTATTCTCCAAACTTCACAAGTACTAGATGATTGATTAGAATAATCACTACAATTAAAATATACGTAGTTATTAGGATTAGCACCATAATATCTTACATTTCCATTATCTAATGAAGTAGTACCACCTTTTCTATCATTCATAAGACTTCTACTAGGAACAGTATTATATGTAATACTATTATTAGTTACAGTTTCTTTATCTGAAACCTTATAAAGATTAGTTATATAAGCAGCAGCATTTTGATTAACAACATTACCAGGTAATGATTGATTAGGAATAATTTGCATATCATCACCCAAAACAATACTTCCCAGGCTAGTAGAAACACCTATTGTAATAGTAACTGGTGAAGATGTATTATTTCTAATAGTAACTAATGTTGAAACAGAACCACTAGAAGCTATTGAACCAGAAGTACTACTACCAGAAGTACCAAAACTAACATTATCACCATAATCTAAATACCAAATAGTATAGTTAGCCGAACTACTTGTACTATTAGTTACCTTAACCGTTTTACTAGCAGTAGAATAAGGTTTTATAACCACATCAAATGTCTCAATAACATCATTATCCGAAGTTAAATTAGAAGATAATGATATCGGATTATTAATTTCAGCACTAGCAGTAAACATAGCATATGTAGAACCAACCGCTAGTCCAATTAATCCAATACTAATTATACCTATCAAATAAAACGTTTTCATTGATATTCTTTTTTCCATAACTACCTCCTATTTTATAATTACATTTAAAATACTACTTATATCTATTTTAGATATATGAATTAATACTGCAGCCATTGCTAAAAATGGTCCAAAAGGAATTAATGTATCTTTTCTACTTAACAGTAAATAAATAGCAATTGGAAAAGCAATAAATGTTGCTAAAAATATCGCACATATTGATAAAGGATAACCAATAACTATTCCAAACAAAAACATCAGTTTAATATCTCCTCCACCCATACTTTCCCTTTTAAATAAATGATCTCCTATTATTTTTATAAAATACATTGTAACAAAAGCAAGTATACCAGCAACAACTTTATCCACAGTAAAATCTAAACCAAAAAATATTAAATCAAGAACTATTATAAGTATGCAAGATACCGCAATTATCTCATCTAATATAATCATATATTCAATATCACTAACAATAATAACAATAAGAGCAGATATAAATATCAAACTAATAACTAGTTCATAACTAAAGCCAAAAGAATGATATGCTGTACAATATAATGCTGCAGTTACAATTTCTACTACTAAATAACTTATCGGTATTATTGTATGACAGCATCTACTTTTACCCTTTTGAATTACATATGATACTATTGGTATTAGTTCATACCATCTAAGTCTATGATTGCAATTATGACAATGACTTCTAGGATATAAAATAGATTCATTATTTGATAATCTAACCGCTAACACATTAAGAAAACTTCCCATTACACTACCAAATATAAACATTATTGTATAAATATAAAATTCTATCATGACATCACCTATAAAATATTACTATACATACTAAACATTGGAATAAATATTGCCATCAAAATAACACCAACTATTACAGCAAGAAGAATAATCATAACTGGTTCAATCAAACTTTTAAGTCTTTGAACCAAATTCTTTTGTTCTTCCTCATAATACAAAGCAACATTCTCCATCATTGGACCAAGTCTACCTGTTTTCTCACCAGTAAGTAACATTTCATAAGCTATTCTAGGAAAAGCCCATTTATTTTCAAAAGCCTTAGATAGTCCTGCCCCTGTACTTAAATTAGTAACCGCTTCCTTAATTATACCTTTATAAATCTCATTATTTGTAACTTTACCAAGCATCTCAATACTATCTGTAATAAATACATCATGTTTAATTAGTGATGAAAATGTTTTAGTAAACATAACAACTTCATTATCAATTAAAACATCTTTAATTACAGGTATATGCATAGCAATATATTGAACCAAATACCTAAACTTTCTAATGTTTTTATACATAGCAATAATAATCACTATAATAGCAGCTAAAGCTAAAACAATTTTAATAATATTTTTTTTAACAAATGCACTTAAAGAAATTAAAAACACAGTAATTCCAGGTAAATCAGCCCCCAATTGTTCAAATATTCCTTCAAATTGTGGTACAACAAATATAAGTAAGAAAGTTAATACAATTATTGCAATAACTAGTACCACGCTAGGATAAGTAAGAGCAGATATGATTTGTTTTCTATTAGAATCAGCTGTTTTATAATAGGCAGCCATATCATCTAATGCCTCAGTTAAATTTCCTGTCAATTCAGAAGTCTTAAGCATATTGATTAATAACTTAGGAAAGACGTTTCCTTGTCTTGCTAAAGCTTCACTAAAATTAGCACCAGTATTTAATTCATAACTAATTCTCTTAAATAAATCTTTTTTCTTTTTTTTATTAGTTTGATTTTCTAATATAATTATAGCATCCGCTAGTGGAATACCAGATTTAATATATGTAGATAACTGTGTCAAGAAGAAAACTAATTCTTTATAACGCATCTCATTAGAGAATGTAAGCATAGCACCAAGTTTACTTATTTTAACCGGTTTAATTTCAGCTATCTTATAACCTTGTGCAGTCAAAAATGATTCAACATCTAATCTTCTAAACGCATCAAAATAACCTTTTACTTGTTTACCATTTTTATCAAAAGCAACATATTTATATCTAGTTTTTTCTTTTGCAACAGCAGTATCTCCAGATACCGTTTGTTTACTTGAAACAAAAGAACCATTAACTGTATTATTATTCATACATATATCACCTATTCTATATTCAATTATAACACATTTTTTTAACTTTTTTAACTTTTTTTTATTATTTTCATATATTATTTTAGAAGGAGGTATTATATATGTATGGAAATTATATCGGTGGTCCATTTGTAATTCCTAATATGTCATATGCACCTATAATGAATAGTGGTTTAAGAATGAATAGTATGCCTGCAGTTGCCAGAACTTCTTCTCTAGGTTCGGGACTTAAATCACTATTAGGTTTAGGAAATACCAGAGCAGTAGCAGGAGCATCTAGAGGTATTAACTGGTCATCACTACTTAATAACACATCAAAAACATTAGGAGTAGTAAGAGAAGCAATACCAATAGTAAAAGAAGTAGGACCAATGATGAACAATATGAAATCAATGTTAAAAGTAGCATCCATTTTTAAAGATGAAACAGATGTAAGTATTAATAATAATTCTAAGCAAACTAACAATATAACAAAAGTCACTGACAGCATTCAAAATACCAGTGACATAAAAAATAATCAAACCTATAATCAAAACGAACCAAATTTCTTTTTATAAGAAATTTTTTTATTTAATTTGTTTAATTTCTAATTTATTATAAATAAATTTAATAACAAAATAACTAATACTACAATATATAACTGTCATTATAATACTATGAGTAATAATTTCTAATAATAATGAAATACCATATACCCCACTTGTAGTTAAATTTAATATAATAAATGATAACAAATGATAAACAATAATACATACAATACTCATAACATTAGTCATAAATATATTATCAGAAATCAAGTTATTTAATACCTTAATAACAATAGCAACAATAATAAATAATACTAAATTAATAAGTATTGTAGAGGTATATAATATATCAAACAAACATCCAAATATTATTATCAAAATATAATATTTTTTTTCATTAGCAAAATAAGGATAAATAATAACAAAAGCTATTATAGTATATATTGTACTAAAACAACTAACATTACCAAAGGTAGCAGGAAAAATATTAGACATAACACTTTCAAATAAAAATGAAATAATTAAATAAATTATACTAACTATCATTGCTATCACTTTTTCTCTTTAAAATACTAACATAATTAATATCATTAAAATCTACTGATGGAGTAACCTTCATTATTTTTGCCAAATCATATGAATCAGTAGTAATCTCTGTAACTGTTCCTATTAGTATACCAGCAGGAAATATTCCACCCAAACCAGAAGTATAAACATAATCTCCAACATTAACATCCTTTGTATTACTAATTCCTTCCAACTCTAATACAGACTTTTTATAATCATAACCATTTATTACACCATATAAATTATTATCTCCATTACTAACATGTACAGATATTTTATTATTCGTATCACTAGTAGTAATTAATCTAACATCGGAAGTAAAAGTAGAAGTTTTAACAACCCTACCTATCAATCCTTTAGAACTAATAACCACCATATCCTTTTCTACTCCATTATAACTTCCTTTATTAATAGTTAACTTATTATACCAATACCCAACATTTCTACTTATAACAGTAGCATTCAAATATTCATAATCAGACAAAGTATAATTGATATTTAATTCTTCTTTAAGAGCATCAAGTTGCCTACGTAATTCAATATTTTCTGCTTCAATAGAATCTATTCTATCTATAGAAGTTTCAAGTACATCATTACTTTTTTCAACATCTTTTAATTTTTTATAACTTTTTATATTATCACTAACATAATTAAATGGGTATGTTATTATATTTTCTATATATGTAAATCCATCCTTAAACAGAGATTCAACTTTATTTAATTTTCTATCTTCTTTTAAAGTAACCGAAAAAATTACTAATAAAATTATTATTAATATTATTATTATCACTAATATATATTTTTTAGGAATATTATTTTTCTTTTTGCCAAACATTCTATCACTTTCCTATCAATCTTATTATATAATATTTTTCAACAAATTAAAAGTCCTATTTATTATAAATAATTATCTTCGTAAAAACTATAGTAATTATCCTTACCAATTATAATATGATCCATCAAAATTATTCCATGTAAATTGCCTATTTCTTTTACCATTTTAGTTAATTCAATATCATTTTTACTCGGCAACGCATTACCAGATGGATGATTATGAACACAAACAATGTAACTAGCTGACAATAAATATGCTTCCTTAAAAATTTCTCTCGGATGTACTAAAGAATAATTAACAGTACCCTTAAACAATAGTTTTTTGTCTATATAATTTTTCTGATTATCTAAATATACAACATAAAAAATCTCTTGATGTATATTTTTGTATTCATTATAAAAATAATTAACTATCGATTCAGGACTAGTTAATTTCACTAAATCACTATATCCATCATCATTATATACTCTTCTTCCAAGTTCAATAGCCGCTACTAACTCTATTGCCTTAATCTTACTCATTCCCATAATCTTTTCTAATCTAGATATTTCCATATTTTTAAGTTCATTAATATTATTAACAGATGATAATATATTATGAGAAATTTCTTTAAGTCCGATACTTTTAGTACCAGATTTTAAAATAATTTCAATTAATTCATTATTAGATATATTTTCCTTTCCATATTTTATTAATCTCTCCCTTGGTTTTTCCTCATTTGGTAATTCTTTTAAGTTCAATATCTATCACCTCATATATTAAATACACTTTTATTTTAAAAATTTACCAAAATATCAAAAAAAAAGAGTATTTTTTATAAAACTCTTATTTTTTCTTTAAATTAATCCACTTCTTACCATCAACCACCCTAGCCACTAACATAGATGTAGCAGAATCACCAACAACATTAAGCATAGTAGCAGGAGCATCAATAATTGTAGCAATAATAGTAAGTATTGGAAGTGCACCAGCATTATATCCCATCATAGTAATAATCATCATTTCAGAGATAGTACCACCACCAATAGGAACCGCAGTTACTAAAAGTGTTGCAACTAATGCCACTAGTAATACTTTGGAAATACCACCGAATCCAGATATATTAGTTCCAAACAAGCAAACTAAAAACATGATTTTAAAAACACTACCTATTATAGAACCATCTTTATGAAAACTTGTACCAAGTGGTATTACTGTTTCAGCAATATCATCAGGAACCCCCATTTCCTTAGCACACATACTATTAGTAGGAATAGAAGCCGCTGAAGAACAAGTTGCTAGTGAAGTTAAAGTAGCAGGAATAATATTCTTCCAAAATCTTCTAAGTCCTTCCCTTTTACCAGCAATATAAGCATACACACTATATACAATAAAATAATATAGTATAGCAACCACTGTATATACAATAAAGGTTTTTAAATAACCAACCGCAATTGAACTTCCAAAAGTTCCAACCAATGCAGCAAAATAACAACCTAATCCAATTGGTGCATAATACATAATAATCTCTACCAGCTTCATTATAACCTCATTTAAAGATTCTAAAATCTTCTTTACAGGTTCACCTTTAGATTTACTCATATTTAATGCTAAACCAAACAAAATTGAAAACACTAGTAAAGCAATCAAATTATCAGTAGTAAGCAAATCATTAAAGCTCTTAACTGTTAATACATCAGCAGTTCTCTCCAATATTGATAAATCTTCATTTTTCATCTCTTCATTAACTAATGTACTAGTAATTTTCTCTGTATCCTCAGGTTTTACTAAATCAATATTATAAGTAGTAACAAATCCTACTAATACCGCAATTATTGAAGTAGCAACAAATGCCAAAATAGTAGTAAGCATAATTTTACCTAATCTTTTAGGAGTACTCATTTTAGCAATTGATGTAGTTATAGTTAAAAATACTAATGGAACAATAACTACTAACAACAAATTAATAAAAATATCTCCTAACGGACTAAGTACTTTAGCATCCTCTTTAAAAATTAATCCAACTACAGCACCAATTATTATAGCAAGTATTAATATTAAAGTGGACTTATAATTTTTTAATATTTTTTTCATTATTATCCTTCCTTTCAATAACATTATATTATAAAAAATAATTATTTATAAGGTATTAAAATCCACACTAAGCATAGTATAATTTGCAAAAATCCACATATCATGATATAATTATCTTGGTGAAAGAAATGAAAAAATATATAAAATTAAACAACAATGATAATCATCTATCTTGGGGAAACTTTACTAGAATCATTAAAGAATATACCATAAACAAAAGTTCAGCCATGCAAGTTGAAATCTTTTGTACCATTTTTAACATAGAATTAGTCGGAGATACCACAGTAAATAACTACTGTACTGGTATACGCTCGATAAACGATGAATACAAGCAAAAATATTTAATATACAAAAAAAAATATAACAAAGATAAAAATATATTAATAAGTACTATAATTAATTTATTATCAATAATAGAAAGTAATATATATAGTTTTAGCACTAATGAAGAAAGTCTAGACTTTATTAATAATAATAGAAACTTAAAAGAAATTTGTTTAAAACTATACAATATAAGCAAAAACGATACATCAGTTACAAATGAATTTTCTAACAGCTTAAATAAATTAATTAACGAAAACAATTTATACGAAGCAATAATCAACATCTTATTTTTTATAATATTAGAAAAAAAACAACCTATATATGAGGAAAATATCAAAAAAAATATAATTGAAAGCTTATTAAACAATACCAATATTTCAGGAGCAGAACTAGAAGAATACTTAAACTTAAAATTTACCGAAGGAATAAACTATAATTATTCTTTGAATAAACTAGCAAAAGGTGGCAACACTTATGCCCTTTACGAGATGGGCACTAATGAATATTATGGATACAATAAAGGCTATTCAAGATATGATATCAGTTTTAACTACTACAAACAAGCATCACTAAAAGATCACCCTGGTAGTTATTATATGATGGCCAAAATGTTTATCAGCGGACAAATAGGTTCAAAATCAAATGAAGAACTAATAAAAGCTTTTGAATATTTAAATACCGCTATCACTCTTGGTAATATAGCCTCAATAAATTTAATGGGAATATTATATTTAAATGGTATCTACCCAGTAAAAAAGGATATAGAAAAAGCTATATCACTATTTGAAAAAGCCGCAGACAAAGATTACCCATATGCTTATAATAACTTAGGTTTAATATACGAATCTAAAGGCAACATAAAAAAGGCCTTTGAATATTTCATTAAATCAGCAGATTTAGAAGAAAGTTGGGCCTTAAACAAAGTTGGTGAATTTTATCGTAATGGAATCTATGTAAAAAAAGATATGCAAAAAGCTTTCGAATATTATAGTAGAGCCATCGAATCACCAATAAGTACAGTATCCTATTACGCCTACTATAACCTTGCTAAATATTATTATTTAACAGGAAATACAATTCTCATCAAAGATGAAGATAAAGCTATTGAATATTTAAATATCGCTAGTTCCCATGCTATTGAAGCTTCTACTCTACTTTTATATTTGTATACTAAAAAATATCTAAAAAACAAAGATAAAAACATTTATACAAAAATAGAAAAATTAATATCAAACATAGAAAATCACCCTAACTACAATAAAGAAATTAAGTTAGAAATAGAAAAAAATTTACAAAAACTAAAAGAAAATAACCACATAAATATAGACATACTGAACTAGTATGTCTATTTCCTTATTATATATTTATTAGATATATTTATAAATAAAATTAAATAAACTGTCCCTAATAAAAATCCCCCTAATACATCACTAGTATAATGAACCCCTAAATATATTCTAGATAGTCCAATTATTGGTATCAACAATATTAAAAAAATCATTAAAGGTATTTTAATTTTCCTATTATCAACATATTTATAAATTAAATATATCAAATATCCATAAAAAACCATACTCGTTATAGCATGACCTGAAGGAAAGCTATAACCCGTTTCATCAACCAATCTATTAATATCAGGTCTAGGTCTTGCTATTATCACCTTAAATAAATTATTAATTATTGTAACACCAATCAAATTAATCATTAAAGAAAGTTTAATTTTCTTATTTTTGATAAAGATTATAAGTATTATTGCCGTAACAATTACTACTAATGGAGAAGTAATATTCGTTATTATTTTTACTATATTAGTAATTTTATCATTAATAACATTATCACTCATAAAATTATATACGATATCATCAATATATATATTTTCATTAGTAACAACTTTATAAGTAACAATAGTAAATATTATCAAACACAAAACTAAAATCATACATTTTATCTTCTTCTTCATTTTTTATCACACCATCACTATATAATTATTTATAGTACTTTCTTTTAATTATATTATTTAAAAGAACTTTCAAGTTTAACCACACACTCAACATGACTAGTATTAGGAAACATATCAAATAGAGTTATATCTTTCAACATATACTTTTCCTTTAATATATTTAAATCTCTTGCCAATGTTATTGGATTACAAGATACATAAACAACTCTATTAACATCAGAAAGCATTATTTTTTCTCTTGTAACCTTATCTAACCCATGTCTTGGTGGATCTACTATCAAAACATCTTCATTAATTTTATCAATATTACAAACCTCATCACATACAAAATCAATATTGCTAATTTTATTTATTTCTTTATTTTTGTTAGCACTAACAATAGCATCCTTATTCTGTTCTATACCCCTTACATAATTAAAGTTCTTAGCAAGATATATTCCTATAGTACCTGCTCCGCAATACAAATCAAGTAGTCTATTACCCTTTCCTGCATATTCTAATACCTTATCATATAATTTACTAATCATACTAGTGTTTACCTGAAAGAAGGATGAATCATATATTGCATAAGTATAATTATTTATATTTATTGTTATATAATCTTTTCCATATATTTTTTTATCGTTAACAATAATAGTAGTAACAATACTACTAAGTTTATTTAGTAATTCTTCTTCGTTAATTATTCCTTTAATTATAACCATAATTTCTGAAATTCCTTTAATTATTACTTCTTTTACACAAGATAAATCAATATCATTAATTAATTTAATAACATTATTAATATTATCATTTACTAAATAACAATAATCAATATTAACAAAAGAATCTCCTACTAAAGCTAATTTATTATCATATACTCTCAAAGTAATCTTATTACGATAATTATAAATATTATTATCAAAAACAATTTCGGGATTGATATCAATATCACTATATCTTTTAATAATATCTTTTACAATATCTTGTTTATACTCTAAACTTTTTTTATATTCTATATGTGCAATATTGCATCCCTTACAAATATCATAATAAGGACAAATAAAATCAACCCTATCATTACTCTTTTCCAAAAAAGAAATAACTTTTCCTTCATTAATATCCTTTTTTTGTTTAGTTAATCTAATATTAACAACTTCATTCGGAAGGGTTTTATCAACAAATGTTATTTTATTATCTATTCTTGTTATTCCTCTCATATCATGAGATAACTTATCAATTCTAACTATCATATTCACCACAAAATAAGTATAACATAAAAAGAAAAAGAAGTCTATGACTTCATCAATTCTGTAATAATATCTTCCATAGTTATAATACCCAAAAAGTTATTTTCTCTATCAGTAACTATAGCCATATGAGCCCTAGCAGCTTCAAGTATCTCTAAACAAGAAGCAAGATTAGTAGACTTACTAATAGTAACAGGAGCTTTCATATTTCTCTTAATACTTATTGGTCTATTATTTAAAATTTCATCTAACAAATCAACCTCATATAATATTCCCATTACCTTGCATTCTCTATTAATAATAGGTATACGATCATGCTTATCTCTAAATATACAATTTTTTACTTTTTCAGATGAATCAGTATCATACAAAAAAGATACATCCTCTCTTTCCACCATTACATTATTTACTTTCAATTTTTTCAAAAGAACAGCCTTTTGAATAAAAATACTTTCCTTCTCCTCAATAACCCCTTCCTCTTTAATTGTCTTTACAATTTCCACAAGTTCATCCTTAGTAGCAGTTACCTTATGATTATTTTTTACCTTCTTTTCAAATTTACCAATAATCTTAGTTATCGGAGTAAGTATTTTTACCATAACCTTTAATATATCACATAATTTCAATGCAAAATCCTCAGCATACTCTCTTCCAATTATTTTAGGAGTAATTTCTGTAAAAGCAAGTATTATTAAAGTAAGCATTATAGTTACAATAGGAATAACCACATCTCCATATTTATTAGAAAAATAATATGTTGTCAAAGAGCTAACTAAAATGCTACATACACAATTTATTACCAATATTGTGGTAAGAGTCTCTGAATACTTAGCATACAATTTATATACTGTTTTAGCAGATTTATTACCAGAATCAGCAAGTCTCTTAATCCTAATAATATTTAAACTAGTAAATGATACCTCAAGTATTGATAATAATGCTAACATTAAAAGTAAAATCAAAATAACCACTATCATAAAACTATCCTCTCTCTTTCAATTTCAAACTTTTCATCATAATATAAACCTATTTTTTTATTTCTAATATTCTCTAGCAAATAATTATACTCTAACTTAATAAAACAACTTTTACTATAATTATAACTATAATAATTATCATTAAAATTAATTACCATAAAATGTTCTCTATCATTTTCTTTTTTTAAATAAAAATTATTAACTTTAATATCTATATTAGGAACATATCTATCAAATATTTTTTGATAAATAGCTACTAATTCATATGAATTAATATTATTAATATCCAATATTCTACCAGTAAATGTTAATATTTCGTATAATAAATCTTTATCATTATAATTAATATTATTAAACATTCTATCTAAATAAAAATCAGTATACTCTTCCTTTATATATAATATTTTTTTATCCATTTCTTTATCATTATTGATCTTATCAAAATATTCTGTAATAAAACCACCCTTTATATTAACAATATCTTTTGATAAATTAACTATAATAAAAGTATTTTCAATATACACTTTATTAGCAAGTTCACCGCTAATACTTGTACTAACAATTTCACATTTAACTCCTATTTTTGAACACAAATATACAAATATCTTGGATAAAGATTCATTTGTTACTTTTCTTTTAGATAAAGCCCCCCAAACACTATTTAAATAAGTAATAGTATTTAATGAAATAACTTCATTTTTACTCGGTGCTACATTTATATCAAAGCCAACCATTTTTCCTAGTGATATATATAAGTATCTAATCTTTTCTATTTCTGACAAATTATTAGGCATATTATCTATAATAGAATTTAAAATACTTTCTCCCTCTTTAAACATATCATAATCTACATAAATAAATCCATTTTTATTATCAATACTATCAGAATAAGAATAATTAGCTCCATTTTCTAAAAAATAATTAATAATATCCATATTAACATTATTAATCGAAACATTAACATATTTAGTATCACTAGTTATTTTTTTTATATCTTCTTTATCATGTATATTTAATATTTTACTCATATCATCACCATAATAATTATACTATATATATACAAAAAAGAAAAGTAAATAAACCATTAGTTTACTCACTTTCCTAAAATTCACCAGTAACCGCTGTAGAATCAGCACTAATTGTAGCTGCAAACGTTTTTCCAATAACATCACTTGTAACTTTTGCATTATCTAGCCAAATATATATATCAAAATTAGTATAAGTACTTGTACTAGTCAAATTATAAGAATCAAGTACTTTAACAGCTGTATTAGCACTAACACCATTAAAAGTACCAGTCTTAGTAGCAGTAGAACTACCATTTACATAAACTTCATATCTCAAAACATCACTAGTATTTAAACCAGCAATAGTAGTAGGAGTAATATAAATATTAAATTTTCCTGAAACACTACCAGTACTAAGTTTAGCTTTAACTATACCATGTAAGCCATCAGTTTTTGAAGTAGATGGTGACAAACTAGAAGCCGTAATATTTTGCACAATAGCATAATCAATACTAAATTTACCAGAACCAGTAGTTAAAGTTTTCTCGGTTCTAGTAAGTAAATAAGCATATGTAAAGCCTGCTATTAAAGCAATAAATAATAGTACTCCAACTATTGTACCTATTAATTGTACTTTATTTTTCATACCAATCTCCTACTTTCTATACATTGAATTAACTTTAATTAAACCAGAAAAAGATTTATTCATCAAATTATTTTGATTTTCACCTGTTTCTTGAAGCCATAACCTCAATGTACAAGTATATGATTTAGAAGCCGAAAAAGTATTATCGGAAGTACTAAGAGTACCAATCATAACATCACTAGATGTAAAATCCATACCAGTTCCACTCTTAAGAGTAGTAGTACTACTTCCATCATTACATCTTAAATCATATTTAAAATCATCAGTCTTTAAATATTCATCTATCATCAAATTAGTAATACTAACATTAATAGCAACTTCAAAACCGCTAAGAGCCTCACTATCGGGTACTAATGTAAAAACAGATTTATTAGCATAACTATCAACATCAGAAGAACTAATTGGAACACCAGTTCTCATATTAATATATTCACTTTGAGCAAAAATAACTGCTACATTCGGATCAAAACTGCCGGTAGTAATATTAACGGATGTACCATCAGATAACGTATAATAAGCATAAGAACCGCCTAACATACATGCAAAAACAATAGATGTAGCAATAGTTAAAACAAAAATCATTTTCTTAAAATTCATTTTATATCACTCCTATCTATTATTTTTCTATTATTATAATATCATATTTTGTGATTATTATCAATATTATTTTTTACATTTCTAAATTGTGATAAACAGATTGTACATCATCTAAGTCAGTTAAAGCCTCTATTAAATTATTAACCTTTTCTTCAGTTTCTTCATCCAAACTAATATAATTGTTTGGAACAAAAGTCACTTCACTAACTAAGAAGTCATTATATCCATTTTTTTCAAGTGCATCTTTAACTTCAATAAATTTACTTGGATCAGTATATATTACAAAACTATCATCATCAGATATAAAATCAAGAATGTCAAGCTCTAATATATCTTCCATCAATTTATCTTCATCATATATTTTATCTAAAACAATAACACCTTTTCTTTCAAAAAGATAACTAACAGAACCATCCGTTCCTAAATTACCTCCCCTTTTAGTTAAAGTACTTCTCACAAAACCTGCTGTTCTATTTTTGTTATCAGTTAAACAATCTATCATAATAGCAATGCCACCAGGTCCATATCCTTCATATCTTATATGTTCATAATTTTCTCCAACACCTTGATTTTTAGCTTTATTAATAGCAGATTCAATATTAGTTTTAGGCATATTTTCAGCTTTAGCTTTTTCAACTACCATTCTAAGTGATGGATTATTTTCTGGATTTGGATCACCACTTTTAGCAGCTACATAAAGTTCTTTAGCAATCTTTTGAAAGACTTTACTTCTCTCACTATCAATTGCCCCTTTTTTTCTTTTAATCGTAGACCATTTACTATGTCCTGACATAATTATTCTCCTCCTTACATATTACCTATTTATAATACCCTTTTTTTTATTATCTTGTCAAGTATATTTATACACTATTTTATATAACTTATTAATGCAGGGCCTAATATTATTAATAATATTAATGGTATAAAAAAGAATACAGATATAATACTAATTTTTGTTGGTACTTTTGAAATAGTAGCCTTAACTTCCATTTTTCTTTTTTCTCTTAAATAATCAACTTGGTTATACATAGTATCAATAATACTACTACCATAAATATTAGCCTGTGTTAAAGCAAGAACTATGTTATTTATACTATCAGAAGGTATCCTATCTTGCATATCAGTTAAACTCTCAGTTAAACTTTTACCAAATTTAGTTTCTCTCAATGCTTCCCTAAACTCTAACGATAAATCATTATCTACACTATTAATAGTAATAGAAATTGCTTCATTTAAATTTCTACCAGTTTGAAGAGATAATGTCAAAACTTCAAAAAAGTAAATAGCCTCAATATTAAGTTTCTTTCTTCTTTTACTTATCTTATTCTCTAGTATTACTTTTTCAAATAAAACATAATAAAGTAAGGCAATTATAATAGAAAATATATAACCATACTTATAATTTATTAATATAAATAGAAAAATAAATATAGCTCCAAATAATCTAACATTCAATAATGTAATAGCATTATATTTAGAATTAACTCCCAACAAATTAATTTTTTTATTAATTTTATCAATTTGTTTCTTACTATATATAGTTTTTGATTTATTATTTACTTTCATATTAATAATCACTCCTTCTATATATCAATTCTAGTAATTCTCTTAAGTAATAAAATATATATTATAAACATCAAAACTATTATTCCAATTATCATATATCCTAATGTCGAAGAAAATAATGGAGCAAAATAGGAAGGATTTAATATATATATTATCAAAGTAAATACAATCGGTATTATAAACAAAACTTTCACTATCATATTAGGACTAGCAGAAATATTCTTAAGTTCCTCATTTAACTTTTTCTTATCAAATAAAGTTCTCTCTATTGAAGAAAATACTTCAACAATATTTCCTCCAGTTTTATTTAATATAGTAAGAGAAGAAGATACATATACTGCCTCCTCCAAATTAACTCTTTTAGCAAATCTATCAAAAACAGTATCTATCGATAAACCATATTTCATATCTAAGTACATTTTTTTAAACTCATCACTTATTGGTTCTGGTAATTCCAAAGAAGCAATTTTTAATGCCTGTAATGTACTTTTACCAGATTTAAACGCATTATTCATAACAATAATAGATCTAAGTAACTCATTTTCAATTAATTTAGTTTGTCTTTTATAATAAAAATATAAAAATATATCTAGCAAATAATAACCTAAAATAGCATCTAATAATAACATCAACATATTAATACCCGTAGTAAAAATGCTAGATATTACCGCTAATAAAACAAAAAGCAACATAATTATAAATTTATTAGTAATAAAGTCAATAGCCACAATATTATCACGATGTTTATATTTAATATACTTTTCATATCTTCTAGACTTTTTCTTAAAATAATTACTCTTTAACACTATTTTTCTACTTTTTTGAATAAAAGATAAATATAATTTAATAATTTTATCACTTAAAGGAACACTATTATCTTTTAAAGGTTCCAATGAATAAAAAGAAATTCTTTTTTCTTTTTTTTCAGAAATAACTTGTCTTATAGCAATAATGATAATTATAAATACTATTATAATTATTAAAATTTGAATTATCTTATCTATATTCATAATTACCAACTCCTTTTATTCAAATATATCTTTTATACCAGTTAATCCTTTTTTTAACATCTTATCATATACAATTGGTTTTCTTTTATACATTCCAAATTCCCCAACAACATTACCATCTTCTGATAATCCTTTTTGCTTATATGTAAAAATATCTTTTACTACAATATCACCATCTTTAATACCTGCAAGTTCACTTATTGAAGTAATTTTTCTTTTACCATCAGACAATCTATCTATTTGAATAATAATATCAATAGCATTTTCAATATATCCTCTAACAGCAGATACTGGTATTTCCATTTCATTCATCAATATCATCGTCTCTAATCTATTCAAAGCATCAACTGGGTTATTAGCATGTAATGTAGTAAGTGACCCTTCATGTCCAGTATTCATAGCCTGCATCATATCAAAAGCCTCTTTACCTCTAACCTCTCCTACTATTATTCTATCAGGACGCATTCTTAAAGAATTTCTAACCAAGTCACGTATAGTAACCTCTCCTTCACCTTCATAATTAGTAAGTCTGGTCTCCAAAGCAATAACATGCTTTTGATGTAATTTTAGTTCAGCAGCATCTTCTATGGTAATTATTCTTTCATCATTACCTAAAAAGCCAGACAAAATATTAAGTAAAGTTGTTTTTCCTGTACCAGTACCACCAGATATTATAATATTAAGTTTTGCTTCAACAGCAGCCTCGAGAAATCTCGCCATATTTACAGTTAAACTTCCACCTCTTAAAAGATCATCAATAGATTCAAGCTTTTTATTAAATTTTCTTATTGTAAGAACAGGTCCTTTTAAACTAAGTGGCGGTATTACAGCATTTAATCTCGAGCCATCTCTAAGTCTTGCATCAACCATCGGATTAGCAGAATCAATAGTTCTACCAAGAGGCTGAACAATTCTCTGAATAGTTCTAATAATATGCTTATCATTAATAAATGAAACAGTTTCATCTTTAACTATTTTACCATCTATTTCAACATATATATCACTAGGTCCATTAACCATAATTTCCGTAATAGCAGTATCCTCAAGTAAAGGTGTAATTGGTCCATAACCAGTTATTTCATTTTGAATCAAATTAAACACATGATTTCTCTCTAAATTACTTAAATCATATCCTAACAAAGACTCATCAATCTCATTATTGATATAATCTTCTGGTAAAGTATCTTCAGGTATATTTTCTTCAATCAAATTCTGAACAATCTTTACTCTTATTTCTTCAAGTAATCCCTTATCACCAAAAACTTCATAGTCTTTAACATTTTCGTTAGAGGCAACTACCTTTGGCTTTATTTCAAAAGCCTCAGTTAAACTTTTCTTACTCATCTTTTGCCTCCTTGTAACGCTTCTCTTCAATCAAATCAAGAGCCATTTTTTTCATATTATTAACATCTTTAGCATGAAAAACATTTATACTATTATTAAGCGTTAAAATTTCACCAGCCATAGTATATTTATCAATGTTTTTAATGTAATAATTTTTAGATACAGTATAATCAATATTTCCTTTTATAATTGTTCTTATATCATATAAACTCAAATAATCCTTACCAGTATCCCTTGAATTATTTAATAATATCAAATAATTCTTTTTATCAGTATCCTTAAATATACTAATTAAACTCTTCATATTCTTTAAATCAACAACGTCATTAGTAATAATAAACAATGACATAAAAGAATAATCAAGTGCAGTTAAATTAATTTCATTTAATACATGTGATGTATCAACAAGTACAACATCATAGTTCTTTTTTGCCAAATCAAAAATAAGAGGAATATATCTGCTTTCTATTTTATTAGCCATACGTGGGTCACGAGGAGCCACTAACACATCAATATTTCCATTATATGAAGTTACATATTTAGATAATTCAGTAAATCTATTATTAGCAAGACTATCAATCATCATATAAATATCCTTAGTATTCTTTACATTTAAACTAACAGCAATTCCACCTGAATATAAATCTAAATCAATTATTAAAACCTTTTTACCAAGTTCACAATAAATACCTGCTAAATTAAGCGTCATTGTTGTTTTACCAACACCACCTTTTACAGATGATATAGTTATAACTTTACCTGCCATAATCACACAATCCTCTCTATTTCCTTTTTATCATCAATTAACTTGCCTTTATAATTACAATTTATCGTAGTCAACTCAAAATGAAACATCTTACCAATAATTCCTTTTACTTTTTTAGAAGCTTTAACAATAATCTCATTATCATTAACAATAACATCAATATAGTTTAATCCATCATCGTTACTTATAATCATATCATTTAATTCTTCTTTAGTAATATCATTAATATTATCTAATCCATAATCAATAGCAATCCATATAGTATTAGATAACCTATCCTTTTCATAAATAGCATTAGCAACATCATAAATTAAAGTAATAATAAGTAAAAAAATAGGTATAATCAAAACAAACATTACTAAACTTTGTCCTTTATTATTTAAATTAAACATTAGGTATTTTCCTTTCAACTTTTACCTCATAAGGATTACCAAGTATTCTGTTTAACCCAGGCGTTAATATATCGATTTTATCACTAATTACTACATTTTTATATTTATCATCACTACTTATTTCTATATCAATATCAGCATATTCACTTTTAATTTCTTCTAATGGAATATCTTTATTTAACATATTAACAACATCAACACTAATATTTTCTAACTCATTTTTTTTATTAAATATCATTCCAAAATCTACTATTGAGAATAATATCATAATAAATATAGGTAAAATAAGAACAAATTCTACTAATGCTTGGCCCTTTCTATTCATATTGTTACTCACTCTCCCTATTTTCTATTTAATTATACCAAATAATAAGAAAAAAAGAAAGATTTTTTTATCTTTCTTTAATTTTTCTTATTTGTTTTCTTATTATCTATTTTTTGTTCCTTTTTTATTTCTACAGTTGCAACTTCTTGTTCATCTTTTTTAAAGATAAGATATAACAATCCAAGAACTACTAATATTATCAATATTATTATTACTACTTTTTCAGCGGTGTTACTATTTCCTTCTATCTCTGTTAACGCTTCTTTCTTTTCTGATTCTTTATTGGCAGTTATTTTATATTCTCTTGTACTTCCATCTTCTGCTGTTACAGTGATAGTTACAGTATTATTACCTTTTTTGAATTTTTCATTTCCTGTTATTTCTACTCTGGCTCTACTATCTTCTGGAATTGCTTTTATATCAAGAGATGTAACATCACTTTTAACAGTTATTTTATATTCATTAGTTTCTTTATTAAATGTTATTTCATAACCATCTATTTCTAATGATTTTAAATAATTGTTTGACGAATAATAATATGTGACAGGTGTAGCAACATTTTCAGGTTTTGCTTCTTTAATTATATATACTGTGTATACTTTTATAGTACCATCTTCTGCTACTACTGTTATGTTAGCTGTTGTTTTATCATCAGTTAACTTATATTCAATTAATCCATCTACAGTACTAGTTATATCTTCAAGACTTCCTGATAAAATTACACTTTCAGTATCATATGGAACAGTTAATGTATATACTGTTACATCTTTATCAAAGGCAATATCAAAAGTTCCAACACTAGCTTTTAATGAACTTAGATTATTATTACTACTAATTTTTCTTATAACATTAACTTCAGTTGTTAAATTTTCAAATTCTTCAATATTTTCATTTTTTGCAATGCTTCCACTTAATGTAATCGAATCTTTTCCTTCTTTAATAGCTGTGAATTCTAATGTCAATAATACTTCTTCATTTTTTAAATCTGTTCCTGCTGCGACTAAATTATTATCTTTAAATGTACCTATTAAATTTGAATTATATGTAACATTTGTTAATTTTAGATTATTACCTGTAGTAACTAAAGCATTAATACCATTTATGTAATCACTAGCATTTTCTGATTTTACTAATACATTTAATTTAAAGGTATCACCAACATATATTTCTTTTGGTAATCCACCATATACTAGGCCTAAATTAATATTTACATCCCCACTAGTAGCAGGATTAAGTTCAGTATTTAACTTCATAATATCGTCAAAAGTTAATAGTCCTTCTTCGTCATCTTCACCTTTAACAACATCCATAGATAATACTTTATTTCCTTCTAAATAATCATTCATAGTAACTTTCATATCGTCACTATCAAAATTATTATCACTAGTATTATCACCAGTTACTACTACTGTATAAGTAACTTCAGTACCTCTAGTAAATACCACTCTATAATTATTTTTTAACTGACTATTTAACACTTCCTCATTAGTTAAATCTAATAACGTATTATTTTCATCATAGATAGATAATTCAATATCAGTATTAACTAAACTATCTACTATTTCTTTAATAGAAGTAACACTATCAGAATTATTATAGCCTATAGCCTCTTCGTATAAATAACCATTATTAAGACTTAAACCAGTTAATTCAGATAATGCCTCATCATTATTTTTATCATAGTTAATACTTGCATCATATGTATAATCTATAGTATTAATTACTACATCATTATTATCTAATTCTTCAATAGTAATTATATCGTTTGTATTATATAATCCACCAAGTGAAGAAGTAGTATTAATCTTAGACCCATCAAATGTACTCTGAGCTATATCTTCACCAGTCATTAACATTTCATTTTCACCAATTGTAACTTTATAATTACTATCAGGAGATAAATTGCCAGGTACTATCATTAAATTTTGCGTATATTCTTTTTCTTCATTTACTGTGTATTCTCCAGTTGACACTATACCTAAAGTCTCATTAGTAGGTTCAACTTCTCCATTATTTAAAGTACCAACTAATCCACTTTTAACAGTATTAACTACATATGGAATACTTTCTTCATAGATAACCGCTGCATTATCTTTAACAGTTATTTTTAAATTATATACACCATTATAATAAGTTGATATAGGATCTAAATCACTGCTATTAACTTCATTATTTAATTCAGAACCAGTCTTAGTAACTACTACATCAGTACCATTTTCTATTGTACCATTTAAATATTCAAAACTTGATTCTAATTCTATTGTATATTCTTTTTCTTCGTCATAATCTTGCTTTTCACTCTTATATGTTAAAGTATATTTTTCAACATAACCTAACTCTTCATCAGTAACTGCTGCTAGTGATGCATCTAGTGGTTTAGAAGTAATTTCATCCGCTAAAACAGTAACCACTGAAGATAATTGTGAAAATATCATTGTAAGAACTAAAAATATTTTACTTATCTTTGTTATTTTCTTCATTTTTATCATTCCTTTCTTAATTTTATTATCTTGTAATTGTGTAATGAGTACCCCTGACTATTAAACACCTCCAATGATAATGATACTAGAGACTTACCTCTTCTATCATTTTCACAATAATTATAGCACATAAAACGACTTTTTTCTTATACTTTACACTTTTTTTACATTTTTTTAGAAATTTCTTATTATTTTAATACTTTTTTCTCCTAATTATTACCAAATATGTGATATTTACATAACAATTGTTATTTTTTTCTTGACTTAAAATATGATTAATTATATAATATTATTGCTTAGCAGCGGATACTATTTTTTTGTAATGTGTCATTTATAAGTAACTATAGCTGCATAGCGAAAGTATGCTAAAGACACCCTATAAAAATGTAGTATACTTCTCTAAGAGAAGGAGGAAATGAAGATGGCTAGATATACAGGCCCAAATAACAAAAAAGCAAGAAGAGTATCATTCTCTATATTAGAAAATGGTAAAGATATTGCAAAAAGACCTTATGGTCCAGGACAACATGGTAAAGACAGAAAAAGAAAACCTTCTAACTATGCTATTCAGTTAAATGAAAAGCAAAAAGCTAGATTTATGTATGGTATTTCTGAAAAACAATTCAAAAAATTAGTTAATGACTCAGCTAAAATGAAAGGTGTTCATGGTGAAAACTTACTTATCTTATTAGAAAGTAGATTAGACAATATCGTTTATAGAATTGGTTTTGCTACTACTAGAAGAGGAGCAAGACAACTTGTTAACCATGGTCATATTACTGTTAATGGTAAGAAAGTAGATATTCCTTCATACAGAGTTAAACCTGGTGATGTAATCGCTATTAAAGAAAATTCAAGTGATCACAAAGGAATCGAAATAGCACTTGCTAATAAAGTAAAAAGACCTGATTTCATTAACTATGATGAATCTAAGAGAATTGGTACTTATGTTAGATATCCTAAAAGAAGCGAATTAAACGCAGATATCAATGAATCATTAATCGTTGAATTCTATAGTAGAGTATAATTATTACTCTACTTTTTCTATATAATAAAAGATGTAACTTTTTTAGTTACATTTTTTGTACAAAATAAAAATCCTTATAACTAAGGATTTATTTCTTTCATCTGGTGGCTCCAGCGGGAATTGAACCAGCGACACAAGGATTTTCAGTCCTCTGCTCTACCGACTGAGCTATGAAGCCAAAATAAATGGCGGTTCCGACGGGAGTTGAACCCGCGATCTTTTGCGTGACAGGCAAACGTGATAACCACTACACCACGGAACCATGGTTGCGGGAGCTGGATTTGAACCAACGACCTTTGGGTTATGAGCCCAACGAGCTACCGAGCTGCTCCATCCCGCGATAAAATTAATAAACAAATATGGCGGAGGAAAAGGGATTCGAACCCCTGCGCCACTTTCGCGACCTCCTGGTTTTCAAGACCAGTCCCTTCAACCAGACTTGGGTATTCCTCCAATAAATTGGTGCCTGAGGTCGGACTTGAACCGACACGAGGGTTAAATCTCGCAGGATTTTAAGTCCTGTGCGTCTACCTATTCCGCCACTCAGGCATTCATGTCTTTTTGCTGTTGACTTCTTAATTATATAACATTTTTTTTAGTTTGACAACCTTTTTTTGCAATTTTTATTAAAAACATGCAAAAATATTGAATTTTTTTGTTTTTTAGTATATAATATCATTGTATCTCGAAAAGATGCGCCCATAGCTCAACTGGATAGAGCGTTTGGCTACGGACCAAAAGGCTGTGGGTTCGACTCCTACTGGGCGCACCAAATTGATATTAAACTCGAATTTTTTCGAGATAATACTAAACTACTATCAAATAAAATTGAAAGTAGTTTTATTTTAAAGGATTAATAATACACTCGCGAATTAGACATATCAATCAGCTAGTTTACTAGTTTAATTTATTAGAAAGGAAAACATATGAATAAAATAACTAAAGATAATTTAAATGAATTTATAAAATATTATTATGAATTTCATGATAGTTATATTACAAATGTTAATTATGATATTTGTAAATCGGAAATAGAACTTTTAATTAATGTTTGTTGGTCTGGGGAACCAATACTAAAAGATGATAATGCTTATCAAACTAATAAAACAAAAATGAGAATGATTTTAAATAATGTTGAAAAATGCAATAATAAAGAAATGTTTTCGTGGGATTATATAAACAAAGTATTTATAAAGTATATTAAATTAGACAATAAAGAATTTATATGTTTTGCAAGCGATGAACAAGATCCTGTGATATATATTGTTTGTGAAAGTATAAAATATGAAGAAATAAAAGATAATTAGTAATTGTTTTACTTTTTCCTTAAAGTGCATTTTAATAATTAATAGGATTAACTATCCTATTTTTATTTTATGCTTTTTTATAATAAATAAAACTTAATTTGTAAGACAATATGGCTTACAAATTCTTTTTGAAGACAAATGGCTTCAAAAATACTTACAAGACCTGAGGCTTGGAAGTAACAATAAGCCTACACCTTAATTATATTATTGAATAGAATATTTATGATTAAGGAGGTTTATATGAAAAGAACATTAGTTAGTATTATATTATTTTTAATTGTAATAGCTTCTGTTATAGTGGGCGCTGTTATGAAAAGAAATAATGATAATTCAAATCTTACTAAAGTAAAAGTAGCAGAAGTAGCTCATAGTATCTTCTATGCTCCTCAGTATGCTGCTATTAGTAATGGGTATTTTGAAGAAGAAGGATTAGATATAGAATTAATTCTAACACCAGGAGCAGATGCTGTTATGTCTTCAGTATTATCTGGAGATGTAAACATAGGTTTTTCTGGTACTGAAGCTACTATCTATGTCTATAATGGTGGTGAAGAGGATTATCCAGTAACATTTGCTGCTCTTACTAAAAGAGATGGTGCCTTTCTTGTATCCAGAGAAAAGATAGATAATTTTACATTAAATGATTTGAAAGGTAAATCTGTTATTGGTGGAAGAACTGGTGGTATGCCAGAAATGACATTTGAATGGGCTTTAAGAGAAAATGGTATTGATCCTAAAAAAGATTTAAATATTGATACATCAATAGCTTTTGCTGCTATGCAAGGTGCTTTTATTGGTGGAACTGGAGACTTTGTTACTCTATTTGAACCTAATGCTACTTCAGTAGAAAAGGAAGGTTTAGGTTATATTGTAGCTTATGTTGGTGAACTAGGAGGAGCTGTTCCTTATACTGCTTACAATGCTAAAAGAAGTTATATTGATAATAATCCTGATATTATTAAAGGTTTTTCTAGAGCTATAAATAAAGGATTAAAATTTGTATCTGATAATAATGCTGAAACAATAGCTAAAAGTATTATTAGTTTCTTTCCTGATACTGCATTAAATGATCTAATTACTATGATTGATAGATATAAGAAAGGTGATGCATATAGAGAGACTATTAGTATTAATGAAAAAGAATGGAAACATATTCAAGATATTATGATAGCAGCAGGGGAACTTGATGAATATGCTCCATATGATAAATTAATATATGGAAAATACTTCAATGAATTCGAATGATATATTAGTAATTGATAATTTATCAAAGATATATCATACTAATAATAGTGAAATAACCGCTATTAAAGATTTAAATTTAAATATTAAAGATGGTGAATTTGTAGCTATTGTTGGTCCTTCTGGTTGTGGTAAGACTACTCTACTCTCTATTTTGTGCGGATTAGAAAATAAATCTAGTGGCAATATATTATTCCCTAAAGGTAAAGCTAAAATGGGATATATGCTGCAAAATGATACTCTTTTCCCTTGGCTTAATATCTTAGATAATTCTTTGTTAGGTCTAAAAGTACAAAAAAAAATTACTAAAGAGAATAAAGATAAGGTAATATCTATGCTTAATACTTATGGTTTAAAGGACTTTATCTATAAATATCCTAGTAATTTATCCGGAGGTATGAAACAAAGGGCTGCTCTTATTAGAACTCTTGCTATTAATCCTGATATTCTATTACTAGACGAACCCTTTAGTGCTCTTGATTATCAAACAAGATTAGCGGTATCAGATGATGTATGGAAAATTATTAAGAATGAGAAAAAGACCACTATTATGATAACTCATGATGTAGCTGAGGCTATCTCTATGGCTGACCGTGTTATTGTTTTATCTGATAGACCTGCTAAAGTAAAAAAAATTTATACTATTGATATGGAAGATAAAGGTAATCCTACACATAATAGAAATTTAAAAGAATTTAGATTCTTCTATAATGATATATGGAAGGATATTGATATTCATGTATAGCAGAGAACACAAATTATATCTAAGGAAAAAGAAAATAAGAAAGATATTAGTTATATTTACTCAAATTTTATTAGCGGTACTTTTAATTTCTATATGGGAATTACTTGCTACATATAAAGTTATTAATACTTTTATTACTTCTTCTCCTAGCAGGGTTCTTAGTACTATTATATCGCTATATAATGATAATAATCTATTTAATAATATATGGACTACTATTTACGAGACTTTAATTAGTTTTAGTTTAGGAACTATAATTGGTATAATTACTGCTACTATATTATGGTACTTTAATTTTATCTATAAAGTATTAGATCCTTATCTTACTATTTTAAATAGTTTGCCTAAGATCGCTTTAGGTCCAATAATTATTATCTTCTTTGGGGCTAATATTAATTCTATTATTATAATGGCTTTACTTATATCTGTTATTGTTACTATTATAACTGTATATAATGGCTTTATATCTACTGATAAAAATAGAATTAATTTACTTAAATCTTTTTCTGCTACTAAAGGACAAATATTTAAGTATGTTATTTTACCTAGTAGTTACTCTACTATTATAAGTAGTCTTAAGATAAATATTAGTATGACTTTAATAGGAGTAATTATGGGAGAATTTCTTGTATCAAAAAGTGGTATTGGTTATTTAATAAATTATGGTTCTCAGGTATTTAATTTAAATTTGGTTATTTCAGGTATTATTATATTAATGATAGTCTCTTACCTTATGTATATAATAGTTAGTTATATAGAAAAAATACTAGTCAAAAATGATTAGTATTTTTTCTATACTTGCATATTATATAATAAGTAGATACTATTAAAATTTGACATTTTAGAGAAAATCTGATATAATCTAGTACATGTGATGGCACATTATTCTAGTCAATTTAACTTACTATGAAGGTGAACCTAAAAGCTCACTAAAGAGCATATCTGTGAAACTTCTGGTGTTTGCTTTATGCGCCCAGCTTAGGGTGGATGCTGGAAGGTAAGGTTTTTGGGCGGTCATAATGGCATATGATACTACCCCAATCTCCGTGGAGACCTATCTTTGTGTTTTTTGTGACAAGAACAGGAATACGAAATGGGCTTGAACCTACTATGTGGGGAAACTTACGAGTAGCGTAGCTTGTCTTGAGTGAATATAGGGAATAATTGATCAGTTAGATATAGCGTAGCTAACTTTATCTAATATTGCGATTTGAAACTATATTTGCAAAAAAGAATTAATAGTAAGATAATTGCTTGAGGAAATCTCCTAGAGTGACATTTCTATGGGATTACAGTATGTACTAAGTGGTAATCAAGTCATATATTTGGTGACAGTATATTATCTTCTTTAAAGGGTAACCACTAATTTGGTAACGAATTAGTAGAAGATAGGGAAATCCTACTTGACCTAAGACATAAAGTTAACTTTAGAAATTGCCATTTTATGAAGTAAGGCCTTCGGGCCTTTTTATTATATTGGAAAGGAAATTTATGAAAAAGAAAAAAAGAAATAATTGGCCTCTTATTGTAACTATACTTGCATTTACTATATCCCTACTCTTCTCTTTTATGTCAGAATCGGTTATGCCTAAAGTAGGTATTATTGTAGGTATAATGATATTAATATTATTTATTTTTATAGGTATTATTTTTGATATGATTGGAGTAGCAGTAACTTCTAGTAACGAAGAACCTCTTCATGCTATGAGTTCTAAAAAAATTAAAGGTGCTAAAAAAGCTGTATCTTTTAAAAAGAATGCTGATAAAGTATCTTCATTTTGTAACGATGTAATTGGTGACATATGTGGTATCATATCAGGTTCTGCTGGTGTATCAGTAGCTAAAGGACTAGCAAGTACATTTAATTTAAATATTTTTTATACTGGTCTAATTGTAACGGCCTTAATAGCGGCTTTAACTATTGGAGGTAAAGCTTTTTGTAAAAGAATAGCTATAGATAATAATCATAAAATTGTGTATATGACCGCTAAAGTTATATCTAAATTTGAGAAAAAAAGAAATAGATTATCTCTTCTTATATAATCTACTTCTTCTTTTTTTTAACTTATAATTAGTTGTAGTCAAATAATCAACCCTGTCTTTTAAATACTTAGTATCTTGTGCCATAATATCACAATATTGAACTTCATATAGCTTCTCTGCTAATACTGGATTTCTTTCAATAACATCATCATCAATAATACCATTACAATTCTTTATCAAATATAATATCTTATTAATAAAAGCTTCTTCATATCCAAGTCTCTTCAAAATAACATAAGCCATCTTAGTAGAAGCTCCCGAAACATTATAATAATGTCTAATAGGTCCTTCAATATAAGCAAAAGGTTTGCCTATATCATGAAGTAATAAAGCAAGTCTAACATCAAAATCAGTATAATCATTCTCTTCTGCTCTAAATAAAGATAACAAGGTATGATTCCATAAATCATGGTGATGTTGTGGTTGTTTTTGGTTAAATTCAACCATACATTTAATTTCTGGTATATAAAACGATAAAACATTAAAATTATTATTAATAGACATAACTAAATCATTCTGTTCTAATATTTCTTGCAAATCCATTATCTATCTCTCCTTCTAGTAGTAAACTAAACATTTTTCTTTTTTCTTAATCTTATACTTAACACCAGTTAAATATTTTTTATTCATATCGTTAGATAAAACTCCCATTGAACAAGCAAGTTGAATCTTATATAACTTTTCTGCTAATGAGAAATTCTCTTCTATTAAACTATCATCTATCTCTCTATTGCAATTTCTAACCAAAAAAGAAACCTCATCAACAAAATCATCATTATATTCACATCTCTTAAGTATATCAGTAGTAGCGGCAGAAGCAATCTCATTACTATTTTTATTCATATCATTCATAAGTACTATTCCTAAATTCTTAAATAATAGCGTCATTCTAACACTTAAATCATTAAAAGAATTATATAGAGAAAGTAAAGTTAAACTCCATAAATCTAATTTTTCTCTACCTCTTCTCTTATAATTAATAACATATTTTAATTCAGGTACTTCTTCTAATAACATATCAATATTTTGATTAATAGCTACAACTACATTATCAGCCGTTAAGATTTTTTCTAAAACCATAATATCCTCCCTTTCGTGGAAAAATATTATAACACATTTTATTTATTTTGGCTACTAATATTTAATAAAATACCCATACTACACATTGTTATTAATAGACTACTACCTCCATATGATAGAAAAGGAAGGGTTACTCCTGTTACTGGTATTAGTCCTACTACTACCATTAGATTAAGCATAGTCTGGAATGATAATCCAAAAGTAATACCAAAGGCTAGGTATTTACCAAATGAATCTTCACATTTCATAGCTATTTTAAATCCTGATATAATGATCATTAGAAATAAAGTTGTAACTAATAATACTCCCATAAAGCCAAATTCTTCACTTATTATTGAGAAGATAAAATCTGTTTGTGGTTCTGGTAAATAGAAGTGTTTTTGTATTGAGTTACCAAAGCCTAATCCTAGTAATCCTCCTGGTCCAATAGCATATAATGATTGTATTATTTGGAAACCACTACCTAATGGATCATTCCATGGGTTTAGAAATGATACTATTCTTTGCATTCTATATGGGGCTATTATGATAAGAGAGGCGACTCCTAATAAACCAAGTATTCCTATCTTAATAAAGAAATTCATTTTTACTCCACTTATAAATAATAATACTATTATAGTCATAACTATAACTACTCCTGTACCAAAGTCCGGTTCTAACATTATTAGACCAAATACTAATAAGAGTACTCCTAATATGGGTAATACTCCTTTTTTTATATTTTTTATTTCTTTTTGATTATTAGATAAATACTTAGAAGTAAATATTATTAATCCTAACTTAGTGAATTCTGATGGTTGAATACCAAGACTACCTATTCCGAACCAACTTCTACTTCCATTTCTTACTGTACCTATTCCTGGTATTAATACTAAGGATAATAATACTGTACATATTATAAATATTATATTAGATTTCTTTTTATACTCTAAATAAGATATTTTAGATATTATAAATAATATTATATAACCTACTATTAAGAATAGACCTTGTGATTTTATATATTTATATGGATCATTAAACTTATATTCTGACCATACATTGGAGGCTGAATATATCATTATTAATCCAAATATACTAAGTAATATTATTCCTATTAATAAAAATGTTCTTTCTTTTTTCAAGATATCACCTTATTATATATTATTAATAATACTTAATATTTATTCTATTCACTTTAAGTCTTATTGTCTTAAAGTGTTATTTCTAGCCATAGTCTAGAAATAATTAGTAAGATATCATATTCACAGTGAAGTACTTTCTAACTTAGATAATTCCAAATAAAAAGAAGATAAACTAGTATCTTTTTTTAAGTATTGGCTTCTACATATCATTATCTATATAGAAGGCAAAGAAAAAGACTATCATAGCAAGTGCTACAACGTAATCCATTACTTAAATCTCCAACCCCCTGAGAAGTAAAAAAGTTCTTTCACCATAGGAGTTACTTCTCTTCCTTGTGATAATCAGGAAATTTGATAGATGCATCTTATATATACAATTGTTTATGATAGAGACTATTATATAGGCTCTATCATACCATGAAAAACATAAACTTGTTTATGGTTGAAATGGCAAAAAGAAAAGACTACTAAAAAGTAATCTTATTATAACCATACTCCATATATTAAAGCACATAAACTTAATATAAAACCTACTATCCAGAATAATTTAACAATATCATTCTCTCTCCATCCTAATCTTTCAAAATGATGATGGATAGGAGTCATTAAAAATACTCTTCTTTTTAATAATACAACTGAAGATATCTGAATAATAACAGTTAATGTTTCTATTACAAATACTCCTCCTATTACCGCTAGTGATAATTCATGCGATGTTAAGATAGCTATCGTAGCCATTGTAGCACCAAGGGTTAAACTACCAGTATCGCCCATAAATACTTTAGCAGGATTTGAATTATATACCAGAAAGCCCATAATACTTCCCATTAGTATAAAGCAAAAGATACCCATATCGCTATTACCTTCAATCCACCAACTACCCATAGCAATTAAACCAAAAGCTAAGAAAGCAATTGCAGATAACCCTCCTGCTAAACCATCTAATCCATCAGTTAAGTTAACAGCATTAGAAGATCCCACTAATAAGAATAAGATGAATACTCCATAGAACCAACCTAAGTTCCAATCAATACCTAAAGCTGATATTCTTAAATAAGAATCTCCAGCTGTATATTGTCTAAATAATACATAGAATACTAAAGCTACTATTAACTGAAGTAATATCTTTTGAAATTGTGTAAGTCCTTTATTTGTCTTTCTTCTTAAACTTATAAAATCATCTAAGAATCCTATTAATCCATATGATAAGAATACAAATAATACTATAACTAAGTTTACTGAATATTCTATCTTACCAGTTAATAATAGAAATAATGTTATAGCAAATGTAGGAATTATAAAGATTAATCCTCCCATAGTAGGTGTTCCTGCTTTATTCCTATGAGCTTCTACATATATATTGATATTTTGTCCTGCTTTTAACTTTTTTAAAAATGGTATAATGATTAATCCGAATATTGTAGCTCCTATAAAGCCCAACATTAAGGCAAATAATGATTTAGTTAATGTTAACATTATCCCACTCCTCTTCTAGATATATTATATCATATATATATTTAAATAAATATATCTTTTTACTTTATTTTACATTAGTAGTGTAAAGATATTCACTTCTTTTTATATAGTCTTCTAGCACCCGCTACTTGTTTAGGAGTTAATGTATCAAGATAATTACAAGGATTAATATTGTTTCCTCCTACTACTATCTTATTAAAACACTCTATTAACTCTATATTTACTTTAATATCTTCTAGATAATTTATAAAATCATAAAACTTATCAAGTGATAATCTATCTACTCTGCCATCATATAAATAATTTAATATCATAATTATATAACAATATATATCAGTATTTTCATCAATCTTATAATCTGCTAAATCATCAGTCTGTGATAATGTTTGATACTTAGTATTATTATATTTAATTAATGAAGAATTAGTTAAATATCTACCAGGAAATGATTTATTACCCGCTATTTTACAACTATCTAAGTCTACTATATATATTTCTTGTTTATCTCTTTCTACTAGAAAGTTATCTTCATGAATATCTCCTAGATAGAAGTTATTTAAATTAGTATATTTACGAATATTTTGCATCTGTTCTAGTATTCTACCAATACTCTTTAGATAATGAATCTTCTCTTCATAAGTAATATCAGGATTATTTAATATAACACTTAAGTTTATTCCTTTTATATACTTCATAGTGAAAGCTTCTATTTTTTTATTAATAGATACTAAAGATTCAGGTAATACAAAATTACTAGGCATACTATCTTTATTAGCATTTAATACTTCTATTGTATATAATTTATTAGCAAATATTATTCCATCAGTACGATGTAATTTCTTAAGTAATTTTTCTTTACCATAATAAGGATATTTAAATAATTCACACTCTGTGCTAGTTACATTTTTTGGTAATATAAGTGGTTCTAAACTATTTAATTTAGTCTTAGACATATTAATTATTTGCATAAATATTCCCCCCTCTTTTGATGCCGCTATTATAGCACAAAAGTAATAAAAATGCAAATTAATCTAAGTATAATCTAATACTAGAATATTCTGGTATTCTACTTCCTGCTTCTGGAGACTGATTAATTACTTTATTTCCACTGCCACTATACTCTATAGTAAAAGATTTTAGTTTACTAGCTGCTTCTTTTTTAGTTAAGCCTACAACATCTTCTACGGTATAATATTTTTGGTCATACCATTGATACTTTTTATCGGTTCCACCTTCTTGTTTTTTAATATTTAAGGCTGATATGGCATCTTCTAGGATATTTTTTACTATAGGAGCACTAACTGTACCTCCATACTGGGTTACACCCTTAGGATTATCTATGGCTAGATATACTACTACTTTGGGATCATTAGCAGGCATAAAGCCAATAAAGGATACTATATAATTACCATGCATATAAACACCATTATTAACCTTTTGAGCAGTACCGGTCTTTCCTCCTACTCGATAGCCATCTATATAAGCATTCCTACCAGTACCTAATGATACTACTGATTCAAGTGTCATTCTTACTTTTTCGCTTGTTTCTTTAGTAACAATATTTTCTCTTACTTTAGTAGGTTCTATTTCTTTAATAATTTGGCCTGTTTCATGTTCAGTAATTCTCTTAACAATATAAGGCTTATATAATGTACCTCCATTAATTGCTGCGGAGACTGCTGCTACTTGCTGAATAGCGGTAACACTAACTCCTTGACCAAAGGCAGTAGTAGCTAGTTCTACTGGCCCTACTTTATCTAAATTGAATAGTATTCCTGAACTTTCTCCATTTAAATCTATACCTGTTTTTTTACCATATCCAAATTTATTTATATAATCAAATAATGTTTCTTTTCCTAATCTTCGGCCTAATTCTACAAAGCCAGGGTTACATGAATTTTGTACTACTTCAAGAAAAGTTTGAGCTCCATGTCCACCAGCCTTCCAACATTTAATCCTAGCTCCATCAACATTAACAGAACCACCATCATAAAAAGTATCTTTAAGTAAATCTACCTTACCTTCATTAACTGCTGCACTTACTGTTAATATTTTGAAAGTACTACCTGGTTCATAACTTGCCCATATAGCCATATTTCTATTTATTACTTCGGTACTATAATTCTTGTAATTATTAGGATTAAAATTAGGTCTAGAACTCATACCAAGTATTTCTCCTGTATTAGGATCCATAGCTAATGCCCATGCTCCTTCTGGATTATATTTAGTTACAATATTATCTAGTTCTCTTTCAATAGAAGATTGTAATTCATAATTAACTGTTAAATATATATCTAACCCATCTTCTGGTTCTACATATACGGAATTTCTATCTAAATTATTACCTTTAGCATCAGAAAAGTATTGCACTCCTCCATATTCTCCTGTTAAGATATCATCATACTGAAGTTCTAAACCACTAAGGCCTTGATTATCTATGCCAACATAACCTAAAACATGAGATAACATTTCATTATGGGTATATTCTCTTTTCGATTCCTTTAAAAGATATACTCCATCAAAATGAAAACTATTTATTTGATCCGCTATTTCGTAGGAGAGTCTTCTTCCTTCAGGATGTACTCTCTCCATCATTGTCTTCTTATATATATGTTTTTCAATATCTTCTTTAGAAACTCCTAATACTTTACTTATTTGCTCTGCTACTAAGTTTTTATCTTTTATTTGATTAGGAATAAATACTAAAGAAGTAGTAGTAACATTACCTGCTAATAATTCACCATCTATGGTATATATCTTACCTCTATCGGCTTCTATTGGTAAATTTCTACTCCATAATCCATTTG
Source organism: Firmicutes bacterium CAG:321_26_22 (assembly GCA_001916775.1). Taxonomy (GTDB): domain Bacteria; phylum Bacillota_I; class Bacilli_A; order RF39; family UBA660; genus CAG-302. The sequence goes on along the minus strand of MNTB01000031.1, from coordinate 28,083 downwards.
CTAATTTATTAAGTTTCTTATAATCTATTACTTCTATATAAAATACTTTAGCTATTATTATTATAAATACTATTATTACTATTAGTAATACTATTTTAATTCTTTTATGTATATTCTTACTAAACAATGATATCACCCTACTAAAAGGTATGAATATAATATAAAAAAAGAACATCAAAAAAAAGAAACAGTAATAACTATTTCTTATAATACATACTTAGTAATAGCAAGATAAATAACACCTGCTAATAGTAGTAAACCAACTATCAAAAAGAAAACTTTAACTCCCGTATGACTCTTTTCCTCAAATAAATCATCATCTTCATCAGCAAAATCCTTTTTAGTAAAATTAAATGAACCACTATAGAAAGTCTCACCATCTTTAATTTTCTCAATCATAGTAACTTCATCTTTAACAATTGGATCAGTAACAACAGTATTATCAGTACCTTTTAAATCTACTAGTATATCAAGTGGTAAAGAATCAGTATTAGATACTTCTTTTTCTTTCTCATTTTCAGAAGTAACTTCACTAACTTCAACTAAGTCATTAGAGGGTAGATTAGCATCATCTAAATCAGTTAAGAAATTAGCATTAATAAGTTTCTTTCCTTCTACTTCATTATTCTTATTAACTTCATTTTTAGCAGTCTCCAGTAGAACATTAATATCATATACTCTTCTTTTATCTTCCTTTGGTTCCTCTACTACTCTTTCTCTAGTAACAGTTCTTCCCATATCTTTAGCTTTACGATACTCATCTCTACTAGAAATAATCTGCTTTAAACCATCAATATCAATTTCATTAGAATTATCCGGTATAGGTAAATTATCCAAATCATTCATATCTCTAGTTATATCTCTATATAAAGCTTCATTTCTTTTACTTCTTTTATAATATTCCGGATTCTCTTTATAATATTTTTCCATTCTACTTTCCATCTTATTACCTCTTCTACTCTATATATATAATAACATATTTTTAACTTAAATAAAAGATATTATTGCTTTTTTTTATTAATTTGATATAATTAAATAGAAAGGATTGATATAAATGAATTTAAAAGTTAATCAAGATAAATGTATAGGATGTGGACAATGTGTAAGCATTTGTGAGGATGTCTTTAATTTTAATGATGATGGATTAGCAGAAGTAATAGAAACTCCTGTTAAAGAAGAACATATTGAAGATGCCACTAATGCAAAAGAATCATGTCCAACAGAAGCTATTGAAGAAAAATAGTCTTCTTTTTTTATACAAAAAAACTTACTCATCATCTGAAAGTAAAGCCTTTTTTAAATCTTCTATATTATCAACATTTTCCATTATTGATACCACCTCATATAAAAATAATAACATACTTAAAGTTAAATATTAACAAAAAAGAGTTCAACCAAGAACTCTTTTAACTGATTATAAATTTAACACCATTCTTTACATTTTCTATATTAATATCATAGTTTAAAAGACCTAGTGTTTTTTTAACTATAGATAATCCTAAACCAAAGACACCTCGAACACCTTTTTCGTAGGGAGTGAAAATGTTATTCAATACATCTTTATCTATATTAGGACCATCATTGTATAAGATAATCTTATTATTCTTAAGAGTAATTTTAATTTGACTCTTAGCATATCGCATAAAATTATTAAGAATATTATCAATTATCGCTTCCCACATTTCATCACTACCTCTAAAGACAGTATTTTTTTTATCAATATCTAATGAGAAAACAACATCACTACGCGAAGGACTGAACTTATCGACGGATGCAAGCATTATTTTACTAACATCACAACTATCATTAAGTTTTTCTTTTTCTTCTTTCAAATAATTTAGTTTGTTAAGGTATAGTAAGGAGTGAACTTTAACCTCTAATTTATTTAATTGTTCTTTAACAATCTTAGTAGTTTTCTCTTGTGATTCAATACCATCTTCCATAGCTTCAATATAGGATTTCATAACTGTGATAGGAGTTTTAAAATCATGAGAAATATTTTGATACATTTGATTCTTATAAGCCTCTTGTTCCTTCAAATATACCCTCATATTCTCAATAGCTACCTCTAAGGTATATAATTCATCATCATAATCATAGATCATTTTATGATCATAATCATCATTATTTATGTTATCGACTTTATCTTTTAATTTCTTAATTCTATTAACTAAACTATTAGACCATATAAGTACTAGTAGAGATATAATAATAAATGTAATACCCACTACTATAAGAATTATTTTAAGTATTTCCTTTTTCATCGAATTAATATAACTATTCGTCGTAATAGCAATCTTTCTCATACCATTACTTTCATTAGTATAGTAATAATATACTTTCTTACCTACCATAAATTTACCTTCATCATCATTAGTTTTACTAATAATAACTTTAACATCTTTAATATTAACAACATCAGATAAATTACTAGATACTAATATATTCTTATCACCATCAATATAAATATATGCAACCTCACTATCAACCCTATTATTCTCAGGTTTTTCTAATAAGTTAAGAGATTGATTTAGATAGTTATATAAATTCTCTTCATATACAGGAAGAAGAGTTTTAGGAAGTACCATTCCCAGTGATATTATAACAATAACAATAATAGATACACATATAAACAAGAATTGTTCAGTAAGAGTTAGTTTTTTCATAATAATCTATACCCATATCCATATATTGTATTTATATCTAAAAGAGGCATTTTCTTTCTTAGTCTTCTTATAAGATCATCTACTACTCTATCAGTACCAAAATAATTCTCTCCCCATATATTATTTAATATATCATCTCTTGAGAAAGATTTCTCTTTATTGGTAACAAACATATATAACAAATCAAATTCTAAAGTAGTAAGATTTAAGTCCTCATCACCTTGAAAAGCCATTCTTTTATCTAAATCAATAATATAATCTTTATAAGTAATCTTTTGTCTTTCTTTAGTATATACCCTTCTAATTATATTATTAACCCTAAGTACTAATTCTTTAGGAGAATAAGGCTTAGTAATATAATCATCACTTCCTAATTCTAAACCAATTATCTTATCCAAATCCTTATCTCTAGCAGAAGTAAATATAACAGGAACATCACTATTATTCTCTCTTATCTTTTTAATGATGTCATAACCACTTATATCATCCCCTAACATAATATCAAGAATCCATAAATGATATACCTTATCACTATCTTTAATAGCAGTATCACCATTATAATAACTGGTAACATTATATCCTTCTTTTTCTAGATAAGTCTTAATAAGATCATTTAAATCTTTTTCATCCTCAACTAAAGCTATATTGTACATAATAATCACTTCCTAAATATAGTATAACATATAATTAATATTTTTTATCTATTTTTTATTCATCTACCACTTCCTTTCATGATTAAATTATATTATTATATAATGGACAAATTATCAAATAAATGTGGTAAATTATGGGATAAATAAATATAATTATACTGGTGATATTATGGAATATAAAAGAATAAATTTAGATTATAATAGTCTAGAACCATATATAGATAATAAAACTCTAGATCTACATTATAATGTTCATTATAAAAATTATACAGATAATCTAAATAAATATTTAAATAAACATAATTATAAATATGATCATAACCCTATCTATCTAGCTAAACATATAGATATATTACCTATGGAAGACAGAGATGAAATACTATATAATCTAGGAGGATATCTAAATCACACCCTATATTTCTATACCCTAAGCAATATCAAAAAAGAAATACCTACACCTATGTTAAATCTAATTAATAAATATTTTACCTCCTATGATAACTTCAAAAAAGAATTCATAGATATGGCCTTACAAGTAAAAGGTAGTGGTTATACCTTCTTAGTAATAGATAAAAATAATAACTTAAGAATAATAAATACTTCTAACCAAGATACACCCTACTACTACGGCTTTACTCCAATTATGACAATAGATGTATGGGAACATTCTTATTATCTAAAACACAATAATAAAAGAAAAGATTACTTAGAAGATATCTTTAATATCATAGACTATACTAAAGTATATAATCTTTATCTAAGTAATATTTCTCCTTCTTTGTGAAGCCAAAGTCTTCACAAATATTTTTGAGCCGAAGTCTCAAAAATAACAATACAAAAAAATATAGTAACAATATCGTTACTATATTTTTATAATCACTACTATGATGTAAATGTAGCAGTAACACCTGATTTATTACCATTAGCATCAACAGCATCAAAAGTAATATTACCAGTATAACTCTTTATAGAATCCGGTTTAGAAGCATCTTGATCTTGTTGCTCTGCACCAGTCTCTTCAAGCCATACTAATACGTAGTAAGTAACTGAACTTGGAGTACTCACTGAATTATTATCAGTACCATATAAACTAACACTTTCAGCTTCATTAAGTTGAGTATCTTTATTTACAGTAGCACTATAAGTCATGTTACCATCTAAACCTTGTTTAACTTTAACAAAGTTTTCTATTGCGGTAGCGGTATTTAATTTATAAACAGTAGTAGTAGTTCCTTCTTGACCATCCCCACCTGGAGTAGTAACTTGTTCATCTGTAGTAGTAGCATTAATTAAAGTCCAATACATATTAGCAGTAGTAGAACTTAAATTAAGTTTACCTCTAACTTGAATAGTTGAAGTTTTACTTTGGTTTGCTACAACTACTCTATATACAGCACAAATATTGTTTCCTAAACTATCTTTACATTTATTAGTCATTGCCTTATCAAACTGATCTTCAGAATCAACATATTGATCTGTGCTTTCTGGTTTTAAAGTTTGATTAGTAATTAAGTTCAAAGGAATGATATTATTATTAGTATTATCTGTAATTAATTTTGCCTCAATAGTTAATCCACCAGCTTCAGCAGTTGTACCAGTGATATCACTATTAGTTTGTGATGCACTAAAGTATGCAAATGTTGCTCCGATAATAGCAACTACTAATGTAGCAATACCAATAACCGCATATAAAGTATTAGCCCCTTTCTTATTTTCTTCCATCATATATTTCAATCCTCCTTTACAATAATAATTGTATCAAATATTAATTAAAATTGCAATAGATTTTTTTATATTAAAGAAAAAAAGAAGATATAAAATCTCCTTTTATTAAGCTTGAGTAAATGATGCAGTGATACCAGAAGTAGCACCAGTTGCGTCAACGGCGTTAAAATTAACAGTACCTTTAAATGTTTTGTCAGCATCTGTACCTTGGTCAGTACCCATTTCCTCTAACCAAATTAAAACATAATATGTTGCAGTTGCACCACCAGCAAGAGTTTTTCTAGCAGCATCGCCAGTACCAGTAGCTCCATCAAGTCCTTCTCTAACAAGTTGACCAGTTTTAGTTACTGATGTAACAGTAGCTCCATCAACTTCATGACCAGTAATTTCAGCAGCAGCAAAAGTATCTAATGCATCATTAGTAACATTAATTAATTGCCATTTCATATTTCCAGCACCTTCAGTTAATGTTAAATCACCTCTAACATCGATTGTTGATGTAGTCGAACTATTTGTAACAGTAATTTTATAAACATCACAAACATTGTTTTCGTTCATATCTTTACATTTGCCAGCCATTGCATTTGTAAATTGTTTAACTGTGTCTTTTGTACCATCACCAACTTTTAAGTTAAGAGGTATCATGTTACCACCTGTTTTAGTAATATCTGTAATATCAATTTTTATACCAGCAGCTTGTGCAGTATTACCTTGAATAGCACTACTGTTAGTATCACTTGCACTAAAGAATGCAAATGTAGCTCCAATAATAGCAACTACTAAAGTAGCAACACCTACTACAGCATAAAATATGCCAGGTCCCTTTCTGTTTTCATCCATTTTATTTCAATCCTCCTTTACAATAATAATTGTATCAAATAATAATTTAAAATGCAATAGTTTTAAGATAAGTTTTAAAAAAAATAATTGAGAAATTTCAACTCAATTATTTTTTGTTATTAACTAAATGTAGCTTCAAGTCTACCAGTATTAGTAGTAAATGTTACAGTACCATTGAAAGCACCATTATCAGTTTGTGCATTATTTGTATTATTAATATAAACAATTATATAATAAGTTTTTGATTGACCAGCCGTAAATGTTGTATTTGCTTCAAGTGAAGTAGCAGTTCTACAAGTAGAAGCATCAGTTACACTTACATTACTAGTCATTACTGCACAATTAATATTTGGTGTACCTGCTCCTTCTAGTTTAGTAATACCACCATTTAATGTAACAGAAGCAGTACTATCATTTTTAACTATTATTTTATAGATTTGACATACTGAATATCCATTTTTATCTATACAAGATTTAGTAGCATCAAAAGAGTTTCCACCACCATATCCTTTAGCAGCAGTAGTAAGCATAGCAGGTGTATTAGTAAGTGGTATTAAATTACCACTAGCACTAGTACTCTCTTTTGTAACTGATAAAGATAATCCTGCACCAGCAGCAGTACCTTTAATTGTTGTACTATCAGCAGCACTAGCAACATAGTAAGCATAAGTTGATCCAATTATTGCTACTACTAAAACAGCAACTCCAATTATTGCAAACAAGAATGATTTATCATTTCTTTTTTCTTCCATTTTTCTTCCTTCTTTCTATTTTATTTTTTATTATGAGAATGTAGCTTTAAGTTCATTACCTGCGGTACTAGTAGCAGTAACAGTACCAGCAAACGAACCAGAGTCAGTTTGTGGACTATTTGTATTCTTTAGTAATACCATAATATAGAATATTGTACTATTATTATTAGCAGGTACAGATACATTAGCAGCAATACCAGTAGTACTTCCTTTTATAGAAGTAGCAGCAGTAACACTAATTTGACTAGCCATTTTAACAACATCTATATTAGTAGGTCCAGTAAGTGATGTTACACCAATATTATAATTAACTACGTTACTACTTGTATTTCTCAATGTAACACTATATATTTGACATACAGTATAACCATTCTTATCTTTACAAGCATTATTAGCATTCCAACTAGTACCAATAGCAGTACCAGACCATCCTTTAGCAGCGTTAGTAAGCATAGCAGTAGTCATATCTATTGGTATTAATGCCCCACTTGCATTACTAATTTTAGATACCGTAAGTGTTGCTCCACCACCAGCAGCAGTACCTTTAATTGTTGTACTATCAGCAGCACTAGCAACATAGTAGGCATAAGCACTACCAGATACAGCTATAACTAAAAGAACAACTCCAACTATAGCATATATTAAAGGTGCATTATATTTTTTTACTTCTTCATTCATTGCTTTTCTTCCTCCTATCATACACAATAAAAGTATAACAAAAATAAAATCAAAATTCAATAGTCTTTACATTATTTAATATATTTTTTTCCATCTATATCAATAAATATATCATCATTAATACCAGGTAAATTTAAATCAATAATATCTTTATCTTTCTTAATTTCTTCTTTTTTCTTCTCACTAATAGAACTCTTCTCTTCTGTATCAAATATATTATTTTTATAATTAATTAAATTCTTATTTTCTTTAAATAAATTATTTCTATTAACCTTACTAGGATCATAACTATCTACTATCCAAAATTCATATAATATCTTTAATATAGGTATAGTCATAACAGAATCTTCTATTTTTCTTTGCTTTTCCCTCTCTATTTTAATATTATTTTCTAATAAAAATATATTATCTAATAATTCATCTTGTTTTTCAATTAATATATCCTGATTAAGTAAAGTATCATAAGTATTAGGATATTTATCCTTATCTATAATATTTTTTAACTTATTTCTCTTACTAAGTAACTTAGAATATTCACTTTCTTTTTCAAATAATATATACAATATATCTCTTATTTCTTTATCATCAATTAACTTAATATCTTCATATAATATATTTCTATATTTACCATTAGTATCAGTATTAAATTTAGAAATTAAAGTTTCTTCAAGTAATAAATTATCAACTTCACATTCATCTTTCTTTTTATATAGTTCATCTAATTTAATTTTAATATCATCAATATCTTTCTCTATATTAAGATATTTATCTTTAGCAACTAAATATTTACAAATATTATTATATCTCTCTTTATACTCAAGTAAATTATCTTCAATATTATTATCTTCCATATATTTAATTAATTTCTCTAATCTTACCTTCTCTTCAAGAGTGGTTGCAGTAATATAATCGTACTTATTCATCTTCTTCCTCCCTTGTAGATATTTTCTTAAAATTTTCTACTGTCTTCTTAACCAATTTTTCTTTTTTATTTTTTCTAAGTTCATTAGCTTGTTCAATCTCTATCTCATCTATTTTATCTAATGCTTCCCTAGTAATTTGATTTCTAATTACATTTTCAGCAGCCCTACTAATACATTCACACATCTTAAGTTCATACATGATATAAAAAGTAAGTAAACTATATAACATACTAGTAATATCAGTTTCTATAACAAAATCATTCTTAGTATCATATTCTCCATCAAAATTAATAGGAAATAAAGTAAGTTTTTTAAATTCAAACGAAGTACTAGAATTATAATGATTATAATATAAATTAATTTCACTATAAGAAGAATTTCTAATAGCTTCATCTATAGTTTTTTCTATTTTTTTAAGTTCTTTACTAAAATCATCTTTATTTATTTTAAGTATTACTTTATCATCATTATATACTATTTTTTTACCTATTATAATTTTATAATCATCTTTATCTTGTCTTATTTGTCTAGCTATCTGCGAATTAAAATTACCACAAAAACCATAATCATTAGCTATATATATATTTAATTTATTATTATTAGGATTAGGCATTATTACTTTTTTATCTAACACTAAATTCTTATTATATACAATAGTCTTAATAATCTTAGTAATTTCATCACCTACATTACGATAACTTTCTGCCTCCCTTTTAGAAGCATCTACTCTAAGTAAAGAGTGGAAGTTCATGACCTTAACTACGTTCTTTATCCTCATGATTACCACCCTTTCTTATATATTTATTAGCTATTACTACATTTTTAATATTCTTAAGTAAAGTATAAGATAAATATAAGAATAAGAATAACATTACAAATACTAATAATAGTAACATCCACATATCCATATATTCATTAATAATATAATCATGAATTAAATATACTACTTTTATTCCTACTAAAGATATAGCACTAAGTATTAAATCAATAATAACTTTTTTATTCTTAATAAGAATACCACTAACAAGCGTTAAAAACAATACAATAATAGCAATATAAATATCTAAATCAATAAAAGAAGCCATCAAATATATCATAAATACATAACTAATTATTGAACACGATATACTAATTATTTCTCTATTACTCATACCCTGAAGTATACCATATAATTTTACTTTAGATTCTTCAGGATTAAATTTTTTAATTAATATTTTAAGAATAATATATAAAGAAACAACAACAATTATACCAACAAATGCAAAATAAAATATATTATTCATACTATCCCTCTTTTATCATTAAATTAAATTCATTATTACTATTCATATAGAAAGCCTTAATATCTTTAAATGATAAATTTACTTCATCATTCTTTATATCTACACTACCTTCTATTTCTCCTATTATTGGTAAATAATCTTTCATAATAAGTAAGTTATAATCTTTGCTAATAATTCTAATTATCTTAATATCTTTATATTCTCTTAAACCATTTTCAATATCAAAGATTCTAACTTTTATTCCACTCTTGTCCATCACATTTACCTATATATCTAAACTTACTCTCATCAATATTATCATATTTACCATTTAATATATTTTCTACATCATTAAGAACATCTTCTATATCAACAAATACACCTTTAATATTAGTAAAAGCTTCAGCAACAAACATTGGTTGTGAAAAATAATTTCTAAGTTTTCTTGATCTATAGAAGACAAGTTTATCTTCTTCTGATAACTCTTCAATACCAAGTACTGCTATTATTTCCTCTAACTCTTCATATCTAGTTAAATTAGCAAGTACTCTTTCTACTAAACTAAAATGTCTTTCCCCAATCTTATCTTTGTCTATTAACTTAGAAGTAGATTTAAATACATTAATAGCAGGATATAAACCTAATTCAGCAATTTTTCTATCAAGAACAATTTGACCATCCATATAACTCATAACAGTTTGAACAGCATCATCAGTTAAATCATCAGCAGGTATATAAATAGCTTGAAATGAAGTAATAGAACCCTTATCAGTAGAATTAATTCTCTCTTCAATATCACTTACTTCACCAGCCATATTAGCAGGATATCCATTTTCAATTAATAACTCTTTTAAATCAGTAGATATTTCTGCCTTAGCCTGAATAAATCTATATATATTATCAATGAATATAAGTACATCTTGTCCCTTTTCATCTCTTAAATATTCAGCCATTCTAAGTCCAGTAGCAACAGACTTACTTCTTGATACCGGATTATCTCCCATTTGACCATATACCATAGTCATTTTATCAAGTAAGTTAGAACTCTTCATATCGTCATATAACTCTCTACCTTCACGACTTCTTTCACCTGCTCCTACAAAAACAGCATTAGAATTAGAACTAGCATAAATATTATGAATTAACTCTTTAATAAGTACTGTCTTACCAACACCAGCACCACCAAGTAATCCCATTTTAAATCCTTTTTGTAAAGGAGCAAAAAAGTCAATTACTTTAATACCAGTCCATAATGGATCATTTTCAACTTTAACTTCTTTTAATGATACCGTATTATGACTTACTTTAACTTTCTTTTCACTTTCAAAAGGAAGACCATCAATAACATCACCATAAGAATCAAATACTCTACCTAAAATCTTATCAGAATATTCAACTTCTAATCCATCATTTTTCTTAATAACAATACTACCCTTTTGTAAACCTCTAGTACTATATAAACTTATACAAGTAGCGGATATATTATTAATTTCAACTACTTCAAATACATACTTATTATTACCTTCTACTTCCAAAATATCCCCTATTTTAATATCATTACTTGATAATATAATTTCTACAGAAATATCATTAATAGTAATAATTTTACCTATTTTCATTATTATCACCTTCTTCTAAGAACTTATATAACTCAAGCATTTCTTCTTTACTTTTAGGAGAAAATTTATTCTGTTTAAGTTTATCAAGAATAACTTTTCCTTCTTTCATCCTATGTTGTAATTCCTCACTCATTTCATCAATATTAGCAAGTTCATATATATCTCTAACTTCCAAATATTCAAGTAATTTACTTCTAACTAAACTACCAAGCCTCTTAACCTCTGGAGACTGTACTGCTCCACCTAATCTAGATACAGATAATCCATAATCTAATGCCGGTTTCTCTCCTTTAGCAAAGTTCTTACTAGATAAAACTATCTGTCCATCACAAATAGAAATAATATTAGTAGATATATAATCAGTAATATCTGAACTCTTAGTCTCTACTATTGGAAGTATTGTAATAGAACCACCATTTTTATGTTGACAACCTTTTTCTAGTAATTTACTATGTGCATAAAAGATATCAGATGGATAAGCATCTCTACCAGGAGTCTTCTTACTAGCAAGAGATATTTGTCTATATACATCAGCATGTTTCTTTAAATCATCTATAATAACAAGAACATCATAAGAATCCATCATCATAGACTCTGCTATTGATAAAGCAACATAAGGAGTTAAATATGTTCTATTAGGAAGCTCATCATGAAATGATGCAATAATAATAGTATATGATGCAGCACCTCTCTTAGTAAGATCATAATAAATATCTTTAACTTCTTTCTTAGTCTTACCTAAAGCAACATATATACATACCATATTCTTATCTTTTTGATTAACAATAGCATCAAGAGCAATCTGTGTTTTACCAGTCTTTTTATCTCCAATAATTAATTGTCTCTGTCCTCTACCAATTGGATATAACATATCAATACTAGTAAGTCCAGTTAAAAATTCTCTCGTAACAAGGCCTCTATCCATAATAGGAATAGGTTCATTTTCAATAGGAACTTCAACCAAATTATCAAATTTTTTACCCGCTATTAAATCATTCCCAAAGATATCAATAACTTTACCCATAGAATCCATACTAAATAAACATTTAAATTGTTTCTTCAACGAATATACTTCATCACCAGGATTAATCTTATCATTAACATCAACTAAAGATACCGTAATATTATTCTTTCCTACAGCAAAAACAAACCCTTTAGCCTTACCAGCAATATCAACTTCTTCATAATAAGTAATATCATTAAGACCAGATACAATAACAGTATAAGGATTAACTTTTATAACTTTACCAACAGAATAAATATTGTTATTACTTTTAATATCTTCAACTTTTTTATCTACCTTTTTAAGTTCCATATCACACATTCCCTTCATTTAAGCTAAAGTCATATACCTTATTCCTATATAGTATCTTAATTCCCTTATAAATACCATCACTTACTTTAGTCTTAATATTTTTATCAATATAATCATAATTAACCTTATCATTAGGTACAAGAATCACTACTGTAGGATCATTAAGTTCAATAAGTCTATTTAAATAATCAATAAAATCTTCCATATTAAATTTATTACTAGCTAAATATATTTCATAAACCTTATATTCTTCCTCACTAAGTGTCTTCTTTAAATATGCATTTCTTTCTTCCGGTAACATTAATTCAATATTATATATTTCATCCGGAGTAAATTTATTTCTTAATTTAACACAGAAATCATATCTATTATCTCCCTTAATATTAGACAAGAAATCTTTAATTAAATCTTCATAATTAATAATAAATTTTTGTTCTATTTTCTTATTAAGTTCAAATATATTCTTATCAAGATAATTAGTCTCAGTAAGTAAATCAATAATACTAGTATCAAAATCATACTTAGGTCCTGATTCACTTAAACTATTATCATTTAACCCATTCTTTCTTTTTAAAAGTTCACTTTCCAATTCAGAAAGTTTCTTTTCTTTTTCATCTATTAAATAATCATACTCTTTTAATTTATCAACAAAATATGACTTAGATTTTTCATCAACCTGTTTAACAGCATTCTTAAGTATTAAACTCATTACCACTACTAAAAGAATGATAATGACAAAAGAGATAATAAAGTATGTCATATTATCCCACTAATGGATTAAAGAATAATAATAAGAAACAAAATGCAAATAAGAATAATAAAAATATTGCAAATATTATTAATATAGTCATTATTGAATGAACAACATCATTCTTAGTTTCAGGATTTCTACCAACTGCCTCAGCAACTCTCCCTCCAAGTAATCCTATTCCTAATCCTAGTCCTAAAAAAGCTAGTCCAACCATAACTCCTATAGCAATTGCTGTTGCCGATAAAATACTTTCCATAAAAATTCCTCCTTCTATAACTTACCTATTTTTTTATTTATATATCCCATATTTATATCAGTATTAGTATAATAACATACTTTATTAATTTCATATTTTCTAACTAAATAATATACTTCATTATTTTCAATATATATATTCATAATATCAGGTAATTTCTCTCTAATTCTAATAATATACTTTTCACTATTATTATTAAATTCACTACTACTTAATTTCTCTTCAGTAATAGCATCTACTACTTTTCTATTATTATTTATTTTAATATACTCATTAAATATATCAGTAGCAATATCCTTATAACTACCCTTAACCATATCTATCATATCATCATTACTAAGTACCTTATTATTCTTTAAATCAATATTAATAGTAATAACATCTTCATAATTACTAAGTTCTCCATATAATACATAACTAATCTTAATAGATAATATATCTTTATATATTCCCTTAGTAACACTTATATCAATAACATTATTTTTTAACACTTCTTTTTGTTCATTAATAAAAGTATTAATTATTTCCTTATCAATATTTTTTAAATATACATAATTACCATCAGTATCAACATAATCACTTACTTTATAACTAATAATCTTATTATCAAAGTAATTCTTTCCATACTTATGTTTATATGCATACATCCAATAAGTACTCATAGATATAACTAAACAAAACATCATTGTAAACACTAAAATAAATCTTTTATTATCATACTTATAAGTATTCATCTTTTTATTCTTTTTCTTCATAGATAGTAACCTACTTTCCTACTATATCAAGTATATCATTTTACCATTTCTAAGTCAATTATTTTTAAAAAAAAAGAAGAATATTCCCTATTCTTCATGTGCATCAATATATTCTTTATTAGCATTGTTGTAGCAGTCAGTCCAATTAACATCTTTAGTAAGATCACCCAGTAAATGCATAACTACACTAACAATCCATGGTACGCAAAAGACTAATGCTCCATATATTAATCTCTTAATAAATAGATTCAAATTCTTCTTACCATCTTTTTCATCACCAGAAGCAACTGACTTAGAAAAATCGATAAGACCAAATACAATTAAACCAATAGGAACTGCTATAAAAACAATATTAAGAAGTAACTTAATAAAATATATAACTTTAAGTATACCCACATTAGTACAAGCATCCATAGTATCAGCTAAAACAATATTAATATTAAACAACATAAAACTAATAATACTAAATAGTAAATATTTATATCTTCTCATATTCTACCTCACACTATAATTTTATCATATCAATAAATAGAAATCAATAAATACAGAAAAATTGGACAAAAAAAGATTATAATCAATAAAACAATTCACAAAAGAACAGTCTTTAATTTTTTAACACTAATTTCATAATTAGTTAAACCTATTAGATTCTTAATTATGTATTTATTCCCTAAAAAAAATTATTCATAACATAGACCTAGGCTATGTTATGCCTATGAAAACCCTAGATTTCATAGGATAAAGAAAAAAACTAATATTAATTATTAGCTTTTTCAAATTGAGAATTATATAAATTAGCATAAAACCCATTCTTCTTCATTAACTCATTATGATTACCCTGTTCAATAATATTACCATCTTTCATAACAAGTATCAAATCAGCATTCTTAATCGTAGATAACCTATGAGCAATAATAAACGAAGTCTTATTCTCCATAAGTTTATCCATAGCTTTTTGAACTAACTCTTCAGTTCTCGTATCAACATTACTAGTAGCCTCATCAAGTATCAAGAAAGGACTATCACTAATCATACCTCTAGCAATAGTAAGAAGTTGTCTCTGACCGGAAGATACCGAATCATTATCAGATATAATACTATCATAACCATTAGGTAAAGTCTTAATAAAATGATCTACTCCTACTACTTTACATACTTCTTCTACTTTTTTATTACTAACATTTTTCTGATTATAAATAATATTTTCTTTAACAGTACCATTAAATAACCAAGTATCCTGAAGAACCATCGTAAATAAACTATGAATATTATCTCTCTTAAGTTCCTTAATAGAAGTACCATCTATCAAAATATCACCATCATTAATATCATAAAACTTCATAAGCAAATTAACCATCGTCGTTTTACCAGCCCCAGTAGGACCAACAATAGCAATCTTTTCTCCCGCCTTAACCTTAGCAGTAAAATCATTAATAATAATCTTATCCCTATCATAACCAAACTTAACATTCTTAAATTCAATATTACCCTTAACCTTATGTTTATCTAATTTCTTAGTAATATCATTTTCACTATCCATTTCCACTTCTTCAAGTAAACCAAACACCCTCTCACTAGCAGCAGCAGTACTTTGCATTGAAGTCATAGCTTGAGCAATTTGTGATAAAGGATTAGTAAATAATCTAACATACATAATAAAAGCCACTATCACACCAAAAGATATCACACTCTTACTAACAAGTAAAGCTCCTACTATACATACAGCAACATAACTAAAGTTACCAATAAATCCCATTATCGGTTGCATAAGTCCAGATAAAAATTGACTCTTTCTATTACAATCATATAACTTATCATTTAACTTATCAAATTCATTAATAGTCTCATCTTTAGCATTACAACTTCTAACAACATTAAGACCACTATAAATCTCTTCAATATAACCATTTAATTTACCAAGCTCCCTCTGTCTAGCAGTAAAATACCTCTGTGACTTATTAAGAATAATAAACATAAGTATAAATCCAATCAAACTAGACACAATAGCAGTAATAGCCATAATATAATTAGTAACAAACATCATAATAATAGAACCAATAAATAAAGTAATCGAAGATACTAAAGTAGATAAACTATTATTTAAAGATTGAGCTATCGTATCAACATCATTAGTAACTCTAGATAAAATATCACCCGATAAATTATGATCAAAAAATTTAAGAGGTAATTTATTTATCTTCTCAGATATACTACTTCTAAGCTTTTTAGCATATCCATTAGCTACTTTAATCATAGATAAACCTTCAACATAACTAAATATAGCACTAATAATATATAAACAAGCAAGTAATATAGCAATGCTCTTAATCTTATCCATATCCATCTTAGGTCCAATAACCTTCTGCACACTAATAGGAAGATTCTCCATAACCTTATACATCTCATTAACTGAAGAACTATCACTACCAGCCATCAAAGTAATAAACTCTACTTTATCATCAGTACTAATCTCTATTCCATCAATCACAGTATCAGGAAATAAAGCCTTCTTCATACTATCAGGAAAACTACTAATACCATTAAATTTCTTATTATCAACATCGATATCACTAAAAGCCCTAATCGTCGTGATCTTATCCTCTTTACTAATATAAATATCATTATAAGTACTATCACCAATAATAATATCAAGAACACTATCAGGTAACTCACTAAAATACTTAAGTATCAATTCCTGGTTACTACTAATACTTTTTAAAGTATCATTAAATTTAATCTTATCTTCACTACTAATACCAGAAGAATTAACCCTATATATCATCTTTTCATCTAAATTAATACCTAAAATATTCCCAATATCACTAATATTCTTAGTAAGATCCTCTTCTAACTCTTTCATATTAGAAGTATTAATCGTAATACCCTTAGTAATCTCATCAGTCAAATCAGATAACTTATTCGGAGCAATAAGTGAAAGAATAGAAGATAAAGCCGCTAATACAAGAGCAATAAATATAAGTATCTTAAAACTACTAAGACTCTTCATAAGTTTCTTAATAGAACCCATAAAATCCTTTGGCTTTTCACTTACTCTCATCGGTCCATGACCTCTAGAATGACTATTTCTCTCTTTTTCATTACTAGACATTTTCAAGTTCCTCCTTTGATACCTGTGATAAAGCAATCTCTTTATATACTTTACACTTCTTCATTAATTCCTTATGCGTACCAATACCAACACATTTACCATTATCTAAAACAACAATCTTATCAGCATTAAGTATCGTACCAATTCTTTGAGCTACTATCATAACCGTAGCATCTTTAGTATATTTCTTAAGTTCACTTCTTAAAGTACTATCAGTCTTATAATCAAGTGCACTAAAAGAATCATCAAAAATATATATTTCTGGATCCCTAGCAATCGTTCTCGCTATTGATAATCTCTGCTTTTGACCACCACTAACATTAGTACCACCTTGAGCAATATGCGCTTTCTCTTTACCATCTAATTTAGATACAAATTCTTCAGCTTGTGATACCCTAATAGCAGCCTTTACTCTTTCTTTAGAAGGTTTACCATGTCTATTCTTACCAAAAGTAATATTTGATAAAACACTTCCTGAAAACATAACAGCCTTCTGTGGTACATAACCTACTATATTATTCAAATACTCAAAATTATAATCTTTAACATTAATACCATCTACTAGTATCTCCCCACTAGTAGCATCATAAAATCTAGGTATCAAATTAATTAAAGTAGATTTACCACTACCAGTAGAACCAATAAAAGCAATAACTTCTCCCTTATTAACCTTAAACGATATATCTTCAAGAACATACTCATCAGCATCAGGATACTTAAAAGAAACATTCTTAAATTCAACAGTACCCTTAATATCACTATTATTCTCAGTAACAGTTCCTTCTTTAACACTAATAGGAGTATCAAGTACCTCATTAATCCTCTTAGCGGATACACTAGCTCTAGGTATCATCATAAATATCATAGCAAGCATTAAAAAAGACATAATAACCTGCATAGCATAAGAAGAAAAAACAATCATATTACCAAACAAAACAATCTTATCCCCCATACCAGCATCATTAATAAGAATAGCCCCTATAAAATAAATACCAAGCGTTAAAAAATACATAACCAAATACATAATAGGACTCAAATAATTAAATGCAGTCTGATTAAAAATCTGCTGTTTAGTAAGCTTGTTATTAATACCTTCAAACTTATCTTCTTGATATTCTTCAGCATTAAATGCCCTAACAACTCTAATACCAGTTAAATTCTCTCTCATAACCATATTAACCTTATCAAGAAGTTCTTGTACTATCTTAAACTTAGGCATAACAATAATCATAATAATACCAATAGTAATAAGAAGTACAAGCACTGCTACTCCCGTTAAAATGCTCCATTCAATACTCTTATTAACAATCTTAGTAACAGCCCATACCGCTGTAATAGGAGCCTTAATCATTAAAGTAAGTCCCATTGCAATAAGAAATTCAATCTGTGTAATATCATTAGTAGTTCTAGTAATCAAACTACTAGGAGAAAATTTCTTTATCTCATAAGTACTAATATCTTCAACCTTTCTAAATAACTTACCTCTAGTACGATAAGAAAAAGAAGCAGATATACTAGAAGTAAAATAACCCACTATAAAAGCCGATACCAAACTACCAAAAGCACATAGTAGCATATATCCACCTTCTCTTAAAATATCACTCATCGCAGCCCCCTTAGTTTGAACAAGCTGAGTAATATTGGACATATAATCCGGCATCTTAAGTTCTAACCATACCTGAAATACAATCAAAATAGCAGATATAAATACATATAACCAATCCTTTTTATTTAAATTCTTTAATAACTTTAACATACATACCTCCATCTAATATTTTATGTTATTTCTTACAAATATTACGCTATAAATTATAACATTTCCCTATTTTAATGTCAATTACATAACATAATTTCCCATAATCAAAAGAAGAATAGTTATACTATTCTTCCATAAACATTAAGTCCCTCTACTTTTTCAATCATAACATTAACTATACTATTATTCTCTACCTTATCATTAATAATAACTGGTATAAAATTAGAAGTATGTACTACTACCAAACCATTATCATGTATTTCAACTACCCCATCATATGCCTTACCAATCTTACTATTATAAAACTTATTCTCATATTCATTAGATAAAGCAAGTACTTCATGAACTCTTCTTTTCTTAGTAGTACCATCAATATGACCATCCATTTTATCCGCTACTGTACCTTTTCTTCTAGAATATGGAAAAGTATGTATCTTAGTAAAACCAATCTTTCTTAGAGTATTCATAGTATCATTAAAATCATCATCACTCTCTTTAGGAAAGCCCACTATTAAATCAGTAGTAAGAGAAATATCATCAATATCTCTAAGACTATCTACCATACTTAAAAATTCACTAGTATTATATCTTCTATTCATTAATTTTAATATCTTATCATTACCAGATTGAAGAGGTATATGTAAATGCTTAGCCATAACTTTATTATTTTTTAGTAAATTTCTAATACCAGGAGTAATCTCATTAATCTCAATTGAAGATAATCTAATTCTATAAATATTAGGAATCATCACTAATTCATTAAGTAATTCTTCCAAACTACTATTAATATCTATACCATACTTGCCAGTATGAATACCAGTAAGAACAATCTCTTTATATCCCTCATTAACTAATTTAGTAACTTCTCTAATAACATCATCTTTATTCTTACTTCTAACTCTACCCCTAGTATAAGGAATAATACAGTAAGAACAAAAAGCATTACAACCATCTTGAATCTTAACAAAAGCCCTAGTATGACTATCAAAACTACTAATCTCCATCTTCTCAAAATCCACTTTACTAAGATCATAAATAATCTTCTTCTTCTCTTTAGTCTCAATATAATCCTCAATTATCTCTACTATTCTTGACTTATCTTTATTACCAAGAACAATATCAACATCAATATCATCAGCATTAACCTGACTGTAGCAGCCCATAACTACTATAATCGCAGAAGGATTATTCTTCTTAGCCCTATTTATCATCTTTCTAGATTTCTTATCACTCTCATTAGTAACACTACAAGTATTAATAATATAAATATCAGCCTTATCTTCAAAATCAACTATCTCATAATTATTATTCTTTAATATATTAGTAACAAGTTCACTTTCATATATATTAACTTTACATCCTAATGAACATATACCTACCTTCATACTTCTTCCTTCTTTCTTCCATAGTATTTTATCATATTTTAAATATAAAATAAACAATTTGTTGTAGATTTTTAATAATATTTTTGTTACAATAATTATAGAAAGATTGGTGATATTTATGAATAATTATATTCCTCCATTTACTATTACTAACGATATACTTGCCTTAACTTCAAGTATTATGGAAAAAGTTGGTAGACTTAATAACTATACTAATATAGATAAAAAACCTATTTTAAGAAAGAATAACACAATCAATTCTATTCATTCTTCTTTAGCAATAGAAAATAATTCATTAACTTTAAATCAAGTAAAAGATGTAATTGATGGAAAAACTGTTATAGGTTCACAAAGAGAAATTCAAGAAGTAAAAAATGCCTATGATGCCTATGAAGAGTTAGAAAATATAAATCCTTATAAAGTAGATGAATTAAAAAGAATTCATGGTATTATGACTTTTCTTACTATAAAAGATGCTGGTGAATTTAGAAATGGTGATGAAGGAGTATTCGATGGTGATAACATAATATTTATGGCTCCAGGGCCAAAGTTAGTTCCTGAACTTATAGATAATTTATTTACTTGGATGAATAACTATAAAGATGAAATAAATCCATTAATAATGTCTTCAGTTTTTCACTATGAATTTGTTTTTATCCATCCATTTAGTGATGGTAATGGTAGAATGGCTAGACTATGGCAAAATGTTATTTTATCTAAATGGCGTGAAATATTCAAATATGTAACTATTGAAAATCAAATAAAAAAATATCAAAATGAATATTATGAAGCAATCAATACTTGTAATATAAACGGTGACTCTACTATCTTTATAGAATTTATGTTAAAAATGATTAACAATACCCTTGAAGAACTAGTAATAACTACAAATAACAAAGATAACTAAAAAGTACTAAATCACATTAGTACTTTTTCTCATAATATTTTTACTATATCTTTTTCTTATTTTATAATTTTTCTCAAATATTCACTATTTTTCTATCTCTTAACAAAATACTCATCATACCACTTAAGAAAACTATATACCGCCCATATCTTTCTATAATTATCTTTCTCTCTATTCTTATGTTCATCTAATATTTTAATTAAATAATCATTATTAAATAATTCTTTAGAAATATCAGTATTAAAAGTATTTTTAATCTCTTCATAAAAGTCATCTTCTCTTATCCATTCCCTAATAGGAACAGGAAAACCAAGTTTCTTCTTTTTCCATGCATCATTAGGTATTACCTTTCTAGCGGCATTTCTAAGAGCCACTTTCGTAGTACCATCACTTACCTTATAATTCTTAGGTAACATTCTAGCAACATCAAATACTTTCATATCAGTAAATGGTACTCTAGATTCAATAGAATGAGCCATAGTCATCTTATCTACTATTGTAAGAATATTATTACTAAGCCAATATCTAATATCAACTGCTAGCATCCTATCTAGTTTATTATAATCTTTATATTCATCATAAACATCTTTAACAATATCCTTATTCTTAATATAATTATCTATCTTTAATACATCTTTAAGTTCATCATCATAATAAGTTCTATTAATACTAACATAAGATTCTTCTAATGGTAATCCTCTTCTTATAATATATCTAGTAATCTTATTCTTAGGAAGAATCTTACAAATACTAGCCATACTCTTTCTAATAAAGAAAGGAAGTTTAGTATAAAAATTATCATCATAACTATTATATCCCCCAAAGAATTCGTCAGCACCTTCACCCGATAAAACAACCTTTACATCCTTGCTTGCAAGTCTAGATAAAAAGTATACAGCAATAGCACATCCATCCGCAGTAGGTTCATCCATATGGTAATATACTTCACTTAAAGCATTCATATATTCTTCTTTACTAATCTTTTCACTAATATTCTTAATATTAAGTTTATCAGTTAAATCTTTAGCATAATCAATTTCACTATACTTAGCCAAATCAAAACCAATAGTATAAGTCTTATCCGGTTTAGCAAGACTAACTAAATAAGAAGAATCAACACCACTAGATAAAAAAGAACCAACTTCAACATCACTAATTAAGTGATGCTCGGTAGAATCTTTCATAGCAGTACTAATATCTTTTACTACTTCATCAAAACTCTTATCAGTATTACCAAATTCTACTTTAAAATATCTATCTATTTTAATCTTTCTCTTCTTTACATCTATTGTCATAGAGTGTCCACTAGGAAGTCTATATACCCCTTTAAAGAAAGTCTCATCAGTAGGAGTAAAACTAAATGTCAAATAAGCTCCTAATAATTCTTTATTAAGTACTTTCTTAAATTTAGGATAAGAAAGAAAACTCTTAATCTCTGAACCAAATAATATCGTATCGCCATCATGATAATAATATAAAGGTTTAATACCAAACTGATCTCTTGATATAAATATCTCTCCCTTATTCTTATCATAAATAGCATAAGCAAACATACCTCTTAATTTCTTAGGTAAATCATGCCCCCATTTCTCATAACCATGTAATACTACTTCAGTATCAGATTCAGTTTCAAATTTATACTCAGTAAGTTCTTCTTTTAATTCTTTATAATTATATACTTCACCATTATACATAATAAGAATACTTTTATCTTCATTATATATAGGTTGATTACCTCCTGCTAAATCAATAATAGATAATCTTCTTTGCCCTAAAGCAACATCACCCTCTACAAATATACCTTCAGCATCAGGTCCCCTATGAAGTATCTTTTCATTCATACTTTTAATTAATTTATCTTTATTCTTATCTTTACTTATAATTCCATTAATTCCACACATATAAATACCTCGCTTATACTTAGTATACCACAAAAGAAAAAAAGTAAAAATATTTTTACTTATTATTTACTCTTTCTTTACAATATTTGTTTTAAACAATAGATTAGTAATAATTCTTCTTATTAAATCTTTCTTTATAAGAACAATGTTTACATATATCTAAATATACTTTATTATCATTAAATCCCCTAATAGTATTTTTAAACTTATCACTACTTATAATATCTTCCATACTATCAGTAAAGATATTACCTAAATTACTTTCTCCTTCACTATCTAAGCAGCAGATACTAACTACTCCATTTGATAATATAGCTAGTTGACTTTTACCACCTAAACAAGTTCCTTCTTCTTTATAATAACTACTACTAGTACTAGGCCAATCAAACTTACTATCTAAACTTAAATAAACTTTATTATCTAACTTCATCTTATCATATAATTCATTTACTTTATATTTAAGTCTAATCATATCTAAATATTTATTATTTAAAGTATCTAAACTCTTATCTAATGTCCAAAATCTATAACTAATATAAGGATATTCTAAATTATCTACTACTTCAAATATATCTTCTAAATAATTATCTTTATTATTCTCACTATGTAGTGATATATTTATTTGATATATATTATCATACTTACTTAGTATATCTAATCTATCTTTAAGAAATACCCCATTAGTAGTAATACA
Organism: Firmicutes bacterium CAG:321_26_22; assembly: GCA_001916775.1. Lineage (GTDB taxonomy): Bacteria > Bacillota_I > Bacilli_A > RF39 > UBA660 > CAG-302. The sequence continues at coordinate 4,136 of MNTB01000031.1, read as the reverse complement.
TACTTTTTTATTATATTTCTTACATATACTTAGTATATCATCTAAATAATGATGACTAAGAGTTTCTCCCTTAACATGTAAATAAATATAATCAGTATACATAGTAATCTTACTCATAACTAATTCAAATTCATCTATACTCATTTCTTTTTTATTTCTTTTACTATTACTACAAAAAGAACACTTTAAATTACAAATATTAGTTATTTCTATATATATTCTTTTAAACTTCATACTATTACCTCTTTAACTACTTAGTATTATATAATATTTATTATCTTAAATCAATACTAACTATTTATTTACCTTTCATGAAAATCCAAGGTATTTTCATGTCCAATCTAGCCTAATTCTTAGTCTATATTGGAGTCTCATTAGACCTATCATATTTACAGTTAAAACTAAAAGAAAAAAGCCATATCAATTAAGTATTAACCCCGAATATAATAGATATGGTTGATATTTCTTTTTAGATTATAAGCTAAAAAGAACACTCTAAGACTATTTAGACTTAGAGTGCATAGAATAATATTTACATATATCTTTTAATTTACAATCATCACATAGAGGATTAATACTCTTACACTTATATCTACCAAAAAATACAAGTTGATGATGAATCTTACTAAGACTATCTTTAGGAAATAAATAATTAAGTTTATTCTCTACTTCAAGTACATTATCATCTTCATCAGCTAAATCAAGTCTCTTACTAACCCTATTAACATGAGTATCCACCGCTACTAAAGGTTCATTATATATAACAGATAAAAATACATTAATAGTCTTTCTCCCTACACCAGGTAAACTACTTAAATATTCCCTATCATTAGGAATAATCTTAATATTATCACTAATCAATCTATTAACAATCTCTTTAATAAATATAGCCTTCTTCTTATAAGTACCAATAGGTCTAATAATACTTTCAATATCTTTAATATCAGCCTTACTAAGTTTCTCTAAAGAATCATACTTCCCAAATAAAACCCTATTAACCATATTAACTCTCTTATCAGTAGTCTGTGCACTCATAACAATAGCCAGTAATAACTCATAATCTTTACTATACTCTAACTCACACTTAGGATTAGGAAATAAATAATCTAAGTAATCAATTATCTTATTAATCATCATTTAACCAATCATAGTAGAAGACTTCTCTATCTTCTTTCTTACTCTCTCTCATCTTTTCTTTAGCAGCCATAACATCTCTCTTAGTCTTATAACCTTTCTTTCTCCAAGTATAAAGAACAGTCTCAATATATCTAAGACTATTAGCCCCATTATATATAGCCTCTTTTAAAGCCTCCATAATAAGTTCATGAGAAAAATTATCCTCTATCCAACCATTAATAACCTGACATTCCATAGGAGATATAGTCCTACCAAACTCACTTTCAAATACAGAATAAATATCACTATTATCCAAAGTCTTCTCTTCATCTTTCTTATCAATAACTAAAGACATAATCTTACTATATAGCAAATCTAAAGATATATATTCAGCACTCTTACCATCACTATTCTTCTCAACAATAATAGATATAATCTTCTTCTCACTAAGATTATTAAGTAACTCCATAACCTTATACTTATCCATACCAAGAGACTCTCCTATCGAACTAGGATCATATATAACCTTATCTCCCTCATCAATAACAAATATAAGTATAATAAGTTCCTCAGCAGTAATACCAAGTCTTAAATAATAATTAAATAAATATCTCGGTAACACAATAGGTTTCATCCTAAGTATCTTCTCTAATCCTTCCATCATATACCTCCTACATCTATATCAAATACCTCTTCTAAAGTACTAACATCATAATATTTATAAGTAAGTTTATCCTTATCTCTTACTTTATCTTCGTAGTAGATATTACTTCTTCTATAAACAATATCTAACTTACTAGCAGATAATTCACTAATATCTTTACTATATACCTTATCATAATTCAAATCAAATACATAAACATATTTATCATCTTTAACTATATAATAATTATTACTCTTATTATAATAACTAATATTTTTAATATCAGTATTACTATATATATCATTTAATATACCCTTCTTATATTTATTATTTCTACTTACCGGAACAATAAATATACTAAGTATTAAAATAATTATAACTATAATAACAATAATATAACAAATAATATTCTTCTTCTTTCTTTTCATTAATTCCCTCACTATAACTGTTCTTATTATACTATGAAATTAACTTTTTGTGAATAGTTTTTCCTCTTCTTTTATATGATGTTACAGTATAATCATCCCCTTCAAAAGTAATTGTAGTATAACAATCATTATCTATAGTATAAGAATCAATCCATACTTTAGCTAACATATACATAAACCTATAATTAAACTTAGTATAACTATCATATAAAAGTACCATATTATCATTTAATTCTATATAGAAATCTTTATTTATATCATATAAATATATAAAATTACAATCCCTATAATCACTATCCTTATACCTATCCATATAAATACATAACCTCTTATTATTCATCATAATCTCTATCTTATCATCCCTTCTATAAATAATATCATTATTACAAAAATACCTAGTCTTATTAATATCAATAACATGATCATAATAAATATCATCTATATCATTTAATATTACCTTATAAAAAATATCATTCTTATTAATAAGTAATATAATCCCAGTATCATTTTTAATAAATCTAATAGAATTATCTTCAAGAAAATTATAATCTTCTCTATTATCTTTATAACTACAAGAACATATAAATAAACACATTATTATAAGTATATATTTCATACTAAGTAATATGCAAATAAAAAGAAAAAAGACATAAGTCTTATTCCATATAATTATCTATAACATATCTCTTAATATCATCATAAGTATTAGCAAGTTTATTATATAATATCTTCTTCTCAATATCATCCATAATATTCTTAATATATTTACCAGGTTCTTTTCCTAATATTTTACTAATATCATTACCATGAATAACAATATCTCTTCTAGTAAATATTGGTAATTCACTCTGCATCTTGTTTAAATTTCTCTTTGATAACCCCTTAATATCAGCATAGACAGTACATAAATACAAACCATATTTATATAATAAATAATTATCAATTTCATCATACTTAAGTAACTCTCTAAGACAAAGAATCTGCTCTTTCTCAACTTTAGTAAAAGGATAAATATCCTCTACTTCTAACTGACACCATATACCAATTAAATCAGTACATAGTATAATATTACTAAGATTATTAATACCAAGTACATTAGTAAGATTAAGATCAAGTATTAACCTTCTACCCCTCTCTTTATTCTTAGAAGAAAATATCTTATCTAATTCCTCTTTCTTTCTCTCCATAGATAATTTCTTTAATAAATATCCATACTTTCCTAAGTAGTAGTAGGTCTTCTTCTCAATATCAAACTCCAGAATAGTAGCAAATCTAATACATCTAAGTATTCTAAGAGAATCCTCTTTAATCTTATATCTAGGATTACCCACTGTTCTAAGTATCCTATTATCCAAGTCACTTCTTACTCCTAATACATCAAGAACTTCACCCTTATCATTAATACATAAAGTATTAATCGTAAAGTCTCTTCTAAGTAAGTCCTTCTTTATATCCCTAATATACTTAATCTTAATAGGCCTTCGATTAGATTCATACTTAATCTCTTTTCTAAAAGTAGTAACATCAAACTTATATCCCTTATAAGTAATAACAACACTACCATATTGCATATCAGATACCTTAACATCCTCAAATATATCTAGTATCTCTTTAGGAGTAGCACTAGTACATATATCAATATCATTACTCTTTCTTCCAAGTAATACATCCCTAGTATAACCTCCTACTATATAAGCAGCATATCCATTATCATTTAATATTCTAAGTAATTCTCTTGCTTTATCTTCCATAATACCTCTCTATACATATTATACCAAATCAAAGAAAAAATGCAAAGTAACATATAGTTACTTTACACTTTTATTATTTGTATTCTTCTACTTGCTTAGTAATCATATCAATAAATTCATCTCTTTCTATAGTAGTACTATTCTCTTTACCAAACATACGATAAGTAATAGTATTATTATCTCTCTCATTATTACCAA